>CALVFY010000006.1 GCA_944326945.1 uncultured Rikenellaceae bacterium
CCATCGGCGAAATCGAAACCGTGCGTGGTTCCGACGGCCCGCTACAAAGTGTTCCTGCGAACCAAAAGCGGAACCACAGGCAAAGCGATCCAGGAGTGCTCGGCCGACGAACTAATGGCCATCGGATTCTGGTTCCCTCAGAATCTGTCAGACCAAACCGTTTCGGTCGTACCGCCTCTGAAAGACTACACCTTCTCGGTAAAAAAGATCGAGGAGAAGCTGGGCAACGAATTCACCTTCTTCCCCTCGGCACCGGAAGCCGTTAAAGAGAGCTACAATATCTCCGACTGGCCCGACCTGCAGAACCAGGTGAACTAACCGAAAGGAATTTTCACAATAAACGGGGAAATTCGATGAGATTTTCCCCGTTTATTTTCAGAGAGGACATATCGGACCATAAAAACACTAATTTTGCAGCTATACTTTCTGACCCCGGATCCATGAACACAGAAACAAACCCCGTTACAATTCGATCGCTTTCTGGCGGCGAACCGGTCCCGAACAAGTTGTACTCTTGGGACAACGAGCCACCGGAATCGGTCGAAGAGCGTCTTGTCCGTGGGGTCCGGCCTGTTCTCGAAATAGAAACGGGCAATGCCGGCTATTTTCAGCATCATGATCCCCAACCGATTGAGGAAAACGGCATCGAAAGCCGCCTCATGATCCATCTGAAAATGATTTTGAAGACCCATACATCCGGAAAACCAAATTCATATCGCCCATGAATAACGGCTGGAACCCCTGGCACGGCTGCCACAAAATCAGCGCCGGATGCGCCCACTGCTACGTCTATCGCATCGACTCTCGTCACGGCAAGGACAGCTCCGAAGTGACACTTACCTCGGCCTACGATCTTCCTACGCGCCGCAAGCGGGATGGATCCTATCTTATTGCGCCCGGCACCACTGTCTATACGTGTTTCAGTTCCGACTTTCTGTTGGAAGAGGCCGATCCTTGGCGTCCCGGAGCCTGGGAAATGATGCACGAACGAAACGATCTCCATTTTTTCCTCACCACCAAACGAATCGACCGTCTCGAAAAAGTACTTCCTATGGACTGGGGCCAGGGATATGAAAACGTCACCATCTGTTGCACGATAGAGAATCAGGACCGGGCCAACTACCGACTACCCATCTATCGGGAGGCCCCCGTCCGCCATAAACAACTTCTCCTCGAACCCCTGCTGGGACCGATCGACCTCACTCCTTGGTTGGGCCCGTGGGCGGAAGAGGTCGGGGTGGGCGGAGAATCGGGTCCCCATGCCCGCCCCTGTCATTTCGAATGGGTGGTCGACCTCCGTCGTCAATGCGTGGAATGCGACGTACGTTTCCGCTTCCATCAAACGGGAGCCCTCCTGGAAAAAGAGGGACGGCTCTACCGTATTCCCCGCCCTTTGCAACATATCCAGGCACGAAAAGCAGGTATCGACTACAAATAAGTCGGATTAAAACCCTACCTTTGTGGAATATTTGAAAAATATTCGATATCTTTCGTAAGACAAAACATTGATTCATGCAGAAAACAGCACTCATCACCGGCGTAACGGGACAGGACGGCGCCTATCTGACCGAATTTCTACTCAAAAAAGGATATATCGTTCACGGTATCAAACGACGCAGTTCGCTTTTCAATACCGATCGTATCGACCACCTCTATCAAGATCCCCACATCGAAAACCGGAATTTCATCCTCCACTACGGAGACATGACCGACTCGATGAACCTGACACGAATCATTCAGGAGGTACAGCCCGACGAAATCTATAATCTGGCCGCCATGAGCCACGTGAAGGTCTCGTTCGATACACCCGAATATGCAGCCAATGCTGACGGTATCGGGACCTTGCGTATTCTGGAGGCAGTACGCCTATTGGAACTTGTCGACAAATGCCGCATCTATCAGGCATCCACTTCGGAGCTTTACGGACAGGTACAGCAGATCCCGCAGAACGAACAAACACCCTTCTATCCGCGAAGTCCTTATGCCGCCGCCAAATTATATGCCTACTGGATCATGGTCAACTACCGCGAAGGCTACGGAATGCACGCTTCGAACGGCATTCTCTTCAATCACGAGAGTCCAATGCGGGGAGAAACTTTCGTCACACGCAAAATCACCCGGGCCGCCTCGCGTATTGCCATGGGTATGCAGGAAACCTGCTATCTGGGGAACCTCTCCTCCCAACGCGACTGGGGTCATGCCAAAGACTATGTAAAAGCCATGTGGATGATCCTCCAGCAGGATAAACCGGACGACTATGTCATCGCCACAGGTGTTACCACCACCATCCGCCGTTTTGCCGAGATGGCCTATGCCGAAATAGGTATCACACTCGAATTCAGAGGAGAAGGTGTCGAAGAAAAAGGATATATAGTGGCTGTGGACGAAGCCCGATTCACCGAACGGGTGGGGGCGGAATTTCTGCCGGGTATCCGAGAACGGATTGCCTCTCCCCTGCACAATGTGGTGATCGCCGTCGACCCGCAATATTTCCGTCCTACGGAGGTGGAGCTGCTGATCGGCGACTCGACCAAGGCCCGTACCGTGTTGGGTTGGAAACCCGAATACGATCTGCCGGCACTGGTGGCAGACATGATGCGTAGCGACATCAAGCTCTTCAAACGCGACAGCTATCTGCGTGCAGGAGGCTACAAAACATTGGAATATTTCGAATAATACGATGGACAAACAAGGCAAGATATATGTGGCCGGACACCGCGGACTGGTGGGTTCGGCCATCGAAAAAAATTTACGCGAAAAGGGTTACACCAATATTGTCACCCGTACCCATGCCGAACTCGACCTGACGGATCAGGCTGCCGTGGCACGTTTCTTCGCCGAAGAGCGTCCGGACTACGTTTTCGTTGCAGCCGCCAAAGTGGGAGGTATCATGGCAAACAGCATCTACCGGGGACAATTCATCTACGAAAACATCATTCTGGCAGCCAATGTCATCCATCATGCCTGGCTGAACGGTGTGAAAAAACTGCTCTTCCTGGGCAGTACCTGTATCTATCCGCGAGAAGCACCTCAACCCATGCCGGAAAATTGTCTGCTCACCTCGCCGCTCGAATACACCAATGAACCCTATGCCATCAGCAAAATCGCAGGCATGAAGATGTGCGAAGCCTACAATATGCAGTACGGCACGGACTTCATCGCCGTGATGCCGACCAATCTCTACGGTCCGAACGATAATTTCGATCTGGAACGTTCGCACGTACTCCCGGCTCTGATCCGCAAGATGCATCTGGGAAGAGCTTTGGAACGGGGCGATGAGGCAGCTCTGCGGGCCGATTTCAACCGTATGCCGGTCGAGGGAGTGGACGGAAATGATCTGAAAGCCATCGAAGCCAAACTGGAGAAGTATGGAATCCGCCGCAATCCCTCCACGGGGCAGGTGGAGGTGGAGATCTGGGGGACGGGCACCCCGCTGCGTGAATTTCTCTGGAGCGAGGACATGGCCGATGCCTGCGTATGGGTCATGGAGCATGTAGGCTGGGAGGATCTCTCCCGCGGCATGAAAGAACCCCGCAACTGTCATATCAATATCGGTACGGGCAAAGAGGTAACCATTCGCACATTGGCTGAAATGATCGCCTCCGAGGTCGGTTTCGACGGCAGGATAGTCTTCAATCCCTCGAAACCGGACGGCACACTCCGTAAGTTGACCGATCCGTCCAAACTTCACGCTCTGGGCTGGAAACACCGCATGGAACTCGATCAGGGTATCAGGACCCTATACAACTGGTATCTAAAAAAATAGAGACAAAAAGGGAGGGCTTTGGTACGATTTTTATACCTTCTCACCGTATTGAAATCCTAAAAGAGTACGATCATGGAATATAATATCACACACCATCCCGAACGCCATCGTTTTGAAATCCAGGAAAACGGCATCACGGCATATGTTGAATACCGTCCCTATGCCAGGGGGCTCAATCTGATTCACACCATTGTTCCCCCAGCCCTGCAAGGACAAGGGATAGCCGCTCTGCTCGTGAAAGCCGCCATGAACTATGCCCGTGAACATCAGCTGAAAGTGATTCCGAGTTGTCCCTATATACCTGTCTATCTCGAACGTCATCCCGAAGACAAAGAGTTGGTGGACAGTTCCGGAACACCCCGATAAAGCATCTGGTTGCGACAGCAGAGACCTTCTTCAATTCAGAGAACCGACCGCAAATACTCTTCATGTCTCATTAGGCCTTTACCACATGATAACGCCGATCAATCTCGCCATAGAACAAGCCTCTCCGGCTGACTATCCCGAACTGGAACTCCTTTGGGAGGCTTCGGTACGGGCCACACACGATTTCGTGCGTGAAGAGGATATTCCGTTTTTCCGCCGGCAAATTCATCGGAGCGGATTCGGAGGCGCGACTCTCTATCTGATCCGCGACCGGACGGGAATACTCGCTTTTTCGGGTATAACGGGAACTCATCTGGACATGTTGTTTGTCCGTCCGGACCATATCGGACAAGGATTGGGACGCCGTCTGATCGAACACGCCATCCGGAAATCGGGAGCCCTCACCGTAGACGTCAACGAGCAGAACCGAAATGCCGCAGCTTTTTACCGGAAAATGGGATGTACTCCGATCGGACGCAGTGCTACCGACTCCTGCGGCATGCCATACCCTGTTTTGCATCTGAAACTTCCTGTCCTTCATAACGAAACGCCATGAACGCTCGAACAGACTATTCCGTCGGGAATACATCCGAAAACCGGATCGCCCAAGAATCTACGGCCCTCTGCCGGGCTTTTTTCGAAAGCGGCCGTACCCGAGACTTACGTTTCCGGCTCAACACCCTGCGACGGCTCCGAACGGCAATTCTGAATCAAGAACAGGAACTATACGAAGCTCTTCAATCCGAACTTCACAAATCTCCCCCGGAAAGTTACATGACCGAAATAAGCATGGTACTTTCGGAAATCGCACTCCATCTGCGCAAACTGAAACACTGGACTCGGCCTCAACGGGTCACCACGCCGTTTTTTCTGTGGCCCTCCCGCAGCCGGATCGTACGCCAACCCTTGGGTACGGTACTGATCATCGCCCCTTGGAACTATCCGTTCCAGTTGCTTTTCAATCCGCTCGTCGGAGCCATTTCGGCAGGAAACTGTGCAATACTCAAAACCTCTCCCTTTGTGCCTCAAACCAATCGAGTCATGGCCCGTATCGTGGAAGAGGCTTTCGAACCGGGTCATGTCATTCTTCTCGAGGGCGATCGAGAAATGAATACTGCCCTATTGAACGAACGATTCGATCATATTTTTTTCACGGGGAGTACCTCGTTCGGTCAAGCTGTTATGGAAGCGGCAGCACGTCATCTCACCCCGGTCACTCTTGAACTGGGCGGAAAGAGTCCCTGTATCGTGGGGACCGGAGCAGACCTGAAAATCGCCGCCCGACGTATCGTATGGGGCAAGTTACTCAATGCCGGACAAACCTGCGTGGCTCCCGACTATCTGTTGGCAGAACGCCGCTTGAGAAACAAACTGACCGAACAGATCATACTCGAAATCCGGCGGGCATTCGGCGAGAATCCCCGTCTTGCCCCCCACTATCCACGTATCGTCACCCAGGCAGCCACCCGTCGGCTGATCGAAACCCTGCACCATTCCGGTGAAATTCTTCTCGGAGGAGATTACGATCTTGAGGAACGTTATATCGCCCCGACACTGGTGGCCGATCCCGCCCCCGAGAGTCCTCTGCTGACCGAGGAGATTTTCGGCCCCATATTGCCCGTGCTCTCTTTCGAGGAGATAGGCGAAGCGATTCATTACGTGAATGAACATCCCCGGCCACTGGCCCTCTACTTTTTCGGAGGCACACACGACACACGACGTATACTGCAAGAAACCACATCCGGAGGTGTGTGCATCAACGACACGATCGTCCATCTGGCCAATCATCATCTCCCTTTCGGCGGAATCGGTCCGAGCGGCATGGGACGCTACCACGGACAACAGAGCTTCGAACAGTTCAGCAATCCCCGGTCCGTGATTCTCAGTTCCACTCACCCCGATATTCCCGTCCGTTATGCTCCCTACCGGCCACTCCGATGGCTTCGAAAACTGATGTAAAATGCGTATATTTACATGTTGAATCCCTTTAAAGGGAGATCCTCCAACGAGAACAAATATTACCCACTATATGAAAAAAGAACATATCGACCATCGTACCCTACAAGTCACCGGACGTCAATACAATGCCCGCCGTTGCTTCGTCTGCGGATTGGATAACCCCTTCGGACTGCATGCCCACTTCTACGAGACTGAAACCGGCGAATTGGTAGCCCTCTGCACTCCCGACGAGCGTCACCAAAGTTATCCGCATCACCTGCACGGAGGAATCGCCTCGGCACTGTTGGACGAGACCATCGGCCGAGCCATTTCGATCGGCTCGACCGACACCATATGGGGTGTCACGATGGAATTAACGCTAAAATATCGTCGACCTGTTCCTTACGGAGAGGAGATCAAGGTCGTTGGCCGTATCGACCGCGATCGGGGACGTCTCTTCGAGGGATCGGGCGAAATCATCCTGTCTGACGGCAGTATAGCCGTCACGGCCAAGGGACTTTTCATGAAACAGCGGGCCGACCAGATTGCCGGCGATGCCTTCGTAGAAGACGAGTGGGGTTTCATTTCCGACGAACCGTTGCCCGAGACCATCGAATTGTAGCGGGACAAGTCGATAACAGTCAGAATACGAGACCTGTCTTAATCTGCAATGCACCGAGTTCTTCTTGTACATTGTAGCCTAATTGTACGATAAAGCGGCCAATACCGACTCCAACTGCTGGAGTGCATATCACGGAGGATCCGTATCCATTCGAAATCCCGATACCGACATCAAAAGAAAAATAGGGGGATATGCGATCCGTTACAGGAAGGAATCCTTTCACATTAAGATAAATCGGGATACTCCAGTCCTCTCCGTAATCGAGTCCAACCCCCAGGCCGCTCGCCATGTATTCCCCGATTGCAACCCCTTGAACAGTATGTAAATTCAAACGATTAATATCATCGAGAACAATCGAATACCCCACCGCAATTTCTCCTCGATATTCAACCGGAGGATGAGCATTTGTCGTCCCGACATAAAATGTGAATCCGACAAGCAAAAACAAAATTTTTTTCATATCTTTTCCCTAAACACTGATTATTAAATATAAATTTAATAAAAATTTTCAAATCCATTCATTCCCATAAAAAAACCGGCATAAAAGCCGGTTTTTTATCTGAGAGAGAAAGCGCTTCTATTTGATTCCCAACTTCTTGCGAAGCTCTTTCGGTACCGCATTCTTGTTGATCACCATATTCATTGTCTTGTAGGCCACATAAGGGGCCGATGCATAGAAATATCCGTCGTAAAGTTGCGTAGTACCCCATGAATTTTTCACCTTGTAATATTTATTACCAAGTGTATCAACAGCCGTCCCCACGATCTGCATACCATGGTCGTCCGTAGTCTCCCAATTGTCATAGGCCTCCTGACGCATCTGTTGCGTAATCTTTTTCTCCTTACGGATATGATCGAAATTAAGCACTGCCGCTTCACGCTGAGCAGGAGTCATCTTCACCCAACGAGCCTGTTCGGTTCCCTCAAGACTCTCTACCGTCGCATCGGGCACCACCGCGAACCCTTGGTTCCACTTAAATCCGGGTTCACTCACATCCGCAGCCCAGAAAATCGAATAGCCGTTATCGATAGCATTGGCAAACAATGCTTCAAACTCCTTCAGCGGCACGTTGTAGGACATGCCCCAAGCCCAGTTATCGGGCACCTCGATAGCAAATTGCGAATAGAAAGGATGGTGTGTAAATGAGGTAAAGGAGACATAATCATCCATGTTAAGTCCCAACGAAGCGGCAAAACTCTGCGGTGTATATTCCACTCCCTTATACGTAAATTTCTCGGGTACCGGGCCCAGATAGGTATCGAGCAGGGCATTGAAGCCTTTCTGCCACGTAGAGGTCATCGGATTGTTATGGCTACTCAAGACGGCCGACATATAGGCCTCCAGTACGGCATCCAATTCTTTATGCTGATGCTTGTCTGTGCCATATTGCAGCCCCGTATATACCTCCTCGGGTACGATACCATGTTCGCGAATCACATTCATCACATCATGGGTAGCGCCACCGCCGCCAAAATTGGCCTTACCATGCATTCTCAGATACTTGATAGCCTTATCCAGATACGTATGACGAACCACCCACATTTCCGAAAGGTCTACCGTATCCTTCCCGGCACGAAGCAGTTCGCTTTCCAAGAAAGCCAATCCGGAAAAGCTCCAACAAGTTCCGCTACGGCTCTGGTCTTTAACCGAGGTAGCCCCCACAGTCTTTACATCCTCGAATTTGTAGACATCCCCTTTTTTCTTCTGCGCCGAAGCCGTGGCTACTGCCAACAGACAAAACAAAATCAAAGTTTTTTTCATATACAGCATATTAATTTATATGTTCGACTATTTTACCTTCGCAAGGAAGACAGAGTTACAAAACTAATCAAATTAGTCGAAAATCATATAAAATTTCACTTCTAATCCCCTATTCGATTACAAATTAGAGTCTGAAATAAACGAGATGACAGCCGAAGCCAATTCAGGATGATTCGGAAGATCCGGATCGAAATAAGTGGCCCGTTGGAGTGCCGATTCCGTAGACGCACATGGCTTCATCACATGATTCATTCCCGAGATAGTCACCTTCCGTGCGTTCCGATTCGCATCGGCCAATAGGGAGGCATCCACCGGACCGACCTGAATATCGGTATCGCCTTGCAGGATCAAAACCGGCATTTCCAATCGTGCCATCGCACATATAGGATCGTGACTCATCCAGGAAATCATATACGGTTGCACGCTCGGACGGAACAAACTGTACAACAATGAGGGTACGTCGGCCACCTGCTTACCGATCTGCAACGAATCGAGAATGGCATCGGCCTTTTGCAGAAATTCCTCCGGAAGTTGGGTTGCAAGTTGAGAATGAATTACTTCGGCAGCCGATCGTCCCATCCCGGCAATCAGAACAACACCGTCAATCTTCGGATCGTCCGCTCCCACTTCCGTTGCGATCTGAGCGCCTTCGCTATGCCCAATCAAAAAGATCCTCCGAAAACGATCCTGCTTTCTCAAAAAGGCTATCCACGACCGCACATCGTCGATATAATGCTCAAAACGTAAGGTTGATTCGGACATCGCCGCAGCCGCACTGGATGCAATTCCCCGTTTATCGAAACGCAATGAAGCAATTCCTGCCCGAGCCAAATCCGTAGCCAGAAACCGATATGCATTATTGACCATTCCCGGAGCATTCCCATCATGATCCACCGGCCCCGATCCACCCACAATCAGCACCACAGTCGAATCCGCAGGCTTTTCGGGAGAGAGCAACCACCCCTGAATATCTCCCGTCGGAGTATGCAAAACCACCCGCTCCTCTCCCGACCGACAGGGAAACGACACAAACAAGAATAATATTATTATACAACAAATACGGCGTACCATAATTTTTTTCTTTAAAAATACGATTTTTTCCCATACCGATCCATTTTTTCTCCAATTCCGCTTATTTTTCCGTAATTTTGCTTGAGAAACATCTGTATATTTATGCCTGCCAACCCAATAGAACACCATCCGCTCCCCCCGTTTCTGCCTCCCCGCGCAACAATTCTCATGTTGGGAAGTTTCCCTCCTGCACGCGAATGCTGGTCCATGGAATTTTTCTATCCCAACTGGCAGAACGATATGTGGAGAATTTTCGGAATTGTTTTTTTCCGGGACCGTGACCACTTCGTGGAGAACGGACATAAAGCCTTCTGCCGCGAACGTATCGAACAATTCCTGGATGAAAAAGGCATTGCCCTGAGCGATACGGCGGCCGAAGCCATTCGACAACGAGGCAATGCTTCCGACCAATTTTTAAAAGTGGCTCGTCCGGTCGATCTCTCCTCATTGTTAACACAACTTCCGGATTGCCGCACGATCGTCACCACCGGGCAAAAAGCCACCGATACACTGTTGTCATTGCTTCCAGACACCCCAGAACCACCCATCGGCGGTTTTTCACCATTTCTATGGCAGGATCGTTCCATGCGACTCTATCGTATGCCCTCTTCATCCCGAGCCTATCCCAAACCCCTCAACGAAAAAGCAGCCCTCTATCGCGATATGTTCCTCCAAACAGGGCTATTATCTCAAATCTGACAACAATACCATTCAAACCATGAAAAAGATATTTTTACCGATTCTCATCCTGTTGTGTATGAACACCGCATTGCAGGCTCAGTCATTAAAAGACATTCTGAACTCCTCCGCCGTAAAAGAGACCATTTCGGCTCTCACCGGCAATCGACTTACGACAGCCACCCTGCCCGGTACCTGGCAATACAGCGCTCCGGCCTGCCAGTTCGAGAGCGACGATCTGCTCAAAAAAGCAGGAGGAAGTATCGTCTCCAGTCAAATCGAAGAGAAACTGGCAGATTACTTTGCGATAGCCGGAATCAAGAACGGATCATTCCATTTTGTTTTCACGGCCGACAGTACTTTCACCATCTCGACCGGCACCCATACGCTAAGCGGCACCTATTCCCTAAACGAAGAGACACAGATTCTGGCACTCTCAATCACGGCAGCTCGTACAGGAATCCATATTGCCACATTCAACACCTACGTTTCACTCAGTGGCGACAAACTCTTCATTCTGTTCGATGCCAGCAAAATCCTCAAGTTAGTCACCCTGTTGGCCAATGCATCCGGAAACAGCACGCTTCAAGCGCTCGGTTCGCTCTCCGGTCAATACGACGGCATGAGATTGGGATTCGAATTGCAACGATAGTAACCATCAAGGACCGGGGAGATACAAAAAGAGGCCTATTTCACCTCCAATAATCAATGGATTCAGACCCAATGGCCCATCATCACCGAGGCCGAATTACCGGAAGTTGTCGGCAACGCCCTGGCAAACGATACGGAAGCCTGATTCCGGCATGGCCAATCCTCCAATAATGTAAATAAGGCCGTCTCTATTGTTAGAGACGGCCTTATTTATTGCAACGACAATTCAATACTCCACCTTATCCTCTTTTTCCTGCCACAGGCGAAAAGCCGACAGTGCTTCTCCACGCAACATCTCCACCGAGGGAATCGTACGCTTGTCGGGAGCCAAAGGGATCTGATCATAAATAAACGAATCATCGAACCCAATCTCTGCAGCATCTCCCCGATTGTTGGCAAAATAGATTTTTCGGATTCCCGCCCAATAAATGGCACTCAGACACATGGGGCACGGTTCACACGAAGTATAAATTTCACAATCCTCCAGTTTGAAACGCCCCAGACGTTCACATGCGACCCGAATGGCACTCACTTCAGCATGAGCCGTAGGATCATTCCGTAGAGTCACCGAATTGGAACCTTCTGCCACGATCTCTCCATTACGCACAATCACTGCACCGAATGGTCCTCCGCCACGTTTCACACTTTCGCACGAAAGGGCAATCGCTTTACGCATCAATTCTTCTTTAGTCATATTCTCTATGATTTTACTATTTATATTCCGATCGAACAGAAAAGATTCAAGATTCATGCCCCTACCCCTTTTCTCCGACCGATTCATCTTTTATCCGACATCCGACATCCACCCCTCAGAGCAATAAGGCGCACCCTACGGTGCGCCTTACCATCGACCGTTCTCGAACAGAACGTTATTTCGCTGCATCGGCAGCCTTGGCCATCTCCAGAGCCTTGGTCGTCGTGTAATATTTAGCCTTCATGTTGGCAACTTCCCAATCGGGCAACTTACCGTCTATCAGATACTGGAGATATTTTTCGGTAACCTGTCCGAAATGAGCCTCATGACCCACATAATATTTCTCGGGAATCATCACCTGCCACTCTTCGCCCACGCGAGCGATCTCCAGTCCGGAGTACTTGTCGGCCAATTTGGCAATGCTTTCCTTGAGTACTTTCTCGAACTCTTCATCCGATACTCCACTCTTCTTAGCCACATAAAGCATCGGTTTGTATCCCTGCTCGGCACCCTGACGGATAATCACATCGGCATTCGAACCCTTCATGATCGAATAGTGGGTATCGCCAGCGCCTTCCGGAGCCATGAAGTTCCACAGTACCACCACGCGAGTATTCACGCCATTGAGTTTGTAGTTGATTTCACCATTGGCATATACTTTCAGCGTATCGTTCACGATGTCCTTGGCCAGAAAATCGGGATAAGTCTGCTTGCCGGATACCAGCTGGTATTGATCCAGAGGAATCGAAGTGGTCCAACGTTTGGCACCGGTCAATTCGATTTGAGATGCCACATCGATCGGATTCTCGCCCACTACGGCCAACTGTACCAGATCCACCAGGTGGGTGGTTACGTCTACAATAGCCTCACCCTGCTGATTTACATCGAAATACCACTCGGGACGAGTCAACGGCAGCCCAGACACATATTTAAAGAAATGGTGCACACTCTCTTTGGTAATAGCAGGATCTTCCGGCGTACCCTTCTGCAATTCGCCGAACAATTCGGGAATATTGGCCAACTCTCTCTGCAGGGCATTGGTCACCTCATAACGTTCGGTCATAATATCATAGAGCAACACACCGTTTTTCTGTGCAATATCGAAAGCCTCCTCCAGTTTCTTGAAATTAGCGGCATCGATAGCCATCGGTTTATCAGCCAACACGTTGATTCCAGCCTCTACGGCACCTTTGATATAATCGGTTTTCTTTCCGTTGTTACCGGCCAACACCAACACATTACCCGGTTTTTCGGCAATCATCTTCTCGTAGAAATCGGGACCGGTGTAAACGATCTCGTTCCACGAAGTAGGATTCTCCTGACGAGTATTATAGTTTTCGATACGATCCAAATGCATCTGCACGTCTTCTCCCTCGGGGGCAAATACATACACATCGGGATCTACCTGTGCATACATATTCTTCTGCACCAGAGCAGCATGGAAATGACCCGGATCGAGCGTCATAAGTTTCACCTCTCCCGCGCTACCGTCGAAACGATTCTTCTTGGAACTCTGCGAGCAGGAAACCGCCACCACAGAAGCACAAGTCACAAGAGTCAATAATGTCAGGTTTTTCATAATTGGGTTCTTTTTTTAATTTATATGATAAAAATAGGGTTAAATATTCTTTACAAAGGATAAAAAAGAGCCTATTCGACAAAGATAATCATAAAACCCGACATTTTTATTTTCAAAGCAAACAAAACCGAAATTTCCCCATTTCGACGCTTTATGAAGACAAATTTTGCTTCTCGCACTATCGTCGCAACGGATTCCCCTCGTACCAATTCATATAGGCCCGACACACGAGCCTTACACCTCCCTGCGTGGGATAATTTCCCGAAAAATACCAATCCCCACCGTGATTCGGACAAGCCCTGTGCAGATTTTCCAAACTCTGGTAAACCACTGCCACAGGACATTCACACTCTTCGGGAGTGATCATGCGGGCAATCCGAGCCGAAATTTCCTCGTCGGCAAAGGGGTCATAGATCTCCTTCACATAGTTGACCGCCACGGATCCGGGTTGTTCCGCCTGTTCTCTACACTTACGGTACACCTCCTCCAGCAGGTTTTCCCTTCCCGATTCGCGGAGCAGTTCTACTGCAGCTGAAAAAGCGATAAACTCTCCCATACGGGCCATATCTATACCATAACAGTCCGGATACCTCACCTGCGGCGATGAGCTCACCACCACAATCCGACGCGGCGAGAGTCGGCTCAAAATCTTGACAATACTGCGACGCAAAGTAGTCCCCCGCACAATACTGTCGTCGATCACCACAATGGAGTCCTCGCCCGGAATAACCGTACCGTAAGTGATGTCATACACGTGAGCCGCCAAGTCATTACGCGTGGATCCTTCGGCGATAAAGGTTCTCAGTTTGATATCCTTCACGGCCAGTTTCTCCGTACGTACGCGATGAGCCAATATTTCCGCCACCTGTTTCGGTTCCGGGCGCCCCAATGCAGCGATACGTTCAGACTTTCTACGATCGAGCAGGTCGTTCAGCCCTTCCATCATACCATAATAGGCCACCTCGGCCGTATTCGGGATAAACGAGAAAACCGTATGGTCGAAATCCCTCTCCACTACATCCAAAATCGGTTCGGCCAACAGGCGTCCCAATTCTTTGCGTTCGCGATAGATATCGCGATCGGTTCCGCGAGAAAAATAGATCCGCTCGAACGAACAGGGTGTCGGTCCCACGGGTTCTACAATCTGAGACAACCGCACCTCTCCTGTGCGAGTGATCACCAAGGCTCCACCGGCCGACAATTCCCGTACGGCATCGGTCGTGACATTCAATACGGTTTGCAACACCGGCCGTTCCGAAGCCACGGCCACGATCTCCTCATCGGCATAATAAAAAGCCGGACGGATCCCCCACCGGTCGCGGAACACGAAACTCTCGCCGCTCCCCGTAGCTCCCACAATGACAAATCCCCCGTCCCAAGTCGAGGAAGCACGACGAATCACCCCTTCGATATCCAGATGCTCCTCGATCTTGCGATTGAGCTCTTCGCCACGCATTCCCTCGGGCCGGAAACGGTCGTAAAGTCGCTGTACCTCCACATCAAGCAGATAGCCCAACTGTTCCAGAATGATAAACGTGTCGGCATTGTGACGCGGATGCTGTCCGCGAGCCACGATATCGGCCAGGATCTCATCCACATTGGTCAGATTGAAATTCCCCGCCACACACAGATTGCGACTCTGCCAGTTATTACGACGCAGGAAAGGATGCGTGTATGAAATCCCGGAACGCCCCGTGGTACTGTAACGCAAATGGCCCAGGTAGATCTCCCCCACAAAAGGCAGCTCTTTCTGGGAGGGGAATTCACCCCGTTCGCGACGAACAGCCTCACGATACTCCTCCATGGCCCGGTGTACTCCGTCGAACACCTCCCCAATGGCACCCGTTCCCAATGCCCGTTCCCGGAACAGATACTCCTCCCCCGGCCGGGCATCGAGTTTCACACAAGCCATACCGGCTCCTTCCTGTCCCCGATTGTGTTGCTTTTCCATCATCAGATAGAGCAAATCGAGTCCCCGAAAACAGGTACCGTATTTTTTCTTGTAATAATCGAGGGGCTTGAGCAGACGGATCATCGCAATTCCGCACTCGTGTTTAATGGCATCGCTCATTCGACTTTTTATTTTTTAGCAGCATTCAATAATTCCTTGTATTCCGAAGGCATCACCTTCAGGAAACTGGGCAAAAATTCACTCCATCGGTCCATCATGCGACGAGCCAGCGGACTACCCGTATGGTAATAATGGGCGCTCACCAAAGCATGAAGTTCCTTTTCGTCCTCAGGATCCTCCACCGGCAGTAGTTCCACCATTTCCATGTTGCAAAAATAGTCGAAATTCCCCTCTTTGTTCCACACATAAGCCACACCACCACTCATGCCGGCTGCAAAATTACGCCCGGTGGTTCCCAATACCACTACCCGACCGTCGGTCATGTACTCACAACAATTGTCTCCCACACCTTCCACCACGGCCGTAGCACCGCTATTCCGTACACAGAAACGTTCTCCCACACGACCATTGATATACAATTCGCCCGCCGTGGCCCCATAGAGCAACGTGTTACCGGCTATGATATTCTCCTCCGGGGCAAATTCCGCACTCTGCGGCGGCACCACCACCAGTCGACCGCCACAGAGCGACTTGCCGACATAATCGTTGGCATCGCCCTCCAACCGAAACTCAACTCCATGAGGCAGAAAAGCCCCGAAACTCTGTCCGGCCGAACCGCGAAACGTGATCCGAATCGTATCCTCCGCCAGCCCTTTGTTCCCGTAATGACGGGCTATTTCACCCGAAAGCATGGCTCCCACCGAACGATCGGTATTGTGTATCGGGAAATCCAATTGAGCGGCCAGTTCCGATTCGATCGCCGGCGTCAGCATGCCCACCAATGCCCGATCCATCACCTTGTCGATCTTGTGATCCTGCGGTTCGACACGTCTTACGGCATGTCCTTCTGCCTGCGGACGCCACAAAAGCCGCGAAAGATCGACCGTAGCCAGTTTACTCTTCCGAGGATAGTGCCGGGGTTCAAGCAAATCGGCCCGTCCGATCGCCTCGTCCAGCGTCCGGAGGCCCAGTGAAGCCAACTCCCGTCGCACCTCTTCGGCCACGAACCGGAAATAGTTCATCACAAACTCCTTTTTCCCCCTGAATTTCTTTCTCAATGCTTCATCCTGCGTGGCAATACCCACCGGACAGGTATTCGTATGACAGCGACGGCAGAGAACACATCCCATCGACACCAGAGCCGCCGTCGAGAAACCAAACTCTTCGGCTCCGAGCAGAGCGGCCACCATCACATCGCGTCCGGTTTTGAGCTGACCATCCACCTGCACATACACCTTTCCCCGCAGGTTGTTCAACACCAAAGTCTGCTGAATCTCCGCCAACCCCAACTCGGCCGGCAAACCCGCATGGCGTACGGAACTCAGCGGACTGGCTCCCGTACCACCCTCGGCTCCACTGATCACAATCAGATCGGCCTTGGCCTTAGCGACTCCGGCAGCGATCGTACCCACACCGCCTTCGCTCACCAGCTTCACACTGATCAATGCGGCCGGATTCACATTCTTCAAATCGAAAATCAATTGGGCCAGATCCTCGATCGAATAAATATCATGATGGGGCGGAGGAGAGATGAGTGTCACTCCCGGCACCGCATGGCGCGTACGAGCCACCATCCCGTCCACTTTATACCCGGGCAACTGTCCTCCCTCACCGGGTTTGGCTCCCTGCGCCACCTTGATCTGAATCTCATCGGCATTCACCAAATACTGCGCATCTACCCCGAAACGGCCCGAAGCCACCTGTTTTACAGCACTGCGAGCCGAACTTCCGTCGCGCCGCACCCGATAGCGGGCAGGATCTTCTCCGCCCTCCCCCGTATTGCTGCGTCCGCCGATGGCATTCATCGCCACGGCCAACAACTCATGGGCCTCCCGACTGATCGAACCGAACGACATGGCTCCCGTCACGAACCGTTTCATGATCCGTTCGGCAGGCTCCACTTCAGAGAGTCCGATCGGAGAGCGTCGCATCGTCAGCATATCCCGCATGAAGATCGGCTTCTCCCGATCGTTAACCAGCGCGGCAAAATGTTCGTACTGTTTCGGATCGCCCTCCCGAACCGCCGTCTGAAGAGCCGACACGATCTCCGGAGTCCAGGCATGCAACTCTCCGTCTCGACGATAGGCATACTCCCCTGAAGGTTTCAATTCAACCGTCGATTTCGACTGTTCGGATTGTGACTCCGCAAAAGCTTCGGCATGAGTACGAATCACATCGGCGGCAATCTCTGCCAATCCAACGCCTCCGATACGGGAGATCATTCCGTCGAAATAACGATCCAGCAACCCAGCACTCAATCCCACCGCTTCGAATATCTTGGCTCCGCGGTAACTGCGGATCGTCGATATACCCATCTTGGAGATGATCTTCTGCAATCCTTTGTTGACGGCCTTGATATAGTGGCTCTCGGCTCCCGGGAAATCGAGCTGTACACGTCCCTGCTCCACCAGGTCGCACAGCACGCCGAATGCCAGATAGGGATTGACCGCACTGGCACCGAATCCGATCAACAACGCCATGTGCATCACTTCCCGCGCCTCGGCAGTCTCCACGATCAGTGCGATCTGAGCACGTTTACGCCGTGCGATCAGATAGTGATGTACGGCCGAGAGTGCCAACAGCGATGGCACGGGAGCATGAGTGGCATCCACACCGCGATCGGAAAGAATCACATAGTTGTACCCCTCGTCTACCGCTCTCTCCGCCCGACGGCACAATTCATCCACAGCCTCCTCCAGTGCCTCGGCTCCACCTGCAGGATCAAACAACATGGGAAGTGTCAGCGTATGGAATCCCTTGTAACGGAGGTTACGCAAAATATCCAAATCGCGGTTCGTAAGCACCGGACTGGGCAGTTTGACCACCTTGCAATGATCGGGCGAGGGGTGCAGGATATTCCCCCCGATGGCTCCGATATAGCTGGCGATCGACATCACCATCTCTTCCCTCAGGGGGTCAATCGGAGGATTGGTCACCTGAGCGAACTGTTGACGGAAATAATTGAACAGCCGCTGTGGACGCTCCGAAAGTACGGCCGGCGGCGTATCGCATCCCATAGCCCCCAACGGTTCAGCCGCATCACGAGCCATGGGAAGGATGATCTGTTCGACATCCTCTTTCGAATACCCGAATGCGTGCAGCATCCGGCCATAGTCCGGGACATGATGCTTCACCTTCCGACCCGAAGATATATCACTCAATATCACACGATTCCGTTCCAGCCAATCCCGATAGGGATGTTCGCCGGCCAGACGTGCCTTGATCTGGGCATCATACTCGATGGTTCCCGTTTCGGTATCCACCATCAGAATCTTTCCCGGATACAAACGCCCCTTCTCCTTGATTTGAGCCGGATCAACATCCAATACTCCCGTCTCCGAGGCTACCACCATCATACCGCTTTTCGTGATAAAATAGCGCGCCGGACGCAATCCGTTACGGTCGAGCATACCTCCGGCATAACGTCCGTCCGAAAAGAGCAATGTGGCCGGACCGTCCCACGGCTCCATGAAAATACTATGATATTCATAGAAGGCCTTCAACTCGGGAGAGATGGGATTCTTGTCGTTGTAGCTCTCCGGAATCAACATCGCCAACGCATGAGGCAGACTCATACCACTGGCTACAAAAAATTCCAACACATTATCCAACGTAGCACTGTCGCTCATTCCCGGCTGCACGATCGGACACAACTCCTCCATCGGACCGAGTTTCTCGGCCTGGAGCACACTCTCCCGGGTAGTCATCCAGCTACGGTTTCCGCGAATCGTATTGATCTCTCCGTTGTGTCCCACCATCCGGAACGGCTGGGCCAACTCCCAGGTCGGAAAAGTATTGGTCGAGAAACGGGAGTGCACCAGGGCCAATCCACTCGTAAAATAGGGATTCTGCAGATCGGTGAAATAGTAGCGCAACTGGGGGGAAGACAACAGCCCCTTGTAAACCAACGTTCGAGTAGAGAGACTCACCACATAAAGCGGGGCCGCCCCCTCCAAAGCGGATGTCGAAGCCAGTGCCCGTTCGATACGACGGCGCACCAGATAGCTCCGACGTTCCAAATCGGCTTTGTCTTCGCCTCCGGTGATGAATATCTGCCGGATATCGGGCTCGGTATGAGCTGCGGCTTCACCCAAAATCTCCCGGTTGACCGGCACACGCCGTACGTGCATCAGGGTCAGACCCGAAGCCTGCACCACCTGTTTGATTACCCCCAAAGCCACGGTTGCCTTCGCCTCATCACGCGGCAGAAAGACCAATCCCGTGGCATAGCGTCCCTTCTCCGGCACGGGAATCCCTTGCAGGAGAATAAACTCATGGGGAATCTGCACCATAATTCCGGCGCCATCCCCCGTTTTGTTGTCGGCCCCCTCGGCTCCCCGGTGCACCATGTGCTCCAACACCTGAAGGCCGTTTTCGACCACTTCGTGGGTCTTCGCCCCACTGATATCTATGACAAGACCCACCCCACATCCATCCTTCTCATACCCAGGGTCATAAAGCCCCCGCTGTCGGGGGGCTTCATGATCGATATTGTATCGTTTCATGGCTGTTTTCATCATTTCATCACCTTCCCATACCCTCATCGGATGAAGAGCAATTCTCTGTACTTGGGCAACGGCCACATCTCGTTATCCACGATCAATTCCAATTTATCAATATGGTAACGGATCTCATCGAACAACGGAGCCACCGTATCGTGATAGGCGATCGCCTTCTGACGTTCGTCCGTGATCTTATTGGCCACCTTGCGGGCATCGGTGAGCGACTCCACCTTCGAATGGATTTCGGTCATGTGGTAAGAAAGTTTCTCAATCAGCCCCACATCGTAGGATGCGACCATCTGACTCTTGCCCGAGGGAAACATCCGATTGATCTTGTCCACCTTGTCCAGCAACATGGCCTGGTAACGCGAAGCCACGGGAATGATATGATTCATCGCCAGATCTCCCAGCACACGAGCCTCGATCTGTATCTTCTTGGTATAGGTCTCCAGATAGACCTCGGCCCGAGCATGCAGCTCCTTCTCGCTCAGCACACCGGTCTCGGTGAACATCTTCACCGTATCGGGCGTCATGAAACGGTCGAAAATCAACGGCACCGAAGTCTCGCAATCCAACCCCCGTTCGGCCGCCTCCTTCTTCCATTCGTCACAATATCCGTTACCGTCGAACCGGATCGGCTTGCACTCCTTAATATAAGACTTCAGTACGGTAAAGATCGCCTTCTCACGACTCTCCCCGGCAGCAATTTTTTCGTCCACGGCAGCCTTGAAATCACACAACTGAGCTGCCACCGCCGTATTGAGGGTGATCATTGCTCCGGCGCAGTTGGCCGAAGAACCCACGGCACGGAATTCGAACCGGTTCCCCGTGAATGCAAAAGGAGAGGTCCTGTTCCGGTCGGTATTGTCGATCAACAGTTCCGGAATGTGGGCAATCCCCCCCATGCGGAATCCGCTTTTGCCATCGAAGACAATCGCCTGGTCGGCCGTACTCTTCTCCAGACGGTCGAGCACCTCCGAAATCTGACTGCCCAGAAAAACGGAGATAATGGCAGGAGGAGCCTCATTGGCTCCCAGCCGATGGGCATTCGTAGCACTCGAAATAGAGGCTTTCAGCACCCCGTTGTGTTTGTAGACCGCCATCAGGATATTGACCAGGAAGGTCACGAACTGCAGATTCTCGGCTGGAGTTTTGCCCGGCGAGAGCAGGTTCACACCCGTATCGGTACCCAACGACCAGTTATTGTGTTTTCCGCTTCCATTAATCCCCTTGAAAGGCTTTTCGTGGAGCAGCACCCGGAACGAGTGACGACGGGCCACCTTCTTGATCGTGGACATGAGCAACTGGTTATGGTCATTGGCCAGATTGGTCTCCTCGTAGATCGGAGCCAACTCGAACTGATTGGGTGCCACCTCATTATGACGGGTTTTGGCCGGGATACCCAATTTCAGACATTCATATTCCAGATCCTCCATGAAGGCCATCACCCGCGTAGGGATAGCCCCGAAATAGTGATCTTCGAGCTGCTGATTCTTGGCACTCTCATGCCCCATCAACGTACGACCGGTGAGCATCAGATCGGGACGTGCAGCCCACAAACCCTCGTCCACCAAAAAATATTCCTGCTCCCAACCCAGATAGGAAAAAACCTTCTCCACTGCCGGATCAAAATAACGACATACAGCCGTAGCCGCCTGATCCACAGCACTCAGCGAACGCAATAAGGGCGCCTTATAATCGAGGGCCTCACCCGTATAGGCAATAAATATAGTAGGTATACAGAGTGTGTCGTCCACCACGAAAGCCGGCGAAGTGGCATCCCAAGCACTATATCCGCGCGCTTCGAACGTGTTGCGGATACCGCCATTGGGAAAACTCGATGCATCCGGTTCCTGCTGGATCAGCAATTTGCCGCTGAATTCCTCGATCATGCCGCCCCGACCGTCGTGCTCCACAAAAGAGTCGTGTTTCTCGGCCGTTCCTCCGGTCAGAGGCTGAAACCAGTGTGTATAGTGCGTGGCACCCATATCCATAGCCCACTGTTTCATCCCGGCAGCCACGCTGTCTGCAATCTCGCGACTGAGCGAAGCACCGTGCTCCATCGTCTGCATAAGAGCCTCGAAAGTACTCTTGGGCAAATACTTGCGCATCGCCTCACGGCCGAACACCCGACTGCCGAAATACTCCGACGGACGTCCTGCGGGTGCATCTACACTCATTGCTTTCCGTTTGATGGCCTCCTCAACCATTTTGAACCGTAATGTTGCCATAACCTTATTGACTTATTGATTCTTGGGTAATCCGTAATTTGTTATTTCAAATAAATGCCATGTTTAGCACATTCGTCCACCATCTCCTCAGGCCAAATACTTGCCTGTACTTCGCCTATGTGTGCACAACGCAGCAGAAACATGCAGAGTCTTGACTGACCGATTCCTCCCCCCACCGAATAAGGCAGCCGTTCTTCCAACAGCGAACGATGAAAATCGAGTCCCTTCCGCTCGGGACACCCACACATATCCAACTGACGAGTCAATGCTTCGGCATCCACCCGAATCCCCATACTCGAAATCTCGAAAGCACTCTTCAGCACAGGGTTCCAGACAATAATATCCCCGTTGAGTCCCCGGTAACCGGGCTGTGTTTCGGTCGACCAGTCGTCGTAATCCGGAGCCCGACCGTCGTGTTTTTTACCATCGGAGAGCGGTCCGCCGATACCGATCACGAAAATCGCTCCATATTTCCGGGCAGCTTCGCTCTCCCTTTGCTGCGGAGTCAAATCGGGATAAACCCGCAACAGATCTTCCGCATGCACAAACTCAATCTTCTCCGGCAATACCGGTGTAATATGCGGATATTTCGCATAGACCATCTCCTCAGTCTGCCGAAGCACCCCATATATCTTCTCCACAATGCCCTTCAAAAAGGCGAGATTACGCTCCTCTGCCGTGATTGTCCGCTCCCAATCCCATTGGTCCACATACAATGAATGAAGATTATCCAACTCCTCGTCGGCCCGGATGGCATTCATATCGGTATACAGTCCATAACCGGGAGCAATCCGATAAACCCCCAGTTTCATCCGTTTCCATTTGGCCAGCGAATGAACGACCTCCGCCCGACGCTCTCCCATATCCTTGACAGGAAAAGAGACCGGTCGCTCCGTTCCATTCAAATCGTCGTTGATGCCCGTACCCGAAAGCACAAAAAGAGGAGCCGTCACCCGACGCAACCTCAATTCCCGGGAAAGCAATCCCTGAAAAGTATCCTTAATCTCTTTGATCGCCTGTTCCATCGTCTCGGGAACCAGACAGGGCCGATAATCGGCCGGAATAGCCAATGCTTTCATCCTTTCCATTTTTTTCAAAGCCACAACCCGGAATCACAACCGAATCCACCCCACATCCCTCACTCATCCAACCAACCCTAAGAGAACCCGAAACATCATCACACACATCTCATCACACTCACATCCACCCCACGATCAGTTGCAAATCCGATATTGTGCCTCAACATTTCAACATCCAACAATATTTCACTATAACACGTTCCCACTTAAACCACCCTGTCTCAAAAAAACAAGTTTTTTCTCCAACACCCCCCAACACCAACCACCAACACTGCAAATATATATATTTTTATTTCTTACCCCCAAATTTTTTAGCATATATTTTCAAAATAAACATAAAAAATATCAAAATACCCCATAAAAATAAACACAAATCAACAAATAAAGACAAAAAACCACCTCACCCCCAAAAAAAACACACAAAACCGAACAAAAAAGGAAAATAAAACAACAGACAGCCAAATAACAACCAATATTACATTCATAACACATAAAAAAATACCCTTTATAACAAACAAAACATTTTTTTTCAAACCACCCTCCCGACAAAACAACACCATCATCCACATATTATATATAAATACTTTTTTCTCTATCCTGCAAAAAAGCACCGCATCATTTGTATAATTTATATTATAAATGAAAAATATTTAACAATTGTTTCTAATTAGCAAAAAAAGACATATATTTGTCCCCGAAGATGAAGTATTAAATTTCGGTAATAAATATTACATTTTACCAATACACCTCTCATCATCCGGAAAAAACAGACAAAATTCTGATAACCAATACATAAAAAATAATCACCAACGAAGAAAAAGATGAAAATAGTCGGTGAACCCAAAGCATTTTTAAGCAACGAAGCGTTGCAATTGCTGGACCTCTACCGGTCACTGGGCGAACGAGCAGAGATATTTCTGCCTCGTCACATTTTCGATAACCTGACCAATTTCGTCAGCCTCTGCATGGAGGAACCAGACGATCCGGCCAAGCAACAGGCGGAGATCAACAAATATCTGCTCCGTTTCCGCGAAGATATTCCCGGATATGTGGACGTCTCGCTGATGCTGATCCCTCACAACAATTCGAAAGCTTTCGAGTTGAGTAACAAACGGGGGCGTTTCGTGCGAAAAATCGACCGATTGATCGACACCGATGGCACTACTGCCGAATTCAAAAAACTGTTACGCAACATTCGCGAAAGCCACGATCTGTCTGTCGGAACTCCTCCTGTCAACAACTATACGATCGACTTCATGAGTCAGCTCCAGTTGGGAGGACATGTACGCGACCTTCGCAAATACCGTGACGTGATCGGTGTAACGGGAGATATCAACGAGGCCCACTGGAACTATATGATGGATACGCTCGAACAAATGATATCTCAGAGCACCCATTACACAACCAATGCGGAAAAAACAGACTTTTTAAATCGCAGTCGCTGGACGGTAAACTTCAAAGGACTCAACGGAATGATCCGTACCGTCGTATCGGGTAATGCCGACAAGGCGGTCGAGTTACTCAAGGGCGACGTATTCAATGCAGCGTCAGTCGTGGTGATGGATTCGCCCTCGCCCGAGGAGTTATATGAACAGATGACGACCGACACCACCAGCATTTTCGTGGTAAAGGTACGCCACGCCCGCATCAACCACTATACAGGCGAACGGTGGTTCCCGTTACTCACTCGGCTGGTGATCGTAGACGACTCCAAAGAGTCACGCAGTTCAAACACCTCGCTGGTATTCTGCTTCCACAATGGCATAATCAATACCCTGAACAAGGTACACACCAAGAAACTGGGATCACCTGCCAACACTCAACTCAACCTGCGATTGATTCTGGAGAATGTCAATGCCTCCTATCTCACCGAATTTCGCGAAAAGATCGAAGCGCAGATCGAAACCTATTCGAAAGAGCTGGAACAGATGCTCTCTGAACAGACGGGCGATCCCTCGAATATCGAGAAGCGGATCACCCTATTCAAGCTGGATGCTTTCTCCCGTCAGGTGGTTCAGGACAAATATTCGCTCGAAAAACTGCGCGACTTCATCTTCTTCCTGGAGAACTGCCACAAGCAGGAGAACAAACAGGTACAGACCCAGGAACTGATCGACGAGTTCGAAAAACGGATGAACAGCTATTTCTATGCCGGCAACCCAAATATCGACATCGTGACGATTCTCGAGGGCGGCGGCCGTAATCAGATCCGCACCTTCGGACAGTATCTGCGCCAAAAGCCGTTCAACAATCTGAACAGCAAGATCCGTTATGCCTGCCGGCTGATTCTGGACATCATTCCCAGCTGCTACGAACGCACGCTGAAGAATCATTTCCACAAAAATTTCGGAATCAATCTCTTCCTGGAGAAATATAAAGAGTATCTGACCAAAACGGGACGCGAAGCAGACAACAAGGGACGGTTCGAAAAATTCCTGATCGATCTGGGCATTCGCGACAAGTATTTCTCATTGGGCGAAGAGGATCGCGACATCGTGAAGAATTTTCTGTCGGCGCTGGGCAATCTGGACCAGACCTCGGTATCAGATTCCGTACAGATGATTATCCGCGACCTGCTGTTCAATCCGAACGGCCGGCCCAAACCTTATGTCATCTACAATGCGGTGCAGGCATGGGAATACAAGGATCTGCTGCCGGACGATCTGTTCGACATCAATCCGTTCGACATCGAGATCGAAAATCTGCCCGACGGACGTTTGGCCTACGACCGCCTGATCGACCGCCTGAAACGGATCAAATCGACCCTTTCGCTCTTCGACGACAGCGGTTCGTTGTGGGATCTGTTCTGCGAAAACACCACCATTCTGGTCAACGATCCGAACAATCCGACCGGTTACACCGATTTCAACAGCGAATCGATCAACGAATTCCTCCGCTTCTTAAACAGCAGCAAGATCACCCTCTTCCTCGACGAGGCTTATGCCGAGAGCGTGAAGATCGAAGATCCCGAGATGCCCAAATGGCGTACCATCTCGCGCTATATCATGAACAACATCAACGCACAGAGTAAGATTCGTGCCATTTCATCGCTCTCCACGACCAAAAACCTGGCCGCCACCGGAGAGCGGCTCGGAGCCATCGCCACTACGCCGCAGGCCGCCCCGTTCGCTGAATTTGCCCGCCGTTGCAACAGTGCCGAACACGGTAACAACAACTCGCTGCTGATACTCAACAACTCTTTGGAAACCGCTCAAGTGGCCAAGAGTATCAAAGACCAGATGGAGGCCAAGTTACCTAAGAATGCATCGCGATCCAATATCAAGAAAGCGATCGTGAACTTCATCAAGGAACAGATCGACAAGACCGAACGCAATAACCGCAAGAGTATTGCCAACCAGCTGCACAAGACAGCGGGATTTGAAGGATCCCCCCTCTATCTGTTCCTGTTGGATGAGTTGGTGGCGCTCGACAAGCTGGATGTGCTGGGTCTGCCCGACGACTTCAAATACAAGGACGAACCCTTCTTCTCCTACTACCAGAGCAAACTGGTAAGCAATCTCAATCGTTTCCGCGTCAACAAGAATTTCCGCAGCGAATCGCTCAAACGACTCTCGATGGCCAAACAAACGGCTGCCCGGTTGCTCGAAAAATTCGGTACGGATGCATTGGAGATCGTGGATTCGGACGGTTCGTATCTTTTCAACTTCCGGATCAAGGGCGGCGCTTCGTATGCCGACATGCTCGCCTTCTGCGGTGCGTTGGCCGAAAACCGGGGAATCGCCACGGTGCCCTATCCCACGGGATTGGTGCGTTTCGCTGTTGGAGGCTTCATCCGTTCGGGCGCCGAGGGAATGAAAGTATTCTCGGCCGAAATCGAAGACGCATTCTCGATCTTTATCAAATACTGGCTTCAGTTCGCCGCCCTGCGTGCCGATACAGCCAATAAGGAGTTCAGTTCCCAGGACCTGCTGAACCGAATGTTCTCCGTTGGGAAAGACCAGGAATTCATCGACACGGTGATCGCCGACTATGCCGCTTCGGCCCAATACCCGAAAGATAAGGCCCCCTCACTCCAGATCCGTGACGTGCGGTCGCTGTATCATGCATCCCCCGAGCGTAGTGGAGTGACAATCACCACCATAGGCCGCTCGGCCAACTCTGTGATCGAGCTGCACGGAGACTTGATCGGATCGTGTCGCGACGTCTTCGAATTCATCCGCAGCCAGGCATTCACCAAAATCTATGAGAATCTGCTGGCCCAGGTCTACAAACGGGTTCCGGCTCTCGCGGACATGGACTTCAACACCGTCTCGTCGCGTTACTCGAAGGCCGTCCTGTTGAAATACATCACCAACAAGAAGACCTTTCAGCCCAACCATCACGTGCTGGACAATCCCGAAGAGAAAAACATCATGCGCGAAGTGCTGATCGAGATGGAAAATCTGCTCTTCTCGGACAGCAAAATGAAGATCCTGGCCATCAATGCTACGGGCGATTCGGCACTCGACAAAGCCAAACTCGAGGGTCTGAACTCGATCCTCAAGAAATATATCCGGGAGATCCTGCTCCATTTCAACCTTCCCTTCGAAAAGGAGAGTCTGGAGCCGAGCCGTCGCGAAATCATCCGTACGGCTGGAGAGACCTTTACCGAGATCACGGGAATCCCGTTGAGCGAACTGAATCTCAATATCTGGGTAGACGAATATATCCGCAATCTGCGCGAACTACCCGAATTCCGTGAGATTCCGCTCTCGAGCAAAAGCATCGGATTCATCCAGGACGCCATCACGGCCGGTGTAAACAACTTCGCGGAGATCACCGACAAGATTCTCTATCTCTACCTGCTCAACAACGACAATTCGTTCTACCGGATGATCTGCGAACGGCTTCGCTACTTCAGCGACCGCATCGGAGAAACCGAGGACGGAGAGATCAAGATGTTCACCGAGGAGTTCGTGACCAGCATTCTGCCCGACCAGTTGCAGGAGATCAGCAATTACATCATGCGCAAACGCGATATCAAGATCGCCGAAAGCGAAATCTACTCCGTGGCTCGCCGTGTGGTACGGTTCTATATCAGTCTGGTGAAACGTACCAAGGGCACAGACTACTACAACCGATATGCCCACACAATGGTTCGTATCGTGGAGACCGCGTTCCGCAAACAAAACTCCAGCGTCAACGAGATGGTCCAACACGGCATCTCCCTCTACAAAGGTTTCGAAATGGAGAACAAGACCCTCGAAACCTTCGAAGGCGGCCGCATCAGCTGGATCAACGAACTGATGAGCAAATGCGGTGTGATCTCCTCCGAACAACCCGTACAGGAACACACCCGTATCGTGACCGATGCCAAGAAACGCGAGTATCCTTTCCACAAGATCGATCGCGTGGAGTTGAAAAAACGCGAGGGAGAACCCGATCCGGAATCACCCACGGACTACATACGCTGGATCAATCCGCGCCCCGAATCCGGATTCTTTACCGACCGACTGGCCCGATTCGTTGCCAACATGGACTCCGACGACTATCGATGCAAGGTGGTTAAACACGGTATCGTTAAAGAGTTGGTCATCTTCCAGAAGGGTTACATGAAGTATCTGACGGACAACTATCGGCTCAATTATACGGAAGATATCAGTCTGCACGATATCCGTAATTTCGTACCGGACGTTATCAGCCTGCTGGGTGCCCCCGAAAAGTTGATCTCCTTCCCGCAGATCGGCTACTTCGATATCAAAGGTCCCGCCGGCAATATCAAGACGATTGTCACGCCTCTGAAGTCCGAGGCCGATTACTTCGGAGACGTAAAGAAACCCCGTCTGACGGTCATCAATGAAAAGGTGAAGGAGTTGGGTGGTATTCCACGCCACGGTTCTCTGTTCCTTGTGGAGGAGAACGACGGCAGTGTCTTCGTGGTGGAGATCTGCGGCGACAGCGGCGTGGGCAAGAGCGAAATGATCGCGGCATTCGTGCTCAAATGGATGAAAAACAATCTGGAAGGTATCCGCTCGGTGAAAATGATCGCCGGCGATATGTTCCACGAATTCCAGGATGCCGAGGGGAATCTCTACGGTATCGGTACCGAAGTGGGCGACTTTTCGCGTACCACGGATTTCGACCCGGATTATATCAAATATTACAAATATCTTTTCGACACCAGTGCCGACAGCAATGTAGACGACCTCAATTCGCGGAGCACCGTGAGCGGCATGTGCGACATCACGATGCCGTTCAAGATCGACATCATGCTCAGTGCCAGCAACTATGCCAAAGAAGAGGGAGGTATCACCCGCGTCGACAACCCGGAGAACTTCCTGCTCTACATCGATGCCCACGGCGAACGCAAGGAGAAGGCTACCAGTCAGGACGGCCCCAACTTCCAACGGACACTCAAACGCTACACGGCCGACAAGAACATCGTGGACGTGATCGCACGTCACGGCAACTACCTGGACGATGTGCTCGACTGGGACTGGGTGGCCTCCGAGAAGAAGTATTATCTCGCTTCGTCATTCAAGCTGCTCGACAAGATCGACATCGTCGAAATCGTCAAGAAAATCTTCGTTGGCAAGCAATTCAGGGCTAATGACATCCTCTATGCGATCCGCGACGTCGCTTTCGACATGATCCAAAACCGATTCATTGCCACCGTAGTCTACCACGAAGGGGAAACGGAGATCCAAACCCAAATGAAGATCGATCGTAGGATATTCAGTTCGATCTTCGATTCGCTGGCCTCCACTCCGGGCGGACAGCCGTTCATCGCCGAAGAGGGACAAGTAGAGTGTGTTCGCCACCTGATCGACTGCCTGCGCGGCGGCAAAGATGGCAAAGGGAAGGCCCGTCTGATCCAATGCGGCGTACTTTCCACCGAAATCGGCAAGAAAGGACGCGAAATCACCGGTCCCCAGAAGGCCGCCGCTGCTCTTAAACAATTGATCCAGGAGGTACGCACCAGCAAACCCGAAATTAACGAAGGCAAGATCAAGGTGAAACGACTGATCAACGAGAAGTATCACCATATCTTCAACGGGAACATGAACAGCAGCGAATTATGGCGTTACAACTTCTACCTCTATCAGTTGGAGAATATGCGCAAAGCCGATCTGCGCCGTATGGACAACAAGAGCAAGAAGGTGGATATCAGCAATCTGGTGGATTTCACCCCCAGCGACCGCAACAAAGAATTCTCGCCGCTGTTGGTGACCCCCAATCTGAATATCGAACTTACCAGTTTCGGAGAAACATTCGAAGAGTTGATGAGTCTGCCGAACTATCCCGATTTTGCAGAAGAATTCGCTGCCCGCACGAGCAAACTCTACGTGGCAGAAGGGTACAGCGAAGAGACCAATATCAACAATATGATCGTTCAATTGTTGCTCATGGAAGATTATATCTCTCCGGACGACATCGCCCGCGGCAGTGTGATCGAAAAAGTCAATCGAGAAACGATCGCCGCAGCCAAATATGCCGTAGTACAGTTCCTCTCTTCGCAAAAGACAGAAGCCGCCAAAGCTCCGGCTCCCAAAGCGGTCACCTCTCGTAATGTGCAATCCAAGGCAGGGAAAAAATAGCTCTCTGCACTGACAAATAATCAGATAATGAGCCGTACCTAATTGAATGGTACGGCTCGTTTTTTGTTATCCTAAACAAAAAAATTATTATTTTTACGAACTACACTACCGCTAATCATCTAAGACCACGAATCAATGCGAACCATCAAACGAATGAAACTGGTGCAAAATGTACTATGTCTGGTAGCTATTGCCGCCTATCTGTTCGGTCATCAAATCGTGGGACAGACAGGAATAGACATTCTCCGATATATGTTTACGGGCGAAGAAGAGGAAAGCATAATCGAAATACTCAAAACGATAGCTCTTATTTCCGGTTGCACACTGGTACTGGCTATGAATCTAATCAGTCTGATCACCGAAGGAAAAGGAATAGATCTGCTACGGAGTATTTTCTCGATCTATGCCATGTGGACACTGTTTCATTTCATCGTCATGCTGCTGGTCGCCGGCTCCCAAAAAGGATTGGCAAGTTCTTTGGGCGGAGGATTCTTTTTAGCCCAGATCTCCGTCTTGTGCATTTTTTTACTCTCCTTGCAGATGATCAAAATAAAAAAAGCGAATCGTGCATAGGCACCACTCGCTTTAGCATTCATCATTCCGATCTCAGAGAATCAAATGCCCGTCTCTGATTCGGAATCGATCTCCTCCTGCACCGTTTTTTCCCGACGGAAAAGCGACAAGGCAGACTGGAATCCACTATAGGCAGAGCGAATCAACGCTTGCAGATTTTCCATCTTCTGAGTCACCACTCCGGTCACATAACCGATCGTAAACATTCCTCTGAATCGGCTCCATTCCCGAACAAGCTCCTCCTCCCGGGCCTCAATCATCCAATCGAGACGTTCTCGCTCACTTCTCAATTCGGTGAGCGAACCGAGTCGATCGTAACGTCTCTTATTTAGGGTCTCCTTCATCGTATTTATTCCTCGGGTTAAAGAACATCTGGCTGAACATCCTCACCATACGATCGGTGATCAGTCTGTCGCGTAACAGGAATACGATCCATGCTGCTATCAAATAGCAAGCTCCCACTACGACTATTGCCAACAGGAATGATCCCATCACCGTTCCCAGCCACCAGACCAAAGCCGTCGTAAAAAGCAAAAATGCCATTCCGGCCAACATGGCGGCGATCAGAATAGCCGTCATATTGCCGAACAGAAGAGACAAATTCTCTACCATATTCAACTTGAAGGCATCCCAGCGCAGGTTCAGGTACGAGATCAGTTCCTGTATCAGAGATTCAACCCTGTTCGGTTGATTTTCCAGTTCCATCGGCTACTTTTCTACCTTAGCGGGAGTACGTGCAGGCATGGCTTCATCGATAGCCTCCCTGATCTCTCTTTTCCCCTTTTTCACCTCTTTTTCCACATAGGACTTGATGTCCTGACGCAATGCGCTTCCCTTCTTGGGAGCAAGCAACAAAGCCACAGCGGCACCGGCGACAGCTCCGCCGATAAACGCAAGAACGTTAGATTGTTTCATAACAGTAACGGGTTTTAAACAAAGTTAAAAAAATTAATCGGATATACTGCAAATTCGATTCCAAAACAGCTTTTCCTCTCCGATAGAACCATCCGCAGGAGAATCCTCCAAAAAATCTCGATCCAGAATTAGGTGATCTACCCCAATTTGACTATCTTTATCCGTTCGTTTTCCATGTCAGAACTTCGTTCCCATAGCGTAGCTTTCTCCGGCCATCGCACTTTCAAAATGCGCGATGACACGCTCTTTTCCCTCTCATCGGCAGAGGATTCAATCGCCTCCCGTCTGGATAAACAACTCGATCTGCTTTTCCAAAAAGGATACCGGATATTTTTATGCGGCATGGCAGAAGGGTTCGATCTGGAAGCGGCCGAAGCTGTTCTCAGACTAAAAGCTCGCAACAGAAACACCCGGCCCCCCATCCAACTACATGCCGTCATTCCCTATCCCCGACAGGCTGAACGTTTCTCCCCTGCCGATCGAATGCGTTATCGTTCGATTCTGGATCAGACAGACCAATGCATTCTACTCTCTCCGGCCTACCATCCAGGATGTTTCCACGTACGAAACGACTACCTGATAGACCATGCCTCCCTGCTTCTTTGCTATTACAACGGCTCTAAAGGCGGCACTCAATACACCGTAAGACGTGCTCTCAAAAAGGGACTTTCCATCAGCAATCTCTATCCCTAATAATTCTTTACACAAAAAACACTCCTGCTGCATAAGTCACAACAGGAGTGAAAACTGAAGAGGCTTCATTCAACCTCTTAAAGATATTTACTTTGCCGGAGTACGGCCGGCGGATGCAAGACTACTTAAAGTAGCGGTTATAAAGACCTTCGAAGCCTTTTCCGTGGCGAGCCTCATCCTTGCACATTTCGTGCACGGTGTCATGAATGGCATCCAGGTTGAGTTTCTTGGCCAACGTAGCGATCCGCTTCTTGTCCTCGCAAGCACCGGCTTCGGCTTCCATGCGTTTTTTAAGGTTGGTCTTGGTATCCCAAACCACTTCACCCAGCAATTCGGCAAATTTAGCCGCATGCTCAGCCTCTTCCCATGCATAGCGTTTGAAAGCATCTGCCACCTCAGGATATCCTTCACGATCAGCCTGACGGCTCATGGCCAGATACATACCTACTTCGGTGCACTCACCGGCAAAATGGGCTTTCAAACCCTCCAACACTTCGGCATCTACACCCTTAGCCACACCGATCACATGCTCGTCTACGAAAGTCAGAGCGCCTTCGGTCTCCTCCACCTCTACAAATTTCGAAGCGGGAACACCGCACTGAGGACATTTCTCGGGAGCTGCATCGCCTTCGTGAATGTAGCCGCAAACCGTACATCTGAATTTTTTCATAGCTTTACTGATTAAATTGAGTTGAGTTAATTATTTTTCGTTTCGCTGCATGCAGGACAAATCCCCTTATACAGCAATTGAACATCCGTCACATTCAAACTCCGAGGAGCAATTCCTTTCACATACTCGGGATTCACCACAGGCACATCTTCGATCTTTCCGCACCGCTTACAAAGGAAATGACCATGAAAAGAGATATCTCCATCATAACGAGTTTTTTTCTGGTCGATATCCAAGGTCAAAATCGCCCCCTGCTCCACCAAACGGTTCAACGTATTGTATACCGTTGTACGGGACAAGGTCGGAATACGGGGATAGAGCGCCGAAAATATTTCGTCGGCAGTAGGATGCGTTTTGTGAGTCAACAGATACTCCATGACCGCCACCCGCTGCACCGAGGGTTTGATTCCTTTCTCCACGAGATATTGTAGCGCCTGTTCCGTCATTTTTTATAGTGTATCAATTACAATTTTGTAATCAATACAAAGTTATGACAAATTTTTTTATCTGCAAATTTTTTCCCGTTTTTTTATAAAAATTTCATATTTCTGTCCTCACGAAACACCGAGCTTAGAAACTAATTCCGTAAATTTGAATCCAGACTCATATCTCGACAAGAATATCATGTACAAATACTTACTCTTCTCATTAGGACTGTGTTTCCCCTTTTTAGTCAAAGCCCAAATCGAAAACGATTCAATTCGTATGCTCTTTATCGGAAACAGTTATACTTTTTATAATAACATGCCCGTCATGGTACAGTCTACAGCCTCATCTCAGGGCGTAAAACTGGCCTGCAGCAAAACCACGGTCGGAGGATACACGCTTCGCAAACACCTATCCAACGAACAGACCCTTCAAGCCGTAAAACAGGGCGGATGGAACTACGTCGTCATTCAGGAACAGAGCGAACTTCCCTCTCTCTACACCGAGAAAGTGATTGCAAAGGTCTATTCGGCCGCCCGATCCATGGACAGTCTGGTACGCCTCTACAACAAAAATGTACATATCATCTGGTACATGACCTGGGGAAGAAAAGACGGAAGCACCAAATATGGAAAATCGTATCCGCTCGTCTCCACCTATGCCGGCATGCAGCAACGGCTGAAAACCTCCTATCTGGAATTATCCTATTTGCTTGACGGGTGGTGTGCACCGGTGGGCATGGCCTGGGAACGCGTTCGACAAGAGATGCCAAACTGCGAACTCTATCAAAAAGACAAGAGCCACCCTACGAAAGCTGGTTCCTTCCTGGCCTCACAAGTGTTCTACACGCTCTTGATGAGAGAGTCATTTCCGGTAAAATATACGGCCGGTTTACCCGAAAAGGAGGCTCGCGAGCTGAGTCGCATCGCGCAGGAAACCGTCCTCGATAATCTGACCCTGCTGAACGTCTCCTCAGAAGCCATGACGACAGACCGTCCGCCACACGCCTCGAAATAATTCGAGGCACTCTATGCTCATCGAAAATCGTTATTTCTTAAAGGCAAAAAAGACGGCAAGAATCAAAAACACGAAAGATATCAGATGATTGAGCCGGAAACTCTCGGTACGGAACACCAGCAAGGCAAACAGCGTGAAAACCGTGAGCGAGATCACCTCCTGCAACACCTTGAGTTCGATCAACGAGAAAGGGCCTCCGTTGTCGCGGAATCCGATCCGATTGGCCGGGACCTGGAAACAATACTCGAAAAAGGCAATGCCCCAACTGATTACGATCACCCCGATCAGAGGCAGTGCATCGAACCACTTCATGGTACGGAATTTCAGGTGGCCATACCAGGCAAAGGTCATAAAGATATTCGAAACGACCAGCAGGCCGACAGTCATCAGAGCTTTCATAAGCCAACTATCATCTAATCCGGGGCAAATGTAGCGTTTTCATCGATGCGATGTACTTTTTCCAACGAGTTTTTAGCACACAATCGTCCGAAATGGATGAGACATACGTACCGGAATTCTCGCTCTATGCCCGTGTCTGCCCGTCACCCGTGATCAGATATTTGTAGCTGGTCAATTCGGCCAAAGCCATCGGTCCCCGGGCGTGGAGTTTCTGAGTGCTGATACCGATTTCGGCCCCGAAACCGAATTGGGCTCCATCCGTAAAGGCGGTTGAGACATTGACATAGACACAGGCGGCGTCCACTCTCGCACGAAAAACACGAGCGGCCTCAACGTCTTCGGTAACAATCGCCTCACTATGCCCCGACGAATAACGGGCAATGTGTTCCAGCGCCTCCTCCAGAGAGTCCGCCGTGCGCACGGCCATCTTGTAGTCGAGGAATTCCGTCCCGAAACTCTCCTCCGTAGCATGTTCCAACAAACGCTCGGGATAGTGGCCTTTCAACGCTTCATAAGCACGGGTATTAGCATAGATAATCACGTTACGTTCCGCCATCGGTTCGCACAGTGCAGGCAGATCGGACAGTCGATCGGAGTGGATGATCAAACAGTCGAGAGCATTGCAAACACTCACCCGACGGGTCTTGGCATTACAAATGATCCGGGCACCCTTTTCGGTATCGCCCGCCCGGTCGAAATAGGTGTGACAAATACCCGCCCCGGTCTCGATCATCGGGATACGGGCATTTTCCCTCACATAACGGATCAGCGACGAACTCCCTCGGGGAATCAACAGGTCGACATACCCTTGTGCCCCGAGCAGAGCCGCCGTAGCTTCCCGATCGGCCGGAAGCAGCGTCACCGAAGCAGGGTCGATTCCCTCTCGATCCAACACCCCTCGGATCAATCCCACAATTGCCTCATTGGAACACTGAGCATCATGTCCACCCTTGAGCACACAAGCATTGGCTGTTTTGAAACAGAGACCGAAAACGTCGAAACTGACATTGGGACGTGCCTCGTAGATCACGCCCACCACCCCGAACGGCACCCTCACCTTCTCGATCACCATTCCATTGGGACGAGTTGTCCGACTGAGCACCTCACCCAGCGGCGAAGGCAGCGCAGCCACATTACGCATATCGGAAGCGATGTCTGCGATCCGTTCGACCGTCAATTTCAACCGGTCATACATTGGGTTGGCCGGATCCATCCGTTCCAGATCCTGCCGATTGGCCTCCAGAATCTCTTCACTACGGGCCTCTGCCTCATCAGCCACAGCACGTAACACGGCATCGATTCGCTCCTTAGAGAGCATATTCAATTTCCGCCCCGCCTCGCGGGCTTGTTCGAATTCAGTATTCAGATTCATCGTTTCCACCATTTCATAATTATATTCGAAGCCATTTATTTTGCAGGGAGGCTTCCCGCCCCGACCCCTATTCTAAATAGAGATAATCGTAATGCACAAGAGGACGTCCGCCTTTCCGGCCGATCGACTGCCGGGCTCGTGTACTATCGGTCGAAACCCGTCCGACACCGATCGTTTCGCCCGACGGCGCCACGATCCGTACTATATCGTCCTTTTCGAATTCACCCTCGACCCGCTCCACCCCCACTGGCAGCAAACTGGTGGCCTGTGGTTGCAAAAGTGCCTCAAGGGCACCTTCGTTGATATGAATCTTCCCTTTGGCAAACCCTTCAGAATGAGCGATCCATTTACGCACGGCCGGTATGGAATGAGACGAGGGAACGTATCGTGTACAGACAACCTCTGCTGCACGCGTCCCGCCCAACACCAAATCGGTAAGAATCCCATCGCGCCGACCGTTGGCGATAATCACCTCCACCCCTTCGTCAGCCACCTTGGCGGCAATCCTGCTCTTGGTAAGCATCCCTCCCCGACCGAATTGCGATCTACGGGCCTGCACATAGGCCGAAATATCGCGGCTCTCGGGACGTATCTCCCGGATCACCGACGAGGCCGGATCGGCCGGATTTCCGTTATATACTCCGTCAATATTGCTCAAAATAATCAGCGCCTCGGCCCCCATCATGGTGGACACCATGCCCGAAAGCTCATCATTGTCGGTGAACATCAACTCGCTCACCGAAATCGTATCGTTCTCATTCACGATCGGAATCACCCCATGATCGAGCATCACCTGCATACAGTTACGCTGATTGAGATAATGTTCTCGTGTAGAGAGACTCTCTTTGGTAGTGAGCACCTGTCCGCAGACAATCTGCTGATCACGAAACAGATCGTAGTAACGATTCACCAATTTCGCCTGTCCCACGGCCGAGAAGAGCTGACGGGCCGATACGGCATCCAGTTTTCGTACCAGACCGCGCAACTCACTCCGTCCGGAGGCCACTGCTCCCGACGAGACAAGTATCACCTCCACGCCTGCACGATGCAGTTCGGCCAGCTGGTCCACCAGCGCCGAAATTCGCGTCACATCGAGCGTGGCATCGGCCCGGGTGAGCACATTACTGCCCACCTTGACCACAATCCGTTTATAATTAGGTCGATTCATAACGATTCGTTTATTTGCTGGCAAGCAAACCGGCGATGACTGCCTCCGAAAAACCGGCCTTCTCCATCGCCTCAAGTCCTTTAAGTGTAATGCCGCCCGGAGTGGTCACCTTATCAATCTCTGTCTGCGGCTGGGTACCATTACGCTCCAACATGGCCAATGCCCCGCGAACGGTCTGCATCACGACAGGCAAACCTTCGCTACGGGACATACCCATCTGTTCGCCCCCCCGCACAGCAGCATCGATATACCTGAATATGTAGGCAATTCCACACGAAGCCAATGCCGTACACGCAGTCATCTGTTCCTCGGTCACCTCCATCACCTGGCCCAACGCCCCGAATAAACGTATCATATTCTCGTCCTGGGCGACCGATGTTCTCTGTTTGGCAAGGAAAGTCATACTCTGCCCCAAAGAGATGGCTGTATTGGGAATAACCCTATACAGCGCCACGGGCCCCGATTCAGCACAGCCCAAATAAGCCGATAAAGTATCGAAAGAGATACCCGCGGCTACCGAAGCCACCGCCTGATGCTCCCGATCGAGTATCGGAGCAATCTCACCCAACACCTGCGCCATCAACCAAGGTTTGACGGCTACGATCACCAGATCAGCTCCAGGAACCACACTCCGGTTATCCTGCGAAAGGACGATCTCCGTCCCCAATCTTTTCAAATTATCGAGCAACAAAGGACGTGCATGAGATACGGCCACATCGTTGCCACCCACTACGCCTGCAGCAATGGCACCCGAAGCAATGGCTCCTCCCATGTTTCCTCCGCCTATAACAGCAATTTTCATCTTGTTCAAATTTATCGGTCAAAGTTAAAAAATTTTCTTCTGGCGACAAAAAATCTTAATAACAGATTTGGATATCGTAAAATCGACCAAAATTTCAAGCCGCCGAGAAGAAGTAAATTTTATTTTTGTTTAGCAAAAAATTCATACAACCATGACCGAACCGACAGGAGTAAAAATCAAGCAGCTCAGAGAAGCAGCCAATCTTTCGATAGAGGAGTTGGCAAAGGCAGCAAGCATCGCCCCCTCACAAATGGAAATGATCGAAAACGGGAAAGTAATTCCGACTCTCTCGTGTCTGATCAAACTGTGTCGCAGCATGGGCATACGGTTGGGTACCGTACTCGACGGCGCAGAACATCCGGGACCGGCCCTCTCCAAACGCAAGGAACAAAAACCCCGTACCGTAAGTCTCTCCTGCGACAGCGCCGGAGACCGGAACAATCTGAATTTCTATGCCTTGGCCACCGGAAAGAGCGACCGGAACATGGAACCCTATATCATCGACGTGGAATGGATCCCCGAAAAAGAGGAGAAAAAATCACAACACGAAGGAGAAGAGTTTATCTACGTAATCAAAGGCAAGATAGAACTCCACTACGGTACGGATTCCTACACCCTGGAGGAGGGGGACAGTATCTATTATGACTCGATCGTCCCCCACTGCATCTCGGCTGCAGAGCCCGATACCCAAGCAAAAGTTTTGGCCGTAACTTATATTCCTTACTAAAAAAAATCGGCGCTGGACTTCGTAGAAAATCGTATTTTATTTTATGGAACAGGAGCTGAAAGATTATACACTGGGCGGACTGCTCGAAGAGTGGGCAACTTCGCAACCCGATCACGAATTCATGATCTATCCGGATCGGGGATTGCGTTTCAGTTACAAGGAATTCAATGAACGAGTCGACAATCTGGCCAAAGGGCTGCTTGCCATCGGCGTAAAGAAAGGAGACAAAGTCGGCGTATGGGCCAAAAACGTACCCGACTGGCTGACCTTCATGTTCGCCACCTCGAAAATCGGGGCCGTGATGGTGACCGTCAACACCAACTACAAATCGGCCGAGGTGAAGTATATCATGCAAAATGCCGATATCCATACGATGTGTATGGTGAACGGCTACCGCGACAGCGATTACGTGCAGATGATCTACGATCTGGTACCCGAATTACGCACCCAGGAACGAGGTCACCTTCGTAGCGAAATGTTTCCCGAATTGCGCAACGTGGTCTACATCGGGCAGGAAAAACAACGCGGGATGTACAATACGGCCGAACTGATCATGGTCGGTGCCCATACCGATTCGGCCGAGCTGCGACGAATCCATGCAGGGATCGATACCCACGACGAGTTGATGATGCAATACACTTCGGGAACCACAGGTTTTCCGAAAGGAGTAATCCTCACTCATCACAATATCCTTAACAATGGCTGGGACATCGGCGAGTGCATGGAGTACACCAATCAGGACAAACTGCTGGTTTGCGTACCGTTGTTCCACTGTTTCGGCTGTGTACTGGCCTTGTGTGCAGTGATCACACACGGAGCTACGATGGTGATGGTTGAAGATTTCGATCCGCTCAAGGTGCTGGCCTCCGTCCACAAGGAACGATGCACATTACTCTACGGTGTACCTACCATGTTCATCGCCGAGTTGAACCATCCGATGTTCGACATGTTCGACCTGACGTGTCTTCGTACGGGAATCATGGCCGGTGCCGTTTGCCCGATCGAGACGATGAATCAGGTTATGGAGAGAATGCATTGTAAGGTGATCTCGGTGTACGGCCTCACGGAAACATCGCCAGGCATGACCGCCACCCGGGTCAGTGAATCGACCGAAATCCGCGCCACGACCGTCGGACGCCATCTGCCCCATGTCGAGGTGAAGGTACTCGATCCGCAGACCAACGAGGAGTGTCCTGTGGGCGTACAAGGAGAGATGTGCTGCCGAGGCTACAATATCATGAAAGGATATTACAAGAATCCGGAAGCCACGGCCGAGGTGATCGACAAAAACGGATTCCTCCACTCCGGCGACTTGGGTGTAATGGATGAGAACGGTTATTTCCGTATCACAGGACGTATCAAAGAGATGATCATCCGTGGCGGAGAGAATATCTATCCGCGAGAGATTGAGAATTTCCTGCGCAATATACCGACGATCGAAAACGTCGAGGTAGTGGGAATTCCTTCGCCGAAATACGGCGAAGAGGTGGGCGCCTTCATCAAGATGAAACAAGGAACGAAAATGACCGAAGAAGATGTAAAACTCTTCTGCCGAGGCAATATTGCCCGGTACAAGATCCCGAAATACATCTTCTTCATAGACGAGTTCCCGATGACGGCCAGCGGCAAGATCCAGAAATTCAAACTGAAAGACTGGGGAGTCGAACTGCTCGAAAAAGCCGGAGTAGAAATCGTCTGACGGAGGATTGTCGCCAGCACACAACAAAACACGCGCAAAACAATAATGTTTGCGCGTGTTTTGTTGTGCAAATTCGACTATCGCGCCCTACGGCACCCAATCCATACGGAGAAATACCTGTCAAATCAGTCTGTTTTCAGCCATATATTTCCAAAGCGGAGCGGCATTCAGTGCCTGAGGAATGGCGTCGGCCTGCAACAAAGTCTTCACCTCCTCGAGCGAAAGCAGATGTACGGTGATCGACTCGGTCGCCTCCAAATGCTGAGAAGACATGCGTTCCACCCCCGTTGCCAGAAAGCAGTGTGTCAGATTATTCTGCGAGCCGGGATTGGCCGAAACCACCATGAACTCACGCCACTCGCCGCCTCCATAACCGGTCTCCTCCCACAATTCCCTTTGTGCGGATTCCAACGGTGTTTCATTCTCCTCACACACTCCCGCACAAAGCTCATAAGCCGTCACCCCCAATCCATGTCGATACTGGCGGATCATCACAAACTCTCCCTCGAGCGTGATGGCGATCGTGTTCACCCAATCGGGGTATTCCAATACGTAATATTCCGGCACCTGATTCCCGTTAGGCAACTGAAGGCACTCTTTACGTACAGTATGCCACGGACGACGGGCCACATACTCACTGGAGAGCACTTTCCACCCCGACTCCTCCCGTCCTGTAACATAAGGCGTTTGTATCGTTCTCTTTTTGTCCATCGTCGACGTCTCCTTAACTGACGGAATTCACTCCCGTCACAACCTTATTTCTCAAAAGTCATTTCATCCAACAGATAGCCTGCTCCACCGAGCCGATCGATCAGAAACAACACATATCGGATATCCACGGCTATATTACGACACATCGAGGGATCGAATTCGATGTCACTCATGGTACTGAGCCACGTACGGTCGAAATTAATCCCCACCAGCCGTCCCCGACGATCGAGAATCGGACTGCCGGAATTACCTCCCGTAGTGTGATTGGTAGCCAAAAACGCCACATGAATCCGCCCGTCGCGATCGGCCCACCGGCCATAATCCTTGGAGGCATAAAGATCGCGCAAACCCTGCGGCACATTATAGTCATACACCTCGGGAGTATCTTTCTCGATGATCCCCTCCAAGGTAGTGTACGGTTCATGCCACACGGCATCCTGCGGACGATAACCGGCCACATGGCCATAGGCTACACGCAGAGTAAGATTCGCATCGGGATAGAAGGCATAGTCCGGCGACATTTCGCGCAATCCCTGTACATAGACCTTATAGAGTTCAGCTATTTCAAGATTCAACCGTTTTGCCTCTTTCCCCGCGGGAAGTACACTTTTCCGGGTCTGGCGATAAAGTGCGGCTGCGGGATCCTCAGCCAATGCCTTTGTCAAAGCCACACTATCTCCTTTGAGAGCCTCATATCCCTCCACGGAAGCAAAAGACGAACGATTCATCACTTCCTCGATATACGCCGCGGCACCTCCGGCAGCATCGATCGCCCTGCGAAGCGAATCGGACAAAAACCGCGCAGGAAGACGCTTCACATATTCCGAAAAAAGATCGGCAGCTACCCGACGATCGATCACGGGCGAATAATCCTTATAGAAAACCTCGGCCCGTTTCCGAATCTCAGCCACCGGAGTCCCGGGTGCGATACGCCCCGTAAAGGAGAGCAGTTCGATCCCGGCCAACCCCTCATTGAAGCAATCTACCGCATATGCATTTTCATCCAACTCTCCGTAAAGCTTTTTCAACTGAGGAAGCACCCCGCGATACTGTGGTTTATCGGCAGCCCAAGCCTCGAAAGCGGCCTCCTGCTGCCGTTTTTTCTCGATCGTACCCAGACGGGCAATTCCCTTGCTTTCGCCCTGCCACTTCTTCCATGCGTTGGCAACCGAAGCATTCTTGGCTGCATACTGGATACGGGTCCGCGTGTCGCGAGCCTGCTCCTCATTGAAAATGCGAAGACGACGCGTGCGCAGGTCTATCTTAAGCGGATTCGAACGATTCAGGATAAAATCGACCGCATCCGAAATTACATACCGCTGCGTACGACCCGGGAAACCATAAATCATGGTAAAATCGCCCTCTTTCACACCACTGGTAGCGATCGTGAAATATTTTTTCGGACGATACGGCACATTTTCCCTCGAATAGGAAGCCGGTTTGTTATCCTTTCCCGCATAGATACGGAAAACGGAAAAATCACCCGTATGACGAGGCCACATCCAATTGTCGGTATCACCGCCAAACTTACCGATCGCAGAAGGCGGGGCTGCCACCAGACGCACATCCGTAAACACCTCGGTTACATAGATGAAATATTGGTTACCGAAATAAAGAGGTTTGATCGCAGCTGTGTAGTGGGTCCCCTCGGTGGCCTTCTCGATCACCGAGGCCGAATTACGGGCAATCAGCGAATCGCGTTCGGCAACAGTCATCTTATCCGTCACTCCCTTCAACACGGCTTCCGTCACGTCGTCCATCCGCACGAGAAACGAAACCGAAAGTCCCGGATTGGGCAGCTCCTCGGCACGACTCATGGCCCAAAATCCATTGGTCAGATAGTCATGTTCCACGCTGCTGTGCTGCTGGATCTGGCGATAGCCGCAGTGATGGTTGGTAAACAGCAGTCCCTCACCGGAAACCAGTTCTCCCGTACAACCGCCACCGAAAAGCACAATGGCATCCTTCATCGAGGCATGGTTCACACTGTAAATATCCTCGGCCGTCAGACGGAAACCCTTCTGCCGCATATCCTTGATCCGCTCCCCGATCAGACTGGGGAGCCACATTCCTTCGTCGGCCCGAGAAGGGAGTACCACGACCAAAGCGACCAACAACAGGCCGCACCATTTTGCCTTTTTCATCATCTTCATTCGCAAAGTAGTTTATCGGTTCATCATTTATTTTCCAAAAATCGATCAAGTCTCACATACAATTGCTGCACAGGAAGCCCCATCACATTGTAAAACGATCCCTCGATACGCTCGATGGCCGCATAGCCGATCCACTCCTGAATACCATAAGATCCCGCCTTGTCGAAAGGCTTGAAGGTATCCACATAATATTCGATCTCCTCCCGGGCAAGCGGACGAAACCAGACATCGGTACTCACGGAAAAGTGTTCGCATCGTTCCGCCGTACGGATCGCCACACCCGAAACCACCCGATGCCGTACGCCGGACAAGGCTTGAAGCATCTCCACTGCCTCCTCTCGACCGTGCGGTTTCCCGAGAATACGTCCCTCGAGCACCACCACCGTATCGGCCGTCAACAGAATCTCCTCTCCAGACAACTGCTCCGGATAGCTGCGTGATTTGAGCAATGCCAAATATTCGGGCACCTCCTCCGCAGGCAATGTATCCGGATAACACTCCTCCACGTCATAATCACCGGCCAGGCAATACTCCAACCCGACCGCAGAGAGCAATTCCCTACGTCGGGGCGATTTACTGGCCAGAATCAGACGTCTATTCCTGAGCTTTTCGTACAACAACATAACCGTCTTTACATTTTTTTATACACTCCGCGCGGAATCATCTTCAGCAACAACCCCACTATCCGCCATCGAGGCGTCACATACTGCACTTGTTTTCGGGCCCGAACAGCTCTCAAAATGACCTCGGCAGCCCGACGGGGCGAAGCAATCCAGAAGTGTCCCTCTCCTTTCATCATGGCCGTATCGACCGACCCGGGACGAATATCGGTCACCGTAACCGATTCTTTCCGTTTGCAGGCCCGCTGACGCAATCCCTCCAGGTAGTTGATCTGATAAGCCTTCGTGGCAGCATAGGCCGGAGCCGGTCCACTTCCCCTCAATCCCATGACAGAGGTAACAGCCACCAAATGTCCTCCGTCACGATCGGAAAAATAACGATATACGAAATCGACGACCCGTGTAAAAGCCGTCACATTCAGCGAGACCGTATCCAGTTCCGGTTCCATCTCCAATTCCGGATTGAGATATCCCGTACCTGCACAGAATACCACAAGATCGACTCCATCCATCCGAGCGATCAATGTTTCAAGACGGGCCAAAGCATCAGAAGCCGACACATCGAACGCTTCCGACACATAATTTCCAGGTGACTCGGCACACAGCGTTTCGAGCAGATCACTCCTGCGTCCTGTCACCCCTACCAGACAGCCATCGGCGACCAACAATCGGGCCACCTCCTGTCCGATCCCGGACGAGGCACCGATAACTATAGCCCGCTTCACACCCTCTCCGTTCATCGTATCTCGATATCGAGCAACGGTTCTCCTTCGAGCGACGCGGTAATACGATCACCATGAGCCAGTGTTCCTACTCCGACAGGTGTACCGGTATAGATCAGGTCTCCCATCTTGAGCGTCACGAAACGCGACACGTAAGAAATGATCTTATCCACCGAAAAAATCATTTTCGAAGTATCTCCCGACTGACGCAACTCTCCGTTCAGCTCCATATTGAAATGAAGTTTCTGCACGTCACCGCCCAATTCGGCCAACGGCAAAAAACGAGGAGACAGGGCGGCCGAATAGTCGAAACTCTTACACATCTCCCACGGCAACCCCTTTTTGATACATTCGCGTTGCAGGTCTCGGGCCGTAAAATCGATACCCAGGCCCACCTCTTCATAATAACGATGGGCAAAACGTTCCTCGATAGCCCGCCCCACCCGGCAGATACGGACTACCAACTCGGTTTCATACTGCAAATCACGACTGAAATCGGGCAGGTAAAACGGTTCATTATTACGCAAAAGAGCCGTATCCGGTTTCATGAAGAAAACCGGTTCGGGCGGAATGTTCGAATTGTGATCGAGTTCCTGAATGTGTTCAAGATAGTTGCGTCCGATACAAATAATTTTCATGATTTTATTTAGTTTTAAGGTTCAACCGCTCTCTCAAAAGCATCACCATACGGGCGGCAAAACGATCGGAGGCTCCCGGGCCACCGACCCGTTCGCGCAATGCAGCATAATCGGCCAGCATCCTATCGTGTTTGGCTCCCCCGGGCAACACGGCTCGTAACTCTTCGGCCGCATGATGCACCTCCATATCGCCCTGGATCATCTCGCGTACCACTTCGCGATCCATGATCAGATTCACCAGCGATATGTACTTAATGGAACGGATCAGCAATCGCCCGATGGCAATGGTCAGCGATCCGGCCCGATAGCAAACGAATTCGGGGGTTCCCAACAGGGCCGTCTCCAACGTCGCCGTTCCGGAAGTAACCACAGCAGCCTCGGCATGAGCCAACAGCGGATAGGTCTTGTCGCAGACATACTTTACGGCACTGTTCTCGCCCAGTACGGCATCATACAGGCTACGGTCGAGCCACGACACTCCTCCCACCACAAACTGATAGTCCGGAAATTCCGCCGCCAGTTTCGCCATAAAAGGCAGATTGTAACGAATCTCCGTCTTCCTGCTCCCGGCCAACAGAGCCACGATCGGGCGATCATCCAATCCGTTCTCCGACAAGAACGTCTCTCGCGAGGGGATCGATTTCTTCTGTTCCACCAGTACGTCTTCGATCGGATTTCCTTCGTATATGGCGTCGATACCCCGTTTGCGGAAATACTCCACCTCAAAGGGGAAGATAATAAACAGTTTGTCCACATAGCGGCGGATCTGTTTCACACGCGACTCCTTCCACGCCCACACCTTGGGTGAGATGTAATAAAACGTAGGAATCCCGGCCAGGTGGGCAAACTTGGCCATCTTGAAATTGAACCCCGGGTAGTCGATCAGAATCAACACATCGGGCGCATATGCAGCCACATCGGCCTTGCACTCGCGCAACTGACTGAGAATCGTAGGCAGATTCATCGCCACCTCCACAAAGCCCATAAACGAAGCCGTTTTATAGTGTCGGGCCAGATTCTCTACACCTCCCACGGCGGCCATCTTGTCTCCGCCCCAGAAACGGAACTGTGCCTGCGGGTCATGGTGCAGCAATCCCTTCATCAGATTCGATCCGTGCAGGTCTCCTGAGGCTTCACCGGCAATCAAATAATATCTCATAAGGGTCTCTTCTTTTATTTCAGATCCATACTCTATTTTTCCAACAGATCGGGTCGCAGACGTTCGGTACGCTCCAAAGCCGTCTCTTCCTGCCAACGGGCGATCTCCGCAAAATTTCCCGAAAGCAACACATCCGGCACTCGCCAACCGTTGAATTCGGCCGGCCGGGTATAAACCGGCGGTGCCAACAGATTATCCTGAAAACAGTCGGTCAGTGCCGAAGCCTCGTCGCCGATAGCCCCCGGCAGCAGACGGACCACACTGTCGGTGATGATGGCCGCAGCCAGTTCCCCGCCCGTGAGGACATAGTCGCCGATCGATATCTCCCGGGTAATGAGGTGTTCCCTCACCCGGTAATCCACTCCCTTGTAATGTCCACAAAGAATGATGATATTCCCCAACGTGGAGAGTCGATTGGCCTCATGTTGATCATAGGTAATACCATCCGGCGAGGTATAGATCACCTCATCGTAATCCCGCTCTCCTTTCAGTTTCTCGATACACAGAAAAATCGGTTCGGGTTTCATCACCATCCCCGCCTCACCGCCAAAGGGATAATCATCTACCGTACGTCGGCGATCGGAGGTGTAGTCCCTCAAATTATGAATCACGATCTCCACCAATCCTGCCTGTTGAGCCCGTTTCAGAATGGATTCGTTCAACGGACTGGCGAGCAACTCGGGCACCACGGTCAGAATATCGATACGCATCATCTTGTCAGCATTTTACTTCTCCGTTGATGACCTCCACTACAAAAGGATTATAGAGGGTTTCATGACCGATCGTACTCTGAGGTCCATGACCGGGATAAAACCGCACCTCATCGCCCAGCGGGATCAACTTCTCGAGAATACTTTTCATGATCCAACTGTAATCGCCTCCCGGCAGATCGGTACGTCCGATACTTTCCCGAAAGAGGGTGTCTCCCGTAAAGAGAATCTTCTCCTTCTCCTCATAGAAAGCCACATGACCGGGCGTATGACCGGGCGTATGAATCACCTTGAGCACGGTATCACCAAACGTGACCTCACTCCTACCCTTCAAATCGATCTCCACCTCCGGGACACTCTTTACGTCGAAACCGTAGAGTGCTCCGTGTTGCGGAGCCGATTCGACCAGAAAACGATCGTCACCGTGCAGGGCGAATGGTACTCCGAAAGTACGTTTCACATAATCCACACCCAAAATATGGTCGACATGGCCATGCGTATTGATCGCCATGACAGGCCGTAGGCCTGCATCATGGATATAATTGGTCAGAGCATTGTCCTCCCGCACGGAGTAGTTGCCTGCGTCAATCACCACGCACTCACCCGTATGGTCGGAGACCACATAGGTATTCTCCTGAAAGGGATTGAAAGGTAGAACGCCGATTTTTATCATAGCAAACGGTTGTTTTGGAAACAAAGATAATGATTCGCCGTCAATTTTCGACATATTTCCCTCTCTGGTTGCAAAGACGACGACAATCTTCGGCGCGCTATCGTTCCGGATTGTCGTAACAGGAAGCAAGACTTCCATCCGACACACAGGTGCCGTTCCACACAAAATTCAACCCTATATTCCATACCCTGTTCCTCAACCCGAAACTGTTCCCGTCGCGTTCGGGTTCACAACAGACCGACATTAAGCCTCTTGCCACGATATAGATAAATCATCGGATCACCGTATAATGAAAACTGATATTACGTATCTCCACGGCTCCCTTGAACATCAACGTAAAGACCTGTGCAGTTGTATAAAGCACATTTTCAGACATCAACTCCACCCGCACCTTTTTCCACTGATTGGACCCATCGGTTTTGAATTTGGCCACTGTGGAAAAACTCTCCTTCGGCAGACGCTCCGTCCGCGAATAGATAAAGCAATAGCCACCGTTGCTCTCCCGATCCAGATATTCAAATTCAAGATATCCCTTATGAGTACGCGCCGATATCAACTCGCGAATCACCTTCTCGGGCAGATAAACTTTCAGTTCGGGATCGGCACTCCACTCATCGCCCGTAGCTTGCGGATTAAAATGCAATTCGGAAGTCGACACGTCGATTGTCTTGATCTCAAGACTCTTCTCAAGCGTTTCGACTGCCGTTTCCGCTTCATCGAGTTGTTTCACGACCTGGGGATATGCCCTCCGCGAGATCAGCCCGGCCGCACGATCCAACAGTGCATCAATATCGGCCGTTTTACGACAGGCCGCGGCCAAATCCTCACTCCGTTTGCGAAGGAAGAAAAGTCGTTCGGGCAACAGCAATCCCGAAGTATCCGCCCCCATCTGTTTGAATTCGGAAGCATATTTCAACGTGGTACGCAATTCCCGATCGCCGTTTTCCACCGTAGGCTCTATCTCGAGACCTTCCGTGTAATCGTTCCACGAAGCAATAAAGATCATGTCGAGACTATCTTTCGAGGCCATATTGAACTGCCACATCCGTTCGTAGGTATCGCCCTCGGCACGCGGGATATAATAGTAGTGTTGGGCGCCCCATCCGGCACACCCCCGATTATCCATCCCCGGCATCACGAATCCCGATTTCACCACATAATCCGGATCGGAACTCATCCAGATCGAATCGCGGAAAGGCTTCATGAACTCAATCAAATCGTCCGGCCGGGCATAACGGTCACAATAGGGATGTTCGGCATCTCTTTCGCGCACACGAGCCGGAAGCCATGCCGTAGGAATCATACCCAACTGTTTCCAGGATTCAATTTCATCGCTCCAACGCACAGGCTCATACCGATCGTTCACCAGTTCACCCCATTCGGCCCAACGACGCAGCACAGCAGGGGTTTTCATTCCCTCCGGCAGACGAAGTTTTGCAACCGCCGACGCATATTCGGCCGGTTTGGCTCCCGGACCGAACAGATAGAACACCGGACGACCGTTCACCATCGGTGCCGTAGGTCCCGACAAGACATGATCCACCAAATACTGATAGCAAACGGCATAATAATCGGTCTTCGCCTCACGCGTATTGATCTCGGGACACATCCGGGTGATCCAATCATAGTAAAGCCAACCGTCACACCAGTTCACACCGATCTCGAATCCGTATTTGGCGGCCACGGCCTGCATGGTTTTCAATAGATGATCATTCTCATGACCGATGAATCCCCATTCGACAAAGAAACCGTCGATACCGGCAACCCGAGCCGACAGAATCTGATATTCGATATAATCCGGATCGAGATTCGATTGCATACCTGCCCGGGGATAAGTCACGGCAGCAATATCGTGTTGTCTGTTTTCGTCCATAAAATCGGCATTGCAACAGATGGTCTCCCGCCCGGTTCTCGATTTGCGGGTATCGGCGTGCATCTCCCAACGCCCCAATTTCCCGTCATGGTCACGTGTATATCTCACACCGTGGTAATCGGCATAGATCTTCTTACCGTTTTGGGCCCCGACATTCACGACTGACAACATGGCCACCGCACATAAAAATCGGAATAATCTCATAGCGCAGTCTCTTCGTATGACAAATATAGCGAAAAAGACGGAGATCTGCCACAGACCGCAACTTAGCGTCAGTTTCGACCCAACCATCCGAATCCATATATTCAAAAAAAATCTTCCAAGAAGATCCATTTCCGATTTTCCACAATTTCAACCTGACCATAAATCAAAAAATTCTCCACCCAACCATTTACGCATTTTTCACACCAAGAGAAATAAAGGAAAAAAGTTTACAATCATAAAAAAAACAACACTAACACAAACATTTTTTAATTTTTCAAATTAAAAAACTTTAATTCATATTCTTTTTTGTACTCCGAAAGGGATTCGCTACCTTTGTTTTACATTTCAAAAAAACAGAGACAATCGTGGCAAGGAAAAGAGGAAATCTGCCTTTGATCGAGGCATTAGAGATCGTGGAAATCGCCGCCGAGGGAAAAGCTCTCGGAAAATATAATGACCAAGTAGTATTCGTTCCATTAGCACTGCCTGGCGACGTGGTGGATGTACAGATTACTACCAAACGCAGGCGATTCATGGAGGGACGAATCGTCCGTTATGTAAAACGATCTCCCCTGACGGTCGAACCTTTTTGTGAACACTTCGGTGTGTGTGGTGGCTGCAAATGGCAAAATCTCCCCTACGCCGAACAACTACGGTTCAAACAAAAGCAGGTGGAAGACCAACTGACACGAATCGGGAAAGTAGAACTCCCCCCCATCGAGCCGATTCTCGGTTCGGAACATACGGAATTCTATCGCAACAAATTGGAATTCACCTTTTCGCACAAACGATGGATGACCCGGGAAGAGATCGAAAACGAAGGAGAGATTACTGATCCGGAAGCACTGGGATTCCACATTCCCGGCATGTTCGACAAAGTGCTCGACATTCATCGTTGCTGGCTCCAGCCCGATCCGTCCAATCCTATCCGGCTGGAAACGAAACGCTTCTGCCTGGAGCACGGATATACTTTCTATAATATGCGCGAACACTGCGGACTGATGCGCAACATGGTCATCCGCACCGCCTCCACGGGCGAAGTGATGGTTATTGTGGTCTTCGCACAAGACGATCACAAAAAAATTGCACTTTTACTCGACCATCTTGCAACGAAATTCCCTTCAATTACATCTCTTATGTACGTAGTGAATACGAAACTGAACGACACGTTCGGCGATCTGGAGGTGAAACCATGGCAAGGAAGCGACCATATCTTCGAAGAGATGGAGGGTTTACGTTTCAAGATCGGACCGAAATCGTTCTACCAAACCAATTCGGCACAGGCCTACCGGTTGTATGGAGTGGCCCGGGAGTTTGCCGAATTAACGGGAGATGAGATCGTTTATGACCTCTATACCGGTACGGGGACCATCGCCAACTTTGTGGCCCGACAATGCGGCAAGGTTATTGGAGTGGAATATGTGCCCGAGGCCATCGAGGATGCGAAGGTGAATGCCCGGCTGAACGGAATCGACAACACACTTTTCTATGCCGGCGACATGAAAGAGGTGTTGAACGATGCATTCATTGCCGAAAACGGTCGTCCGGACGTAGTGATACTCGATCCTCCCCGAGCAGGGATCCATCCCGACGTAGCGGAGACAATTCTGCGGGCAGCACCACAAAGAATCGTCTACGTAAGTTGCAATCCGGCCACTCAGGCACGCGACATTGCTCTGCTGGACAGACTCTATCGCGTGGAGAGGGTCAGACCGGTGGATATGTTTCCCCACACGCATCACGTGGAAAACGTGGTGAAACTGATTAAAAGACAGTGAATACCTACCTATATTTAATAGTTGACGATTATGAAAAAGCTATTATTCCTGGCAGTCGCGCTGACGATTTACAGCGGACTTTCGGCTCAGAACAGCAACGAAATTCCTTATGTAGAGACTTCGGCCTCCGCATCAAGAGAAGTGACTCCGGACGAAATTTTCGTACGCATTGTCCTCAGCGAAAACGATACGAAAGGAAAAATTTCGATCGACGAACTCCAGAAAAACATGTTCCAGGCCATCAAAAAAGCGGGCATCAATTTCGAGAAGAGTCTGGCGATCGACAATATCGAGTCACAATACCAGACCTATCTGCTGCGTAAGAGCGACGGACGTACGACCAAGACATTCCAACTGATGGTCAACGGCGAACAACTGGCTCCGTTGTTTACTGCACTGGATCAAGCAGGCATTTCAAACGTAAGCATTCAAAGCGCCCGCTACTCGAAAGTGGCCGCCCTGCGCGACGAACTGCGAGTGGAGGCTGCCAAAGCAGCCCGGGAACGAGCCCAGATGCTGGCACAAGCCGTCGGACAGGAGATAGGCAAAGCGATCCTGATCCAGAACTATGACAACGATTCGGGGGTGGTCTATAATAATATCATGCTGGCCCGTGCCTCTGTAAAAATGGCTGACGGAGTCGTGGAGGAGAGCGCCCCGAGTGTGGAATTCAAGAAAATCAAAATTGAAAGCAGAGTAACTATCCGTTTCGCACTGCCGCAATAAACCAATAAACGGATACAACACCTCGGAGAGGACACAATATAGAAATTGTGTCCTCTCCGAAAATAGATTCAGATGCAATTCATCCATCCCTCCATAGAACCTACGGAGGACGGATCGTCGACACTCCGACATCCTCTCTTCGGCGACACCTATCACTCCCTCCATGGAGCGATGGCCGAGGCTTTACATGTCTTCATCCAAAACGGTCTGAATCTTTCCATCCAGTCGTCTGTACGTATTTTGGAGGTCGGATTCGGAAGCGGTCTCAATGCCTGGCTCACGCTTCGTGAAGCGGAAAAAACAGAGCGTTCTATCCACTATACTGCCATAGAAGCCTATCCTCTTGCCATCGAAACAGCCGGAATGCTTCATTACACGGAGGACCCGCTCTTTCTGGAACTGCACCGAGCCCCGTGGGGCCAAGAGACGATGATTACACCCTGCTTCTGTCTCTCGAAACAGGCAGAAGACCTGTGTTCGATTCATATGGCAAAGAGGTTCGATCTGATCTATTTCGATGCATTCGCACCCGACACCCAACCAGAACTGTGGACAGTTTCCGTTTTCAAGAAACTGTTCGAACGGACGGTTCCGGGAGGAGCCCTGGTCACCTATTCGGCCAAGGGTATCGTAAAGCAGGCACTTCGGAAAGCAGGATACGAAGTGTCACGACTACCGGGAGCACCCGGAAAACGCCACATGGTACGTGCCATACGTCCCATGACGCAGGAACAAAAGACAGAAACCTTAATATGACACCAATATGGAACAGAAATTCAGTTTCGACTACCGACACTACGATTCATTGAACGATCTTCCCGCCGAGGATCGGGAACTGGTCATCCGGGCTCAAGAGGCTTGCCAAACCGCCTATGCTCCTTATTCGAATTTCCGGGTAGGTGCTGCTGCTCGCCTCGCCAGCGGACTGATTCTCACAGGTAGTAACCAGGAGAGCGAAGTCTTTCCGGCAGGCGTCTGCGCAGAACGGAATCTGCTGTTCCACCATCAAGCCCACCACGCCGACGATCCGATCGAAGCATTGGCTATCGCTTCGATACCCGGCGAAAGAGAATGTTACCCATGCGGCATTTGCCGGCAAGTAATCAACGACACCCAACGCCGGCAGGATTCTCCGATCCGTGTGATCATGTCGGGTGCCCACAGTGCAACAGTGATCGACACGGCTACTCACCTGCTTCCGTTCCTGTTCAAACTCTAAGCAAGACAAAAAATGTTCCATCCGGAAGACATTCTCTACGAGGACAATCACCTGTTGGTGGTCAACAAACACGCCGGCGATCTGGTCCAACCCGATCCCTCGGGCAATAGCGCACTCGAAGATCAGATTAAGGCCCACCTCAAAGAACGGGATAACAAACCAGGCGACGTTTTTCTGGGAGTGGTCCACCGAATAGATCGCCCGGTAAGCGGAGCCGTTCTATTTGCCAAGACCAGTAAAGCCCTGGTTCGTCTGAACGACATGATTCGTCGGGGCGAGATCGACAAAACCTACTGGGCCATTACCGAACGATGTCCGGACCAAGCACAAGGCACCCTTATCCACCATATCGTACGGGACGGGAAAAGCAACCGTTCACGAGCTTTCGACAAACCGACATCCGAGAGCAAAGAGGCCCGACTCGAATATAACGTTTTGAGCAGCAGCGACCGATATTTTCTGCTGGAAATCCATCTGCTGACAGGACGTCATCACCAAATACGCTGTCAATTATCCCGAATCGGATGTCCGATCCGCGGCGATCTGAAATACGGAGCCGCCCGTTCGCTGACCGGAGGAGGCATATCCCTTCACTCAAGAACATTGTCGTTTATTCATCCGGTCCGCAAGGAGCCTATCGAAATCACAGCACCAGTTCCTTTGACCGATAAACTGTGGAATTATTTCGAACAAAACAGCACCCCTCTCTCAAAACCCGCAAAATACTAATACCCAATATAAAAATAGAGTCACTATATGAATAACCCCAGAGTCAGTGTCATCATTCCCGTATACAACACGGAAAAATGGGTCGGACATTGTATCGAAAGTTTGCTGGAACAAACCTACGGCGATTTCGAAGCGATTTTCATAGACGATTGTTCTACGGATCGCTCTTGTGAAGTGATCGCCTCATACCACGACGAACGTATCCGTTTGTACAGGAATGAACAAAATTTAGGTGCAGCTGCAACACGCAATAAAGCCATCGACTTAGCCCGAGGAGAATTCATTGCCCAGTTAGATTCGGACGATTACAGTACCCCGGATCGGCTGGAAAAACAGGTCGCCTTTTTGGATACCCATCCCGAAATAGATATATGCAGCACGTGGTACCGCATGGTGGACGGCGAAGGTCGTCTGCTCAGGACTTTCGAAAATCCCACAGGACCTGATGATCTTAAAGTCCACACTCTTTTCGGCTCCGTACTGCACAACTCGGGAGTGATGATGCGCCGCGAGAAATTTCTGGCCACGGGCGAACGTTATCGTCCGGGGATGGCCGAAGATTTCGATCTATGGAACCGCCTCGCTTTTCATATGAGATTCGCCAATATTCCGGAATATCTGCTCTATTGGGTCCGCCGTGAAGACCAGACATCCACCCGTCTGAAACATCTTCAGGACGAAAGTGCAAGGCAGGTATTCGCCGAGACATTCGATCGGTTAGGCATTCCCTATACCGAAGAAGAACTCGACCTGCATCTGCATATGTATCTCGTCCAGAATTTTCATTTTACCCGATCCCAACTGAAACAATACAGCCGCTTTCTACGCACCATCTTCCGGGCAGGATGCGCTTCGGGCGAATTGGACCCTTTCTTCCTGAAGAAAAAGATCGTACGCGACTACAAACGATTCCATCTGATGCTGTATCCCCACCTGTTGGTCAGCATCCAGAAAAGAGTCTTCAAATTCCGTCTTACTCACTAACCCCTCGCCACGAGATGTTGTTATCCATCATCATTCCTCTGTACAACACAGAAAAATATATTGTCAAATGTGTCGAATCGGCACTCAACCAGGATATTCCCGCCGAAGACTACGAAATTATCGTCGTTAACGACGGCTCTACGGACAATTCGAAGAGTCTGGTAGAAGAGCTGGCCGCACGACATAAAAATATCGTACTCATCAACCAGCACAATTCCGGAATCGGGACTTCTCGCAACACCGGACTGGCTCATGCACGCGGAAAATATATCCAATTTCTGGACTCGGACGACTATCTCGAACCGAATACCTTCGGAGAGTTGCTGCACATTATCGAAGAAGAGAAATTAGATATTCTATGTCTCAATTTCGACCGGGTCACCTCCGAGGGAGCCCCCTTGGCCAAAGACCCCTATCTGATACAGTCGGAACAGAATCCTACAGGACGTATGCAGGGTCGTGATTTTCTCTTGGCAAACCATTATGTCATTATGGTATACTGCTATCTTCTTCGACGGGATTTTATCGACCGACATTCGTTACGAATGGCCCCATATCTGCACGAAGATGAAGAATTCACTCCCAGAGCTCTTTTCCTGGCAAAAAGTATCCGTTACATACCCAAAGTAGCGTATCACTATGTCGACCGCGACGGTTCATTCGTACACACGGAACGATTCCAAAAGCGGATCGATCTACTGAAAGCGATGAAAAGCCTGTCGGATTTTACGGCCGACAAAGTGGCACCGAACGATCCCGAAGCCGCCCAATATTTCACCGATAAAATTCACTATTTTACTCATCGGGTTCTCCATCAATCCCGTATGAACCGGAAGGAAATGCTTACATTATTAAGTTATTGCAGAGAGACGGGACTGGAACCATTCTCCGCCCCTCTATCGGGGAAAAAGAAATTTCTGTTCCGACACTGTTTGCCTCTATTTCTGACTTACTGTCAATCGCGCAACAAATTTTAACAATAAAAAAGGGACGGTTTTCTCGTCCCTTTTCTCGTTTGCTTCTCGCCCACTATTTGTGCCAGAATTTGCGAGGTTTTATCATGTTCTCCGGACGTAACACATTGTCCAGTTCCTCTTGACTCATCAGCTTCTTTTCGAGCACCAATTCATAGATTCCCCGTCCCGTCTTCAATGCTTCACGAGCCAATTCGGTAGAGGTCTCGTACCCCAGATAAGGATTAAGCGCCGTAACCAGTCCGATACTGTTATAGACCATATTGCGACAAATATCCTCATTAGCCGTAATTCCTGTCACACATTTGTCACGCAGGGTATTCATCGCATTGACCAGCATCTCGATACTCTCGAAAATCGAATGAACGATGATCGGTTCCATGACATTGAGTTCCAACTGTCCGGCCTCGGCGGCCATGGTCACGGTCAGATCGTTTCCGATCACCCGGAAGGCCACCTGATTCACCACTTCCGGAATCACAGGATTCACCTTACCAGGCATAATCGACGAACCCGGCTGCATGGGCGGCAAATTGATCTCATTGAGTCCGGTCCGAGGTCCCGACGAAAGTAAACGCAAATCATTGCATATTTTCGACAGCTTCACTGCCAGACGTTTCAATGCCGATGAATTCATCACAAAGGCTCCCGTATCATTGGTTGCCTCAATCATATTGCTGGCTGCTACTATCGGCAATCCGGTTATTTCTCTCAAATGCTTGATACAAAGCGGAGAATAGTCGGGATCTGCATTGATTCCGGTTCCAATGGCCGTAGCGCCCATATTCACCTCCAGAAAGAGTTTCATATTCTGTTCCAGACGATCGGTCTCTTCGGAAAGATTGGCGGCATAGGCTTCGAATTCCTGCCCAAGGGTCATCGGCACTGCATCCTGCAACTGAGTACGCCCCATTTTAATCACTCCGGCAAACTCCACACCTTTAGCCCTGAAAGTTTCCACAAGCCATTTGATCGACCCTACCAGTTTCTCGATACTACGGATCAGGGCAATCTTCACGGCCGTCGGATAGGCATCGTTCGTGGATTGGGCATGATTCACATGATTGTTGGGGTGACAGTACTTATACTCACCCCGTTTATGCCCCATAATCTCCAATGCCCGATTGGCTATCACCTCATTGGCATTCATGTTCGTAGACGTACCGGCACCTCCCTGCACCATATCCACCACGAAATGGTCATGCAATGCCCCGCCTTTGATCTCCTCACATGCCTGGATAATAGCGGCAGCAATCGTAGCGTCCAATTGGCCCAAATCACGATTGGCCATAGCCGCGGCCTCCTTCACGTCGGCCAAAGCCCGAATCAGTTCGGGGAAAAAATAGAGCCGTACACGACTGATATGGAAATTTTCCAAAGCGCGCATGGTCTGAATACCGAAATAATACTCCTCGGGAATATTCATGTTTCCGAGCAGATCATGTTCCTCACGAGTCTTGCCCGAAAGGGGACGAAGTGTTATATCCATACTAAAAAGAATTAGTTTGCGATAATCTTTTACAAATCTAATAAAATTTGTTACAAATCGTCCATACGGCACGACATATTTTCGACTACTAAAAATGGCCGGGAATCATTTCGATTTCCGGCCATTCCGTATTCGATATTTTCGGGCAGGACTACAATCCTCGTCCATGACAGTTCTTATATTTCTTGCCGCTACCGCACGGGCAAGGTTCGTTCCGGCCCACCTTCTTCTCGACATGGACAGGAGCAGGCTTGCCACGATCCTCAGCACCGGCATTGCGGGCAGCCTCCATACGAGAGGTCTGCAGTTTGCTCATGTCGGTCTTCGGGCGTTCCGGTTCGCGACGCTGTTGCATTGCCTCGGCAGAATTGTCCCGTACGGGAATATACCCCTTATTCAATACGGCCAATACCTCACGATTGATCTTGTTCAACATCTTGCTGAACAACTCGAACGATTCGAACTTATAGATCAACAAAGGATCTTTCTGTTCATAGGTGGCATTCTGTACACTCTGACGCAGGTCGTCCATCTCACGCAAGTGTTCGCGCCAGTTGTCGTCGATCGTAGTCAGCATCACAATCTTACTGAACACCTTATAGATCTCGGCACAACCGTTCTCGTAACACTTCTTCAAGTCAACCGGCACATTGTAACCCAACGTACCATTGGTCATCGGCACATAGATATTTTCATACTGCGCACCCTGTCTCTCATACACGCTCTTGATAACAGGCATGGCAGTCTCGGCCACAGCTTGGGCTCGACGGGCATAGGTTGCTTGCAGATCAGCCACCAGCAGAGCGGCCAACTCCTCCTTTTTGGAGTTTTTGAACGTCTCCTCGTCGAACGAAGGTTGTACAGCCACCTGACGGATCAGTTCGAGGGAGAAATCCTCAAAATCATCATCGCTATAAGCCTCCACAAAGGTTTCGGCGAAGTCCATCATAATATTGTTCAGGTCAATCTCCACCCGTTCACCATACAAGGCATGGCGACGACGCGTATAGATCACCTCACGCTGGGCATTCATCACGTCGTCGTACTCCAACAGCCGTTTACGAATACCGAAGTTGTTCTCCTCCACCTTCCGTTGGGCGCGCTCGATGGCTTTCGACATCATTCCTGCCTGGATCACCTCACCCTCCTTGAGGCCCATACGGTCCATCAATCCGGCAATACGCTCCGAACCGAACAGACGCATCAGGTTATCCTCCAGCGAGACGAAGAACTGCGACGATCCGGGGTCTCCCTGACGTCCGGCACGACCTCTCAACTGACGGTCCACCCGACGCGACTCATGACGTTCGGTACCCACGATCGCCAGACCACCGGCAGCTCTCACCTCAGGGGTCAACTTGATATCGGTACCTCGACCGGCCATGTTCGTCGCAATGGTCACCTGGCCCGTACGACCGGCTTCAGCCACCACTTGGGCCTCCAATTGATGCTGCTTGGCATTCAATACATTATGCTTGATACCGCGCAATTTCAGCATCCTGCTCAACAATTCGGAAATCTCGACCGAAGTGGTACCCACCAACACGGGACGTCCCTCGCCCACCAGTTTCACGATCTCCTCGATCACGGCGTTATACTTCTCGCGTTTGGTCTTGTAGATCAAATCGTCACGGTCATCACGAATCACCGGTTTGTTGGTCGGAATCACCACCACATCCAATTTGTAGATGCTCCAGAACTCGGATGCCTCGGTCTCGGCCGTACCGGTCATACCGGCCAGCTTGTGATACATACGAAAATAGTTCTGCAGGGTGATCGTCGCAAAGGTCTGCGTAGCGGCCTCCACCTTCACACGCTCCTTGGCCTCGATCGCCTGGTGAAGCCCCTCCGAATAACGGCGTCCTTCGAGAATACGTCCCGTCTGTTCGTCCACGATCTTCACCTTGTTGTCCATCACCACATACTCCACATCGCGCTCGAACATTCCGTAGGCCTTGAGCAACTGATTGACCGTATGAACCCGCTCGCTCTTGATCGCATAGTCGTTAATGATCTCATCCTTCTTGCGAGCCTTCTCCTCGGTGGTCAGTCCTGCTTTTTCCAGATCGGCGATCATGGCACCCACATCAGGCAGAACGAAGAACTTGTCCTCTCCCACGGCTTTCGAAAGCACGTCATGTCCTTTATCGGTCAATTCCACGGAATTAAGCTTCTCATCGATCACAAAGAACAGCTCGTCCACAATCTCCGGCATACGACGATTGTTGTCCTGCATGTAGATATTTTCCGTCTTCTGCATGAGAGCCTTCACCCCCTGCTCGCTGAGAAACTTGATGAGCGGTTTATACTTGGGCAAACCCTTGTGGGCCCGATAGAGCAACACACCACCCTCTTCGGTCTTCCCCTCTCCGATCAGACGGCGGGCATCGGCCACCAGTTGGGTCACCAGATTCTTCTGCATATTATAGAGCTGTTCGACCGGACCGCGATACTGTTCGAACATCTGATCGTCGCCCTTGGGCACGGGACCGGAGATGATAAGCGGTGTCCGGGCATCGTCGATCAACACCGAGTCGACCTCATCGACAATAGCAAAATGGTGCTTACGCTGCACGAGATCCTCTGCCGAAATGGCCATGTTGTCGCGCAGGTAATCGAAACCGTATTCATTGTTGGTACCGAAGGTAATATCAGCCATATAGGCCTTGCGGCGGGCCTCGGAGTTGGGCTCATGACGGTCGATACAATCCACCGACAGTCCGTGGAACTCATACATCGGCCCCATCCACTCGCTGTCCCGTCGGGCCAGATAGTCGTTGACCGTCACCACATGTACCCCTTTTTTGGCCAAGGCATTCAGGAAAACGGGCAACGTAGCCACGAGGGTTTTACCCTCACCGGTCGCCATTTCGGCAATCTTTCCCTTATGGAGCACCACGCCGCCGAAGAGCTGACAGTCGTAATGGACCATATCCCAGGTGATCGGACTTCCCCCTGCGATCCACGTATTACTATAAATAGCCTTATCTCCCTCGATACGCACAAAATCCTTCGTAGCGGCCAGTTCCCGGTCGAAATCATTGGCGGTCACCACCACTTCCGTATTCTCCTTGAAACGGCGTGCCGTATCCTTCATTATGGCGAAAGCCTCGGGCAAAATCTCTTCCAGTTTCACCTCGATATCATCGTCGATCTTCTTGGTCAGGCGATCCACCTCTTTCGAGATACGTTCCTTCTCCTCGAGCGAAGTATCCGCATGTTCCAACTCGGCTTTCAATTCCACGATCTTCTCCTCATCGGGACGAATATATTCGGCAATAGCCTTTTTCAAGGCCTCCGAATGTTCACGAAGTTCGTCATTGGAGAACTTTTCGATAGAGGGATAAATCGCTTTTATCTTCTCCACATAGGGTTCGATCTCCTTACGGTCCTTATCGCTTTTGGTCCCGAAGAAGAACTTTATCAATCCTGATAAAACATCCATACTTATGTTTTTTTTAATTTTTTTCGATTAAGAGGGTGTAAATATACGATTTTTCCGGGAAGATACCTATGCAAAACTCTGTTTTATTAGATATTTACCCAATCCGCATTCGGCGCAACGTCTCTGTTCGCAGTACATACGGGTCAACTCCAGCAGGGCCTGTGAATCGAAAGCATTCTCAATCTCCACGCCACACCGTTTCCAATCGGCGATGACCCGATTCGTCTCACAGGGGATCTGTTCCAACAGGGCAATCGCAGCGTCCCGCAGCCGATCATCTCCCTGAGCATTGGCATAAGAAAACTGAAGCACACTCACCAAATTGATTCCGAGCAGATTTGCCTTTTCCACACCGATTCTTTTCGGGGCAAACGACGAGCGACGAGAAGGGGTGAAATGCGTAGTCCAATAGGCCGAAGCCTCGGTACTAAAAAGACGTTGCACATCTTGAGGCGTCCGGCAGGCCAGCAGATTGTCGAACACAAACTCCTTTGCTGTCAGGAAAGCGGCCATCTGCACGATTCTCAACACCGGAGCATTATGAGGCTGCGTACCTCCCAGTTTCCAAAGGATAGGCCGCATCGGAACAATGCCATATTTTCGACGCAGATAATCGAATTCCCGACGCAGATTCAGCACATAGTCGTCTTCACTCCGTGTATCGAGCAGACCCGAGCCTCCCAACAACATGGCCTCTACCGAGAAAAGAGAACCTTTCTCATGAGATACAGCACTATACGGCACCGTAAAAGCCAATCTCGTAAAGGCCTCCTTATTACGGTTGTCGCCCATCGCGCGAAAAAGCATCACATACAATGTCTCGGTCCAATTCTCCTCGACCTGTTTGTGAATCTCCATTAGTTCACGACTTTTACGATAGATACGTTCTATCTGCCATCTGGTAAACAGAGTCAGACGTTTGAAGCGCTCCAACCGTGCGATCTGCTGACCGCAAAAGTCATGACCAGAAGGAGAAAGCAACTTTCGATAGATATCCGCAACAGATTTTCCCACCGGAATCACAACCTGAGGCAACGGATCGCCTCCGGAACGACACACCGGCTCATCCGGTTCGGCTACGATCTGCAATATGGCACGGTCACACACGCCGCCTATCCGTGCGGCCTGACCCTCCCCACTCTTTCCGACCCACACGTCACCCCGGCACAACATTCCATCCAATACAATTTCCGCACCTGAAAAACATCCCGTAGCCTCATCCACCACACCCGGAGAGATCACCTTCACTTCACCTCCGGCTACCACATACAACTCTTCCGGACGATACAGCCGTTCGTTCCATACCAGACGGAGCAACCGATTGTCTATAACAGAGTTCATGTCCTTCGAATCTTAATTCGGAAAGCGCAAAACGACCTGCATCCTTTCACGGCCATACGAGGTTCCGCTACAACATGCCCAGTTCGAGCAAAGCCTCCTCCGAGATCATATTCCGATCCCAGGGCGGATCGAACGTCAACACGACATTCACTTCGCTCACCCCTTTCACTTTTGCCACGTTATTGTTCACGTCCTCGACCAGTTGATCTGCCATAGGACAGTTTGGAGCCGTCAACGTCATGCGGATATTCACCACGCCACCCGGTTCCACATCTATTTCGTACACCAATCCCAAGTCATAGATATTGACCGGAATCTCCGGGTCGTAAATATTCTTCAGGGTAAGGACAATATCCTGCTCGATACGCAGAATCTCCTGAGGAGTGGTACTCATTGTAGGCCTCCTTCCTGTTGTTTGGCGGCAAAAGCCACTGCATACATCCTCATTTGCCGAATCATGGCCAGCAGACCATTGGACCGGGTGGGAGAAAGATTCTCCGAAAGTCCGATTCGATCAATAAAATAGAGGTCCGTATCAATAATCTCCTGAGGAGTACGCCCATTAAGTACTTTGATAAGCAACGCGATAATTCCCTTGGTAATGATTGCATCACTATCGGCCGAAAAATAGACTCGGCCCTCACGAAGTTCCGCATCCACCCACACACGGGACTGGCATCCCTTGATAAGATACTGTTCGGTGCGGTGTTTTTCGTCAATTGCAGGGAGTTCCCTGCTCAACTCGATCAGATAGTTGTATTTATCCAGCCACTCGTCGAAAACGGAAAAATCGTCAATGATCTGTTCCTGAACAAGATCTGTCGTCATGGCAAAATTTACTGTTGTTCAATTAGTGAAACAAGTGCTTCGATAGGTTTCCCTTCGGAAGCAACGGGTCTTGAAATGCGCAGAATACGTGCCAAAGTAGGAGCCACGTCGCGCATATCGGCAGGAGCTCTCACCCGGCAAGCCGGAATGCCGGCTCCCAACCACATCAGCGGTACATGAGTATCATAATCGTATAACGAACCCGAAAGGGCTCTTGCCTGTTCGTCCTCTTCGATCCATCCCGGCATCAGATTGATGACCACATCGCCCGAACGTTTGGGATAGAAACTGTTCTGGATCCGTTTGCCATAGCCGTCGGCAAACGACCCTCCACTGAGAGCCGTAGCCGTAAGCGCATGAGAAACTCCGCTGAATTGCAACGCAAAGGCCGCCGTCCGATTCTGAATCTCCTCCAACGAAAGATTCTGACTGTAAATCAAGGTACGATTCAGATAGAGTTGCCGATCGCGATATCCCACGACCCACTCTCCGGTTCCGTACTGAGCACAGAGGAATCCGTTGACGATCACCCGGAACTGATCCGCATTGAAACGCTCTCTGGGACGCCATCCAGCATCGTACGAATCGCTTACTCCGTGATCGGAGGTCAGCACTACCAACACATCCTGCTCCGGAACCTGGGCATAGATAAAATCGAGCAAATCGGCCAATTCGGTATCCATCCGATAGAGCATATCCTCGCGTTCCATCGACTCTCCGCCGAAAATATCGCACACATAGCGAGGCGTATCGAAACAGATATTGAGCAGATCGGGATGTTCGTCCTTTCCCAGATCCTCATATATGATGGCCTGTTTGGCAAAATCCTTCACCAGAGTAATACCTGCCGGCGTATATGGAATACGGGAGTAATCACGGTCTATATCCTTCTTGAGCAATCCGCCCCATGCAACGATTTTCTTGAACCTGCTCTCCGGTTCGAATTCGATCACCGCATAGTTCGTATTACGGTAACTCTCTCGGTGATTGAGCAATCGCCACTCATACCCCAAATAGGTATCGGGCAACCGCTGTTCGTTATACCTGGTCACCCACTCCGGAAGTCGGTGCATATAGGCCGTCGAAGAGATCCACGTACAACGCGTAGTATCCATCCAATAGACATCGGAGGTTTGTCCGCCCATCACCACCGCAGATATAGGATCGGAAGCCAGCGTAATCACCTTACTACGGGGACTCTCCTCCTTGAGCCGGTCGCCCAGGGTCGGCGTCACGACATGAATCGGAGAGTATCGGCCGACACCTGCATCACACTCCAACCCGGCCACCGAGGGATCCTCTATCAAATTGACAGGTTTATTATTAACATAGTCGAACCAACTATCATTCACCACTCCATGAGCCGACGGATTGGCCCCGGTGGTAAGGGTAGCCAAACCGGCCGGAGTGGTCGTTTGCATATAGTCGTACTCGCTTTCGTCGAAGATCATACCCTCTTTCACGAAACGCATGAACCCGCCTTCGGTAAATTTGTCTCCGTATCGGGACAGATCGTCATAGCGGAGTTGACTCACCACGACATTGACCACCAATCGCGGTTTACGCCCCCCCTGAGCCGAAGCGCCTACGGTAATTATCGAGAGAAAAAAAAGAGATATCGCACGCATGTGTGAAAAAAACTTAACCGCGCAAAGGTAGTAAAAAACTATTGTTTTTTACCATATTTCATTTCGTTTTGCTGCATTTTCGCACCAACCACCAGCGTCTGAGCCAGAAACCGTAGAGCAGCCACAGCGGGATAATTCCCAGCGACAGCAACGGCAGCGCGAGGGAGGAAAGAAGCCACGCTGCGAGATTAATCGTCACCAGTGCCAGCGAAAGAGCCACACCAAACAGCAAAGCGCCTGTTTTATAACCCGTTTTAAACACCTTGCGACACTCCCGACAGCGAAACACTCGTTCCACTCCCACACACCACGAGCCGGGCAAACGTACCTGAGCCCCACACTCCGGACAAGTAAAACTCCGTTTCAATGAAAAAAAACTACTCACGGAACAGATTCATTTCGGCGCTCATATCCACCTGGGGATGCTCCTGCATCAGCAGACGCGCCTGTTCATAATAATTACGGCGGAAACGGCGAGACGACTCCGTAGCCGGATACAACGGACGATGCGATGCCGCACGAACGATCTCCCCGATTCGATCAATCAAACAGGAGGTTTCGGGCGAAAATGCCACCTCTCGAAAACGCTGCCAAACATATTCCACGGCGCTCTCCGAGGGATGAACCATATCCGTTGCATAAAAACGGTAATCCCGCAGATCATCCATCAATATCTCATATGCCGGAAAGTATACCGCATCGGGATAACGCCGGACCAACTCATGTACGGCCACCAGCAAGGTCGCCTTACTCAGTGAATTTTCCGCCAAACCGTCTTTCAGGTGACGGATGGGACTCACCGTAAAAATCACCTTTTTACCATACAAACACCCTTTTTCGTCTCTTTCCGACCCACAGCCATTCCGTTCGAGCATCGGAGCGAATGCCGCCACAATCTCATCCACCGACAGACGACGACGGGTAAATTCCGAGGCCGGAAACCGATGACAGTTGGCTACGACCTTTCCGCCCTGTTTCCATTCATAGACCCACGCCGTACCGAAGGTCACCACGACATAACCAGCCCGCTGAAGTGCACACCTACCCTCCTCTGCAGCCCGACCGATACGTTCCGACACCACCCTCGGATCGGGATCGGAAAATCTTCCGTGATGATCGAAACTGACCCATAATTCGCCGTTTTTCACCAGATCTGAGGTTCCATAGACACGCTCCCGGGCCAATGACCGGAACATTCCCGCCACCGACAGAGGGTTATAGAGCACCCCAAACGGATTGCATACGATCGGGAATTTCACTCGGGCAAGTCTTCCGGCGATCTCCTCGGCAAAACACGATCCCACGGCCAATCCCGCCATCGAATGATCGATTCCGAAATCGAAAGAGGGAATCCGTATCGGGGTACGAAACTCCATCATCTATTTTCTATTCGGCCAATTCACGGGGGAACTCCTCAGCCACAAATGCACGTTCGCGAGTGATTCCATCTGCGGCGGTCACCATCTTCATACGCCCCACCCCAACCCGTACGGGAGGGGTTTCGGCCCACTTTTTCACATAGTCGAAAAACTGATCGGCGTTTTTGTAACCGAAATTCTCCTTCTCTGCGGCCACCGTCATCCGGTAGTCGATCCGTCCCCGGGCATCGGGCTGCAATAGATAAAGGTAGTTGATCTTGTCGTCGTGCCGCTCCTTGACATATTCGGGAGCGATCGCCACGGCCAGCCCACAGGTCTGTTTGGGATACTTCACGGTATCGTTCACCGGATAATCCGTTCCCCACACGGCAGCCACTCCCCGATCATCCACATAGGACGTATGTTCAGCCATTTTCATCACCCCCGTACAGAACACCAGATTCTTCAGATTGCCTCCGAGGATATTCTGCACCTGTACATCTCGATGCCCGGCCCAGAGAATATAACGGGAATTCATATCCACACTGCGACCGTTGTATTTCCAGCCCTTCACCTCCATCTCCACCACGGTACGCACAGGACCCTTGGCCACAATCCGGGCCTCACGCTGGGTCATCGGCTCGATATGGATCGCCCGCTGTCCGATATTGTCCCAGCCCTTGAGCGCACCGACACCGACACTGCCGAAAACCCGAATGATATCGTCGCCCATTCCCTTCGCCAACTGTTCGTCGGTGGGATACCACATGGTTTCGGTCAGTTCCAGCCCTTTGTTCTTCTTACCATATATGTCTATCGTCTGTTTCTTGTCGAAATAGATACGATATGCGATCATATCCGACTCGAAAGCAGGTCCGTGATGATGCAACTTGTTGTACATGTTATCCTCGGTAGCCGTCACCACATCTTTGGCGATCAACTCCTTGGTTTTGGGATCTTTCAGAAACATCTGTGCATGCACCCGCGAAGGATAACGATCGGCAGCCACGCTCTTGTCCGAATAGACGATTTTCAACTCCTTTTGCTCCCGAGGGGCCAGATCGACCACAAAAGCCAGTTCATCGAACTTACCGTCGCGATCCAGGTCGTCCAACTGAGAAGGAATCTCTTTACCCTCCGCATAAACCGTCACCGATTTCACCCACGGAGCCGACACCGTAATCGCCACCGGCTCATCCTCACGGGTCTCATTACCGGGATTGGTCACCACATAGTTCACTTTCACGTTTTTGGCGGCCACACCCCCTGCCATCAACAGCAGAGCTCCCGCCAGACACATTCTGCCAAAATTCATAGGTTTGTCCGTTTTTAAAGAGATAACGAACAAAGATACGAATTTATTCTCAAATTCATTACCTTTGGCCTCCACACACACTACACATCATGATCCTATTCGCCAACTGCAAGATCAATATCGGACTCGATATTCTCATCCGCCGGCCGGACGGTTACCACGATATCGAGACCCTGATGTTTCCCGTCAGGGGCCTATGCGATGCCGTAGAGGTACTCTCGGCACCTCTCGACTCTTTCTCCTGCGCAGGACTCACGGTCGATTGTCCACCCGAGAAAAACCTGTGTATGAAAGCACTCCATCTTCTGCGTCAACGCTACGGCATCGGTCCCGTAAAGTTAAATCTGCTCAAAACCGTTCCGTTCGGAGCCGGTCTGGGGGGAGGATCGTCCGATGCTGCCCACACGATCCGATTGCTCGACCGTCTCTTCTCGCTGAATCTTCCCGACACGACCCTGGAATCGTTAGCCGCGGAATTGGGTAGCGATACGGCCTTTTTCATCCGTAACCGGCCTGCCATAGCCTCCGGACGTGGTGAAATTCTTACGGCATGGCAATCTGACGATTCTACACCCCGGGCTTTGGCCGGCAAACATCTCGTCATTCTGAAGCCGGATTTCGGAGTCGGCACAGCCGAAGCCTATCGCGGAGTCAGCCCACATATTCCGGAGATACCGCTACGAGAAAGACTGAACGCCCCGCTGCAACAATGGAAAGAACTCATCGTCAACGCTTTCGAACCTTCTGTTTTTGCACTCTACCCCACCTTGAAGAACCTCAAGGAGAAACTTTACGATATGGGAGCCCTCTACGCTTCATTGTCCGGATCCGGCTCGGCTCTCTACGGCATTTTCGAATCACCTGTACCCCGATCACTATTTGCCACGGAATGCTTTGTTTACCAGGAAATTATAAAATAAAGAAGTACGATTCGGAGCGGAAAATTATCCTATTTGGAAAATAATTCGTAAACTTGCATCTGATTTGCTTGTCAACAAACAAGCTGTATATTGACTAACGAACTTAATTCTAACCACTTAAATAGGATTCTTATGTCAGAAGACAAAAAAGTTCTCGACCTCGAGCAGCGCAAACAGAAGATTTTCTGCGGAGGCGGAACGAAGGCCATCGAGAAGCAGAAGGCCATGGGAAAACTCACGGCCCGCGAGCGAATCATCGCCCTGTTGGACAAAGACACCTTTCAGGAGTACGACATTTTCGTCAAACACGACAACATCGACTTCGGCATGCAGGACAAGGACCTGCCCGGCGACGGCGTCATCATCGGAACGGGTACCATCTGCGGATCGCCCGTAGCCGTTTTCGCCCAGGACTTCACCGTGGCAGGAGGTTCTCTCGGATTCATGCATGCCCGCAAGATCACCAAGATCATGGACTACGCCTTGAATATGCGTATTCCCCTGATCGGCATCAACGACTCGGGCGGTGCCCGCATCCAGGAGGGTGTGAATGCCCTGGCCGGATACGGAGAGATTTTCTTCCGCAACACCCTCTCCAGCGGTGTGATTCCCCAGATTTCGGTCATCCTCGGTCCTTGCGCCGGCGGAGCAGTTTATTCTCCCGCGCTGACAGACTTTGTCTTCGTGGTGGAAAACATTTCGAAGATGTTCATCACGGGGCCGGCCGTTATCAAGACCGTGCTCGGCGAGGAGATCTCCGACGAAGAACTCGGTGGAGCACGTGTACATGCCGAACAGACGGGCAACGCACACTTCTTCGCCCACAGCGAAGACGAATGCTTCGAGCAGATCCGTACACTGATCAGCATGCTCCCGGCCAACAATGCCCAGAAAGCAGAAAAAGTGGCTCCCGCCGAACCGCTGCCCCAATACAAAATCGAAGATGTGGTTCCGGCCGATCCGGCGCAACCCTACGACGTACGCGATGTCATCAAGTCGATCGTAGACGACAGTGAATTTATGGAAGTAATGGAGCTCTTCGCAGCCAACATCGTGGTCGGATTCGCCCGAATCAATGGAGAGACAGTCGGTTTCGTAGCCAACCAGCCTCTGGTATTGGCCGGCGTACTCGACTGCGACTCTTCGGACAAAGCAGCCCGCTTCATCCGTTTCTGCGACGCTTTCAATATTCCGATCATCACCCTGGAAGACCTGCCGGGTTATCTGCCGGGTATCGACCAGGAACATGCCGGCGTGATCCGTCACGGAGCCAAGATGCTCTATGCATACAGCGAGAGTACGGTGGCCAAGATCACGATCATCATGCGTAAGGCATATGGCGGTGGCTATATCGCCATGGGGTCGCGCCACCTGCGTTCGGACTTCGTCTTCGCATGGCCTCAGGCAGAGATCGCCGTAATGGGTGCCGAAGGAGCAGCAAACATCATCTTCCGCAAGGAGATCATGGAGGCCGAGGATCCGAAAGAGATGCGCAGACTCAAAATCCAGGAATACCGCGAGAAGTTTGCCAATCCTTATGTGGCCGCATCGAAGGGATATATCGACGCCGTAATCGCACCGGCAGAGACACGGAAATTCATCGTAGATGCTCTCAAAGTGGCTGCGTCCAAATATTCGGGCCGTCCCAAGAAAAAACACGGTCTGCCTCCATTCTAAACCGCCAAAGCCATGTCAGAAAAGAACTACGAAATACTTGCGACGGAAAGCGGCGATTTCAAGACGACCTTCAATAAGGCCTACTTGAAGAGGAAAAAATGGGAGCCGGCCAACCCTAAGCATATTTTATCGTTCATGCCGGGGTCAGTGGTGGAATACCGCGTCAAGGTAGGCGACAAAGTAAAAAAAGGGGATTGTCTGATGACTTTCCGCGCCATGAAGATGAACAATAATGTGCTCTCTCCGAGAGACGGAGTAGTGAAAAAGATCGACGCAGAGGTGGGTGCAAATGTACCTAAAGACACTCTGCTGATTGAATTCGAATAGCATTTTACACGATAAAAAAACCGCTCTTGATGAAAGAGCGGTTTTTTTATGTCAGTAAACTTCCCGGATCACCATGTCACTTGCTGTATTTTTCAAAAACGGAAGCCAACATCGACCGAGAAACTTCCGTAACCGGAATAAGCGGCACAGGAGCCACATCGAAATTCCCGATCCCTTTTTCATACCACACCACATCGTGCCACTTGCCACACTTGTATCCCGTCCGGGAGAATACCCCCAAGCGTCGGAATCCCATCGTCCGATGTAACCCTTCACTCTTTTCATTGGGCAATGTCACAGCTCCATATACATTCCGTATCCCCTGTTCAGCAAGAATCTCCATCAATGCGCCGTACAATCGTCGCCCAATGCCCTCCGATACGGCGTTTTTATCCACATAGACGGACAATTCCGCATTCCAATCATAGGCATCCCAAGCCCTGTGCCGATGCGCATAAGCATACCCCACCACTCGCCCCTCTACTTCACACACCACATAGGGATACGTCTTTACCACCTCTCCTATTCGTTCCGCAAACGCCTCTTCAGAAGGAAGCTCATATTCAAAAGACACCTGAGTATCAATATATTGCCCATATATCATCCGCAATGCCTCGCAGTCAGCCTTATCGGCCATTCTGATTTTCGTCTCTACTCCCGTTGCATTCATTGGGCGACAATAAGTTTCATTCTTCAAAAACTCCCCAAAAAGAGGGGGGAATACTCTCCGTCCTCAACGGATCGATTCCCCCTTCCATCTCTCGTGCTTGAAATATATTCTCTACTTGGCAAAACCTTTGCCGATAGCCAGAAAATCGGAGGCAACCAGAGAAGCACCACCTATCAGCCCACCATCCACATCGGGTTTAGCGAAAATTTCAGCAGCATTCGAAGGTTTGCAACTTCCTCCATAGAGGATCGCTGTCTGGTCGGCGGCAACTCCGAATTTCTTACGAAGCACCTCACGAATATGTGCATGAATCTCCTGAGCCTGATCGGCCGTAGCGGTCTTCCCGGTACCGATAGCCCAAACCGGTTCGTAGGCAATGATCACCTTCTCAAACTGTTCGGGAGTCAGATTATAGACCACCTCTTCGATCTGAGCTGCTACCACTTCGAGGTGTTTACCGGCCTCACGTTCAGCCAGATTTTCACCCACACAATAGATCGGTTGCAGATTGTTGGCCAAAGCCAGTGCCATCTTCTTGTTCAGGGTAACACTCGTTTCTCCATAATACTGACGACGTTCCGAGTGACCAAGAATCACATACTCCACACCCAGCGAAGCGATCATGGCAGCCGACACCTCCCCGGTGTAAGCGCCCTTGGCTTCATCGGCACAGTTCTGAGCCGACACGGCGATTCCCGTACCACGGGTCGCCTTCACCACCTCCGACAGGTGAGTAAAAGGAGGTGCCACGATAAAATTCACGCAGGAGCATACTTCGCCTTTTCCGGCAGCCACAGCTTTTACCAGTTCCACACCTTCCACGGGCGTAGTATTCATTTTCCAGTTGCCCGCAACAATTTTTCTTCTCATAATTTTCTCTATTTTGATTCGATTCGTTCCCGATTCTGCTGCTGTTCCACCCAGGCTTTCACCTCTTCTGGGGTAGGATTTTTCAATCCGAGTCTATTTTTCTTATTGAAACCACACAGATCATTGAAGAATTTTCCGGGAGTCAGTTTTGTCAACGACTCAACCGTAACATAACCCATTTTCTGCAACACTGGCACCCATTCTGCCGGGATACCCAATGCCGTATATTTTTCTTCCGCATCTTTTACCGCCACCTTTTCCGGACGCATCTGCGGAAAGAAAAGCACATCCTGGACAGAGGGCTGATCGGTCATGAGCATCGTCAAACGATCAATTCCCATCCCCATACCCGAACAGGTCGGCATACCGTACTCCAGGGCCCGCACGAAATCCATGTCGATAAACATAGCCTCGTCATCACCCTTTTCGCTCAGTCTCAACTGTTCCTGGAAACGTTCCAACTGATCAATCGGGTCGTTCAACTCCGAATAGGCATTGCAAAGTTCCTTACCGTTCACAAAAAGTTCGAACCGTTCGGTCAATTCAGGGTTATTCCGGTGACGCTTGCACAGAGGCGACATCTCGATCGGATAATCCATCACGAAAGTCGGCTGCACCAAATCATCCTCACAATACTGACCGAAAATGGCATCGATCAACTTTCCTTTTCCCATCGTCTCGTCCGTTTCGACATTCAACCGTTTGCAGGCTTCCCGCAACTCCTCTTCGCTCTTACCCGTAATATCGAAACCGGTTTTTTCACGAATGGCATCGGTCATGGTCACGCGACGGAACGGACGGGCAAAACTAATATCGCGTCCGCCAATCTTGAGTTCCGTGGTACCGTTCACCGCCAAAGCCACCCGTTCGAGCATCTCCTCCACGAAATTCATCATCCAGATATAGTCCTTGTAGGCGATATAGATCTCCATGACCGTAAACTCCGGATTGTGCGTACGGTCCATTCCCTCATTACGGAAATCCTTACCGAACTCATACACGCCGTCGAAGCCGCCCACGATCAGTCGTTTCAGATACAGCTCATTGGCAATACGCAGATAAAGAGGAATATCGAGCGTATTATGATGCGTGATGAACGGACGAGCCGAAGCACCGCCCGGAATAGGCTGAAGGATAGGGGTCTCCACCTCCAAATAGCCTTTCGAATTGAAGAATTCGCGCATGGTAGAGACAATCTTCGAACGCTTCATGAAGACCTCTCTCACCTGAGGATTGACTACCAGATCGACATAACGCTGACGATAACGCACTTCGGGATCGGTAAACGCATCGAAAGTCTGTCCATCCTTCTCCTTGACGATAGGAAGCGGACGTACCGACTTACTCAACAGCTTAAACTCCCTGCAATGTACAGACAACTCTCCGGTTTTGGTATAGAAAGCGAACCCGCGCACTCCCACGATATCACCGATATCGAGCAGTTTCTTGAACACTTTATTATACAACGTACTCTCGGGATCGCCTTCGCAGACATCATCCCGGCGAATGTAAACCTGGATACGCCCGGTGTGGTCCTGCAATTCGAAAAACGAAGCACTTCCCATGATCCGACGGCTCATGATGCGTCCGGCGAGGGTCACATCGGCAAAATTACCCTTTTCGGGATCGAATCCGGCGGCTATTTCAGCGGCCGTAGCCGTCACTTTCCACTCCGCTGCGGGATAGGGGTCGATTCCCAATTCGCGCAACTGGGCGAGGGAATTACGACGGATTTGTTCCTGTTCGCTAAGTTCTGCCATATTTTTCACTGATAGTTGATACAGATTGCAAATGTACGAAATTTGCCTGAATTTTTAAATTAATTTACTATATTTGGGAATATTAAATGCGTGCTGTAAAAAATCACTAACGACTTTCATTTTTTATACGCGACATTCCGTATATTTGAGAGTCCTTGGGGCTAAAAATGCCGAAAACACAAACGATCAACCGACAAAATATGATTTCCATAGCTAAACATAGATTTTCCATCTCATGTATAAACATCTGCCAGCTACTTCTGTTGGGAGGGATTTTATTGGCAAGCGGATGTGCGAAAAAAGAGCGGACCATCCATGTGGACTATGTTCCACAATTCGACAATGTCAAACATCCTCAGGTAGCCTGCTGGGTACTCACTCCTGAAAAATTACAGCACCAGCACTATCTCTCGGAACTGGACACCCTGGCCCGATACGCCCCCTTCGATCTGCTTTTTCTGACCGCACGCGGAGGGGTAGATTTCTACGATTACGACAGCATGCGATCCGTATTCTCGCAAATCGTGACCCAGGCGCATGACCGAGGGCTGAAAATAGGTCTGCTTCTGAGCGAAAACAGGCAAGTCGCTCCCGAAGCCGACGAAGCTCAATGGGTCATCTCCGAACAGGAGATTCTGCTCGACAAGGAAGGATACGGCTTCGTGTGCGATTCGGCACGTCATCTGTGCGAACCGGAAAGGATCATCAGCAGCGAACTCTACAAAGCCTGGGCATTCCGGAAAACCGCCGACGGCGAATATGAACCCGGATCACTTATCGACATCACCTCCCGTTGTAAAATCGACTCTGCCCGCACGGACCGGGTCGCTATCGAGGTGATCGGCAGTCCCGAGTTGAGCGGCTATACGGCCTACATTCTCACCCGCCACAACTCCGATGCCTATTCGCCCTATGACAAATCATCGGCCCGGCATTTCATCCAGGCACTTCAGACCTACCGTCACATACCGTTCGACGGAATCGGCATGGATGGCTTCACCAATTTAAGCATTCTACCTCCGTCCCGGATGCAAGGCGACACGCTCACCGAACGTTACTGTTCCCAGGCCATGTCCGAAGCACTCAACCAGAAATATTGGCTGGACATGCCTCAAACGCTGTTCGACATGCGTTACGTACCGGTCGGCAAACCGGAAATACGTATCCAGGCGATCAATGCCTATATGGATGTGATGCGACGAGGCATATTACGCACGGAAAGAAGTGTCACGACGGAGGCAAAAAAGCTGTTCGGAGAAAAGGTATTCCTCTGCCGTTACCAACCCTCACGCCACACTCATTCGGATCAATTCGGACTGAACAGTGAAAAAATCTGGACCACAGGACTCCAAGAATGGTCGTCTACCTACGAGTACACCTACAGCGACGGCAACGGTCCTCTGGGACTGCAACTCGGACTGGCCATGTCCGGTACGGGCAATCTGCTCTACCGTACGACCCAGAACGAGGATATCGACCATACCATCAGCCGAACCCTCACCGGACTCCGCTACGGAATACGCACCCACTACATGCTCGATCATCGGGTAGACATCGACGATCCTCACACACGTTCCCGGCTGCGAGCCATCGAACAGTGTACCCGGCTACTGAACAGATTCAATCCCGCCCTGCCCGAAGTCAGACTATTGGTCATCTTCGGGGTAGAAGCCCTATCGAACTGGTATCCCGATCAGGAGAGCCGCGGTATTTACGACATTAACTGCAATCTGGCGATCGAGGAGAAAGTGGAACGTCTCTGGCAGGCAGGCTATGTTCATGCCGTAGTGCCGAGCGATGTGATCGTGAATGAAAAACTGCAACTGAATGCCGACAACAAGCCCATGATGAACGGTCATACGTTCGATGCCATCATCTATCTCTATCCGGAATATGCCCGCAGCGAAGTGGTCGATTTTCTGGACAAATACGTGAGTCGCGGTGGGAAGCTGATGATCGAAGGCAACGCCTCTCACGATTTCAAGGGGGCAAAAATCAACACCTCCCGCTGGTTAAAGATCTATCAGCAGGCCAAATCATTGACTTTTTCGTTCGAAGAGGTGTTTCCATCCCTGGGAATAGAGCGCAGTGATAATACCCATGGAACCCTGATGGAAGACGGTTCATGGATCTTCACCGATCTGCAATCACTCAGGAACAATCGACCGGCGACCTTTACCTTCACCGTCTATGGACATACCTACACGGGACTCTACCACGGCATGGCCGCCGTGCAAGTCGATCCAAAGAAAGGATTGCGAAAATTGGCGGCCCATCGTTTCCGGGAGATCTCCTGCGACGGAAAGATTCTATTAAGCCTGCCAAAACCTACCGATCTTTACCTGGAGACCGGGAAAGAGTCCATCCGGATCATCGTAGCCGATACCACCGGACAGGTCAGACCGTTGCTGGACAATCTTTAAGCAAAACTATCCCGAGCCCAAAACGAATCCATCGTTCCAAGCCCGGGATTATTTCTATCTGTTTTCGAAAAACCACCTACGCCGAGGCGACACAATTCACCCCTATCGAATCTTTAGCCCAGTCGCCGCGGGCCCGCAAGACCTGTTCCACCACATCGCGCACACATCCTCGTCCACCTTCGAATCGGGATACATATCGGGAAGTTTCGATCACTTCGGTCGCGGCATCGGCCGGACACACCGGCATTCCCGTATAAGCCATCGCCTCCACATCCGGAATATCGTCACCCATAAAGAGCACCTCGTCCCGTTCCAGGCCGAAATCAGACATAAATTCTTTCAACGCATCGATCTTATCCCGGCAATTGGCATACAGACGGGTCACGCCTAACATCTCAAATCGTTTCTCCAGTCCACGTCCCCGGCCTCCGGTAATAATACAAACCAAATATCCCATTTTCAGAGCATATGCCACTGCATAACCGTCCTTGGCATAGTACTGTCTAATAAATTCACCCTCGGGCGTCACGGTAATTCCCCCATCGGTAAACACGCCGTCCACATCGAACACGAAAGCCCTCACCCGGGCTATATCTTCTTTGAAGTTTCCCATATATTTTTGCTCAGATTGATGTAAATATTCTTATAATCGGGTTTTTCCACCAGCATTTCACAATGACGGCTCTTGGTCCGATAGTCATTCCTCACGGCCGGTCCGGTCTGAATCAATCGCGGCGAAGAAGAGGCCACCGCTTTGAGTGCCGTCTCTCGAATCAATGGTTTGAGCAGATCGAAAGGCAGATGAGCCGAGGCAAGCAAATCCTCGCCGATGGTATACATATAGTTGGTAAAATTGCACGCAAACACAGCAGCCAGATGTAACTGAGCCCGCTGAGCCGACGAGACCTCTTTCACCTGCGAAGAGAGACCCGAAGCCACCTCCCTCACGGCATTCAGAGCCAAGGTCGTAGCTCCTTCGATCAAAAACGGCACATCATCCAACGATATCTCCCGTCCACGGGTAAACGTCTGCAAGGGATAGAGCACGGCCCGATGGACAATACGAGACGACAGGGCATCCAAATCCACACTTCCAGCCGTATGTGCCACTACCGCGCCACCAAAATCAAGCTGATCAGAAACTTTTCCAATGGCCCGATCCGTCACGGCAATCACATACAATCCGGCAGGTGCCAACCTGGCAGGATCATCTGTCCACCCACATCCGCATCGAGCGGCAAGTTGCGGTCCGGTCTCCTTGTTCCGTGCAAAAATCTGCACAGGTCCCATACCCTTTTTCTTCAGCGCCAGGGCCAATGCCTCAGCCACATTTCCGCTTCCGATAACAACAATTTCCTTCATCAGATATCCATTAACAATCTGTTCGACGGAGAATCGGCCGCACTCAGCCGAACTCTGTCAACCAATTCGTTCACTTTCTGCATCTCGGGGCTCTGATCCCATTCGATATTCGACTCGCCATGACTCTCCACACTATTCACCACATCGAATACCGTGATCGTATGCACATCCTTTTCCGGCATATACATATTCACCCTTTCGTCCTGTTCGTTTTCCACCGTCACCAGCATGCCACACTGTTCCAGATCGAAAATCACATCACGCACGATCCTCACCGGCAGATCCAACTGACGGGCCACGATTTCCGTAGAAACCGCCCCCTTCCCTTCCAAAAAATGACGTACGGCAACCAACATCACGGCCACCGTCACCTTGCGCCGATGATCGTAACTCATATCCATTGCCTGACGCTCCTGCTGATACTTGTCTATATTCTGATACGAGAAGGAAAGTTCTCCTCCGAAAAGTAAAATCTGCCAACTGGCCTGTACCCAAATCAGAAACAGAGGTAAGGCGGCGAAACTTCCGTAGATCGCATTGTAGGAAGACACCTGGGATTGGATATAGAAATAGGCAATTTGGAAAATCTGGAAAATCGTCCCTGCAATCACGCCAGCCATCAGGGCACTTTTGAATTTCACCTTTGTGTTGGGCATCACCCGATAGATCAGTGCGAACATAATCCAGATGAATAGCAACGAAGCCATTCCGAAGAGTACATCCACCCAGAACGACCCTGCCACATCGGTAAGACTGTGGCGCAGATAGATCGAAATACTATTGGAAATGGTCCACAGGATCGGTGCCACGAAAACCACAGCCATATAGTCGCTGAACTTTCGAGTGATGCTTCTCTTCTTACGCACCTCCCAGATATTATTGAAAGCATTCTCGACGTTGCCGAACACCTTCATCACCGACCACAACAACACAACCAGACCCACCGAGGCGATAACTCCGCCTTTGGTCCTGATCAACATATTGTTGGCGAAATCGATCACCTGATCAATAACCAGCGTATATTGCGGAAACTCCCGATAGAGATACTCATTGAAACTTCTCTCCATACCGAATCCCTTGATGATACCGAACACAAGAGCTGCAATCGGGACCACCGACATGAGAGTATAGAAAGTGAGCGCCGCCGAACGAACCACCAGATTGTGTTCGCCGAATCCGCGTATCATGAAAATAAACACCTTGAACTGACGCACGGCCCATCGCATCTTACGGGATTTGTAGTTATCCTCCCGAGTCTGCCAGATGCCTTCGGTAATGAATTCTATGATTCGTTTAATCATGGTTTGTGCGTATTATCATGCCGAACAGAATACAAAGATAGCATTTTAACCGGTCAATCAACCCTCAGGACCCACAGTTTTTCGCCGATTCGGGTAAAGAGGGCCTGAACTGTTCCGCCCTCTTTCACACCAAGTGCCGTAGCGATCTGAGCGTTCGAAAAAGGAAAATTCCTCTGCAATATATTCAACCGGGCGATTCCCTGCTCCCTCAATCTTTTTTTCAACTCTTTGGGGCGGTAAGGTTCAACGGAAACGATCCGCAACGCCCTGCCCCATACCGGTTCCCGAGGAGACTCCTCTGCAAAAACGCAGCCGTTCTCACCGGAACACCAAAATCCCTCCCCCGAGAAGTGACGTTCCACCAGCCGAGCTTTCTGCAGAGCCACATCCGGAAGGATCAGCCACCGGAACCGTCCCCAGTCGAAACAGTCCGGGGCTGATACCGGCCGATCCTTCACAAGAGGGAATTCCTCGTGACCGACCCCTATCGCCCGTACGCCCAATACCGGCACGTCGATGCCTTCTCCCTGTTCGATCACCACCTGTTTACACTCGCCTCCTTCCGAAACCACCTCCACCCGGCAGGCCGACCCGAACAGTCGAAAAACCTCATCCACATCGAACAGCGGAGAACACTTAACCACCACTCGACGGGCCAGACGCAGCAGCCGAGGCATCAAGGCCACCACATTCGGAGAGCAATCCTCGAGCAGCACCCGCCTTTCGCCCCGTTCTCCCCGACGGTCGGGATCGACATAGATCAAATCGACCGGCAAAACAGGCAGCGATACAACCGAAGGTTCCGAACCCTCCTCCTTTCCAACAGGTCGTACACGCGGAAACCCTCCCGCGGAGTTCTCCTCCAACTGCCGGAGGAACGTCTCGGCCGAACTATTGACCACCTCGATGCCCGAGGCTCCGAGCAATTCGAAATTAGTCGCCGCCAGAAGAGCCACAGCCGGATCCCGTTCCACACTCACCACCCGGGCGAACCGATGCGACAACCCCAGCGAATCGACACCCAATCCACAGGTGAGATCAATACAGCAATCGCCACTCCGTTCCGGAAAATCGGCACACGCCTCACTGCTCGACTGTTCGAACGCCAATCCCGGCAACAGACATCGTGCCTGGTAATAGGAGGGTAATTTTCGCTTTGCCCTCTGCAGATACTTCACCTGCGAAGCCACCTCAGAGGCATACTTTCCTCCCACCCGTAATGCTACCTGTACCGGATCGGAGTCGATATATCGTTCCACGAGAGCTCTTGCTTCCGGAGTCAAAAGTTGTTTTATCTCTTCAGGCGTCATAGTCCAACGTAAATTTAGATTCGTCCCGTCCGTACCACCACACGGCAAACAGGACATAAACCAGATAGTATCCGGCCACGAACCAGAGCGGAACATGCAGATCGATCGCCGCCCATGACTGATTCGCACACCATTTCACCACCGCATTCTGAACCCAGGCACAAACCTCCAGTCCGGCCGAAAACACTCCCTCCAACAGAGAAAACGGCAACACGATCCAGCCCACAGCCAGCAACACGATCAGATGTGCAGTCAAAATCACCACCGGATTGATAAACATTCCCACCAGAGGAAAACTGCCGAATTGCCACACCACCAATGGAGCCGTACCCATCGTGGCAACCAGACCGACAATCAGCACCGAAATCACCAAATTGAGCAATGCGTAACGGGTCCTCAACCGCCGATACAGCGGACCGAATGCGATGAATATGGCCAGCACAGCCAAAAACGAAAGTTGAAAACTGATATCGAACAGGTAGTTCGGGTCGATGGCCAACATCACGGCAGCCGTGGCGAGCATCGTATTGACCGGATTCCGATATTGAGTGGCCGCCAGTGCGATCTGGATACCCGAAAACATAAATGCGGCCCGAATCACCGAAGGCGAAAGGCCCGCCACCATGGCATAGAGCCAAATGGCCACAACAGCCGCCACGTTTTTCAAAATGTGTCCCCGCCGCACGGCCGGCAGCAGATAGAACATTATATTGACCAGCGAGAAGACGATTCCCACATGCAATCCCGAAACAGCCAACAAATGTGAAGCCCCCACTCTACTGTAAGCCGCCTTCAACACGGGACTCATCTCCCGCTTATCGCCCACGGCCATGGCCGACACCACCGCCCGGGCATCATCCGACAGAGAAAGCCGATCGAGACGTTGGGCAGCCCCGCTCTGCAGGCAACGGGCATAATAGAGCGGAGTGGCCGTCTGTGCCGGACTACGAGTCAGCAGCTTTCCTGGTGTCACGAACACCTTGCCACAGAAACCCCGCGTACGCATCAACTTCCCGTAACCGCTTCCGGTCGTATCGATCGGATTGACATAAGCCAATGCGGCATACTGTCCGCCCTGCTCCACCCGTTGACACGTATCCACCCAGAGCAAAACCCGGGCACGTGCCGCTCTCCAGCGTGCTTTCGGATCTTTTTCATATCGGAAATACCCCACATCGGCCGCCGTACGTTGCCACCGACCATGATCGGATGGATTTTCTATCACCTGAAACGTCAGCAACAAACGTTCTCCCTTGGGCAGAGGGTCCTTTGTCCGGTGCAGCTGTGACAACAACATGGCCGAAAGAAACACCGCCACCACCACATAGCACCACGACTCCCTCTTTCGATAACCCATCCAGGCCAATGCCCATACCAATACCAGCGATCCGCCCAACATGCTCCACGGGACCGTGTAGGAACGAGCCACCAAAATTCCCGCGATCATCGGCAGAATGATTCTCAGAAAGGGAGTATTCCGTATGCCATTGGTCAAACTGCCCTCCATATCGAGTGTTTCCAGATTTCAGACATCATCCATCTCACAGCCCCCAGGTATCCCGGTCAAGACTCCGATAGCCGATCGCTTCGGCGATATGGGTGGCTTCGATATCGGGTTTTCCCTCCAAATCGGCAATCGTACGGGCCAATTTAATAATCCGATCATAGGCGCGTGCCGAAAGATGCAGGCGTTTCATCGCCTTTTCGAGCATGGCCGAACTCTCCCCAGTCAGAGGACAGAAGCGACGGATCATCCCCGAAGTCATCATCGCATTGGTATGAATCCCTTCATACTCCGCAAAACGACGCTGTTGTATCTGTCTGGCTCTCACGACACGTGTCCTAATCGTTTCGCTCGACTCCTCGGGCCGGCTATCGGACATCTCGCTGAAGGTCACCGGAGTCACTTCGACATGCATATCGATTCGGTCGAGCAGCGGCCCCGAGATCCGATTCATATAACGAAGCACCGCCCCCTGTGAGCAGACACACTCCTTGGTAGGATGATTATAATACCCGCACGGACAGGGGTTCATTGCCGCCACAAGCATAAAATTGGCCGGATATTCCACATTGTATTTGGCTCTCGACACGGTAATCGTCTTCTCCTCCAGAGGCTGGCGAAGCACCTCCAGCACGGCCCTCCCGAATTCCGGCAGTTCATCCAGGAAAAGAATCCCGTTATGAGCCAACGAAATCTCTCCCGGCAAGGGATTGGCACCCCCGCCCACGAGCGACACACGCGAAGCCAGGTGATGCGGTGCCCGAAACGGCCTACGCGTCAACAGCCCCGTCTCTGCACCGAGTTTTCCGGCCACCGAATGGATCTTGGTTGTCTCCAGAGCCTCTTCGGGAGTCATCGGAGGCATAATGGTAGGCATCCTGCGGGCCAACATGGTCTTTCCCGAACCGGGCGAACCGATCATCAACACATTATGTCCGCCGGCCGCTGCAATTTCCAGCGCACGTTTGGCCTGTGCCTGACCTCGCACATCCGCAAAATCTTCGTCATAACGGGTAGCCGTCGCCGCAAACAGTTCCTCTCTGTCGAGTCGTATCGGTTCCACCGGATGCTGTCCGCTGAGAAAGCCTACTACCTCCCGTAACGATTGCACTCCAATCACCTCCAATCCCTCCACCACGGCAGCCTCCCGTGCATTGACAGTCGGAAGAATCAACCCCTCAAAACCCTCTTCACGAGCTTTCAGAGCGATAGGCAAAGCCCCCCTAATGGGCATAATCGACCCATCCAACGAAAGCTCTCCCATGATGACATACCGATCCAGCTTGTCGGGCATGGCCTGCCCCGTGGCCGCCAAAATAGCCACTGCAATGGGCAGATCATAAGCCGATCCCTCCTTACGCAGGTCGGCCGGAGCCAGATTCACCACCACTTTTCTGCCGGTCATACGAAATCCGCTATTCCCGAAGGCAGCCCGAATACGCTCCTGACTCTCCTTCACGGCATTGTCCGGCAAACCCACCAGAAACATTCCGATCCCCATGGAGATATCCACCTCCACGGCTACGGTCACGGCATCGATTCCGATCAAAGTACTGGCAAAACTCTTGACAAACATATCCTCCGATACGATTGAATATTTTAAAAGGGAGCTTCTCCGTCACCACCGAACGTTCCTCCGAAATTATTTCCCGAAGGCAGATCGAAACCGGTGGCCGAAGCAGCGAAACCTCCTCCGCTGCCGGAAGGGATGTCGAAATCGGAGTTCATCCCGGCCGAGGGCACATCGCTCAAACTACTGTCCATTGTACTGTATGCCAACGAATCATCTTCGTCATAATCCATAAAACGAGCCTGTTCCTTACGGAAACGGAGTTTCACCGTATCTACGGCGCCATTACGATGTTTGGCCACGATGATCTCGGCCATTCCTGCCGTCGGCAGCCCCTCTTCGTCCACCGTCATACCGTAATACTCCGGACGGTGAATAAAAGCCACGATATCGGCATCCTGCTCAATGGCTCCCGACTCGCGAAGATCGCTCAACTGAGGTCGTTTGCTGCCGCCACGCGACTCCACCGAACGGTTAAGCTGCGAAAGAGCGATGATCGGGATATTGAGTTCCTTGGCGATAGCCTTCAACGAACGAGATATGGAGGCCACCTCCTGTTCGCGATTGCCCCGGGTTTCGGGAGTACCCGTCATCAGCTGGAGGTAATCGATGATGATCAACTGTATGTCGTACTGTGTTTTGAGTCGCCGGGCTTTCGAACGGAATTCGAATACCGACAGTGCCGGAGTATCGTCGATAAACAGCGGGGCATTGGCCAATGGTTTGATCGAAGTTTCGAGATGTTTCCACTGCTCGGGATTAAGATTTCCGTTGCGCACATCTCTCGAATCGAGTCCCGACTCAGCCACAACCAAACGTAGCATCAACTGTGTGGAACTCATCTCCAACGAGAAGAAAGCGACCCCTTTGTCATGATCGACGCAGACATTGCGGGCCAGCGACAACACAAAGGCCGTCTTACCCATCGAAGGACGTGCTGCAATGATAATCAGATCGGAAGGTTGCCAACCAAGGGTCAACCGATCCAGATGGGTAAACCCGGAAGGGACTCCACTGAAACCGCCCTCACGTTTGGATGCCTCCTCGATCGCCTCCATCGTACGGGCCAGAATATCGCGTGATTTCTGCACGTCTTTTTTCACATGCCCTTCGGCCACCTTGAAGATCTCCCCCTCGGCGAAGTCGATCAGATCGGTCACATCGGTCGATTCATCGTACGAGCGACGCTGAATTTCGGTCGTGGCGCGAATCAATTCTCTCTGCACATATTTTTGGGCGATGATCTTGGCATGAAACTCCACGTGAGCGGCCGACCCCACCTTCTGGGTGAGCTGTGCGAGGAATGCGGCCCCACCCACGGCCGTCAACTGACGTTTGTGTTTCAGTTTTTCGGTCACGGTGTAGAGGTCGATGGGTTTTAGTTCCATCGACAGTTCGAGGATCGCCCTGTAGATAATCTGGTGAGCCTCTTTATAGAAGGCTTCGGGCACCACGAACTCCTGTACGGCGATCACGGCATCCTTTTCCAGCATCAGTGCACCGAGCACGGCCTCTTCGAGTTCCACCGCCTGAGGGGGAACATGGGCACCGGATTCGGTCAAAGCAGCATAGCTCTCCTTGTTACGTTGGGAGGAGGTATAATTTTTTGCCATTTACAATGTAAGGATTGGGAGTGTAAAGGTAGTGTTTTTCCGTTATTTTTCCCGGAGAAAAAAATAACTTTTTTGTTTTCGTTTATCATCCTGATTTCTGGCCACATAGAGTTTCCGCCCCGTATAGGGGTCCCGTCCCGTACGGAACATCACCGAGGAGAGGGTCATGGGTGTGGGAGTCAAATCCTGTACTTGTTCCAGATGCATGTGCAGCGAACGGGTCTTCTGCGACAGACGACGCATATCGGCCTCCGTACATCCCGGATGACTCGAAATGAAATAGGGAATCAATTGATAACGCAACCCTTCCCGACGACAGATCCGTCCAAAATCGGCGTGCAGTTTCTCGAAAAGCGCGAACGGAGGCTTTCTCATCAGTTTAAGAACCTCCTCTTCGGTATGCTCAGGGGCCACTTTCAAACGTCCCGAGGTATGATTTACGATCACCTCTCTCAGATAGGCCCCTCCGTCCGAGGGATCGAACAGATCGTATCGGATACCGCTCCCGACGAAAGCCTTCTTCACCCCTTTGACTGCCCCTATCCGGCGATAGAGTTCCAGTAGCCGGGCATGGCTGTTGTCCAGATTGGGACACACCCGGGGAAAGAGACACGAAGGACGCACGCACGCCGCACAGGCTTTCAGATTCCGTCCGCCCATTCCGTACATATTGGCCGAAGGCCCTCCCACGTCGGATAAATACCCCTTGAAACCGGGCATCTTCACCACCTGTTCCACCTCCCGCAGAATGGACCGTTCCGAACGGCTGCTGACAAACTTGCCCTGATGGGCCGAAATGGTACAGAAACTGCATCCGCCAAAACATCCCCTGTGGATATTGACCGAGAATTTGATCATCTCGAAAGCCGGGATATCACCCTTGCCCCGATAACGGGGATGCGGCAACCGGGTATAAGGCAGATCGAAAGCCGCATCGATCTCCTGCTCCGTAAGCCGGGGATGGGGCGGATTGACCACCACGAACCGATCCCCCACGGGCTCCACCAGCACGGAATCCTGCTCCAGCCGGTTCGATTCGGTCTCCATCGTCACGAAATTTTCCGAAAAGGCCCGGTCATCCGCCACGCACTCCTCATAAGCATGCATCCGGACCGTATGCTGCGGGTCAAGTCGTTCCACATAGTCGCGATCGGCCAGGAAAGCCACCTGACGCAACTTACGCAACAATTTGGCATTATATCCATTGGCCATGGCCCGGGCCACATCACAGATCACCTTGTCGCCCATTCCGTAGATGAGCAGATCGGCACCACTGTCGACCAATACCGAAGGTTTAACCGTATCACTCCAATAGTCGTAGTGGGCCAGCCGCCGCAGCGAGGCTTCGATCCCCCCGATCACCACCGGAACATGTGGGTAAAGCCGTTTCAAGATCTGCGTATAGACCGTCACGGCATAGTCGGGCCGGAATCCGGCCTTACCGCCGGGAGTATAGGCATCGTCGCTGCGCAGACGAAGATTGGCCGTGTAGTGATTCACCATCGAATCCATGCTTCCGGCCGAAACCCCGAAAAAAAGCCGCGGGACACCCAATTTTTTGAAATCCCGCAGGTCGTCCTTCCAGTTGGGCTGAGGCACGATGGCCACCCGATAACCGGCCGCCTGTAACAGACGCCCGATGACGGCCGCCCCGAAAGCAGGATGATCGACATAGGCATCGCCGCTGAAAAAGATCACGTCGATGTAATCCCATCCCAGCGCCTTCACCTCCTTGACCGAGGTCGGCAACCACGCCTCCGGACGAAGGGTATGTTCCCGCTGCGTTTCCATACTATTCGTTTCCCAATAACAGAGAACTGTCCCCGTAACTCAAGAATCGGAATCCGTTCTGCAAAGCATAGTCGTACATCCGTCGCCAATCCTCTCCCACGAAGGCCGAAACGAGCAGCAGCAGCGTACTCTTCGGCTGGTGGAAATTGGTGACGATATGATCCACCACCCGGAACCGATAGCCGGGCATGATCATGATCTGCGTAGCCGTCTTGATCTTCCCTTCTCCCGTGCGACGCATATATCCGGCAAGGGCTTCGAGCAACCGACAGCCATCGTATTCATCCGGAATGTCGTACAGTTCCCACTGTCCGATCGCCCGCTCCGGACAGGGATCTCCCTCCCGCAGAACACGATAGCCCAATGCCCCGAGACTCTCGAGCGTCCGGACCGTAGTCGTTCCCACAGCCACCACCGAACCCCGTTTCGCAAGCAAATGCTCCACTGTCGGAAGCGTGATCTCGAAATGCTCGGTGTGCATGGTATGCTGCATGACATCGTCGCTCTTCACGGGCAGGAAAGTCCCCGCCCCCACGTGCAGGGTCACCTCCTCGAAACCGAAACCCTTCGTTTTCAACGCCTCGATCAACTCCTCCGAAAAGTGAAGTCCGGCCGTCGGAGCCGCCACCGACCCCTCGAATTTGGAATAGACGGTCTGATAACGCGTATTGTCGATCTCCTGGCTATCGCGATTCAGGTAGGGAGGAATCGGAATCCGTCCCAGATGTTCGAGCAACTGTCCGAAGGTCATCGGGGCAGTCCACTCGAAACGCACCACCTGTTCCCGACCGTCGTTCCGCACCCGCCATGCCTGAAGCCGACAAGCATTGCCTTCGTATTCGAAAGGAATCTCGAGCGCACCCTCTTTCCATTTCTTCGAATTGCCCACAATACAGTGCCACGTACACTCTCCGCGCACGGCGAAAGCCCTCTCATAGTCGGCCGGATCACACGGTTCCAGACAAAAGACCTCTACACGGGCTCCGCTGGGTTTATGCATGATGATCCGTGCCCGCACCACCTTCGTATTATTGAAGACCAACAGAGCTCCCTCGGGCAACACGGAACCGATGTCGCAAAAGCGACGCTGAGAGATATCTCCCTGATCATAGACAAGCAGCTTGGACATGTCCCGTCGTTCCAACGGGAATTTGGCGATCCGCTCCTCGGGCAGGTCATAGTCATAATCGGATATGTGTATATTCTGTTCCATCGCAAAAGTTGACACCGCAAAAGTAATACTTATTCCCGATTTTTGACTACTTTTGCCCCCGAACACAGCAGGGAGGCTCTGCCGCTGCCCCGCAAGGGGGAGAGGAAAGTCCGGGCAACACAGAGCGCCGTCCTTCCTAACGGGAAGATCTTCGAGAGGGGATAGCCAGCGTAACAGAAAACAACCGCCACGAGGTTTCGGCCCCGGGGTAAGGGTGAAAAGGCGGGGTAAGAGCCCACCGCGGATGTGGCGACACATTCGGCCGTACGCCTGACGGGTTGCAAGACCATGTATACCGACGCTACAGGGCTGCTCGTCCGATGTCGGGGGGTAGGTTGCTGACGAGCCGTGGAGGAGACTCCCGGCCTAGATAAATGGCAGAGACCCGAAAAGGAGCGATCCGTTTCGGACACAGAACCCGGCTTATACACCCTGCTGTGTTTATTTTTTCCGACCGCCCATATAAACCATCCATGATAAACCGGGCATCCTTCCCGTAATAGAAGACTTTCGTTCCCTCGGTTCAAGGCATACGCCGGCACTTCGCACCTGCGCTCAGCTCTTGCGGACAATCAACAGTACGGGATGATATGTCAAGGGGACTTCCCCGGCTCGACCGGCATCCGAAAAACGGTCATTGTATCGCTCGCTGAAATCCAACAACCGACCGTGAGTCCAACTCCATCGGCCTGTGGCATTTACTCCCGTAGCACGAATATGACGGAGCACCTCTACGGGCGATGAGAACCACAGTGTCCGGCAATAATCCCGTTGCCACAGGAGCGTAAAGCCCGACCGTTCGGCCAACTCGTAGAATGCTTCCGGCGAATAATAAGAGAGGCCCTCGCCGGTAAGGCTCTTTATCTCGACAAAATTTTCGGGACCGAAAGTCGAAAGCGCCAAAAATCCACCCGAGCGCAACGCAGCAAAACTCTTCTCAAAAAAACGGGGCAGATCGTCGAACCATTGCACTGTAGAGGCCGAAGCGAGCAGGTCCAGTCCGGAGGGAAATTCCACCGTCTCGGCATCGCCCCATAAATAATGGGCTTCGACGCAACCCGTATAACGCTCCACATACTCCTGAGAGGCAGGCACCAGATCGTTGAACGTCCATATCGCACGCGGGAAATATCCTACCAGCCGGCGGGTCAGGAATCCGGTTCCCACGCCCACTTCCATTGCACGGACAAGATCACGACCCACCCGATGCACCAAGGCATCGGCCAATTCGTCGCAGATCTGCTGCTGGACGAGCGCCAGCGTATCGTATTGTTCGAATCCGGCGGCAAACCGTTGCCGGATCAGCTCTTTATCGGTCATTTATCTCCCGTTCGATCAATTCAGCATCCCCGAAAGGATAGTGGGGCAAAGGTAATATTTCCGCCCGTTCCCCCCAATAGGCTACAAGATTTTCAACGGGGAAAATCACATCCTCCACCCCTACCACTGCACGATTCCACTTCAGAGAAGGAGTGTAGGGCTTCAAAGAGGCCTCGCTCAAATCGACCAGTTCACGCTCATTGGCCTCCGCATCACGAAACGGAAGCCACTCTTTCAACCGGGCATATTGCTCCGGGCCATAGATCCGTCGGTTGAACTCGTCGATTCCATGTTTCCGGATACCGCGCAACGTGACATTCAACCGCTTTGGGTCGATTCCCCAACGGCCATCCACCGGTATCGGCGACCCGCACAGAGCCACAGCCCGTGTCCACTCCATTCCGGCAAAAAGTTGTTCGGCCACCCACACGCCAAACGACCACCCGAACAGATAACGTCTCGAATAAACGTCCAGCGACAGTCCCGGATCGGACACTCCTCCCCGGAAGTCATACAGACAGACCACGTCGCATCCCCCGGGCCGGACATGTTCCACACACCGGGGAGCACAGGCCCATCCCAACACGATCACCGCAACAGCATCATGGGGTTGTCCGGAAATCATCTCCGCACCCTGTGTCTTCACTAACCAAGTCGTCTCCATACCCCAACAAAACGTTCCACATCCTCCCTCGAAAGGGCCGCACTGAGCGAAATACGTACCCGGGCTTCCCCTTTGGGCACCGTCGGATGACGGATGGCCGTCGTCCAGAAACCTTCATCCCGGAAACGGGCAGCCATCTCCAATGCCCGACTGTTTTCATATGCCATCACGGGTATGATCTGCGTGGCGGCCGGATCGTCCGAGAGCAACGAAACCAACTGCCTCAGATGCTCTCTCCGTTCCTCGAACCGGGGCAGCCGCCGCACCAGAAAATCGCTCCACAACAGCGTGATCGGAGGCAAAGCCGTAGAAAAGATCAACGTTCTCATCCGGTTGACCAACACCCGACGCGTCAACGGATCGGTTACCACGAAAGCCCCCGCCGAAGCCATTGCCTTACCCAGCGTGCCCATGATCACATCCACATCCTGCGCCACTCCCTCCTGCGAAGCACATCCGGCCCCCGAAGGACCGAATACCCCGAAAGCATGTGCCTCGTCCAGATAGATCCGAAAACCGTACTTATGTTTCAACTCCACGAGTTCTTTCAGGGGTGCGCGATCGCCATCCATGCTGAACACCGATTCGGTGACCACCCACACCCGACGCCCCGCGCCATATTTTCGAAGCAACGACTCCAAGTGGCCCAAATCGTTATGTCGGAAACGCATCCACTCCACACCCGAAAGTCTCAGTCCGTCGATCATGCTGGCATGCGACAACTTGTCGGCCAAAATCAGATTCTCTTTTTCGACCAGGGCCGGAAGGACTCCGATATTGGCCAAATAGCCGCATCCTACCACAAGGGTCTGGCGTCCCGGCCACAGCGCTGCCAACGACGACTCCAACCGACCGTATTCGAGACTGTTTCCCGTCATCAGCCGCGAGGCGGGATTACTCATCAGAAACCGGCCCGGAAATTCCCCCTCCCCTTCGGCCAGTTCCATGAAAAATTCGCGCTGCAAGACCTCGTCCGACAGGCCCAGATAGTCGTTCGACGAAAGATTCAGACATCGTCTTCCCTCTTCGTCCACGATATATTTTCCTTCGCACCGCACCGGATGCAACTCTCGCAGATTATTTTCCTCTTCGAGTCGTCTCAACAACTTCTCCATCGGGTCTGTCGTCCCGTTTTTCTCTTCCATCATCATCTATTTTCTTCTCCGGAGGACTCTGCCTCCGGAACATTCCGTTTGGTTTTCTGTCTTACAATGTGTAATGTCACTCCGACCGCCACCGCCAACAACACTCCTCGCAACCACCAAGGATCGACCAATGCAAAAGCCGTATAGAAGATCGTACCCCACAACAGCAGCAGAATATATCCCTTCACCCGCCGGGGAATGCCCCGACCACTACGATAATCATCCAGATAACGCCCGAACAGCGGATTGGTCAACAGCCATCGCTCCCAACGCTCGCTGCTACGCGAAAAACACCATAACGAAAGCAACAGAAAAGGCGTGGTAGGCAGCACAGGAAGTGCCATACCGATAATTCCAAGTCCCAGAAACACCATCCCCACCACACGGAAAAACACCCTCAACATCGGTTCACCTCCTTTTTTCCCGTTTGGGAGACGACACATCCGGCAGTTCTGACGGCTTTTTCCTCACTCATGGTCAATTATTGACACGAAAGACCTTCTGAACTCCCTTGATCCGCATCAGCGAGTAGATCACCGTATCGACTACACCTGCACCCGGCACCTCGACATTCACCAACCCGGAGAGGATTCCCCCGGCCGAAAAGAGATTCATCGAACGGATATTGAGTTTCAGATCATGATTGATCACCTCCGTAATACGGTTTACAATACCCGTTACATCCTCGGCCACCACCTTGAGCGACACCCGGAAAGCTCCCTGCTGCGTGTCGCTGCGCCAACGGGCCGGCAACACCCGATAGGGATAACGTTCCTGCAGACGAAGGGCATTGGGACAGTCCGTACGGTGAATGGTAATTCCGGCATTCACCGTGATAAATCCGAAAATCTCATCGCCGAAAATCGGATTGCAACACTTGGCCAGTTTATACTCCAGATGATTGATCGTCTCGTCGATCACCAGCGCATCCGGATTCTTCACGGCAGCCTTCACCGTTGAGGCAGGAACACGCGTACGCGTCTCCGTCAACTCTCCATTAAGATGCCTGTTGATTATCTCCTTTACATCCGAAAGATCGATCTTCTCCGAAGCAATCTGTCCGTAGAGTTCGGTCCCCGTACGGAGTTTATAGTATTTGCACAGCACCGTAACCGCATCGTCCATCGCCACGGGCAGTTTCCAGTTTTTGATCTTACGTTCCAGCTCCTCGCGCCCCAGACTGGCCGCCTTGGCCTGTTCCTCACGTATGTAAGCCTTGATCTTATTGCGGGCTTTGCTCGTGGTGACGAAATTAAGCCAATCGGCTTTGGGTTTCTGATTCTTCGAAGTGAGCACCTCCACAATATCGCCATTATGAAGCACCTCCTTGATCGGTACATTGCGATGATTGACCCGTCCTCCGGTACAAGTGGCACCCAGATTGGTATGAATATCGAAAGCGAAATCGAGTACCGTAGCCCCTTCGGGCAACTTGCGAAGATCACCGTTGGGCGTAAAAACAAATATCTCGCCCGAAGCCAGTTTCATATCGAACCGTTCGGAAATATGACTCGCATCGGTACTCTCCATCAGCTCACGCAACTTACTGAGCCATTGTTCGCTACCCAATCCTCCCTGATTGACACCCTTATACCGCCAGTGAGCCGCAATACCGCGCTCGGCCACGGCATCCATCCGTTCCGAACGGATCTGTATCTCCACCCAATGACCGTCGGGCGTGACCACCGTCGTATGAAGCGATTCGTAGCCGTTCGATTTGGGAATCGAAATCCAGTCGCGCATCCGGTCGGGGTTGGGCGTATAAAAATCCGTAACAATGGAGTAGACACTCCAGCACAGAGGTTTTTCCTGTTCCGGCGGACAGTCAATGATAATCCTCAGGGCGAAAATATCGTACACCTCCTCGAAAGGAATATGCATACGACGCATCTTTGTCCAGATAGAAAAAATCGACTTGGTCCGGCTCTTGATATGATACTTCAATCCGCTCTGCCGCAACTTCGCCTCGATCGGCTCCAGAAATTTGGCAATGAAAAGATTCCGCTCGCGGGCCGTCTCCTCCAGCTTTGTGTGGATATGTTTGAAATCCTCCGGTTCGAGAAAACTCAGTGCGATATCCTCCAGTTCGCTTTTCAGCGCATAGAGACCCAATTTATGGGCGATCTGTGCATAAAGATTGAGGCTCTCCCACGATTTTTTCTTTTGCTTCTCGGCCGGGAACATGGACAGTGAACGCATCACCTCCAGCCGATCGGCCAGTTTGATAAGAATCACCCGGGGATCGGTGGAATAGGAGACAATCAGCTCCCGAAAATTATCGGCCTGTTCGCTCGAAATCTTGGGATCGACATCGGATATGTTGCACAACCCCTTGAGAATACCCACACACGCATCGCCGAACATCTCGCCGGCTTGCTCGGGTGTAAGCATCCGCAGACGCACCACATCGTGCAACAGGGTTGAAATCGTAGAATTTCGCCCCAATCCGATCTCCCCTATCACGATCTGGGCCGTGGCTACGGAGTGACCCAACAAAGGAGTTCCGTCGTAACGAGTCAAACCTGCCAATTTTTCGTCGGCCAGGGTCAATGCCTGTTCGATCATCTCCACACTTTGAAGGCTGAAATTGGCCTCCGCCAACTCGAAAAGAGTCGCATACCTCTCTCTGATTCCTGTTACCTCTGCATTTTCCATAGGCATCAATCTCTGGTGCGAAAGATACGAAAAATTTACGAAAAAACCTCCGTTCAATTAATCGGGAGTTTCGCCTCTCCGAGTTGATTTTCCTCCTCACTCTCGGTATGGACCAACTCCATAAGGGCATACAGTTTCCGCACACAATCGCCCCATGAGAAAGTTCGTGCAAAGACGAAACGTTAACGAGGCAGGAATCGGCTCAACAAAGCATCCATCTGACGCTGCATTTCGGCGGCTTTTTCACCGGCGGCCTGAGCAAAACGGTCGGTACGGTCGGCATAGATAATTCCTCGCGAAGAGTTGACCAACAATCCGCACCGTTTATTCATGCCAAATTCGGCCACTTCGGCCAGACTTCCGCCCTGTGCACCTACTCCGGGGACCAGCAGGAAATGGTGTGGCACGATTTTCCGGATTCCCCGCAGCATGCGGGCCTGAGTTGCCCCCACCACATACATTGTATCGTCGGTCGTTCCCCAACTGCGCGACACCTTGAGCACCTGTTCATAAAGATAGTCGCCGTTCTCCAGTTTGAGCATCTCGAAATCCGAAGCACTCGGATTGGAGGTCAGTGCCAAAATCACAGCCCAACGTCCCGGATAATTATAGAAAGGTTCCACCGTATCGCGGCCCATATACGGAGAAAGGGTCACGGCATCCACCAGACCATCATCGAAAAAGGTACGGGCATACATCTGCGACGTATTGCCGATATCGCCCCGTTTGGCATCGGCGATGATAAATATCTCGGGATAGCGTTCCCGCAAATAACGACAAGTCTTTTCGAAACTGGTCACTCCGGCCGCTCCGTTTTCCTCATAGAAAGCGAGATTCGGTTTATAGCATACCGCATAAGGAGCCGTAGCGTCGATTACGGCGCGATTGAACTCAAATTGAGGGTCTTCCGTGGAAGAGAGACAATCGGGAATTTTCTTCAGATCCGTATCCAGACCCACACAAAGGAAACTACGTTTTTTCTCGATCTGTGCAAAAAGCTCGCTGGCATTCATCGCTAAGTCGATTGAATTGATTCGTTGCTGTACTTCCTACTCTTCGCTGGCGCGCAGACGTTCCGCATTTTCGGCCACGATCAGATGGTCGATACAATCCTGAATGTCACCGTCCATGAAAGCGGAAAGATTGTAAATGGTATAATTGATTCGATGGTCGGTAATCCGGCCCTGAGGATAGTTGTAAGTACGGATTTTAGCACTCCGGTCGCCGGTCGAGACCATCGTCTTGCGTTTGGAAGCGATCTCCTCCAGATATTTGGCATATTCCAGATTGAAGATACGCGTACGCAACTCCTCGAGAGCCTTGTCGAAGTTCTTGAGCTGAGATTTCTGGTCCTGACACTGCACCACGATTCCCGTAGGAATGTGAGTCAACCGGATGGCCGAATAGGTCGTGTTGACCGACTGTCCGCCGGGACCCGATGCACAGAACGTATCCTTACGAATATCGTTCATGTTAAGATCGATATCGAACTCCTCCGCCTCGGGCAATACGGCTACCGACGCGGCAGAGGTATGAACCCGTCCCTGGGTCTCGGTCTGAGGCACACGCTGTACACGGTGGACCCCCGACTCGTATTTGAGCGTTCCATAGACATTATCGCCCGTCACCTTCAATACAACCTCCTTGAATCCTCCGGCGGCACCTTCGCTCATGCTGTTGACCTCGTATTTCCAGCCTTTTCGTTCTATGTACTTGGTGTACATACGGAAGAGGTCTCCGGCAAAAATAGCCGCCTCATCACCTCCCGTACCGCCTCGGATTTCGAGAATGGCATTCTTTTCGTCCTGAGGGTCCTTCGGGATAAGCAACAGTTTGATCTCCTCCTCCAATTCACCGATACGGGGTTCCAGTTCGGCAATCTCCTGCCGGGCCATCTCCTTCATCTCCTCGTCCTTCTCCGTAGCATAAAGGTCCTTTGCCTCCTGCAGATTGGCCACGGCCGTACGATAGCGACCACCGGCCTCCACGACGGGTTGCAACTCCTTGTACTCCTTGTTGAGAGCCACGAATTTCTTCATGTCGGCGATCACTTCGGGGTCGGTCATCTGCTGTCCGATCTCTTCGAACTTCAGTTTCAGTCCCTCCAGACGGGAAAGCAAGCTGTTTTCTGCCATAATTCTGATTTTTATAGGCGACAAAGATAATAAGAACTCGCGAGAAAAAGGCAGGAAATTGGGAAATAATGCAATTCGTTGGTAGATTGTTTAATACGCAACGGGCTTCCGTGGTTGTAATGCGGTCCTGAAAGACCGTATATAGATGAGTTAAGATGTAGATTTGCTACTAATCCGTTGCCTTTTTTGAGGGCAAAAATCGGTCAGAAAAATGGTTCTTAATCTCCATCGGCATCCCAATAACCGCCTCAAAGAACGCGTATTTTCCAATCTTTGCTATGACAAAGGTAAGCATTTTTTCTTGAGGTGAGAAAAAATATAGGCTCAGATATTGGGGCATAGTACTTTATTCTATATTCCGCTATATTATTCATGCCTTTCATTTGCTCTTTATACTTTAATTTTGCAACCAAAGTAAAGAGTTATGAATCAAGTAAATGTAAAGGTGGCGTTCTACCTCAAAAAGAGCGAAGCGGATGCCAAAGGCAATTGCCCTGTGATGGCGAGATTGACCGTCGGAAAATACTCCGAAGCGGCATTCAGTTTGAAGATGTCGGTGCCTCATACGATGTGGCACTCAGGTCGTGCTACAGGTAAGAGTGTAGCTGCCCGAGAGATCAATCGTCAGTTGGATGAGATTCGTGCCACGGCACTCTCCATCTTTCAGGAGCAGATAGCCATACACGATATTGTAACGGCAAAAGATGTGAAATGCCTTCTATTGGGTATGGCATCAGGTCAAGAGACCTTGATGAGTTATTTTCGTGCCTTCATCAAGAATTTTGAAAAGCGTGTGGGCGTAAATCGTGTTGCAGGAACTCTGCGTGCCTACAAGTACGCATACCAACATATCGAAAAGTTCTTGAATGAGAAGTACAAGTTAACAGATATTCCCTTTACGGCATTGGATCGCTCGTTTATCGACAAGTACGACCTCCACTTGCGTACCGAGTGCCATTTGGCATTGGGTACCATCAAGCAATTGACAACGAACTTCAAGACTATTATCGGTGAAGCTATTGCCGATGGCATTCTTACTACCAATCCATTCTGGGGCTATGAGGCGGAGCGTCCGAAGAGAGAGCAGAAATATCTGACCACAGAGGAACTGCAACTGATGATGACCACTCCACTTCATAATGCCAAGTTGTACCACATACGAGACCTCTTCTTATTCTCTTGCTATACAGGTATCCCTTACGGTGATATGTGTATGCTGACCAAGGAGGATTTAGCAACAGATGAAGATGGCACGCTATGGATAAAGACCTCTCGTAAGAAGACCAAGATAGATTATGAGGTGCCTTTGCTGGATATTCCTATCTACATAATAGACAAGTATCGCGATGTGGATTCTGACGGCAAACTTCTTCCGATGTATAGCAATTCGGAAATGAATCGTCAGTTGAAGGTGATTGCCAAGATGTGCGGTATAGAGCGTAGAATCGTCTTTCATGCAGGAAGGCACACATACGCTACGGAGATTACCCTCTCACACGGCGTGCCTTTGGAAACGGTCAGTAAGATGTTGGGACATGCTGAGATTACTACTACCCAGATTTATGCAAAAGTCACCGATGATAAGATTGATGCCGACACAAAAGTGCTTGATAGTAAAATCAGTGAACGTTTTTCAGTAGCCATTTAATAACCATAAAATGACTGCTTATGAGAAATAATAGAGATAACCAAGATACAAAGCGCAGAAGTACCTTTGCCATATTGTTTTACATTAACCGCACGAAAATACGCAAGGATGGCACATGCCAACTCTTGTGCAAGGTAAGTATAGATGCCGAATGGGAACAAATCGGCACTAAGGCTTCCGTAAACCCTGACATCTGGAATCCAGAAACGGGGCGTGCCGATGGTCGCAGTGAAAATGCCGTAACGGTAAACCGAGCCATCGACGAACTCACCAGAGAGATTACCAACCACTATAACCATATAAAGAAGAGCTTAGGCTTTGTTACCGCTGAACTTGTAAAGAATGCCGTTAAAGGTATCGGGCAAAAGCCTGTAACATTGCTCGCCCTTTTTCGTGAACACAATGAGGAGTTCAAGAAACGCATTGGAGTGGATAGAATCAAAGAGACATACGACAGCTATCAGCGTTCCTATAAGCATCTTGCAGCCTTTATTCAGGAAAAGAAAGGTGTTGAAGATATAACTTTGCGTAGCCTTGACAAGGTATTCTACGACGACTTTGAAATTTTCTTGCAGACGGACTGTAAAATGAAGCCCAAGACTGTTCATGAGCATCTGTATAGACTGAAGAAAATGACAATGCGAGCCGTCAGCCAAGGTACACTAAGGCGTGATCCATATTGCAGACTGCATCCTGAACTACCTAAGCGAAAGAGTCGTCATCTGAAGTTGGAAGACCTTAAAACATTGATGTCAACGCAGATTGACAAGCCTAACCTGCAACGGGTACGTGACTGGTTCATCTTCTCGACCTTTACAGGATTAGCTTATGCAGACTTGAAGCGACTATCCGTAAATGACATTACTCAAGCCGAGGATGGTAGCTGGTGGATACACATCAAGCGACAGAAGACCGACACTCCATCAGTTATAAAACTACTTGATGTCCCATTGCGTATCATTGAAAAGTACAAGCACGAGCGACAGGGAGATAAGGTTTTCAACCTATATACCCGTGAGTACCTAATCAGATTGACAAGGGAATTAGGTGAAGAGTATGGCTTCTCCCTTACCTTCCACAAAGCCCGTCATAATTTCGGTACCCATATGACTCTCTCGCTTGGAGTACCACTTGAAACGGTAAGCAAGATGATGGGACATACGAACATTACGACCACTCAAATTTACGCACAAGTAACAGATAAAAAGGTTGATGAGGACATGAAGCGACTTAAGGAGGTAACGGCAGGACAGAAGATTAATATCTATGAGGAGGATTTGAGCAACCTACCCAAGCGTAGAAGAAAAGCAGCCTCCGTATGAATGTGAGAAACGACCCCGATTTTGCGAGGTCGTTTCTCTATTTAGGCAGATTGAGTTATACCCATCGTTGTTCTTCGACACACCGTTTGTGGGAGTCTTCAAGAATTTTTCTGATTTCAGACTCTTTATACAGAGCCTTACCCTGTACGATATAGTAAGGAATCATTCTCGCCGAGCGATACTCCTGCAATGTCCTTCGACTCACTTTCAATACTTTTGCAAGCTCTTCGTCTGTCATGAAGTAATCGCTCTTAAACATCGGTTGTGGTCTTGAACCGTTCTTGTCGAGCAGTTCATTCATCTTCTTCAATCGTTGAAGGATTTCCGCTATCTGCGGATCTTTCTTATCAAGGAAATACATAATTACAATTGGGGTTTTAGTGGATAATAATTTGATTGCATCAGTTTCTCTACATCTTCAGGCTTGTAGAAAATCTTGTGTTTGATTCGGCTGAAAGGTATAAGCCCCTTATCTCGATACACCTGAAGGGTGCGTTTCGAGATACGCATAATGTCGCATACCTGCTGGTTGTCCAGCCACTTTTTCAGAGCCAGGTCCTCATGAGGACAACAAAATTTGCTCACTTTCTCTTCGAGTGCCAACAGATGATTACAAATCTCGTCAAAGGCTCTCTTTTCAATAAGTACCATTTCCATTTTTTGTCATTTTTTTAAGTTATACATTGATTAGTTTCTCATACTTGCCGGAAGTGGCAAGCCCTTTTGTTCAAAGAAGTCCTTGACCTCGGAAGCCTTGTAGTATGTGCGTCCGTCAATCATATAGTAGCGGATAAGTTTCTTCTGGCG
>CALVFY010000007.1 GCA_944326945.1 uncultured Rikenellaceae bacterium
GTAATACGTCCGTCGGCAATGGTGAAGGAGATTTTTACATCTTTGGCGTCGATTTGTTTCAGACGATCGTTTTTGAGTACCGTAGCCAACTGTTCGAACGCCTTGATATTCTGTACCCGTATATCCGACGACTCCAATACACCCTTACCCGATACCGAGTTCAATACCGGCTCCATGTGCTCGTCCATCCGCGTGTCCATATCCAGACTCATCGAATAATTGCCTCCGGTTTTTTCGAAGATCGGTACAAATTGTTTCACCATATCCAGTTCTTCGAACGTCCGGGAGAAGGAGGCTTTGTCGATCGCTACATCCAGATTCAATTCGGGACTCTTCGGATCTTGTGCCGTAGAATAGAAACCGGAAGTACGTATCGCACCTCCCAGGGCATTCATGTTAAGTTTATCCAGTTTGACCGTCCCCTCCTTGACTGATATATTACCCTCCATATCGGTAATGGTCATCTTCTGGAACAGAATTTTCTTGAACGAGCTGTTCAAGGCCAAATCGAGATTTTTCGGTACTTCAAATGCCTTTAATGCTGCCGTATCGGCCGAGGCAACCTCCTGTTCCGGTTTAGACTCTTCTTCGTCCGAAGATTCTCCCAATAATTGGTTCAGATCGAGCAGATTCGACGATACAGACAGACGGCCGGTCAACATCTCGCCCCGTAATATATAAGGCAAATAGTTCGAAAGTTCGCCTTGAGCCACCAAATCACTACGGCCTACACCCACATCGAGTCGAGCCAGTTTCATGGCCGCAGGCGTAATCGAAGCCGTAACCTCAGCCACCTTCACTTCGGGAAGTCCTGGAGTCTGGAAGATCATATTCTGTAAAGAGACATTACCGGCACCGGATAGTTTCTCATAACGCTTTTTCTCTATGTCAGACATGCGTCCGGCCATCTCTATACCAGCCGTAATCCGTCCTCCAAGCGACACCGAATCGCCCAACGGATAGACATCCTTCACCGCACCCAGGTCGAATGCTCCGGAAACTTTTCCATCGAAATTCAGATCGCTCATGGGAGTAGTAACGGCCAACGACATGAGCACCTGATTGGTTTCTCCTACCTGGACTGAAAAATCGGATATCTTTAATTCCGTCCGATCGGCGTTGCCTCCCGGATTAAACACGGATGCGTTTAACTGAATGTGATCTGCGCCCAGCGGCAAAGAAGCATATTTGAATGCTCCGTCTCTCACCACCAATACCGCATCTATTTTGGGCAAATTGTCTCCCTCGTAACGTCCCACGGCTGACGCAGTGAAAGTCAAGTCGCCCGATGCAGTGAGATTCTTGAAATCCTTCATGTAGAAAGCGGGTATCAACGAGAGAATATCCTTGAACTGCACCTCGGATGTATTCAGTTTCAGATCCATATCCATCGCATCGTCGTCCATTGCCACCCAGCCGTCTATACCCAGCTCAATTGCATTGAGGCGAATGCGGTTCTGTTGTAAAGTATATTTTCCCTGCTTGAAGTCGGCATCCAGATTGATCTCCGTCTCGACTTCCGCATTCCGAATCCAGGCCGTATTTCCCATCATGAAGCCTAAGTCGCGGGTGACCATCTTCAAATTCAATCCACTCCGATCGGCGGCCATATCTCCCTTCAAACGCAAGTCGAGCTGGTCGGTCGAAAAAGCCATCTTCGAAGAATCGTCTACAAAGACAATCTTGCCGTTGTTGATCCGCACATCCTTCATGGACAATTTGAAAGAAGAGGGTTCCGAAGCGGTTGTGTCGGCAGGGGTTTCCTCTTCGCTCTCTTTCATAATGTTCCAGTTTACCTGTCCATCGGCCAATTTGAGCGCTGTCACCGACGGACGGTTCAAAATCAATCGTGTTACTTCAAATCCGGAGTCTCCGAACAACGACATCAGATTGACCACTACTGAAATCCGGTCTGCACTGACTAACGTGTCGCCAGCGAAAGGCTCCACTCCCACCAGAGTCAATCCTTTCAGATCAACCGAAGCATGAGGGAAATGACGTACCAAACTGATCCCTAAACGATCGAAGTCGAGTTCGGCATTAAGCATCTTGTCGACCTGCGTCTTGACGATTTGATCGATCTTTCCCCGCAGAGCCATCGGAACAAAAATCAGGACCAGTAACAAAACTCCGATTACGATCCCCACTATTTTTACAACCTTTTTCATAACACGATATTTTTTATCATTACTACAAATATACAAGCATCTGGTTAGATTGTCAACATTATTTCAAGGCTATTCACTTTTCTTGATTTCATCGGGTGCGCCTGTATTATTATTTTTTGGCCTGAACAAAACATCGGTGGCCATATTAATTAAAATATTTCATTTTTTGTTATCTTTGTATTCATCATAAACCACATTTCAAAATGATAATTGTAAAACAGGTCGAAGGAACCCATCCTGCACTCTATACATTGGTCGGACGTCTGGTGATGAACCCCGAAGTGCTCCGCCAAAACAACAATTATCCATTCAAAACTACCGAACAGTTCATTTGGTTTATTGCCTTGGAGCAAGATTCCGTTGTGGGATTTCTTCCCGTAGAACGACGAAGTTCCACTAAAGCCGTCATCAACAACTATTATATCCGAAACGAGGATCCTGAGGTGCTCGAAGCGATGATTGTCAGTGCGCAACGCGCTCTCAACAGCCAATTCTCACTGGAAGCCGTGGTTCAAATCCGAGACGAAAACATTTTTACCCGCAACGGTTTCTGTGTCAAGAAAATTTGGAAGAACTACCTCAAGATGACCGATGATGCAACCACAAAACGTATATGAACGAACTCAAATACGTCTGAAACGTATCTTTTCGAGTTTCGACAATATCTATATCTCATTTTCGGGAGGCAAGGACAGTGGGGTGTTGCTGAACCTGTGTATCGATTATATCCGTCGACATAAACTCCCCATACGATTGGGCGTCTTCCATATGGATTATGAAGCCCAATATCGTATGACCACAGAATATGTGGACCGGGTATTCGCCCAGAATCAAGACATACTCGACCTCTATCGTATTTGTGTCCCTTTCAAGGTGACAACCTGCGCCTCCATGCATCAGAAATACTGGCGTCCCTGGGAAGAGAGTAAAAAAGATATTTGGGTGCGACAAATGCCCCCGGAAGCCTATACCCGCAGGGATTTTCCCTTTTTTACTGGAAACATGTGGGACTATGAATTCCAGATGGAGTTTGCCCGTTGGTTCCATGAAAAGAACCATGCTCACAAAACTTGTTGTCTGGTAGGAATCCGCACCCAGGAGAGTCTGAACCGTTGGCGTACCATCTATAGTGCCAAATTCGCCAACCATTATTATGGCCTCAAATGGACCAAGAAGCTTTTCGATAACATATACAATGTTTATCCTATCTACGATTGGCGAACCTCCGATATATGGACGGCAAACGGCAAATTCCGCTGGGATTATAACCGGCTGTATGATCTCTACTACCAGGCAGGTGTGAGTATCGAAAAACAACGTGTGGCCAGTCCTTTCATCTCTGCCGCCCAGGAACATCTGAAACTGTTTCGGGTAATCGATCCCGATACCTGGGGACGTATGGTGGGACGCGTCAACGGAGCCAACTTCAGCAGTCTGTACGGGGGAACTTCGGCCGTCGGATGGCACTCCATTCAACTTCCTCCCAATCACACGTGGGAAAGTTATATGCATTTCCTTCTTTCCACGCTTCCGGAACAAACCCGTCAAAACTATCTTCGCAAACTGAGTGTGAGCATTCGATTCTGGAGAGAAAAAGGAGGATGCTTGTCCGACGAAACCATTGAAAAATTACGTAAAGCCGGAATAAAAATAGACGTAGGCGATTCGACCAATTACCATACCTCCAAGAAACCGGTGCGAATGGATTATATGGACGACATCGATCTGCCGGAATTCCGGGAACTTCCCACCTTCAAGCGAATTTGCATTTGTATTTTGAAAAACGACCACGCTTGCAAATACATGGGATTCACCCCATCCAAAAAGGAACAGGAAGCCAAACAGAAAATACTCGCCAAATACAAAAGCATTCTGCAATGAAAAAATATATCAGTCCCGTCTATCAAGTAAAAGCTGTCCCCGTAGAAAAAGTGAGGGCCAACGACTACAATCCCAATTCCGTGGCACCTCCCGAGATGAAATTACTCGAAATTTCCATTTGGGAGGATGGTTTCACAATGCCCTGTGTCTGCTATTACAATGCCCAAGACGACATGTATGAACTGGTGGATGGATTCCATCGTTACAAGGTGATGAAGACCTCTGAGCGTATCTTTAAACGCGAACATGGTTTGCTCCCTGTGGTGGTGATCGAGAAAGATCTGTCGAATCGCATGGCTTCGACCATTCGGCATAATCGAGCTCGGGGAACTCATAATATTCGTTTGATGACCGAAATCATTGCCGATCTGACCAAAGCCGGCATGTCCGACCGATGGATCATGAAAAATATCGGCATGGACCGTGATGAATTGCTCCGTCTGAAACAAATTACAGGCCTGGCCGAGCTGTTCGCCGACAAAGAATTTAGTATCCCCGAAGATTTATAAATCTCTTTCTGCGGAATCTTTCGGAATGAGTAATCGATTTGTTTTGTCTTGGTTTGTCAAAACTTCCGGACAAAATCTTCCCTGCCCGGAAAATCTCAGCTCCATTGTTTCTTATTTCTCAAATATGTGTAACTTAGCATTGTTAATCCAATGGTTTTCATTAAACGACAAATTTGCCTGAGCATATGGAAAAAGTCTGCCTGCTACTGGACTGTCTGATTGTTTTCAATGTATATGCCGGACAATCGGATTCGTGTTGCCTGACGAGTATTTTCGGCAAGCAGTAACTGAATAAAACTCAACTTTGTTTTTGACGAAAAATATCTTTCTGGAAAAATTTCTTTATCAAGCAATATTCCCAATTACAAGAACTAACACAATGATGAAAACCCTGTTTTTTTGCGCAACGGCAGCTATGCTGGCTGTCGGTTGTGGCGTACCTAAATCGCAGGATCTGTTCGCCGATCCGGACAATGAACGCATCGCAACCTACGATTCTGTCTCCGTATTTCATGTTCCAGTCAAACAAATCACCTTCGGCCCCAAATACCATTGGTTTGCCTACTATGACAAACAGGAGTGTGATCCTACGGGACGTTACGTGCTTAGTATGCAGACCGATTTCCAGCACCGTTCTCCGACGGCCGGCGATGTGATCAAAATCGGTATGATCGACCTCGAGGACAATTGCAAATGGATCGAACTCGGCAAATCGGAAGCATGGGGATGGCAACAGGGGTGCCAGTTGCAATTTATTCCCGGAACAGATTCCAAGGTGCTCTGGAACGACAAAGAGGGCGATCAATTCGTTTGCCGCATCATGGACATCAAAACCAGAGAGATGAGAACGATTCCCCGGGCGGTTTATGCTCTCAGTCCCGACGGGAAATGGGCTGTTACGACCGACTATCGTCGTGTGAATGATACTCGTCCCGGTTATGGCTATGCAGGCATTCCCGACCCCAATCGCGATGTGCTGGCTCCGGAGGATTCGGGTATATGGAGAATTAATCTCGAAACGGGTGAGTCGGAACTGATTATTTCTTTGGCTCAAATCGCGGCAATCCCCAATCCGCTGGACGATTATACGGAAGCCAAACACTGGTTCAATCACCTGTTATACAACACCGATGGAAGCCGCTTCGAATTTCTTCACCGGTGGCGTTTCCCGGATTCCCTGCGCAACGTTCAATATGAAGACGTGGGCGGATTCGGCACCCAGATGCTGACAGCTTCGGCCGATGGGAAAGACGTCCGCGTCATCGATCCCTATAATTATACGTCACACTTTATCTGGAAAGATGCCGAGCATATTCTGGCGTGGACCAAATTGCCCGAAACAGGTTTCGGATTTTATCTGTTCCGTGACAGTGAAACCCCAGACATTAAACAGATCGGCAAAGAGCAAATGCCGCTTAACGGTCATTGCACCTATTTGCCTGCACCTTATAACGATTGGATTCTGAACGACACCTATCCCGATGCAAACCGGATGCAATCGGTCTATCTGTTCCATGAGCCCACCGGCCGTCGGGTACCCATCGCCGAACTTTATTCGCCGGAAGAGTTCCAAGGCGAATGGCGTTGCGACACACACCCCCGCAGCACCCAAGACGGACGTCGGGTGATCGTCGACGGACCCATGAGCGGAGGACGCCAGCTTTATATTTTTGATATCAGCAGTATTTTGGATGCACAATAAAGAACGGGGTATCCTATATATTATATTTCTGGAAAAAACGCCGCCATTCATGTGTGCGGCGTTTTTCTTTCAGGGGAATGCTTTGTCCGATTGGCTTCTTTTCGTACTTTTGCCGGCAGAAAAAAGAGAATTCATGATTGATTTTACAAAGATTCCTTCTCCTTGTTTCGTGCTCGACGAAAGTTTGCTGCGTCAGAACCTGAAGAAAATAGCCGATGTCCAACAACGGGCTGGGGTAGAGATTATTGTGGCACTGAAAGCATGTGCCATGTGGAGTGTATTTCCGCTTATGAGCCAATATGCGGCCGGCGCTACGGCCAGTTCCGTGGCTGAAGCCCGGTTGGTATACGAACACTTCGGCTCTCTGGCCCATACTTATGCTCCTGTATATACCGACGCGGAGTTCGAACAAATCATGCAATACAGCAGCCACATTACGTTTAATTCCGTGGCTCAATTCGAACGATTCGCTCCTTTGGCTATTCTGCGCGGCATCTCATGCGGTTTGCGGATCAATCCCGGTTATTCTCCCGTGGAGACAGACTTGTATAATCCATGTGTCCCCGGTTCACGATTGGGTATTCCGGCCGAAGCGCTCCCTGTTTTGCCTCGGGGGGTGGAAGGATTACACTTTCACACCTTATGCGAGTGTGGACCGGAAGAGCTGGAACGTACACTCGAGGCCGTGGAGAGCCTATTTGCCCATCTGCTTCCTCAAATCCAATGGCTCAATATGGGGGGAGGCCATCTGATGACCCGGGCCGACTACGATCGGGATCGGCTGGTAGAGATATTGCTCCGTTTCCGTGAACGCCATCCTCATTTGCGCCTGATTCTGGAACCGGGAAGTGCGTTTACCTGGCGGACAGGATGGCTGGTCTCTACGGTGGAGGACATCATTCACAATGGAGGAGTCCATACCGCCATGCTCAATGTGTCGTTTGCCTGTCATATGCCGGATTGCCTGGAGATGCCCTACAAACCGGCAATCCTGGGTGCTCACGATCCGGCTCCGGGTGAGAAGCATTGGCGGATGGGAGGTAACAGTTGTCTGGCCGGGGATTTCTGTGGTGACTGGGCATTCGCACAAGACCCGAAACCCGGCGACCGAATTGTGTTCGAAGATATGATTCATTATACTATGGTGAAAACCACGATGTTCAATGGCGTGACCCATCCCTCGATCGGTCTGCTGAAAGAGGATGGTTCCTTCCAATTGATCCGTCAGTTCGGATATGAGGATTATCGCGATCGTATGTCCTGATACGGGAACCGATAAGATATAAGTATAAAGACGTATTTTCGGGGTTTGATGATGATTTGTAGGCTTTTAAAAGGTTATTGCGCCCAATTTTACTCTATATTTGTGTGTATTTTTTTATAAACCCAAAACGATTCGGATGAAAAATTTCACTGCCACTGGATATTCCTTGAAAAATGTCGCGACGGGACGTCTTTTCCCTGACGATGGTTGGATGTTGGATGATGCGTCATGTCCTCATCCCTCGTTAATCCGTGCCGACTATGACGCCCGACAGTTGGACCCTAAGGATGACAGCTACGGTTTGTATCGTTTTTGCGACTGGCTGCCCGTTCGACGTATTCTGAAAGGATCGAGCGCCCCGGTTACCTATAAAAGCAAAGGCTTGGCCGCAAAATTGGGATTGGAAAATCTTTACATTACCTTCAATGGCTATTTTCCTCAGATAGGTGCCCGAATGACCACCTGCTCTTTTAAGGAGACGGAAGCCTATTCCGTGTGCGGTCGTCTTAATCCCGATTGCGGCAAGGTATTGGTTGTGGCATCGGCCGGAAACACAGCCCGTGCTTTTGCCAAAGTCTGTTCGGATAACCACATTCCTTTGCTGCTGAGTGTGCCGGAAGACAATCTGGACGCATTGTGGTTCGAGCACCCGTTGAATGATTGTGTGAAGCTGATCGCAGCACGTAAAGGCGGAGACTATTTCGATGCCATTCATTTGAGTAACTTAGTGCTCAAATCCGACAAATTCCTTGCAGAAGGAGGGGCAAAAAATATCGCCCGGCGCGATGGAATGGCAACAACGGTACTCTCTGCCGTGACCCATATCGGACGGATTCCGGATTTCTATTTCCAGGCCGTGGGAAGCGGAACAGGCGCTATTGCCGCCTGGGAGGCTAATATGCGTCTGATCGAGGACGGTCGGTTTGGCAATCACAAGATGCGGTTGATCGTTTCTCAAAATGCACCTTTCCTGCCCATGTATAATGCATGGAAGGCCGGTTCCCGTGCTCTTCTTCCCTACGACGACGATCAGGCTCGATTGGATGCAGAATCGATCGATGCCAAGGTGCTCTCCAATCGTAAACCGCCTTACGGTATTGCCGGCGGATTGTACGATGCGCTGAAAGATACGGATGGAGATATTTTGAAAGTCACGAACGAAGAGGCTCGTGCTGCCATAAAGACTTTCTTCGAAACGGAAGGCATCGATATCTATTCGGCGGCCGGTGTGGCTACCGCCTCATTGATTGCTTCAGTCCAGGAAGGACGGGTGAAACCAACGGATGTCGTTATGTTGAATATTACGGGGGGAGGCGAAAAACTGTTCCAGCAGGGAAAAACATTATGGAATCTGGCTCCTTCTCTGGTGTTTCCGCTGGATCCTTCGCCGGAAGATGTGATTGCAAAAGTCGAAGCCCTTTTTGAGTAAGCCTTAAACAACGGTTTGCATACAATATTAAAGAGCCATTCTTTCAAACGGAAGAATGGCTCTTTTGTGATGATTACACGGATTTATTTCTCGGCGAAATATCGGTAAAACCAGACGATTGTTTCGATGCCTCGATAGAAATTCTCCAATCCGTAACTTTCATTGGGAGAGTGGATGGCATCCCGATCGAGTCCGAATCCCATCAAAATAGATTTCAGTCCGAGTATTTTTTCAAAAGTCGAGATGATAGGAATGCTTCCGCCGGAATAAAAAGGCAGAGGAGCTTTCCCGAAAGTCTTTTCAATGGCTTTTGCCGCAGCACGATAAGCTGGCAGGTCTGTCGGCGAGACATAGGGTTCCCCTCCGTGCAGAGTCTTCACGCAAACCTTTACACTGGATGGTGCAATAGCTTCAAAATGAGCAGTAAATAATTTGGCGATCTCTTCGAAATTCTGATCGGGTACCAGACGCATGGAAATCTTCGCCGAGGCTTTCGACGGAATGACGGTTTTCGTGCCTTCTCCCGTGTAACCTCCCCAGATACCATTTACATCGAGCGATGGACGTACTCCGGTACGCTCCATGGTAGTATATCCGGCTTCTCCTTGTACATCATCAATATCGAGAGCATCTTTATACTTTTCAAGCGAAAAGGGTGCTTTATTAAAAGCATCACGTTCGCCGGGAGTCAATTCGCGGACTTTATCATAAAAATGAGGAATCGTGATGTGACCCTGATCATCCACCAGCGAGGCAACTAATTTGGAAAGCACATTTGCCGGATTCGCCACGGCTCCACCATAAAGACCGGAGTGTAGATCCTTGTTCGGCCCCGTAACCTCCACCTCCATGTAGCATAAACCGCGTAAACCACACGTGATCGAGGGAGTATCCCATGCAAGCAGGCTGGTATCGGATACCAGAATCACATCGGCTGCGAGCATCTCTTTATGGTCGGCGCACCATTTGCTCAGATGTTCCGATCCGATCTCCTCTTCTCCTTCTATCATGAATTTTACATTGCAGGGTAATTCCCCCGTGGCAACCATGGCTTCGAAAGCCTTTACGTGCATGAAAGACTGTCCCTTGTCGTCGTTTGCACCGCGCCCCCAGATACGCCCCTCCTTAATGACAGGTTCGAAAGGAGCCGTATGCCATTGATCAACAGGATCGACCGGCATGACATCGTAGTGGCCATAAATCAATACGGTGGGTTTCTCGGGGGCTACTATTTTTTCGGCATACACGACCGGATTCCCCTCTGTCGGCATGACCACTGCTCGATCGGCCCCAGCTTTCAATAATGAATTGACCAGCCATTGAGCACATTTCACCATGTCTTCTTTATGACAGCTCTCGGCACTGATCGAGGGAATACGTAGTACGTCGAACAATTCTTCTACAAAACGTTCTTGGTTTTCTTTGATATAAGCAACGGCCTTTTCCATAAAATAGAGAATGAATTTGTTTGATTTTTCCAAATATAACTCATTTCCGTTGAATAAAAAACACCTCTTCGCAATGTTTTTTATCTATTTGTATAGACAATTTGATGGAAAAACACACTGGATTGTTTTGGCAAAGAGCATCCGTATCTTTATATTTCTGGCACGATTGAGCAGTGGCAAACATTCCGGACCTGCATTCCAGACGAGAAGGTCGTTTCCTGCCTTATGTGCTATGAACCTCATTGGTCCAGACAGCCACTGGAAAGGTATTTACAGGACTATTCAAGGTGTTTGCGAGCGAAACGGAGCATGTGCTGCAGGGATTGTTCATAGCTGGCCACCCGATTACTTACAACCGCATGGGGAGCATACGGGACGAGCAGGAACTCTACATCCTTGTCTCCTTTTTCCTGCAGTGCTTTCGCGAAACGGCGACTCTGTTCGGGAGAGACATTCAGGTCGAACGTTCCGTGAATCAGCATGGCAGCCGGGGGATTATCCGGAATGCGGTAAATCGGAGAATTTTGTTTCAGATTATCTTCGGTCGTTCCGAAATAGGCGATTTTATCCGGGGAGAGGGGGGGTGAGGTGGGGCCCCCGTCCGGTAAGGTCGTGTGGTCCGCACATGCTGATCAGTACCCGGGTGTTGGGAACTGTCATGGCCATGAAAGCGGACAGGTGTCCTCCGGCCGAGACGCCGGCAAACCCGAATCGGGTGGTGTCTATCTTCCATTGTGCAGTATTCGGTCTGCCAGTAGGTCACCTCCGTAGGAAGTTCGGTCTCGATTTGCCGTGCGAGTTCTTCGCGGGTACGGATCATTGTATCTATGGGAAAAGTACTCCAATAGGAATGGCCCGTGACGACCGGAGCGACGCTGCTGAATTTGAGAATCGATGTCGGCGAACCGGGTCGGAACAGTTCTTCGATCTGGTTGTCTCTCCGGGGTTTGTCGTCCGTTTTACGATAAAGATACCGGATGTCGGCAGCTTCCCCGAATACGATTTTTGTTTTGCTTCCGGCAAGATATTTGTCGAGGGCCTTAATCAGCCGATAACAGTTTTCGTTGGTTGCCGGTGTCCCTTCCTGGCCGGTTCCGGACCAATCCCACTGAGGTTCGTTGATGGGACTCCACAGGTACAAGACGAAGATATTGTGGGGAAGGCGATCGCTTTTATGAAAGAAAATATCGAACGGTCGGTCACTCTGAAAGAACTCAGCGAATACCTGGGTTATTCGGAGTCTTATTTTCTGGCTCAGTTCAAGAAAAGGACAGGGTATAGTCCAATCAGCTATATTATTCAGATTAAAATGCAGGCCGCTTGTCGGTTTTTGGATTTTACGGATATGAAAATCAGTCAAATATGCTATAAGGTAGGGATTTCTGACCCATACTATTTTTCTCGGCTTTTTTCCAAGACCATCGGTGTTTCTCCGTCCGAATACAAAAAAATGAAAAAAGGCTGATATCATGGGGTGGCGGGGTCACTTCTGAGATCGGAGGCTCATACGGGAAGATTGTCGTTCCATTTCTTTTTATTTTATATTGTACTGTAAATATTCGTTGGAATACTCATAAAAAGTTTGTTGCTAACAACAATAAAAAGGGAAAACGCTTCGGGCATCCTCATTTCCTCATGGGGGAAGACCCTTTTCGTTACTCATACTATTATAAAAGATACAACAGTCCGATTTCTCGGACTGTTGTAATTCTTTAAAGCTACCCTCTCCGCGAAGAGGTGTTTTTTTGTTTAAGTCTCGAAGTCAAAAGAGTTTTACAACCCGCAGATAGTTTTAATCTCATTCATGATTTGCATAGCCAATCGGTCAGCTGATGCTTTGTCATGACTTTCGCTGTAAATACGGATAATGGGTTCGGTATTCGATTTGCGAAGATGTACCCATTCCGTAGGAAAGTCAATTTTTACGCCATCGATATCCGTTACCTGTTCATTAGCATACTTTTCTTTCATCTGAACCAGTACTTTATCTACATTTATCTCAGGTGTAAGTTGAATCTTGTTTTTCGAGATGTAATAGGAAGGGTAAGTGGCACGTAATTGCGAAACCGTCAGTCCCGATTTGGCCAGATGTGTCAGAAATAAGGCAACACCTACCAAGGCGTCACGTCCGGAATGCAATGCAGGGTAGATCACTCCGCCATTGCCTTCGCCTCCGATAACGGCCCCTGTTTCTTTCATTTTGGCCACAACATTCACTTCTCCTACCGCTGCCGCAGCATATTTGCCTCCTCGTTTTTCGGTCACATCTCGCAATGCTCGTGAAGAACTGAGATTGGAAACCGTGTTGCCCGGCGTATGCGACAGTACATAATCGGCCACGGCTACCAGTGTATACTCCTCGCCAAACATGGTGCCATCTTCACATACCAACGCCAACCGATCCACGTCGGGATCAACAACCACGCCCAAATCGGCCTTTTCGGCTGCTACCAAAGCAGAAATGGCCGTCAAGTGTTCTGGCAGAGGTTCCGGATTGTGGGCAAATTCTCCGTCGGGATTGCAATTCAGTTCGATTACCTCACAACCTAATGCACGCAGCAAACGTGGAATCACAACACCTCCCACGGAATTCACGGCATCTACTACCACCTTGAATTTCTTCTTTTTAACCACATCTACGTCAACTAAAGGCAGAGACAATACGGCTTGAATGTGTTGCTGATCGAACGATTGCCGTTCCACGATATGTCCGATATGATTGATCTCGGCATAGGCAAAGTTGTCGTCAGACGCCAAAGCCAACACTTGTTTGCCTTCGGAGTCATTCAGAAATTCTCCCTGAGCGTTAAGCAGTTTGAGTGCATTCCATTGACGGGGATTGTGGCTCGCCGTGATAATAATACCGCCGTCGGCACCTTTGGCTACAACAGCCATCTCCACGCCTGGCGTAGTACAAAGCCCGACACTGACCACATCGACTCCGCACCCCAGCAGGGTGCCTTCTACCAGATTCTGCACCATTTCACCGGAGAGGCGTGCGTCGCGGCCCACAACCACCCTCAGTGTTTTTGTGGCGTTATTCTTGTGTAAAAGACGGGCATATGCCGTCGTGAAGCGGACGATATCCAATGGAGTCAGATTTTCTCCGGGGATTCCGCCAATCGTCCCTCTTATACCGGAAATAGATTTAATTAACGTCATAGGTTATGAATTTTCCTACGAAAATATTACTTTTATACAAATAATACAATACTATTATGAATAAACGGATTATTGCGCCTTCTGAGCTTATCATCAATGGTGATGGCTCTGTATTTCATCTGCACTTATTACCCGAACAGTTGGCCGACACGGTTATTCTGGTTGGGGATCCCGGACGAGTCGATTTGGTGGCCTCCTATTTCGATAGCCGGGAAATGAAAGTTTCAAATCGGGAGTTCACCTCAATTACAGGCAGTTATAAGGGGAAACGACTGACTGTCATCTCGACAGGTATCGGCACGGACAATATAGATATTGTTGTGACGGAACTGGATGCATTGGCTAATATCGATTTTAAAACCAGAACGGAAAAAGAGCACAAAAGAAAGTTGACACTGGTTCGGTTGGGCACCTCCGGGGCCATACAGCCCGATCTGGAAATCGGCACCTTGCTTTTTTCGCGCACATCCGTAGGGTTCGACGGACTGCTCAATTTCTATCAAGGGCGTAATGAGGTGTGCGATTTGGATATAGAGCAGGCTTTCATGAAACACACGGAGTGGAATCCGCTATTGGCCAAACCCTATTTCATCAACGCTTCGGACTCTTTGGCCAAACTTTTTGCCGACTCCACTCGCGAGGGAATTACCATATCTGCTCCGGGATTTTATGCACCACAAGGCCGTTGGGTGCGTTTGAAACCGGCCGATCCCTATCTGAACGAAAAAATCGAATCATTCAACTATCACGGACGCAGAATCACCAATTTCGAGATGGAAGGTTCTGCATTGGCAGGACTTGCGCGCCTGATGGGACATGACGCGGCAACAATCTGTACGATTATCGCCCAACGGATCGCAAAAAATGCGGCTACCGACTACAAGCCTTTTGTTAATAAAATGATCGTAATATCTCTCGATAAATTGTCGTCAATCTGAAAAGATTGAGTTATCTTTGAGAAATTTTTGAATGGATGAAGAAGATTGCTGAAGTTGGATGCATGCGGGGCGCCGTGATCACTTGTCTCGTGCTGGCAGGAGTAATGGTGTTTTCTTCTGTATTCGCAGGAGGGAGAAAGGCCGATACATTGCGGGTGCTGCTGATCGGAAACAGCTTTTCGAAAAATGCTTCGACCTATTTGCCTCAATTGGCAGAGAACGGCGGACATGTCCTTGTTATCGGCCGGGCGGAAACCGGCGGCTGTCCTTTGGAAAAGCATTGGAGGTTCGTACAGATACACGAACAAGACCCTGAAAATCCGGAGGGAAGGGCTTACTGGGCAAAAAAGCCGTTGAAAGCGTTACTGACCGAAGAAAAGTGGGATGTGGTGACGATGCAACAATACTCCTTCTTCTCGTCTTGTTTGGCCACTTATGAACCGTATGCACGTAACCTGTACGATTACGTCCGGAAATTCCAGCCCGAGGCCCGTATTCTGATACACCAGACCTGGGCCTATCGGACGGATGCACCCCGGTTCGGACTGAAAGAGATTGACGCTTCGGGAAAACAGGTAAAATGTACTTCGGACAAAGAGATGTGGCGTCTTTCCCGTGCGGCTTACCGGAAAGTCGCAGAGGAATTGGGTGTCGGTGTGATTCCAGTGGGAGATGCATTCTGGGCGGTTTGTTCCGATCCGAAATACGGTTATAGGGTGGATGAGACATTCGACAGGAAAACGGCTAAAGCCCCTGAATTGCCGGTACAGACACACTCCCTGCACAAGGGGTATTTCTGGGACAAGAAAACCGGAAAATTGAAACTGGACGCCAATCATGCCTCCCCGGCCGGATGCTATCTGGGCGGGCTGGTCTGGTACGGCGTGTTGTTCGGAGAGTCGCCCGCACGGCTGACTTTCGTTCCGGAAGGCATCCCTGCCGATTTCGCCTCGTATCTGAGGAAAACGGCGCAAAAGACATTGAAAAACAACAATAAGCATAAGGATTTAAAACATCAGAAACTATGAAGTTTGTCATTTCGAGTTCCGCACTACTTTCCCTGTTGCAAACTACGGGGAAAGTGATCAGTAATAAAAATACACTGCCTATTCTTGACTACTTTTTACTGGAGTTGAAAGACGGTGAGTTGAAAGTGACTGCATCCGATCTGGAAACCACATTGGTGGGTACGATCAAAGTGGAAAGTGTGGAAAAAGAGGGATTGATTGCCGCTCCGGCCAAATTGATGCTCGATTCACTGAAGGAGTTTTCAGAACAACCCCTGACCATCGAGGCCAATGAATCAACCTGGGAGATAAAAGTAAGTTGGAAGAGCGGATCACTGGCTCTGCCCGGCACCTCGGGATTGAGCTACCCGGCCATTCCGGAACTCAACGAAGAGAAAAAAGAGTTCACTTTCGAGGTCGACACATTGCAAAACGGTGTGATGAAAACCATTTTTGCAACAGCTGATGATGAGTTGCGTCCGGTAATGAACGGTATCTATATCAATATGGATGCGGAAGGATTCACATTTGTCGCTACCGATGCCCATAAATTGGTCAAATACACCGACGAGAGTCAGACCGGGGGAGTAACGGCTTCGTTTATTCTGCCGAAGAAACCGGCCAACTTGTTGAGAGCTGTGTTGCCGAAAGAGGAAGATCCCATTCAAGTGGCATTCGATGCGAAAAACGTCATGTTCCGTCTGAAAAGCCATGTGCTGATTTGCAGGCTCATAGAAGGCAATTACCCCAATTATAATGCGGTGATTCCTAATGCAAATCCGAATAAGGTGATCGTCGATCGGATCGAATTGCTCAATTCGATCAAACGTGTGGCCGTCTGCTCGAATCAGGCGACCAATCTGATCAAACTGGATATCGCATCGAGTGTGATCAATCTCACGGCTCAGGATCTTGACTTCTCGGTGTCGGCCAATGAGTCTCTTTCATGCAATTACGACGGAGATCCTATTACGATCGGTTTCAAATCGACATTCCTGGTAGAAATACTCTCCAATATCGAAACCCCGAGTGTATTGATCGAATTGGCCGACTCTACACGAGCCGGAGTATTCAAACCCGTTTACGACGACAAACAAAGCAGTACGACATTGATGCTGTTGATGCCGATGATGATCAACGCATAGGCAGGATGAAACTGAATTTGAAAAATCCGATCGTATTCCTCGATTTGGAAACGACCGGAGTGGATCCGGCCAAAGATCGGATTGTGGAAATTTCGTTAGTGAAGGTATTCCCCGACGGAACGAAAGAGGTAAAGACGCGGAGAATCAATCCCGAAATGCCCATTCCACCTGAAGCTACGGCCGTACACGGCATCACGGATGAGGATGTGAAAGATTGTCCTCGTTTCCGTGAGATCGCCAAGTCGCTGGCAGCCTATATAGAAGGATGTGATTTCGGGGGATTCAACTCCAACAAGTTTGATATCCCGGTATTGGCCGAAGAATTTTTGCGTGCAGGAGTGGATATTGACCTGAAAAAACGCAAAATGGTCGATGTGCAGAATATTTTCCACAAGATGGAGCAACGCACATTGGTGGCAGCCTACAAGTTCTATTGCAACAAGGACCTGGAGAATGCTCACTCGGCCGAAGCTGACACATTGGCAACTTATGAAGTGCTGATGGCTCAGTTGGACCGATACCAGGGTGAACTGAAAAACGACATCGACTTTTTGTCTGACTTTTCATCCCGCAGCCAATTTGTGGACTACGCAGGACGAATCGTGTATGATGACAAGGGGGTAGAGGTGTTTAATTTCGGGAAACACAAAGGCAGAAGTGTCGCAGAAGTGTTTCGTGAAGAGCCAAGTTATTATTCATGGATGATGAACGGAGATTTTCCGAAATACACTCAGAAAGTGATTACCGAAATCCGATTGAGAGATCTGAAAAATAAATAATAGAATATCCCCGCTGAAATATCAACCTGAAAAAAACGAGAAAAGGCGTTTCGCTTTAAAGAAACGCCTTTTTTACTATCTTTGCGCTCAGATGTAAAAAGAGCATTCATGAAGAAGTTACTTTTGACAGCCTTGATCCTTCTGTCTGGTGTGCCCGGGCAGGCTCAATTGATAAAAACCAAATCGTCGAGTATTGTCACGATCGAAGGTAAAAATTATTATGTCCATACAGTCAAAAAGGGGGAGACGGTCTACTCTCTGGCTCGTTTATATGGGGTTACCGAAGATGAGTTGCTGAAATCAAACCCTCAGGCTGTGGAGGGATTACAACCAGGTCAGGTGCTGAAGATCAGGGTGACCGATATAAAGCCAAAGTTGAAGCCTAAGAAAATGGCTCGCCTGTTCGACACCCATGTGGTGAATCAAGGTGAGACGGCATATGCCATTTCAAAACGCTATGGTATTTCAGTCAATACCTTGTTGGAAGATAATCCGGGAATGGATCCTGCCGCACTGTCGATCGGCCAAAAACTAAATATCCGCAAAACGGAACAAGGAGAAACTTCCGATTCTCAGATCAATGCCGAATGGAAAGAGTATCGGGATGCCATCAACAGTGTTTCGGACGATTATATCTATCATTTGGTGGCGAAAGGGGAGACAGTCTATTCTCTCAGCCGTCAATTTGGTGTCACCCAGGCCGAAATCATGCGCAGCAACGATTTGAGAGATGGACTTAAAACGGGTGCCCTGATCCGTATTCCCAGTAAAAGCAAAAGACAGACAGAGGTAGTTGGCGAACAAACAGCCGTCGACAGCTCTTCACTTATGCCTGCCACAGAAACCGAATTTACGGCAGAAGATTATGCTGCGGAGATTCCTTCCCGAACATTTTTACCCGGTGCCACATTGAACGTAGCCCTGATGTTGCCATTCAACAGTGGTCGTCATTTCATGGACTTCTATCAAGGTGTGCTGCTGGGGTTGGAAGACATAAAAAAGACAGGACAATCGGTAAATCTGTCCGTATATAATACAGGACGTTCAGAACAGGAAGTGGAATCATTGGTCGAGCGAGAAGATTTTCTCAATAGCGATCTGGTGATCGGTCCTGTTTATGAGGAATGTTTGCCTCCGGTGCTTTCATTCGCACGAAAGAGAGGAATCCCCGTCGTGTCGCCATTGGCTGAGGTAAAGCACGAACGTAGTGCGTTATTGTATCAAATGTCGCCCGACCCGGCTTGCAAATACGAGAAAATAAAGGATCTGCTCACAGACGACAAGAATATAGTGATTGTCTCTACCTCGGACAACGACAAAGAGTTCGAAAGCGAAATCACTCCACTGTTGCCGCAAGGAAGTTTTCGACGTCTTTCCTATGATAAAAATACGCCGGTGTCGGCCTTGGAAGGAATGATTCGCGACGACAAGAACAATGTATTTATCGTATTGTCCGGCAATGAATACACCGTAGATCAAATCCTTGCCCGAATCTCCTCTGTGCAGAACAATCTTGTGGCCAGAAGCATCAAAAATGCTCAGATACAAGTGTTGGGAAGTTCTCGATGGAGTCGATTCCAGAATATCGACAAGAATCTCTATTTTAAATTGGGACTCTGTTTCGTGACCTCATATCATGCAGACCGAAGCAATCCGGTTGTAAATGCATTCGACAAGCGGTATGTGAAAGAATTCGGTGTTCTTCCTTCGCTCTATTCTTACCGGGGTTACGATGCAGCCAAATTATTTGTCGGAGCGGCATCACAACCCGGAGAGTTCTTAGACAATGTAAATCAGAGCAGTCAAACGCTCTTGCAGATGCCTTATCATTTCGGACAAGATGGCCAGGGCGAGGTTCAAACAAATGATCAGTGGGCTTTTGTACGTTATCTGCCCAACTATACGATTGAGGTTCGTTGACACCACTGAAGATGCCCAGCCGCATAAGATTTGTAATTAAAGCGACTGGACAATCCGGGGCGTCAGAGGAGTAAAGTCAGAAACAATCAGATCATTGTCCGTAGAAGCTAATTTCTCCTTGGAAAAGGTGGTTGCCATGGCAATAACTGCCATGCCTGCATTGCGGGCAGCTTGAATACCTGCAAAAGAGTCTTCGATCACGACACATTGCGAGGGAGGGACACCCAACAGTCGCGATGCTGTAAGGAATATTTCCGGATCGGGTTTGCAATGGGTGACCATGTCTCCATTGACAATGGCATCGAAACAATCGGCAATATGACATTTTTCCAATACAAAACGGACATTTGCCGCCATACCCGAAGACCCTACGGCTGTACGGAAACCCTCTTTTTTCAATGCATGCAAAAAAGGAACCAATCCGGGGGTAGGAGTGATCGTCTCTTCAAAAATCTTTCGGTAGATAGCTTCCTTTTCTTCGGCCAAAGGACGAATCCCTTTCTCTTCGATCAGTTTCTTCGGCAGGAGAATCGGAAATATCTCATCGTTTCCCATTCCGAAAACACTGAACAGTTTTTCACGGGGAAGATCGATGTCGTATTTTTTACACAAAATTCTGAATGCTTCCATATGTATGTCCCGGTTGTCCACCAAGACTCCATCCATGTCAAAAATTACTCCGCGTCTCATCAGTTTTTTCCTATTTTCGGCAAAGGTAACGGTTTTGTCCGGAATTGAGCAGATAATGATTATCTTTGCATAAAATAAACGAAACGGAAGATGGCCAATACACCCAGTAACATTCCAGAAAAGACAATCGAACGACTGAGCGAATATCGTCGCACGTTGCGTGCCAGCCATGAACAGGGAATCACCCACATATTCTCCCATGTATTGGCAGGTATCCACGGCATTACGGCCGTACAGGTACGACGCGACCTGATGTTGATCGGCTTCTCAAGCGACACAAAAAAAGGATACGACGTGGAAGTTCTGATCGATTTTATCTCGTCGATACTTGACAGCCGGACCACACAGCACATTGCCGTGATCGGTATGGGACATCTGGGTCAGGCTTTGACCAAATATTTCAACGGGAAGAATCTGAAATTGAAAATCGTAGCGGCTTTCGACGTCGATCCGGATAAAGTGGGACATACGATGGATGATATTCCGTGTTATCACATGGATGAGTTCGAACAACGGGTCCAGGAACACGATATTAATATGGTGATTCTCTCTTCGCCGACGAACGTGGCATCGGAACTGGTGGTGCCGATCATCAATGCAGGAATAAAGGGTGTACTCAACTTCACCTCCAAACCGCTCAATTTTCCGCGGGGTATTGTGATTGAAAATTACGACATCACCACCTTGTTGGAAAAGGTGGCTTATTTGGTTAAGGAAAACGAGGAGAATAATCAGTAATGCGCGTTTTTTACGGTTTCGATACACTTCCCGTACTACGTAATCCGGTGGTTACGGTAGGTTCATACGATGGTGTACATACCGGCCATCGACATCTGCTGGAGCGTATTGTCCGTTTGGCAAAAGAACAACAAGGAGAGAGTGTGGTTGTCACCTTTTCTCCGCATCCACGTACCGTACTCGGCAATCGAGGCGAACAAGTCGTATTACTCAATTCGCTCAGGGAGAAGATTTTGCTGATCGAGGCTGTTGGAATCGACGATTTGATCGTGGTAGAGTTTACCAAAGCATTCAGCCAGATCTCCTCGTATGAGTTTGTCCGGGAGTATTTATTGGGGAAAATCGGTGCAAAAACTCTGGTTGTAGGATATAATCACCATTTCGGCCACAATCAGGAAGGGAATTTCGACTTTTTACGCCGCTTGCAACAGACCATGAATTTTTCTATCTATGAAATTCCTCGTCAGGAAGTCGATCAAGACAAAGTCAGTTCGACCGTCATACGTCGTTTGATACGGGCAGGGGAGATGGAAAAGGCGAACCGATTGCTCGGGCATGCTTACACCCTGATCGTGCAGACGGATGAACGTGGGGAGATGGTGCCGGATGATCCCGACAAACTGCTTCCTCCTCCCGGAGAGTACTCCGTGACGGTCGATGGCCGGAACGACACGTTGACGGTGGCCGCAGACGGGCGGCTGTCCTTTCGGGAAAGGCCGGAAGGCGGCGAGATGCTGATCTGTTTTGAATAGTATCCAATTTTCAAAAACGGAGGACGTAATGCAAGCAATACGTCCCCCGCGAATCAATGTCTGCGGCTTTTCGGGATAGGAAACGAAAGCCGTGCACGAATATCAATGTCGGTATAGGAAAAACTTTACCGGGTCATTTTTGCTGAAAGCGTTTTTTGGGGAAGAAAGGCTCCCGCATCCCTGAGCGAGGTGACGAGCGTCTCTGTATTGAGGTCGTTGGCAGCCTGTCCTGTCTTGATGGACTGCACGGCGGCAGTGCCGGCAGCCTGTCCCATCATACTGGCAGCAGGCTGTACACGGATCGAGCCGTGCACCCTCAGGTCGCTGGAGGCGCAACGTCCCGCAACCCACAGGTTTTTCCAACCTTTAGGAACAAGAATGGAATAGGGAATGCCGAAATATTCTCCCGGATTGAGTTTCGCCGTATGCTCGTATTCTTTCAGATAACGATAGAATTCTTTGTCTGAGGTGTCGTAAGCGTGAATGTCTACCGTTTTATTGAACACTCCGATCTGGTCGGGAAATTCCCTTCGTGCAATATAGTCCTCATAATTGAGCTCGTATTCTCCTACGATCCGCCGCGACTCGCGCACTCCCATAACCGGTGCTGTGCATACCAGTTCGGCATTTTCACAACCCGGGGCATACTTTTTATAAAATGCGAGGTATTCACGTACGATTTTACGCCCTTTCATCATGCCTTCGGTAAGGCTTTTTACGTTTACGGCATTCAGGTCGTACAAATGTCCCCCGTTGAGATATCCCAATGTGTCGCTGACCATGCTCATGCCCGGAAGGTGACGATCCTTTTGAGTGAACATGCCTTCGTCGATAGCCTGTTGGAGACGGGGATCGCCCGTATGTACATTGCGGTACTTCGACTTGTCCAGATTGGAGAAATAGCTGCAAAGGGTAGCCGGCATGATCCTGGGAGTGTCTTTTCCCGCTTCGCGGTATTCTACTCCGCACAGGTCGGACAGGATGGCATCGCCGGTACAGTCGATGAACGTACGGCCTTTCACGAAGCACAATCCTTCGACGTTCTGAATGATAAGACCATTGACAAATCCGTGCGACGGTTCGGCATCCGCATCGATTACTTTCGTGAAAAAGCGTACTTCAACGCCTGCTTCCTCTACCAGTTCATCCAATACGAGTTTGTATCCCTCTGCCTGGAAAGGGGTCCAGTGCATGTACTTTTTTGTGAAAATTTCAGGCTTCTCCCTCGGCGAGAGGAAGCCTCGGTCGTAGAGTTTGAATACGATTGCGCGCATGATCCCTCCGACCAACATCTCTTTTCCGTTGGCAAGAGGATCGAATGCGGAGACCAGGCCTGAAGTGCCCATGCCTCCCAGACATCCCATTGCTTCGACCAGCAACACTTTGGCTCCCAAGCGTGCCGCAGCCACGGCCGCGCCGACTCCGGCCGGTCCTCATCCCGCTACGATCACGTCATAGCCGGACTGAACGGGAATTCGCCGGGAATAACTGTATGAGGCATCTTTTCCGGGAGCGTTTTTTCGTGACCGGCCTTTGTCTTTTTCTCCTGCCAGGGCGGAGATTGCCGGAAGTCCGGCTGCCGTGGTCAATGCGCCGATTGCCGCGGTCTTCAAAAACTTCTTCGGGTTAGTTTGTCCATGATTTTTAGGGTGATTGGGGTTTTCGGAATCATGTCGTTTTCTCGCGTACCGAAAAACGACAATTTCAAAAATAAAGATAATTTTTGATTTTTGAAAGAGTTTTTCAGGCAGATGGGCCGATGAATGGAATGTCGATGAGGAAGTCAAATGTCAACTGTCGAAATCCTGTATAAAAAAGATCCGCCCGTCACTGAATTTCGAGAGAATATTCGTATATTTGCCCCAATATAAAACAATCACTATGTCTTTTCTTACCGATAAAATCCAAACGGAAGGGCTGACGTTCGACGACGTCCTTCTGATCCCTGCCTATTCGGAGGTTTTGCCCCGTACGGTGGATATTTCATCCCGTTTTTCCCGCAACATTCCCCTCAATACACCGATCGTGTCGGCTGCTATGGATACAGTGACCGAAGCCGCTATGGCAATCGCCTTGGCAAGAGAAGGCGGAATCGGAGTGATTCACAAGAATATGTCTATTGCAGCCCAGGCAGCCCAGGTCCGCAAGGTGAAACGTGCCGAAAACGGTATGATCTACGATCCGATCACGATCGGCAAGGAAAATACCGTGGGTGATGCCCTGCAGCTGATGAAAGAGAATAAAATCGGCGGTATTCCGGTTGTTACCGAAGACAATACGCTGATCGGTATCGTCACGAATCGAGACTTGCGTTTCCAGCGTGACATGTCTCGTCCGATCGCAGAGGTGATGACCGCCGAAGGCCTGATCACCACCCATAATCCCGATTTGCAGAATGCATCGGATATTCTGTTGCAGAACAAGATCGAGAAATTGCCCGTGATCGACGAAAAAGGGAAACTTGTCGGATTGTTGACCTATAAAGACATTACGAAGGTACAGGCCAATCCGAATGCCTGCAAGGACAGCAAAGGTCGTCTGCGTGTTGCCGCCGGAGTGGGTGTGACGGGCGATACGATGGAACGGGTCGCTGCGCTTTATGAAGCTCATGTGGATGCAATTGTGATCGACACGGCTCATGGTCATCACAAGGGTATTGCTGAAGTATTGAAGAAAGTAAAAGCCACCTATCCGGACCTGGATGTGGTGGCGGGAAATATTGCCACGGGCGAAGCTGCCAAATTTTTGGTAAAGGCCGGTGCGGATGGTGTGAAAGTGGGAATCGGTCCGGGTTCGATCTGCACGACTCGTGTGATTGCGGGTATCGGTGTGCCTCAGCTTTCTGCCATCTATGACGTGGCTAAGGCCATAAAAGGTAGTGATGTCACCGTGATTGCCGATGGCGGATTGCGTTATTCCGGAGATGTAGTGAAAGCGTTGGCCGCCGGCGGTGATTCGGTAATGGCTGGGTCTCTGTTCGCGGGTGTAGAGGAGTCTCCCGGCGAAACGATCATCTACAATGGACGTAAATTCAAATCCTATCGTGGAATGGGATCGCTGGAAGCCATGCAATGCGGATCGAAGGACCGCTACTTCCAGGATATGGAAGCCGATATCAAGAAGCTGGTACCGGAAGGTATCGCTGCGCGGGTTCCATATAAAGGATCGCTCAAAGAGGTGGTTTATCAATTGGTCGGTGGTTTGCGAGCGGGTATGGGATATTGTGGCGCACCCAATATCGCCGCGTTGAAAGAGGCTCGTTTTATCCGCATCACCAATTCCGGAATGCAGGAAAGCCATCCACACGATGTGGCGATCACCCGAGAAGCACCTAATTACAGCCGCGGAGAATAAAACGAATTCGGAGCGCATTGAGCGCTCCGTTTTTATCACATGAAAATTATGCTTACTCGAGACATTCAAATCAGAGTGCGGTACAAAGAGACCGATGCCATGGGATTCGTCCATCATTCTAACTATGTGAATTATTATGAGGTGGCCCGCACGGAGATGTTGCGTGAATTCGGCACCTCTTACAAGGAACTGGAAGACGAAGGAATCATGATGCCCGTGATGGAAGTCTCTATGAAATATCTGAAAGCCGCCCATTATGATGATTTGCTGACTGTACGAATTACACTTGTGCAGCTGCCTTTGGTGAAAATGGTATTTGATCATGAAGTGTACAATCAGAACGGAGAGTTGCTGAATACGGGTAAAGTAGTTTTGGCATTTATGAATAGTAGGACGCGTCGTGCTTGTCGCGCTCCAAAATGGTTTGTGGAAATGCTCGAGAAACATATGTAAAAGACATTCTTTTTTCTAAAAGAGGAAGAGGCTTGTTCTTTGGGCAGGCCTCTTCCTCTTTTGTTTGTTCTGACGCAAAAAGAAGAAAGGTTTGAGACGATTCTGTCGGAGAGTGTGTCAAAATGTCACATTTCGTTCGATGGCACATTAATTGATAAAGGAGGATGTCAGAATAAAATCAAAAAATATATAAAAATGGAAGAGATGCAAAACGGCAAAATTGGTGTGACTACGGAAAATATCTTTCCTATCATCAAAAAATTCCTCTATTCAGATCACGAGATTTTCTTGCGTGAATTGGTGTCTAATGCAGTAGATGCCACACAAAAGTTGAAGACCCTATTTTCTATCGGCGAATTCAAGGGTGAATTAGGCGATCTGACAATCCATGTTGCGGTCGATAAGGAGAAGAAAACATTGACCATTTCCGATCGAGGAATCGGCATGACTGCCGAAGAGGTTGAAAAATATATCAATCAGATTGCGTTTTCGGGAGCCGAAGAGTTTATGGCCAAATATAAGGATCAAAACATTATCGGGCATTTCGGACTTGGTTTCTACTCGGCTTTCATGGTCGCCGACAAGGTGGAGGTGCGTACGCGTTCCTACCGCGAAGGGTCGAAAACCGTGTTGTGGAGTTGCGAAGGATCGCCCGAATATACGCTTCAGACCGTTGAAGAAGAGGATAAGCAACGTGATCGGGGAACAGACATCATTCTTTATCTGTCGGAAGAGAATGCCGAATTTGCCGAAGAGGATCGTATTCGTACCATGTTGCGTAAATACTGTCGTTTCCTGCCGATCCCGATTGCTTTCGGCAAGGAGCGTGAATGGAAAGACGGTAAATATGTAGATACGGAAAAAGACAACATTATCAACAATACAGATCCATTGTGGGTTCGTAAACCGGGTGATATCACCCCCGAACAGTACACAGAGTTCTATCACGAACTCTACCCGATGGTGGAAGATCCGTTGTTCTACATCCATCTGAATGTCGACTATCCGTTCCACTTGACAGGAATTCTCTATTTTCCGAAAATCCGGAACAATTTCGAGATTCAGAAGAACAAAATCCAACTGTACTGCAATCAGGTTTACGTGACGGATTCCGTGGAGGGTATCGTACCCGAGTTCCTGACCTTGTTACACGGGGTGATCGACTCGCCTGATATTCCGCTGAATGTTTCGCGAAGCTACCTGCAAAGCGACAGCAATGTAAAGAAAATCTCGAGCTATATCACCCGGAAAGTGGCCGACCGTCTGCAGGAGATTTTCAACACCCAGCGTACGGAATTCGAGAACAAGTGGGATGATCTGAAGATATTCATCGAGTATGGAGTGGTGACGGACGAGAAATTTGCCGAAAAGGCAAACGACTTCATCCTGTTGAAGAATACCGAGGGAAAATACTTTACTCTGAAAGAGTACAACGAACTGGTTAAGGAGAACCAAACCGACAAGAATGGTACGGTGGTCTATCTCTATACCAACGACAAGATCGGAAAATATAGTTTCGTAGAGGCTGCCCGTAACAAAGGGTACGATGTTCTGGTGATGGACGGTCAGTTGGACGGTCACTTCATCAATTGGTTCGAAAACAAGAACGAAGGAATTCGTTTTGTTCGTGTAGATGCTGATGTGATCGAAAAGTTAATCCAGAAAGAACACAACCTGACCATGACATTGAGTACGGATCAACAGGATTTACTGCGTCCCGTATTCGAATCGCAACTGCCTACTGACGAGAAAGTCCATTATACGATCACTTTCGAAGCCATGGAGACAAACGAAACACCCGTGGTTATCACCCAGAACGAATATATGCGTCGTATGAAGGATATGGCAGCAATGGGAGGCGACGGTATGAGCCAATTCTACGGCCAGATGCCTGATAACTTTACGATTGCCGTCAATGGCAACCATCCTCTGGTGATTGATATTTTGGGTGAAGTGGAAAAGGAGTATGGCGATAAACTCAAATCTACCAACAAGAAGATCGATGCTGCTCAGAAGGAGTTGTCGCGACTGAACGAATCGCTCAAGGATAAGAAGGAGAGCGATCGTAGCGAAGAAGAGAAAAAATCGTTGCAGGAAGCTGAACAGAAATTGAGTACGTTACGAGGAGAACGTAGTGATCGTCTGAAAGAGATCGGTTCCAAGAACAATCTCGTAAAGCAGTTGATTGATTTGGCTCTGCTCTCCAACGGCATGTTGAAAGGGGAGAACCTGACCAACTTTATTCGTCGAAGCGTTGAGTTAATCGGCAAATAATTTTATCCCATATTCATCAAAAAAACAGGAGGCAATGTCTAAATTGTCTCCTGTTTTTGTTTTTACGATATACGGTCGTATACTACTTGACATACAGTTTGCAAGTAGTCGCCCACGACCCTTTGGGTGGAATTGTCGTAAAACCGGTCACCTCTTTGGGTAACTTCAGATTCGGAGCATTGATGGCCCAACTCATCGGTTCGGGGCAAGCCCATGCCACCTCTCCACGATTATTCCAGAAAGTCCAGTGTCTGATTTTGTCGTCCACCTCATAGAATACACGTAATCCGCTTTTCGTATCGATCATCACGGCTCCATGATAGGGCTTTCCATCCACTTCGATCGGCTCGGCCGTCATATGAACTTCGATAGATTTTCCTGTGGGCTTCATTCCTTCTTCCGTCCGCAGACGCCATACATCCTCATCTTCTTCCAGCGGTACCAACTCTTCGGTAGGCAGCAGACGCTCGGTCAATATCCATTTTTTACCCACAGACATTCTTAACCGATAATCATCGGGGTCTCCTCCTTCCAAGAAAGGCACACGTATGGGCGTGTGATATCCCATTCCAAGAGGCATTTCCCTGTCATCCAGATTAACGAAGGTCACCGTATGTTCCAGCCCTTGATCTGAGAGTTTGAAGGCCATGTGGCATTCGAAATTATGCGGAAAACAGAAATAAACGCCATCGTTGAAAAGATTCGAAAAGAAAACTGTTTCCACAAATATCCCCTCCGGAGTCTCTTCGCAACGAGTCACCGTAAAAGGCTGCTTTTTGATGTATCCATGATGATGGTTGTTTTGTGCAGGGATCGTAATGGGGAAATGATAGGTCTCTCCCTTATACGAAAATGTTCCGTCTTCGATCCGATTGGGAGGAAGCAAAAGAGGAAGTCCGTAAACCTGTGGATTATTTTTGAAATGTTCGATTTCGTCTGTTTTGGGAGTACGAAGAATATCGACCTTTTGAACCTTGTTGTAAAGTTGGACCAAATTGGCACCTACCTCAGGAATCAACATGGCTTCATAGACGGCTGTCTCCATTTTCAAGGCAGAAAAGCCGTTCCATTCTATTTTGCGGATCATTTCAGCAGAGTTAAAAATTAGAGCAAATTTTTGATTTTTGCCTCAAGAGCATCTTTTGAGCAGGCTCCGACCTGTTTGTCGACAACCTCTCCACCTTTGATAAAGAGCAGGGTAGGGATGTTTCGGATAGCATATTTGGTAGCTACAGCATCGTTTTCGTCTACGTCGCATTTGCCGATCACCACACGTCCTTCGTACTCGGCAGCCAATTCCTCTACCAACGGAGCTATCATACGGCAAGGTCCGCACCATTCTGCCCAAAAATCGATTACTACGGGTTTCTCCGAAGAGAGAATGTCGTTCAAATTGTCTTTTGTGATAGTAAGTGCCATAATTTTAACTGTTTTATATATGTTTTAACTCGTGTTTCTACATAAGGGTATAACGGAAACTGTTTTCTTCACAGAATCGGATCAGGTCACCTGTCAGATTCACCTTCATGGTTTTGGAATAGAGTCCCAGGGAGACCTCCGATTCCGGATCGACCACTTTGATCCGAAACATAATATTTCCTTGAGAAGATTTAACCTTCTCTGTCAGATTTTCCACCAAATCTTGAGTGATCTCCTTTACGGGAAGCGTAAGAGTCATCTCTCTGACCAAGGTTTCCTGCGCTTCCGACAGTTGCATCATGGAGGTGATTTTCAGTTCGAACTCCTTGTCATTCCACATCTTGGGCTTTACCTTGCCGCGAATAAGCAGATAATAGTCATTGTAAAGATAACGCCGGAAATTTTCGTAATCCTTATCAAAAAGCACAAACTGATAGGAACCGTTATAGTCTTCCATCGTAAAACGCCCGAACGGCTTACCCGTTTTTGTTGTCATATGCTGCACATTGGTCACCATACCAGCCGTCACGATCTCCTTACCGTTCAGATGCGAGAGTTCGTTCAGATCCGAAAGAGGGGTATTACAGAAATTGCGGATCAAAACCGAGTAGTCATCCAAGGGGTGAGACGACAGGTAGATTCCGATCATCTCTTTCTCCTTGTTTAGCGTCTCGAGCTTATTCCATGCGGGACATGTCGGTGGCTGAGGCTTCTGAATATCAACCGAACCTGAATCTCCTCCGAAAAGACTCTGCTGAGAATTGTGTTTTTCGGCCTGCACACGGCTGCCGTAGCGCATCAACAACTCCATAAACGTCGGATCGCCTTCACGTCCTTCTGTACAGAAGAATTTACTGCGATGAAAACCGGACAACGAGTCGAATGCACCGGCCAATGCCAGGTTTTCCATCGTTTTCTTGTTGACGGACTGTAGGTTTACCCGCTCCACGAAATCGTAGATTGAGGTAAAAGGACCGTTTGCCTTACGCTCCTGCACGATATTCATCACAGCTCCTTCGCCGACACCCTTGACTGCAGCCAGTCCGAAGCGTACGTTACCGTCTGCGTCGGTCGAGAAGCGTTGCAAACTCTTGTTTACGTCAGGTCCCAACACTGAAATACCCATTCGTTTGCATTCGTCCATAAAGAAACTGATCTTCTTAATATCAGACAAGTTACGGCTCAACAGTGCGGCCATGAACTCCGAAGGGTAGTGGGCTTTCAGATAAGCCGTCTGATAGGAGACGTATGCATAACAGGTAGAGTGCGATTTGTTGAATGCATAAGAAGCAAAAGCCTCCCAGTCGCCCCAAATTTTTTCGCATATTTTCGGATCATGCCCTTTGGCCTTAGCTCCTTCAATGAATTGGGGCTTCATTTTGTCCAGTACGTCACGTTTTTTCTTACCCATCGCCTTACGCAACGTATCGGCCTGACCTCCGGTAAATCCGGCCAATTTCTGGGAGAGAAGCATCACCTGCTCCTGGTAGACCGTAATTCCATAGGTATCCTGCAAATACTCTTCCATATCGGGGATCTCATAGGTCACTTTCTCCACCCCGTGTTTCCGGTTGATGAAATTCGGTATGTATTCCATGGGGCCCGGACGATACAAGGCATTCATGGCGATCAGATCCTCAAACCGGTTAGGTTTCAGATTACGTAAATGTTTCTTCATGCCCGGCGACTCGAACTGGAACAATCCGGTTGTTTCGCCTCGGCTGTATAATTCATAGGTTTTGGCATCATCCAGGGGAATCGAGTCGATGTCGAGTTTGAGCCCTTTGGAGATCTGGATATTTTCAAGTGCATCCTTAATGATGGATAGCGTTTTAAGCCCCAGAAAGTCCATCTTGATCAATCCGACACTCTCCACCTGTTTGCCCTCGTATTGGACCACGTTCAGATCGGCATCCTTGGCAACTGCCATCGGAGCGAACTTTTCCAGATCATCCTGACCGATGATCACACCACAGGCATGTACTCCCGTCTGACGAACCGATCCTTCCAGTTTTTCAGCATATTTGAGCGTATCGCGAATCAATTCATTGGGAGACTCTTTTTCTTTGGCCAATTCGGGCACCTCTTGGAAAGCCTGTTTGAACGTGGTACCCGGTTTTTCAGGGACCAATTTGGCCAACCGGTCGCTCTCCGCTAACGGAAGACGCTGTACGCGAGCCACATCACGGATTGCCATTTTTGGGGCCATCGTGCCGAAGGTGATAATCTGCGCAACTCGTTTACTTCCATATTTCTGCACCACATAATGCAATACATCGGCCCGACCATCTTCGTCGAAATCCACATCCACATCAGGCAATGAAATACGCTCCGGATTCAGAAAGCGCTCGAACAGCAGATCGTATTTCATAGGGTCTATATTCGTAATTCGCAGACAGTAAGCCACCACGGAACCGGCGGCAGAGCCACGTCCCGGACCGACCGAGACTCCCATTTCCCGGGCCGCCCGAATAAAGTCCCAAACGATCAGAAAGTAACCCGGGAATCCCATCCACTCAATGGTCTTCAGTTCATATTTGAGCCGATCATCTACCTCTTTACTCAGCTCTTCTCCGTAACGTTCGTGGGCACCTTTATAAGTAAGCCATTTCAGATAACAAAACTGTTTAGCCACCATCAATTTATCTTCCAGCCCTGTTTCTTTGGCCACCTCAGCCAACTTCTCCACCGTGTCGGCAGTCGCAATTTTGGCCAATACGGTTTCGTCTTCCAGTTTTTTGACAAACGACTCTTTGAGCGGTTCCACTTCCACCACAAAATCGTCGGGTGGAGGAAAGTTAGGCATCAGAGGCTTATGTTCCAAAGAATAATTCTCGACCTTATCGGCTATTTCGAGTGTCGTTTCCAAAGCCTCCGGTGTGTCGGGAAACAATGCCGCCATCTCATCGGGTGTCTTCAGATACTCCTGAAACGTATAACGCATCCGGTTCGGATCATCCAGATCGCGCCCCGTATTAAGACATATGAGGCGGTCATGGGCGGGAGCATCGTCGGCCATCACGAAATGGACATCGTTCGAAACGATATACTTTACATTATGACGGGCCGCCAGCTCCAATATTGCTTTGTTTACTTTCAGCTGATTCTGATATACATGTTCGTCAATACGGGGTTCTCCCGACTTATGAAGCTGCATCTCCAGATAGTAGTCGTCTCCGAAGATACCCTTAAATTCTTGTACGATAGCATCGGCTTCGTCCAAACGATCGTGCATGATCGCCTGAGGTAATTCGCCTCCCAAACATGCCGAACAGCAGATCAATCCTTCATGGAATTGATGCAACAGTGTTTTGTCTATACGGGGTTTGTAATAAAATCCTTCGGTCCAGGAATAGGAGACGATTTTCACCAGATTGTGATATCCTTCCAGGTTTTTGGCCAGGAGAATCAGGTGGTCCCCCGCTTTCTCATCCTTGTCTTTTTCGAAACGGTTTTTCACCACATAAACTTCACAACCCAAAATCGGTTTGATACCCTCTTTCTCGGCCGTATCATGAAACTCTTTCACACCGAACATATTCCCATGATCGGTAATGGCCAGAGCCGGCATACCGAGTTCCTTGGCCCGTTTTATGATGCCTTTAATCGGGGAAGCCCCGTCCAGAATAGAATATTGAGTATGTACGTGCAAGTGAACAAATTGCGGCATACGGTATTTGTTTTTCGACTTTGGAGGTAAAGATACGGAAAATTTCGGGCTAATTTACGGCTCGGCACTTGCATTTTATCAACATATTTTGTTATATTTACTATGGAATTTTAAAACCAGCCGTTATGGATACTTCGAAAGTGGTAATGATCATGCATTTCAATCACCTCGGCCGGGCCGAGATCATGAAAAGTTTGTTGGAGTCGAACGGTATCGAATGTTCGCTGGTGGGCGAGACCATTCAATCCGTGTTGCCATCCATCACCGGAGGCGGTTCTCCCATTCAACTGGTTGTGGCGGAAAAAGACGCCGAAAGAGCACGGAAAATCCTCACAGCCAAGTTTGATGTGGATGAGTTCGAGTCAGAAACCGACACGAAGCCTCACAAAAAAACGGGTGCTTCCAAATCCTGCAAAAAGAAGGATTAAAAATCTCTTATCTATTCCATATTTCCCAGGACTTTTCGGCTTGGCCGACCAGCATGTCGTAACCGTTTTTTATGGCAGCCCCTCGAGTTTGGCCCAATGAGAGAAAACGGGTCAAGGGTGGATTATAGACCAAGTCGAAAAGAAAATGGGTCGCACCAAGCAATTCATAGGGAATGTCCGGCGCCGATTCCGTATCCGGAAAAGTTCCCAGGGGAGTTGTGTTGACGATCAGACGGTGACTTTCCATGACCGAACGGGAAAGCTCCCCATAGGTCAGATTGTCCTGTCGTTTTGTTCGGGACACCTCTTTATATGGCATCCCCAATCGCTCGAGTACATATCTGACCGCTTTCGAGGCACCGCCACTACCCAAAATCAATGCGGCGGGGCGATTGCTTCCAATAAGCGTCAACAGCGATTGTTCAAATCCGTAAACATCGGCATTATAGCCCATTAACTTTCCATTATCGATTCTGACGCAATTCACCGCGCCGATCCGAGCCGCTTCCTCGTCCAATTTGTCGAGATAGGGGATGATCTGCTCTTTGTATGGAATGGTTACGTTAAAGCCGCATAAATCGGGATGTTCTCCAAGCAAGCGAGGTAACTGGTCAATTTTTTCCAATGGAAAATTTCGATACTCCACCTCTTTGATACATTGAGAGGCGAATTTTTCTGCAAAATACCGTTCCGAAAAGGAGTGCCCCAACGGATATCCGATCAATCCAAACAAACGAGCCATCAGTCTATTGCTTCGAGGCATTTTTGAGCTGTATGCGTTTCCCCACCTGTTCGATTCCCCAAATCAAAATGAAACCTACTATACACATCAGAATTGCCTGCCACACCAATGGATCGGCACCCGTGATGGCTTCATATTTTGCCGGCAACACATTGGCTTCAGTCAGAGGATGTTCCACGCCATGGGAATCAGTATAGGTAGAAAGTACCTGTTTCCAAGGCCACACCTTGTTAAGTGAACCGACCATGAATCCTGTCAGCAGAGCGATCGTCATATTATGATGATTACGCAGCAACCAGGAGAGAAAATGCGAAAAACTAATAATTCCCACCGCGGCACCAATAATAAAAAGCAAAATGATACCTATTTTCAGATTTCCTACAGCATCCATAATAAACATATATTTACCGAGCAGCAGCAGGATGAATGCCCCGGAAATTCCGGGCAGGATCATGGCACAAATAGCAATAGCTCCGGAGAGCATGATAAACCACCATGTATTCGGAGTAGATGTCGGAGAGAGGGCCGTGATCAGATAAGCAACAACTATGCCGGCCAACAATGCTATGATGCTGCCCGCACGCCATCGCGTCACCTCTTTAAAGACCAACAACGACGAGGCAATGATGAGTCCGAAGAAAAAAGACCAAATACAGATCGGATGATTTTCCAGCAAATAGGTCATCAGGCGGGCCAAAGAGAAAATCGAAATGGCTATCCCTCCCACGACGGCCGCCAGAAAATTACCGTTTATTTTTTTCCAAAATTTACCGATTTTAAGTGTAAACAGATATTTAAAAGCTTCTATGTTGAAATTTTTAATCGACTCTATCAATTCTCCATAAATGCCTGATATAAAGGCTATCGTGCCTCCCGATACTCCAGGGACCACATCGGCGGCTCCCATGGCACATCCTTTCAACACCAGCAAAAAATAATTTCTCTGTTTCATAAAATGCGAATTTTTCGGCAAATATAAGACTTTTGACGTTGGGGACAATAGCTAATCACACAAAAACCGGTCTTTATATTCAGACCGGTTTTAAATCAGAAAAAATGGAGTGTTGTTGCTACGTTATAATTTTTCGAACTCTTCGTCAACGGAAAGTTCCCCGGCAGTTGCTTCAGCTTCCTGCTCCATGAAAAATTCCGGTTTGTGTTCTTTTATAAAATTCACAACCTCTTCCAATCCATCGGCAAACTTGGCGAAATCCTCTTTGTAAAGATAGATTTTATGTTTGTCGAAAAAGAAATTTCCATCTTTTCCCAACTTTTTACGACTTTCGGTAATGGTCAGAAAATAATCATCATTGCGCGTAGCTTTCACATCAAAGAAATAAGTTCGACGGCCCGCACGCACAGCTTTCGAGTAAACTTCTTCACCACCTTCCGCATCATTTTCTTTCTTCAAGTCAAAATCCACCATATCTTTAAAAATTACATTATTAGGATCATTCAGTAGTAGAACAAATATAATGAAAAAATAACAACCACAACAGTTTTTGTGATTGTTATTTTCATATAGCCGTATAATTTTTAACTAAATATCGCCGATTCCGTCCGTTTCGGGTGTTTCATTCCAGTTCCGGAGCACCTCGAGAGCCTTCTCCAATTCCGGATCATTTTCCGAATTGATAACCCGAAAATATTCGGTCATACCCCATAGTTTTTGGGCAATCAATGCCTTTATTTGAAGTTTGATTGCCGGTTCGGAAGTTTGAAGGCCTTTCGAATCGGAAGCCACATCCCTCTTCTCTCCCAAAGCCACCAATTGTTCCATCATCTGAGGAGAGACCTCAAACGAATTCTGAAATTTTTCAAAAGTAGGGTAGGTGCGTTGTAATTCACTTCTGTGTCGATCCAAATACTGAATCACGAACTCCGAAATCACACCACGTCGTACTAATTTCGACCAATACTGAGAATAATAGGTTGTATCCATCGGCACATAAATGTCAGGATAAATACCTCCGCCACCATACACGGTACGTCCGCTTCGCAACGTTGTATAACGCAAGGAATCAACAGCTTTAAGAGAATCCTTCCCATTTTCGAATCGTTTCAGAAAATCCTTATAATAAGCCTCCTGATTCCCTTTTTCGAAAGGTCGCTGAATAACACGCCCCGTAGGCGTATGATAACGAGCGACAGTAATTCGGACCGCAGAACCATCGACTAAAGGGAATTGCCTCTGTACGAGTCCCTTACCAAAACTACGGCGACCGATAATCAGACCCCGATCCCAATCTTGAAGGGCCCCTGCGACAATTTCGCTGGCCGAAGCCGAAGACTCATCAATCAACACAATCACCTTCCCCTTTCGATAGACACCATTGGAGGGAGCCAAAAAACGTTCGGGTGGCACAAGACGTCCTTCCGTAGAGACAATCGTAGCACCTTCCGGCAGAAAAAAGTTTCCGAGTTTCACGGCTTGATCCAGAAATCCGCCGCCATTCCCTCGCAAATCGAGAATCAAAGCATCGATTTTATCCATTTTCCCATAAGCATCCTCCACCTCTTTCATCGTAGTGGCGGCAAAACGATTCACCTTGATATATCCCGTTTTATCATCAATTTTATAGGCCGCATCCACCGTATTAAGCGGAATATCATCTCGTACAATACGGAAATGGAGAGGTTCCGGCTCACCCTTACGAAGCACCTCTATTTCGACAACCGATCCCTTAGGTCCTCGAAGCACTTTGGGTACACGAGCCTGCTTGATTCCGATCACCGACTCTCCGTCTACCGCAACAATTCGATCATTGGGAAGCACCCCAACTTTTTCGGACGGACCACCTGCTATGGTATTGACAACCAGCAACGTGTCATTTAATACATTAAACTCTACTCCAATTCCGCTGAAACTGCCTTGAAACGACTCTTCTACCGGCACCATATCCTCGGCTGAAATATAGGCCGAGTGGGGATCTAACTCCGACAGTACTTTTTGAATAGCCTCTTCGATCAATTTTTTATTATTGATCGTATCCACATAAGCTGCATTCAGATATCGATAGAATTGATTGAATTTCTGAAGTTGCAACGCAGGATCCGCCCCGGCACTGCGTGGCGCCCGCTGACTCAATCCCACAAAAGGCAATAAACAGAGAATAAGAATAATACGCTTCATTATGCAATGTATTTAATAAGGTCGACGAAAGCAACCTGTTTCTGTTCTCCGCTACTCATATTCTTCAATGTCAATTGTTGTGCAGCGAGTTCTTCGCTTCCGACAATAGCCACAAAAGGAATGCCTCTGCGGTTGGCGTACTCCATTTGCTTCTTCATTTTGGCATTTTCAGGATAGATTTCTGCCGCAATTCCGGCTTTTCGTACTTCAGCCATCAAACGAAGTGAAGCCACCTCCTCGTCTCCTCCGAAATTGAGAAAGATGATCCGTGTAGAGAGATTTGCCTCTTCCGGAAAAAGATCCAATCCGCTCAATACATCATAAATGCGATCGGCCCCGAAAGAGATACCGACCCCGGAGGTATTGGGCATACCGAAAATTCCGGTCAAATCATCATAACGTCCTCCTCCACATATACTTCCGATAGCAAAATCTTTTGCCTTCACCTCAAAAATAGCTCCGGTATAATAATTCAATCCTCGTGCCAACGACAGATCCAATTCTACATCCAACTTAACATCAAGAGATTGTGCATAACCAAATATGGTACGCATCTCCTCGATGCCTTTCAGTCCCGTCTCCGACCCGCCAATAATCGACTCCAACAGATTTAATTTCTCTTCATTCGTACCCGATAATTGAAGTATCGGTTCAAGTATAGCCACTGCCTCTTCAGAAATGCCTTTTGAACGTAATTCAGCATTGACATTCTCCAGTCCGATCTTATCCAGTTTGTCGACAGCAATCGTAATATCCATCATTTTATCGGCATATCCGATGCTTTCCGCTATACCATACAGGATCTTACGATTATTCATCTTCAGTGTCACTCGAATTCCGAGGCGGTTGAAAACCTCCTCTACGATTTGTATCAATTCCACCTCATTGATCAAACTGCGACTTCCGATGATATCCACGTCGCATTGATAAAATTCCCGATAACGTCCCTTCTGCGGACGGTCGGCTCGCCACACAGGTTGTACTTGATAGCGCCGGAACGGAAATTGTATCTCGCTCTGGTGTTGTACCACATAACGTGCAAAAGGTACTGTCAAATCGTAACGAAGTCCCTTTTCGCAGATACGAGTCGCCAATGCATTAGGATTAGACAACAACTCCGATGTAATCTTATCCGTGAAATCCCCCGAGTTAAGTATCTTAAAAAGAAGTTTATCACCTTCGTCTCCGTACTTACCCAACAAGGTAGTGAGGTTCTCCATCGCAGGGGTCTCCAATGGAAGAAATCCGAAGTTACGGAACACGCTTTTAATGGTGTCAAACATATAGGTACGCCGAATCATTTCGGCAGGTGAAAAATCACGGGTTCCTTTTGGAATAGATGGTTTCTGAACAGACATCTTTTTAGATTTATAAGTTATAGCTCGGTTTGAAATACATTATTGTTTCAAACTCACATTCAAGCCATTAGTTTTTTATATTTCACACGATGAGGTGTGGTGTCGCCCATTTGTCTCTTTCGCTCCTCGTACTCACTATAGCTACCTTCAAAAAAGACAACTTGCGAATCACCCTCAAATGAGAGAATATGTGTAGCGATACGATCCAAGAACCAACGGTCGTGGGAGATCACCACGGCACAACCTGCAAAATTTTCCAGCCCTTCTTCAAGAGCACGCAACGTATTGACATCAATATCATTAGTGGGCTCGTCCAGCAGCAACACGTTACCTTGTTCTTTCAGAGCTAATGCCAAATGAAGCCGATTACGCTCACCTCCCGAAAGCATACCGCATTTCTTTTCCTGATCGGCTCCCGAGAAATTGAACCGAGCGACATAGGCACGTGCATTAACGCTTCGATTTCCAAGCATAATAATATCGCTATTTTCCGAAATCACTTCGTAAACGGTTTTTTCCGGATCGATCGACTTATGTTGTTGATCGACATAAGCCAATTTAACGGTCTCACCCACTTTAAATTCTCCCGACGTGGGTTTTTCGAGTCCCATAATCATACGGAAAAGTGTTGTCTTTCCCGTTCCATTAGGGCCGATTACCCCCACGATACCTGCGGGGGGGAGGGTGAAGTTGAGATTCTCATACAACAGACGGTCGCCAAATGCCTTGCTCACGTTCTTTGCTTCGATTACCACATCGCCCAAACGCGGTCCGTTGGGGATATAGATTTCCAGCTTTTCCTCCTTCTGTTTGGCATCTTCGTTCAACATCCGATCATAAGAGGCCAGACGAGCTTTACTTTTAGCCTGACGTCCTTTAGGATTCATACGAACCCATTCCAATTCACGCTCAAGGGTCTTGCGGCGTTTGCTCTCCTGTTTTTCCTCGAGAGCCAGGCGATTGGATTTCTGTTCCAGCCAACTGGAGTAGTTTCCTTTCCAGGGAATACCCTCACCTCGGTCGAGCTCAAGAATCCATCCGGCCACATGATCCAGAAAATAACGGTCGTGAGTAACGGCAATCACCGTACCCTTATATTGTTGGAGATGCTGTTCCAGCCAGTCCACACTCTCCGCATCGAGGTGGTTGGTGGGCTCGTCGAGGAGCAGCACATCAGGCTGTTGCAACAACAAACGACACAAAGCCACCCGACGGCGTTCGCCTCCCGAAAGATGTTTGACCGGAGTATCGGGTTCCGGACAACGCAAAGCATCCATAGCCCGTTCGAGCACACTGTCGAGTTCCCATCCGTTTTTCTGTTCGATCAACTCGGTCAACTCACCCTGGCGTTCGATCAGTTTATTCATCTGATCGTCGTCCATTGGCTCCATGAATTTGGCATTCACCTCCTCATACTCCTTGAGCAGGGCCACCACCTCTGCACATCCTTCCTGAACGACCTCTTTTACAGTCTTGTCATCATCCAATTTGGGTTCCTGTTCCAGGTAGCCCACCGAATAACCCGGAGAGAAGACCACTTCGCCCTGGTAATTTTTGTCGATCCCGGCGATAATCTTCATCAAGGTTGATTTTCCGGAACCATTCAGACCGATAATGCCAATCTTGGCTCCATAAAAAAAGGAGAGGTAGATGTTGTTGAGTACCTTTTTCTGGTTGGTGAAAGTCTTGCTGACACCCACCATCGAGAATATGATCTTTTCGTCTGCCATATTGCTGTTTTGGGTTAAATTCTTGCAAATTTACTCTTTTTTTCCTTTTTCCATACCTTCGAGATGAATCTCTAAGGCTCTCACCGAAATCTGTATCTCCCGAATGGAAACACCCAGCGAAACAATCAACGAAATCAGTGCCGCAGCAAAGATATATACCGCAGTCACGTGCCAACCCACGTAAATAAAAAAGGTGCATACAACACAAAGAAACAGACTGAAAATACCTAAAATCTGCATGCTTCGCGTAAGATAGAGTCTTTTTTTCAGATTTTTAATCTGATCGAATGCCTCGGGAGTAGGGGCCTTACGATATTCTGCCGCGATATTCCGAATCACTTGGGCATAGGAAAGAAAGCGGTTGGTATAGGCCAACATGATCAACGAGATAGCAGAAAAGAGAATCGAAGGAGTTGCCAATGAGAGTTCTTCCATAATCGTTTTTGTATTTGCCGGCAAAGATAAGGATAACTTATAAGACCATAAAAATAAATGATTATGAATGGAGATGGAATATTCGGCTTTATTTTTATCTTTGTTGACACAGACAACCAACCGTTAAACTTAAATGACAGCAAAATGGGAAAAAGCATTAAAGGAACCAAAACAGAACAGAATCTGCTGAAATCGTTTGCAGGCGAATCACAGGCTCGCAGCCGTTATACCTTCTTTGCCAGCGTGGCCAAAAAAGAGGGTTTTGAACAAATTGCCGGAGTTTTCATGGAGACTGCCGAACAGGAAAAAGAGCATGCCAAGAAATTTTTCAAATATCTCGAGGGAGGCATGGTCGAGATTACGGCTGCCTATCCGGCCGGTGTGATCGGAACCACCGCCGAGAATCTGAAAGCTGCTGCTGAAGGAGAAAACGAGGAATGGGTAGAGCTCTATCCGGAATTCGCAAAAGTCGCAGACGAGGAAGGATTCCCTCTGATTGCAGCCACTTTCCGCAATGTAGCCAAGGTGGAGGCTGAACATGAAGCCCGTTATCGGAAACTGCTTGCTCGGGTAGAGGAGGACAAGGTATTCGAACGCGACGAGGAGATCGAGTGGCAATGCCGCAACTGCGGATATGTCCACAAAGGCAAATCGGCGCCTCAGTCTTGTCCGGCATGTGCTCATCCTCAAGCATTTTTCGAACCCAAGAAAGAAAATTATTAATCAGTATTATATCAAAAAAAATCCCGTCTCAAACGAGACGGGATTTTTTTAGCAACTGTGATCGAACTATTTGATAATGGCATCCAATTCATCGAGACTCTTGCGAATCACAGAATCGGGCAAATCATAATTTTGAAGCTTCCCGGCAAAATATTGTTCGTATGCGAACAGATCGATCATGCCATGGCCCGAGAGATTGAACAGAATGGTTTTGCTTTTTCCCTCTTCTTTGGCCTTAAGGGCTTCGCGGATCGCCACAGCAATCGCATGTGTCGACTCGGGGGCAGGGATAATGCCTTCCGTTTTGGCAAAAGTCAAACCGGCAGCGAAAGTCTCCAGCTGGGGCACCGACTGAGCTTCGATCAATCCATCTTTAAGAAGCTGGCTGACGATGGCTCCCGCACCATGATAACGAAGTCCTCCGGCATGGATATCGGCCGGCTGGAAGTTGTGTCCCAATGTATACATCGGAATCATAGGGGTGAATCCGGCCGTATCTCCAAAGTCGTAGTGAAATACTCCCCGAGTGAGTTTCGGACAGGAAGATGGCTCTACGGCAATCACACGAATATCTCTCCCGTTGGTCATTTTCTCCTTGAGGAACGGGAATCCGATACCAGCAAAGTTGGAACCGCCTCCAAAACATCCGATCACAATGTCGGGCATATCTCCTGCCATCTCCATCTGCCGCACAGCTTCCTCTCCGATAATGGTTTGGTGCAGGAGTACGTGATTCATAACGCTGCCGAGACAATATTTAGTGGTTTCCGGATCTTTTACGGCCATTTCTACAGCCTCCGAAATAGCCAGCCCCAGACTTCCCGAGCAATCCGGATCTCTAGCCAACACATCCCGCCCGGCCTGGGTCTGCATACTGGGCGAAGGAATCACATCAGCCCCCCATACATTCATCATCAACTTCCGATAGGGTTTCTGGTTATAACTTACCTTAACCATAAAGACCTTCAGATCAAGATCGAAATATTGTGAAGCGAATGCAATAGCCGTACCCCATTGACCACCACCGGTTTCGGTAGTCAGATGTTTGATGCCCTGCTTGTGATTGTAGTAAGCCTGAGGAATAGCCGTATTGGGTTTATGAGAACCGGCAGGGGAGGTGCTTTCATTTTTAAAATAGATCTTAGCCGGAGTATCGAGGGCTTTTTCCAAAGCATAGGCACGAGCCAAAGGAGTCGAACGCCAAATCTTGTAAACATCCTGTACCTGTTCCGGAATATCAATGTAACGTTCCGTGGATAACTCCTGGTCTATCAACTCTTCGGCGAAAATCACCCCCAGCTCTTCCTTGGTGACTGGTTTTTTGGTTTTGGGATTGAGCTGTGGAAGAGGACGATTTTTCATATCCGCCACAATGTTATACCATTGTGTAGGCATCTGCTTGTCGGTTAGTAAGATTTTTTTCGTTTTGGACATACCCTTTATAGTTTAATTTGTGTATAATCAAAAAAAGCCCGCTGTTTGAAGTAAACAACGGGCTTATACCTAATATCATATATTCAATAGCGGAGCCATCATTGCTTACTTCTAAACAACGGGCGCCACCACCAACTATGATTCATCGTTCCGATCATCTTTTTTGAATTTCAGATGCTACAAACATAATTGAATAATTTTAAAAATCCAAATATATCGGAAATCAATTAAAAATTATATTGAATCATGGCCTGTAGGCGATGAGCGTGATTCGCCTCATCATTCATGTTCTGACGCCTGCCATACAGATACTCCATGGCGACTTGACAATGCGGTGCAATGTGATAGAAAAGATTTCCGAAAACATATTGTGCCGTGCGATACATGCCTGCCGGACCGAAATCGTTCCGCTTATAAAGCCTCACCTGAGAATAGCCGCCCGAACAAAACAGGTTTTCAGTCAGATTGACCTGCATTGCTCCGAACCATCCAAACATCGGAAGAGTTTGCAGATCATTCGTATTTTCCGGATCGGGCACTATGTCCAAACCCTCATCCGAAATGTCCTGAATATAGGGAGATATTCCCTCTCCGTAGAGAGCCTGACCGAAAAGGACCCAAGGACGGGTAAGCCGGAATGTTGTACTCAATTGAGTTCCCCAACCAAAAGCCGATTTATTTTCCTGCAATGTTTCGTTGCGGTAATACATATCCCGGAATATGGCCGATGCCCGGATGTGACTGAATCGGTCTTTTCCCCAACTGTATTGCACATAAACGGGTATGTCTGGCATCCGCTGAGGAAGTGCCGTCATCCCGTTCGAATAGGTGCCGCTTACTGACGGCATCTCCAACGCAATGCCCATCGCCCAGCGATCACCGAAAGCATGGGAGTAACGGATCTGGGTATTGAAGGTATACGTATAGGCATTGGGTCCGGCGAAGTCGACCGTAGTGGGGCAGGCATCCAGATCGCAAAATGTGGTAGCGTCACGACCGAAAAGCCAACCCTTGAATGAGATATAGGCCGAACGGAGTCGCAGGCCATAATCTCTTCCCCGAAAATCGGCGTCGATATATGTAATGATGCGCCCCCATTTTCCCGTATTGGCAATAGATTTGATGAAAATGCGAGAAGTGCTTGCGTCCATTCTCAGTTGCTGAGAGGTCAGAGCACTCCCCGGAACAGGAATATCGTAGGTAACGAAATCTTTGTTCTGAACGACTCCGCCCAAATCATAAGCCGTACGAAAATTTACGAAACCGCCTATGCCCAATAAAAAGCGATTACTCTGATCCGAAATAATAAACTGAGGTAAATGAGCCTGTTGAAATCCCTCGAGACGGGTTTCGAAATAGTGTCGGACCGCATTACTTATTATAATACTATCTGCCCTACTGCCGGTTATGATCACATTGGGTTTGTATTCATAAATATTGATCGTACGTTTCTGGGCAAACGACGATACAACAGCGAACAGTCCGAGAACCAAAAGTTTAAATATTTTCATATATCATTGATTTAATTGATGCCTGAGTGTCAAAAAAATATCGTATTTCCCAACTGAAACAACATATATGCCAAAGCATTTCGAAATTTTATGACTATCTTCGTACCGGAATTCGTGTTCCGATCACAAAACTGACATTATGATTCTATATGCGATATTTGCCATCTCTCTGGCAGCTCTTCTGGTAGATTACTACATATATAAACGGGTAATCCGTACTCATCGTTGGGGTAAATGGATAAGAATCGGGTATATTGCCTACGCCTTGGCCGTAGACCTTATCATCATTTCGGCTTTGGTGTCCTATCGCAACAGTCTGGATCGGGAGTCGCCTCATTTGTTACACGCCATAAGCTGGGTGTTCTTCATCTTTTTCCTGAACGCACTCCCGAAGCTGATTTATGCCGTAGTGTCATTACCCGATTTATTGACAAAAAAGATAACCGGCAAACCTTCTCATTTATTTGGATATATCGGCACCGCATTGGGAGTATGCGTCTTTTGGGCCATGCTTTGGGGAGGTACTGTCGGACGCAGTAAAATCAAAGTTCGTCAGGTGGAAATTACCTCACCTCGTATTCCCGTTGCGTTCGACGGATTTCGAATCGCTCAGTTTTCCGACACTCACGTCGGAATGTTGATCCGCAGCGATAAAATATTGGGAAGGATGGTCGACACGATCAATGCCCTCAAACCCGATATTGCGGTTAACTGCGGTGATCTGGTCAACACTCAGGCTGGCGAACTGACTCCGGAGATTGTCTCCACACTCTCCGGCATTCAAGCGCCGGTCTATTCCGTGTTAGGAAATCATGATTTGGGAATCTATATCCATGATACCGTAAAAATCTCACCCTCGGAGAGTGTCAATCAATTACTGATGCTTCAGAAACAGATGGGATGGACTCCATTGGTGAACGAATCTCGTTTCCTGACCCGAGGAGCGGATCGCATAACCATTTCCGGCATCAATTTCCCTGCAAATTACAAATTGAACGGACATGCCTCTTCGATGAGCGGAGTTGACTTGGAAAAGACTTTTTCCGGAATACCCGATTCCTTATACAACATCTCCATTTCTCACGCTCCCCAACTCTGGGATAATCTATTGGCCGCAGGAATGAGTGATTTAACACTGTCGGGGCACATACACAGTATGCAGATGAAATTTCGTATAGGGAAATGGGCCTGGTCGCCAGCCCGCTGGATGTACACGCGTTGGAGCGGTCTTTATGAAAAAGACGGACGTCAACTCTATATCAACGACGGAATAGGCTACGTACTCTATCCGATGCGTATCGGCACCTATCCTGAAGTGACACTAATCGTATTACGCCACGGAGCCGATTCACAAGCGAAAACTATTCGACCATGAAGGTAATCGTATCCGCAGCCGTCTCCATTGACGGGTATTTGGACGACACAAGTCCCGAGCGTCTGGTATTATCCGGAGCGGAAGATTGGGCCGAAGTTCACAGACTCAGAGCCGAATGCGATGCCATATTAGTGGGAGCAGAAACACTTCGTAAGGACAATCCTGCCTTGGTGATCCGCGATTCCGTTCTACGAGCCGAACGAATAGCCCGAGGACAAAACCCGGATCAAACCAAAGTGACACTTAGCCGAACGGGCCGTCTGTCTTCCGATCTTCGCTTTTTCACTGAAGGAGAGGGCGAAAAGGTCGTTTTCTTACAAGAACCTCTTCCGTCCACCATTCATCAACTTGCAGAATATGCCTCAATCATTTCTGTGCCTCAATTAACAGCCTCGAGCATCGTGAACGAATTGGAAAGACGAGGTTGTCATTCCTTGTTGATTGAGGGTGGAAGTCAAGTGCTCGATATGTTTTTTAAAGAGAATCGGGTCGATGAATTTCGCCTTGCCATAGCTCCCTTTTTCGTAGGAGAGAGTGGGGCGCCACGATTGGTTCACGAAGGTGCATTCCCGTTCGACAAAGAACACCGTATGACATTGCTTGAAGCGAGGAAAGTAGGCGACATGGCTGTAATGCATTATAAATTGGAACCATGAGAACTGACCGAGAATATTTACAGGAAGCCATTCAACAAAGTCGTTTTTGTGTGCCGACAAGCAGTGCTTATTGTGTTGGGGCAGTGATCGTCATGCCCTCCGGGAAAATTTATCGGGGATACACTCACGAGACAGGCCCGAGCAACCATGCCGAGGAGGAAGCAATCGCCAAGGCCCTCGCAGCAGGAGAATCCCTGCGAGGAGCAGCCATATATAGTTCTATGGAACCCTGCTCGGTACGTAAATCCAAACCCGAATCCTGCACATCATTGATCTTGCGACACGGTTTTTCAAAGGTAGTGTTTGCACTGCACGAACCTCCCTGTTTCGTAGACTGCCACGGCGAAGAGTTGTTACGAAAGGCAGGTGTCGATGTGGTTGTTATCCCGGAACTGGCTGCCGAAGTCGAAATGATCAATCGTCATATCTGTCAGTAAAATTGCCTGATTATTGTTAAGGCCCTTTCAGGAGCTTTTTTGTTAATTTTCCATAAATAAATGAATATTCATTCATTATTTTTTGGAAAACCCGAAAATAGTTTCCATATTTGGCATCGAATATGAATGAATAATTATTCATTTAAAATTATGTCGAAAAGAATTGATACATCGAAAATCGAGCGGATACGTAATGCAGCGATTGAAATCATCAGCGAACAGGGAATCCACAACTGTTCCGTAGCGGCTATTGCAAAAAAAGCCGGAGTTTCGGTTGGATATCTGTATCGGCATTACTCTGGGAAAAACGAGCTTATCAACGATATGTTGGAGCAATACTTCAACACTATCAATGAGAAGATATCCTCTTTGATTACGGAAAAACATGGAGTAGAGACAATTGTCGAGGGCGTAATACGTCACATTCTGCATATCGCACAGGGAAATGAAGCGAAAATAAAATTTTTGATCATGTTGCTCAATGATTTTTCCGTAACGATTCGTCCCTCCTTAACGACTCGTGTAGATGCTTTGGCAGAAGAGTTGATGGTAATGGTTCGCAACAGCCATCATGTGAGACAAGATTTATTTCCAGAAGACCTGTATCACGCCATGATCGGCTTGCCGATGCAATACTTGGCACTGCATTATAATCAGATAATCAGTTGCGTAGAATACAAAGAGATAGATGCAGACCATGTAGTGGCTCAGGCGATGAATATGATAACAATAAAATAAGATTAATGTATTGCTGTATGAAAAAATTGATTCTGCTGACGGCTCTGATCTGCACAGTCCTCGGAGCAGAAGCCCAAGAGGGTAAGATGATGCTGTCATTCGACGATGCCCTGACCCGAACCCTGACCAATAATCCGGAAATCAGTGCATTGCAGTACGAAAAAAAGGCTGCGGAACAAGAACGCAAAGCAGCATTCGGACTACGACTGCCTCAGATAGGAGTCACCGGAACCTATGCATACTTAGGAAAGGATATTGGGGTCGACCTGAACGGATTGAAAACACCGGTCAAAGGTATTATGGAAGGACTGGGAGGGACAGGAATACTTCCTCCGGAAATTCTGCAACAAGCAGGGGCCTTATTAGGGCAAAATTGGGGATTGACGATTCAAGATCGAAACACGGCATTTATCGGAGGCAGTGTCACCATGCCACTCTATACGGGAGGCAAGATCAACGCAGCGAATAATGCAGCCAAAATCAACGAACGCACGACCCAGGAAAAGGGTAACCAAAGCCGCAATGCCCTGGTCTCTCAATTAGTAGAATATTATTATGGAGTGGCTCTTGCCAATCAAGTGGTTGCCGTACGCCAACAGGTAGTCGATGGAGTAAGGGTGCATCTGAACGATGCTATTGCACTGGAAAAGAACGGGATCATATCGCAGGGCGATCGGCTGTATGCCGAAGTGAAAATGGCCGAAGCCGAACGGGAATTACTTCAATCGCAATTACAGGCTCGGACCATTACAACCGCTCTGAGCAATACATTAAATGAAGAGCAGGAATATATTCCCGTATCACCCATGTTTATCCTTAAAGAGATAGAAGAGGTTTCCTATTTCAAGTATCTGGCAATCAAAAACAATCCATTATTAAATCAGGTTGCACTGAAACGAGACCTGGCCAAAGAGAATGTAAGGTTGCAACGTTCGGAATTTTTGCCGCAAGTCGCCTTGGGTGGAGGCACGTTCTTCTATAATTATCAATTCTCGAAATACCTGCCCACATGGGTAGTAGGAGCCGGTATTCAGATAAAAATATTCGATGGTTTGAACCGGGAGTATAAGTTCAGTGCCGCAAAAAATACCGTACGCCAGGTCGAGGCATTACAGACCAAAGCCGGCAATGACATTTCGGTATTGATCGAAAAACTCTACAACGAAATGCGTACATACCACGATCAGATGCCATCCATCGAAGCCTCTCTGAAATTTGCCCAAGAATATCTTCGGATTCAGAATGCGGCCTTCAAAGAGGGAATGGCTTCGTCGGCTGACGTGATTGATGCCCAGTTGAATCTGGCCAAGATCAAAACCGAACGGATTCAAGCCGCCTATTATTACGATCTGATGTTGGCTCGACTATTGGAAGCAGCCGGTGTAAGCGACCAATTCAGTAATTACGGGAAGCGCACCTCTGCCATACAAATTAAATTTGAATAATATTAAAAACACACAAAACACATACTTATGAAAAAGAGCAATGTGATCGGACTGATCGGAGCGATTCTTGCCGTAGCCGCAATCGTGGCATTGATTAGCTGGGTGATCATTAAACCTGCCCCGGAATTGTTGCAGGGAGAAACGGATGTGACCAGCTATAAAGCATCGTCCAAACTGGCCGGAAGAATTGAGAAAATGTTCGTGAAAGAGGGCCAGAAAGTGCGCAAGGGCGAGTTGCTGTACACACTGAGCATTCCCGAAGTGGAGGCCAAACTTCGTCAGGCCAAAGCCGCGGAAAGTGCAGCCCAAGCCCAGGACAAAATGGCCATGGCCGGTGCACGAATCCAACAAATCGAAGCGGCACAAAGCCTGTGGCAAAAGGCTGAGGCAGGAGTAGCCCTGGCTCAAAAAACTTTCGACCGAATCGACAATCTCTACAAGGAAGGAGTAGTGCCCGCTCAGAAACATGACGAAGCATTGGCAAATCTGAATGCCATGAAAGCCACTGCCGCCGCCGCAAAATCACAATACGACATGGCCGTAGCCGGAACCCGTAAAGAAGATAAAGCAGCCGCTGCAGCTCTTGTTGCTCAGGCTGCCGGAGCCGTTTCCGAAGTGGAAAGTTATGTGTCGGATGCCTGTGTATATTCGCCCGTAGACGGAGAGGTGTCGACGATTATTGCAGAAGTCGGCGAATTGGTCGGAAGCGGATATCCGGTCGTCACGATTCTCGACATGAGTGACAAATGGGTCTCTTTCAATATCAAAGAAACATTGTTGCCCAAGATCAAAATGGGTACGAAAATGCAGGCCGAAGTGCCTGCATTGGCAAAAAATGTGGAATTGGAGGTCTACTATATTGCTCCACAGGCCGATTTTGCCACCTGGTCGGCAACTCGGACCCGCGGAGGTTTCGACATTCGAACATTCAATGTCAAAGCCCGGCCGGTAGGCGCAGAGGAACCAGACCTGCGTCCGGGAATGAGCGCCATTGTAAATTGGAATGAACTGAAATAGAAACGGAGGAAGAATTATGGGATTCTTCAAAAAGACAGGAAATGTATTACAACGTGAGTGGGGACGGATACGACGCTATCCGATCCATCCTACGATCATGGTCATACTTCCCGTCATATCGTTTCTCTTTTTTGCGGTTATTTTCGGAGAAGGTACGCCTCGCAACATGCCGATTGCTGTGCTCGACCAGGATCATTCATCTCTCTCTCGGCAATTGACCTCAATGATAGACGCTACTCCGGCAGCCATGGTCTCCTATGACATTCAGGACATGGAACAAGGCAAGCGGATGATGCGTCGGGGAAAAATTGAGGCTATCGTCTGTATTCCGAGAGACTTCGAAAAAAACATTTACAGCAATACACCCACACGGGTAGGCGCTTTTGTGAACGGCACAAACCTTGCCGCCAACGGATTTTTGGGAAAAGACCTGCAAACCACAGTGATGACATTCTCCACGGGCGTGCAGATCCAGACATTAGTAAAGAAAGGTCTCACGGAAGTGCAGGCATACAACCAGGCCATGCCTGTCTATTTCGACCGGCACCTGCTGTTCAATCCATGGGTGAATTACGGCTATTTTCTCATGCCCAGTTTCATGCCCATGATGCTGATGATCTTCACGATTCTGCTAACGGTATTCGTTATCGGCACAGAACTTAAAAATGCCACGGCCGGAGAGTGGATGGCAGCCGCCGGCGGAGATATCTGGCCCGCCCTGATCGGAAAAATGATTCCCTATACGGGAGCCATGTTCCTGATGAGTTTATTAATGAATACAATCATGTATAAATGGGTCGGAGTGCCACTGAACGGAAGCGCCATACTGTTGATTCTGGCAGGATTTCTCTTTGTATTGTCCTATCAGGCAATAGGTATACTTATCGTCTCGATACTGAGCAACCTGCGCCTTTCGCTTTCGATTGCAGGAGGGTATTCCGTGTTGGCATTCACCTTTTCCGGGCTGACATTCCCGTTAATGGCCATGGATTGGTATGTTATTGCGTTCAGCAGAATTTTCCCGTTCACATTCTATACGGATGTGTTTATCGACCAGGCTATGCGAGGGGCTCCGATCATCTATTCCATTCACGATTTAGGCTGGATGACCATTATCTTCATTCTGTTGCCCTTGCTCTGTCTGCCGCGGCTGAAAAAGATTGCCACAAACGAAATCTATTGGAGGAGGATGTAAGATGAAGACAGAACGGTTTTGTGTAAAATGCAAGGAATTTCGCTCGGTACTTCGAACTGAGTACCGCCATATATTTCGGGATGCGGGGGTCATGTTGGTTTTGATCTTTGCCATTCTTATCTATGCCACGGTCTACGCCCTGGCATACAAAAATCAAGTGGTACGCAGCATTCCCGTAGCGGTAATCGACCATAGTCAAAGTGCTTCAAGTCGTAAATTGATCGAAACCTTCGATGCCGAACCCAACATCTATGTCTCCTACACTCCCTCCTCGATGGAGGATGCAAAAGATCTGTTCTTCGACCGGAAGATACACGGCATTATATATATTCCATACGACTACGAAAAGAAGTTGATGCGAGGAGAGAAAGCTATCGTAGGCGTTTATGCAGATGCCAGCTATTTTCTGATGTACCGGCAGGTCTTCTCCGACGTGGTAAGCGGGGTGACCGGAGTAGGGGGTGAAGTCGAATTCGTTCGGCTACTCGCCGCAGGAGCCACGATTCCCCAAGCCGAAGCTACGATCAATCCGGTCTCATACAGTGTGACAAATCTGTTTAATCCCTACGGAGGCTACGGATCGTTCGTGATGCCGGCAATCATCATTATTATCATCCAGCAGACCCTTTTGATCGGAATCGGAATGATCGGGGGAACCTGGAGAGAATTCGGCGTCTACAAAAAACTCTGTCTGCCCGGAGAGAGACGACTCTCCATGCTCCCGATCGTATTCGGAAAGACAGTGGCCTATTTGTCGATTTATGCCGTGACGCTTACCTATATTCTTGTCATACACTACCGAATATTCCACTATCCGATGAACGGAACCTTCTGGAATATCATAGCGTTTCTTATTCCCTATATGCTGTCGACCATATTCCTGGGAATCGCCATTTCGACGCTATTCCGCTATCGCGAAAATTCTCTGTTGTTCATGTTGTGGAGTTCGATTCCGATGCTGATGATCAGCGGCGCCTCCATTCCCAAAGAGACTATTCCACATTGGTTGTACGAGTTCGGGAAAATCTTCCCCAGCAGTAGTGGTGTAGAAGGTTTCCTGAGAATACAAACCATGGGGGCCTCGCTTTCCGACGTAATGGAACCCTATACGACTCTATGGATACTGACCGGTATCTATCTGATTTTGGCTTGTGCAGGGCTTCGCAGAGTAATGAATATGACGGAAAAAGAATAAAAACTCGTCTTCACATAAAAAAATGCGACAAGATTAATCTTGTCGCATTTTTTATGCACTTTATGTAAATATGACCGTTTTGTTTTTGTAGGTCAATATCTTGCGCTCGATATGTTTCTCCACGGCCTGAGACAATACAATCTTTTCCAAATCCTGTCCTTTATGAATCAGACTGGCCACCGAATCACGATGGGAGATTCGCACGATATTCTGCTCGATAATGGGGCCTGCATCCAATTCGGTAGTCACATAGTGACTGGTAGCTCCGATCAACTTCACGCCTCGTTCATGGGCGGCATGATAAGGCTTTGCCCCCACGAACGCAGGCAGAAAAGAGTGGTGAATGTTGATGATATTATGAGGATAACGATTAATGAAATCTCCGGAAAGAATCTGCATATACCGCGCCAGTACTACAAAATCGATTCTGTTATCAGACAGCAATTTAAATGTTTTCTCCTCCTGCTCTGCCTTATTCTCTTTCGTAATCGGAATGTGGTAAAAGGGGATATCGAAACGCTCGGCTACACTTTGCAGATCGGGGTGATTGCTTACGATCAGAGGTAACTCCACCTTCCACTCTCCGGCCGTATAACGAGCCAACAGATCGTACAGACAATGTGACATTTTGGAGACAAAAATCGCCATTCTCGGAATACGATCACTGAAATAGACATTGAGCGTCACGCCGTATCGACGGGCAAACAGACGGTTAAACACCTCTTCGATATCCTCCCGAGGAATCCGAAAATTCTCCAATTGCCATTCGATCCTCATGAAAAAGACCTTTTCATCTCGATCCACATGCTGATCGAGGTATATAATATTTCCTCCGTTATCGTTAATAAATCGAGTGGCAATGGCCAGGATACCTTGCCGATCCGGACAATGCATTAAAAGAATTGCGGTCGGGATTGTCTGTATCATCATTTGAACGTAACTTATCTGATTGAAAATCTACTTTTCGTGAACGATATGCTCTCTATGCTTCAGTTCGCTGTACATCATATTATAGGTTGGGGTAGATACATGCAATCTTTTTCCCTCCCGAACGATGTATCCCGTAAGTGACTCCAGTTCCGTATTCTTGCCCGCACGGAAATCCCTTTGCATGGAAGTGGTCGTATCGCCAGGGATTCGAGACATCTGAGCAATCACAGCTTCGGCTACTCCAGGAGAAAGCTCCTGTCCACGAGCTTTGGCAACTGTCTGAAATTCAGACTGCAGTTCCTTAAGCAAAGATTTGTGCTCCGGAACAGAGAGAATCTCTCCATAAGTCTTGTCCGTATAGGTGGTGACCGTAGCCACTGTCGAAATATAGGCGAATTTATCCCACACACGACGCACAATATCTGGCATCGCACGAGCCTGAATATCTGCTGCCGCAAACAATTCGGCCAACGCATTTATCTTTGCCGGAGAACCATCCGGAGACCCGAACATATAACGATATCCATTGGTATGTTCCACAATATGACCCGGTTCCACAATATATGCCACGACATATACACAGCCGTACCAGACCTCATTCTCGGGCAACATCTTTCGAATTTTCTCCACACTATCCACACCATTCAGAAAGGGCAGAACCACCGTCTCCGGTCCGATACACGGCATGATCTGACGAATACCACTCTCCACATCGTAAGCTTTGGTACAGTAGATAACATAATCGACCTTTCCGATCTCTTCGGCATGATCGGTAGCCATCGTGGGACGAGCCACAAAATTTCCCGTTTGTGCATCTACTTTCAATCCATTTTCTCGGATACGCTTCAGTGCTTCACCTCGGGAAATGAAATAAACATCCACCTTTTCGTCCTTTTCGTAGTAGGCCGCCAACAAACCTCCTAAAAAACCTCCCACACCACCCGTACCTACAATCGCTATTTTTGTTTTCATGTGTCTAAGGAAATTTGGGCGTAAAATTAACGATAATTTCGCGACAGAGATTCTCTTCCGGAACGTATTATCGTATTTTAACACATTCATCCCTGTTTGTATAAAATCATCTATATCCAACGTTTATCCACATTTTGAATCCGGAGAAATAATGGTATATTTGTTAAGAAAATCATTGGTATGAATATGAAGAATGGAGCAAAAGTATCGTGGGGAATCATCGGTTGCGGTGATGTGACGGAAAAAAAGAGCGGTCCTGCATTCTATAAGTTGCCCGACTCGAGGCTGATGGCCGTAATGCGACGCAACCGGGAATTGGCAGCTGACTATGCCAGACGTCATCAGGTACCGAAATATTACGATAATGCGAAAGATTTGATTTCCGATCCGGATGTGACAGCGATCTATATCGCCACACCACCTCAGAGTCATTGCGAATATGCCATAGAGGCAATGCAGGCAGGAAAACCGGTCTACGTAGAGAAACCGATGGGTTTGACATATGAAGAATGCCGTCGGATGATCGATACTTCCGAACAAACCGGCACACAACTTCATGTGGCTTATTATCGCCGTTCGATGCCCTATTTTCAAAAAGTGGAGGAGTTGCTCAAGAGTGGAATTATCGGATCCCTTGCCGGTGTATGTCTGGAATTTATAACCCCTCCTCGGCCGGAAGACCTCGACCGGGAACATCTGCCCTGGAGACTACAAAGCGAAGTGTCCGGAGGCGGTTACCTCCAGGATATGGGTTCGCATCAGATCAACATGTTGCAATATCTGTTCGGAAAAATATCTGAAATTCGTTCTGTCGCTCAAAACAGAGCCGGATTATATGACGTAGAAGATTATGTATCGGCCATTTTCACATTTGAAAGCGGCCTAACAGCTACGTGTTTGTGGAATTTTGCCGCCGGTCCCCAAGAGCACGAAGACAGTGTAAAGGTCTTTGGCACAAAAGGATCGATCCGTTTTTCCGTTTTTGACATGGACCGAATCGAGGTGAGTGCTGCGTCGAAGACGGAGACAATCGTCATACCTCACGAAGAGCATGTGCAGATGCCTCACATAAAGCATATTAATCAATCCATACTAAACAATAGCTTCGATGAAACGTGGACTCGCGACGCGGCTGAAACAACCCGGATCATCGACCAAATCTTACACACGAAATGAGACCCATCAAAACCGCCATTGCATCGTTCGGACTCTCCGGACAGGTATTCCATGCCCCGTTTCTGAACGACCACCCGGGATTCGATCTGATTGCGATCGGGGAACGTTCCAAAGATCTTGTCCGTCATCGTTACCCGAATGTCGTACGTCCCCATTCATTCGAAGAGCTAATCTCCATTCACGAAGTGGAATTGGTTGTGGTCAATACACCGGATGTCACCCATTACGACTATTGCAAAAAAGCCCTGCTCTCCGACAAAAATGTCGTGGTAGAAAAACCGTTCGTATTCACCGTCGAAGAGGCTAAAGAGTTGATCAACTTGGCCCAAGATCGGGGACTATTATTAACCGTCTATCAAAACAGACGCTTCGACGGCGATTTCCTTACGGTCAAACAGATCAAGGATTCGGGAAATTTGGGCCGGATCGTAGAATTCGAATCAGATTTCCAACGTTATCGGAATTATGTCGTGGAAGGCACTTGGAAAGAACGTGCCGATCGCCATGTGGGAATGACCTACAATCTCGGATCACACAGCCTGGATCAGGCCCTCGTATTATTCGGCATGCCGGAGGGATTGTGGGCGACGATCGATACCCTGCGTGACGGCGGTCAGGTAGACGACTACTTTCACATCGTATTACTATATCCCCGTCTGAAAGTCACTCTCCGGGCAGGATATCTGATGCGTGAACAAGGTCCGCATTTCACCTTGCATGGCACTGCCGGATCCTACATGGTGTACGGCATCGATCCTCAGGAAGAAGCATTGAAAGGAGGGGCGCTGCCATGTGAAGAAGGATGGGGCAGTGTACCCGAATCACAATGGGGCATCATCAATACAGATGCCGGCCGGGAACCTTACCCAACCATAGCCGGAGATTATAGGCGCTATTACGACAGCATATACCGCACATTACGAGGAGGAGATGCCCCCGAAGTCACACACGAACAGATGATCAACTTGATTCGTTTACTGGAAGCCTGTTTCGAAAGCAATGAAACAGGCCGGACCATCTGGTTTTAAACAAAAAAGAACGCTGTCGTAAAACAGCGTTCTTTTTTCATTCCTTAAAAAGGACGTCCCCCAGGAGGAGGACCTCCAGGACCCGGTCCGAATCCGTCATGACTCCGAGGGCGGGATTCCGAAGGTAAAGAATCCGGAGTGCCATTTCCTACTCCCGATTTCGAGCCAAAATTACGCAGATTGTAGGTGAACTGGAACCCCCAATAACGTCCAAGAACCTGGTTGGTTACATTCTCGATATAGGTCTCCTGAATATTGCGGGCAAAACTTTTATTCTGATTCAATAAGTCGTTTATTCCCACATTGATTTCGCCGCGCTGGTTCCGGAATATTTTTTTACCCAGATAAATATTGCAAATCAAATATTCCTCATTGAATTTATCCGTAATACCCTTATAGTGCATATAATTGGCATCACCGGAGAGTGTAAAGCCCAACCATGCGACCCATTTGATTTTGCCCCGTGCGGAATGAGTCAAATAACGATTGTCTTGGTTTCCCTGCTGCTGAATCGTATTGCGAGCGATATTATAACCCCCATTGTAACTAAAGGTAAAATCGATTTTGTCGCTGATATTACTGCTCAAAACAGCTCCATAATTATAGTAATACCCCGAAGAGATATTCTTCACACCATCCATGATACTGGGCGACTGATTATAGGTCATAGCCACATTCAGATTCAAGTTGCTTTTAATCCATTTAACAGGAAATCCATAGCTGATTGCACCTCTCACATTCCAACTGCCGTCCAAATTGACCGGCTTGGTAAACTGACCGTATGGATCGATTTTCACCCCATTCACTTCTCCTCCGTCACGGCCATAAAAGGCTGTTGAATCTGCAATGAAATTATCCTGCAGCGAAGCACTCAACATCGCCATGAATGTCCGACCTTTGGTTACACTCGATTTATTGTAGTTCATAAACAGATTATGAGTATAGGTCGGCTTCAATCGAGGATTACCTCCCGTAACAGACTGAGGATCGCTATTATCTATCACATTTTGCAGATCTGAAACCGAAGGATTGCTCGTATAGGACCGCAAGAAGACTCGTAACGTGTTGGTCGGATTGAACGTATGGTTCCACATCGCGAAATAGAGGGCATTATCGAATCGGGCTGAAAGTTTACTCATAAAAGGATACTCCTGATCTCCTGTCAAGGTAGCCCGTTGATAGTAGACATTCATCGCCAACATATTCTTTTTGTCACCCAATCTGTATCCCGGACCGACACGATGAGTAAGATATCCACTATTATAGATATTGGAAAGCGTTCTATCCACAGTCGGATCAAAAATTCCCAGGTCGAAATCAAACGGATAAACCTTTTTGTCCGCATCCGAATAGTTATAGGAAATGCGGTATTGCATGCTCAATTGAGACTTTTCGGTGAGCGGTTCCGTATAAATCACACTTCCATTCAGCCGATAGCCCGTAGAGAGATAATCGGTATAGAGTCGGGTAGGGGCCGTCACGGTATCAATCGGCAACATTGTACCTGGAGCATAAACCAGTGTATCCAGTTCCGAATCACTGTTGTTGTAACGTTGATTTTTATTCAGATTGAACGAGAAATCGAGGGTCAATGTTCTGCCAGGCTTTCCTAATTTGGTTCGATAGAGCACCGTATTGGAAATATTGTATCCGGAAGATTTGGAATCTTTCAACTCCCGGAGCAAATTCAACAAGGCACTCTCAGTTCCGACATAATTATCCATTCGCGAATCCGAGTTGCTATTGGAATTATAGCTTTGGAAACTCAGCCTCGGACGAATCATCAGTTCCTGATTTTCGTTGATTTTATAATCGATCTTGGCATTGAAACGATGATTGAAGTTGCGCGACGAAGAGGCTGAGGCAGCATCGTACCAACGCACCGTATCGGTTTGGCTGTAATATTGACGTAAAGTAGTTTTTTCATTTTCGTTTTTCGTGGTATTGAAGAAATAACTTCCTTGCACATCCACCTTTTTCCACCAAGTACCGCTATAATTAAGTCCGACTGAAGCCACAGTCGAAATACCCGCCTGAGGTCTCACCATAAAATTACGAGCACTACCTCCCCGGCGCATACGTCCTCCTCCTCGCGACTGCATACCACCTCGTCCTGAAGCACCTCCCGTAACACCCAGGATATCTTCTGTCGAGAAATTCTGTTGATTGACATTATTGAACAGTCCGATCAACGACAGCCGATGATTACCCCGAAACACATTGACATTACCTCCGGCAATATATTTTTCATCGAATCCGTATCCTGCATAAAGTTTTCCGAAGACACCATTTCTTTTTTTCGGATCGGTCACGATGTTAATGGCTTTATAACCCTCTCCATCATCAATTCCCGTAAACTGAGCCTGATCACTCAGTTTATTGAACACTTCCACTCGAGAAACAATCTCTGCCGGCAGATTTTTCAAGGCCGAAGAGACATCCTCGCCAAAAAATTCTTTCCCGTCTACAAAAACCTTCTGAACTGTTTCGCCTTGAGCCTCGACCTCTCCGTCGATAATAGTCACACCCGGCATCTTGGCGAGCAAACCTTCCGCATCGGCATCTTTGGTCACCTTAAAAGCATTGGCGTTGTAACTCACCGTATCACCCTTCTGAGAGGTACGAAGAGCCTGTACTTCCAACACAACCGCATCAATCTTTTGCGAAGCTTGCCTCATCTGGAGTCTTCCCAAATTGACTCTTGCAGCATTGATCGTCACCTCTTTTTCGATGTCTTTATACCCCAAGAACGTTATCTTCATTCGATAGGTACCATAAGCCAATCCAGGTATGGATATCCGTCCCTGATAACCGGATGTGTTATACTTTTTCTTAGTGGTATCCTTTACCGGCATCAACTCGACAACGGCTCCCGGAATTCCCTCTCCCTCATTGGAGACATCTACCAAAGTAGCTGTCAGCGTACCCGTGGAAGAGGCGGTTTTCGTTTGAGCCTGTACAGAAAACCATGAAGCCCCCCATAGACAGCACAACAGAATAGTCAAAAATCGATTCATAATTCTTTTCGGGTATGTTTTTCAGAATTTTGGCAAAAGTAACGAATTTCAACGAGAAGAGTTTTCTCTCGGGGGTGAAACGGCAAAAACGGGGGTCGAAACAGTCCGAAAACAAAAAAAACGGAGCAAATTTGCTCCGTTCTTTCTGCCCATGAGACCCTATTCTTCGCTATCCATTGAAGATGGACTGTGAGGGACATGGTGGCCGGGATGATGTCTCGCTCTGGGTCCCCGATTCAAAAAATTCTTCTGCATCTCCATCCATTTTGCATATTGCTCCGGAGTCAGGATTTTTTGTATCTCATCGTTTTGGGCTTTCCGTTCCTTTTGACGATCAGCCATCCGCTGTTTTTGAATCTCCAAGGTATTTTGCTCCATTTTCTGGATTTGAGACACCTGCTGATCGGTCAATAAAAGCGTTTTTTTCATCATTCCAACCCGCCGATCAATCATTTGTTCGGGAGTCATCCTTCCATCCGCCCTCTCCGGCCCGCGTCTCTGCTGCACTTCCGACCATTTTTGAAATTGTTCCGGTGTCAGGATTTTCTTCAACTCTGTCATATGATCCTCTCGGACCTTTCTGGCTATGCTGTCTCGTTTCATCCGAGCCTGCAATGCACATAGATTCAGTTTTGCAATTTGATCGACCTGTTGATCCGTCAAAGAAAGTTCGGTTTTCAATCTCTCAGCCATGATTTGCGCACGCTTTTCCGGAGAAAGACGTTCTCTGTAGGCTGCTGGCTGAGCCATTACCGACGCCGTAATACATACCATCAAAAGTCCTACGGCAATTTTCATTCCTGTTTTCATCTTTGTTCGTATTAACGGAATAGTATCCAACACTATCCTGTGACAAAGATAGAGTCTGTCCATGCGGAACGATTCCGCTTTCTCTGTGAAATGGCATATATAACCGTTAAAACGTTAGAATCAGAGGGCAAACCGAATGTTATTTTCGAGAAAACCCGGTCATCCAACGCTTAAATTCCGGCACGCGAGCCTTACTGATCACGATACGTTCGGGAGTTTTTACCGTTAAATTCAAACTCAGTCTGCTACCGAACCAAACAGAAATATCCCCAATAGCCTTTCTGGAAATAATAAATTGCCGATTGGCTCGGAAAAACAAGGTCTCGGGCAACGTCCCCATCAGATTGTCCAACGATCCCTCCATGGGATATTCTCGACCGTCGAGTGTATAGACTGTAACCCGCTCATCTCTGGTATAATAAAATGCGATCTCTTGAATACTCAAAGGGATAATCTTATCCTTTACATAAATCAAGAAAGTTCTCTGTTTCTCTGTCTGTTGACGTGCCAGCTGCCCCATACGGCCGAGATAATCCATACGATCCTTCTGTGAAAAGAGATTCAACTTGGACAATGCCCGTTTCAAGTCTTCACTTTTGATCGGTTTAAGCAGATAATCAATGCTATTTACCCGGAAAGCTTCCAGCGCATATTGGTCATATGCAGTAGTAAACACAACCGGACAAGCTACTTCCACCTGTTCGAATATACGAAACGCATCACCGTCTGCCAGATGAATATCCATGAAGACAAGATCCGGAACCGGGTTTTCACGAAACCACTGTACCGTATCGGTAACGCTCTCGAGTATAGCCAAAACTTGAGCCTCAGAACACACCTGAGTCAATAATGTTTGCAAATTAACCGCAGCAGCGGTCTCGTCTTCCACCAGGATTACTCGCATAATTTCGGGGGTATTAGAGGCAATTTGACACTAAATTTTTCAGCAGAGCGTTCCACCATAATATTTCGACCTGTCAACAACAGATACCTGCTCGATAAATTCTTCAATCCGATACCTGTCCCTTTGGGTGTTTCGATTTTGGGATAAATCGGATTCGAAACGATCAATGTCTCCTGATCCGTATAAATGGATATATGAAAAGGTTTAGATAAGGTTATGCTGTTATGTTTCACAGCATTCTCTATCAGTGGCTGAAGTGACAAAGAGGGCAAGGACCAGCGTTTGAGACTATCGTCGATATTGATATCGAAAAAAAGTTTATCTGCATACCGTATTTCATGCAGATATTTATAGGCATCTAAAAATTTAAGTTCTTCACCGAGAGTAGTGAGCCCCTGCTGCCCATTTTGAATAATATAACGAAACGTATCGGAAAGACGATCGATGTAAATCAGAGCTCTCTCGTTATGTTCCGATCGTACCAACATTGCCAAAGAGTTCAGCGAGTTGAAGAAAAAGTGTGGGTTGATTTGATTAATCAACATATTATAACGTGTTTGAAGATTTTCGTTTTTCAATAACTGGTTTTCAATTTCCATGTGCTGCTTCTGATAAACCAGTTCGAAAATCTTCCCGTATAATACCGCAACAATCAACGTAAAACAACTCTTTAGCGTAAGCATCGGATTAAATATCCGACGCGCATTCATCTGCATATCAATCTCACCATGTCGGGTAAGATTAGGCGTAATGAAATAGAACGCCACGCACACCAATACACAGTATAATAATTGGAGGGCAAATTTTGCAGAACTCTTTTTTCTTATATTAGCTGTCATTACAGACAAAAGAATGAACGACAGCACAATAAAATAGAGTACTTGAAGTACTAAAAATAAATTGGAATTCTCCACGGGCATTCGTGAAGGACGATGCCCTGCCAACACCGTATTACTTCCCAGATAAAAAACGAAATAAGAGAAATTAACAATCAGACTGATTGCCACCGAAATCAGCAGATTGACACTTATCACTCGATACTTATCAGGGAATCTCATACCTCAATTATTCCTCTTTATACCAAGATGCATACATTCTGTAATCGTGAGCAATACGTTCGATAATCTCAGCTCTTTGTTCAGGAGTGACATCCTTTACTTTCCTTGCCGGAATACCTGCGTAAACGCTGTTAGGCTCCAATACCGAATTAGAGAGCACTAACGCATTAGCCGCCACGATACATCCCGTTTCCACGACCGCATTGTCAAGAATTGTGGAACCGATTCCGATCAGACATTTATCTTCGATTCGGGCACCATGAATTACGGCATTGTGACCTACCGAAACATCGTTGCCGATATGTGTTTGAGAACGTTTATAGAGCGTATGAATCACCGCTCCATCCTGAATATTCACCCGATCACCGATCGTAATGGTATTGACATCACCGCGAAGAACAGCCCCGAACCAAATACTGCAATCATTACCTATCGTAACATCCCCAATAATCGTAGCATTTTCCGCCAAAAAAGTATTTTCTCCGATCTTCGGATCAAATCCTCTTACACTCTTAATAATTGCCATTTCCTCTATTTTTATCTAATTCGTTTATTCATATTTTTTTGCTTCTTGCCACAAGGCTTCCATTTCCTCCAAAGTCATCGAACTGAGTGTCTTGTCTTGTGCGGCTGTCCGATCTTCGATATGTTCGAATCGTCGGATAAACTTCTTGTTCGAATGTTCCAGCGCCAATTCCGGATCGATATGATAAAGTCTTGCAGCATTGATCATTGCAAAAAACAGATCTCCGAATTCATTCATCAATTTTTCCTTGTCGGCCGAATCGGAACCACGTTCCATCTCTTGCTGAACTTCCCCGATTTCCTCTTTGACTTTCGCCCACACATCTTCTTTTTTCTCCCAGTCAAAGCCGGCCGAAGCTGCTTTTTCCCCGATCCGATATGCCTTGACCATAGCCGGCAGACTTCGAGGGACTCCTCCTAAAACACCTTTCTTTTTGTGTTTTTCTTTCAATTTCAGTTGCTCCCAATTCTGCATCACCTCGTCCGGAGTATTTGCATGCACATCGGCAAAGACATGAGGGTGACGATAGACCAGTTTGTCACATATCGCATTGGCAACATCACCAATATCGAAAGCGTGTTGTTCGTCGCCCAATTTCGAATAAAAGACAACGTGCAGCAATAAATCACCCAGCTCTTTCTTGATGTTTTCCAGATCATTATCCGCAATTGCATCAACCAACTCATAAGTTTCCTCGATCGTATTATTACGGAGAGATTGGAATGTCTGCTCCCGATCCCACGGACATTTCTCTCTCAACTCATCCATAACATCCAACAAGCGAGCGAATGCCGTCAACCTTCTATCTTCCATAGTATATTCTGTTTTTAGCTATACAAAGGTAGCACTTTACGGCAAAAATGGTAAATTTGTCGGTGATAAATCAGATGAAATTATGTGTGGAATCGTAGGATATGTCGGATTTCGGGATGCATACCCGGTTTTGACAAAAGGCCTTCATCGGCTGGAATACAGGGGATATGACAGCGCAGGAGTAGCACTCGTCAATGAAAAGGGCGACCTGAACGTCTATAAACATCGGGGCAAGGTGGCTGAATTGGAACGTTTTGCCGAATCGAAAGATGTTTCGGGACACATCGGTATCGCGCATACCCGTTGGGCAACCCACGGCGAGCCGAATGATGTGAACGCCCACCCACATTACTCGGAGAGTGAAAATCTGGCATTGATCCATAATGGCATCATTGAAAATTATGGCGTCCTGAAAGAGGCCCTGATCCAAAACGGATTCTCTTTCCGCAGCAACACCGACACGGAAGTGCTCGTACAGCTGATCGAATATGTCATGCAGACCAACCATTGTTCACTATTGGAAGCTGTACAAATCGCGCTAAGAGAGGTGATCGGCGCCTATGCCATCGCAGTGGTCGAAAAAGGCAATCAAAATCGAATCATTGCCGCTCGAAAAAGTAGTCCGCTGGTAATAGGACTGGGTAATGACGAATATTTTCTCGCATCGGATGCCACACCGATCGTGGAGTATACAGATAAGGTGGTCTACCTCAATGACGAAGAGATCGCCGTCATCGATCGGGACAAACCGCTTCGTGTGGTGAGTCTGAATAACGTGGAGGCGAAATTCGACATCAAAAAACTTTCCATGAGTATCAGTCAACTGGAAAAGGGCGGCTATCCTCATTTTATGCTCAAGGAGATCTACGAACAGCCTAAAACGATCGTCGACTGCATTCGTGGACGGGTCAATATCGAAGCCACTCATGTCGTACTTTCCGGCGTACTGGACAATAAGGAGCGATTCCTTCAGGCCAAACGAATCATTATCGTTGCTTGCGGCACCTCCTGGCATGCAGGATTGATCGGAGAACATTTGATCGAAGATCTTTGTCGTATTCCGGTTGAAGTGGAATATGCTTCCGAATTCCGTTATCGTAATCCGGTGATCCATTCAGACGATGTCGTGATTGCCGTATCCCAATCCGGAGAGACCGCCGACACGTTGGCTGCCATCGAACTGGCAAAAAAACAGGGTGCTTTCATCTTCGGTATCTGTAACGTGGTCGGCTCCTCCATTGCTCGGGCAACCGATTCGGGAGCCTATATCCATGTAGGACCGGAAATCGGTGTCGCCTCGACCAAGGCCTTTACCGGACAAGTGACCGTAATGACTATGCTCGCCTTGACTTTGGCCAAAGAGAAAGGGACCATCTCCGAGGAACGTTATCTGAAAATTCTCGATCATCTTCAAAAATTGCCCCAATGGATCGAAGAGGTACTCAAACTAAACGATCAGATCCAAGACCTCTCCAAAATATTCACCTATTGTCATAACTTCATCTATTTGGGACGTGGCTACAATTACCCCGTTGCACTCGAAGGAGCCCTGAAACTAAAGGAAATCTCCTACATCCATGCCGAAGGGTATCCCGCGGCAGAGATGAAACACGGACCGATCGCCTTGATCGACAATGAAATGCCTGTAGTCGTAATTGCCCCATCGGACAGCATCTACGAGAAAACCGTCAGCAATATCCAAGAGATCAAGGCCCGGGGAGGTAAAGTTATTGCCATTATCTCCGTCGGAGACCAAATAGTCCGCAATATTGCCGATTACTGTATCGAAGTTCCGGCCGTTACGGAGTGTTTGTCTCCCATTCTTGCCTCTATTCCTCTTCAATTGCTGGCCTACTATATCGCAGTCAACAAGGGCCGAGATGTAGACCAACCCCGAAATCTTGCAAAATCTGTGACCGTTGAATAGAATTGTTTGTTTTATAATCACACTTTTCCTGCCGCTGATCACTCTGTGTGAGACACCCGTCGTGACAGGAGCCCAGCGAATGGGGGAGTATCTGCCCCTGCTCCAAGGGAAAAAGGTGGGCGTATTGACCAATCATACCGGCCTTGTAAATAATACACATCTGGTAGATACACTCCTCGCACGAGGCGTGCATGTTACGGCCGTGTTTGCTCCAGAACATGGATTCCGGGGCAATGCCGACGCAGGAGAGAAGGTGAATGGTTATCGGGATGCAAAAACCAATCTCCCGGTTATATCTCTGTATGGGGCAAACCGTAAGCCTCGCCAAGAGGACATTGCCGCAGTCGACGTCATGTTATTCGACTTGCAAGACGTCGGACTCCGTTACTACACCTACCTGTCTACACTGCACTACCTGATGGAGACGTGTGCCGAGACCCATACGCCGCTGATCGTGCTGGACAGACCCAATCCCAACGGCTTCTACGTGGACGGTCCTCGGCTCGATCCAAAATACCGTTCTTTCGTGGGCATGCATCCCATTCCGGTCGTCCACGGCATGACTTTAGGGGAATTGGCCGGAATGATCAACGGAGAGGGATGGCTGACTGGAGGGAAACAGTGCCCATTAACCGTGATCCGTTGCCAACATTATACTCATCAGACTCGTTACAGACTTCCGGTCCGCCCATCGCCCAATTTACCAAACATGCGGGCCATTTATCTCTATCCTTCGTTGTGCTATTTCGAAGGGACTCCAATTAGTGTGGGTCGTGGTACGAATTTCCCATTTCAGGTCTTCGGCCATCCTGCCCTGAAGGGGTATTCGTTCTCGTTCACCCCTCAAAGTGTTGCGGGAGCCAAAAACCCTCCGCTTAAAAACCAAGTATGCCTGGGGGTAGATCTTCGGCAGTCGCCCTCCGACGAAGAGATCACTCGGAACGGAATCAACCTCTCTTATGTGATCGACGCATATAATCGGATGCCGGATAAAAGCCGGTTCTTTCAACCGATGTTCGAGAAATTGATCGGAACAGACTATGTGAGAACCATGATCAAAGAGGGGAAAGGGGCCGAAGAGATCAAAGCCAAATGGCAAAATGATGTGATTCAATTCAAAAAATTACGCAAACCATACTTACTGTATAATGAATAAACAAAAACTTAATATAATTATTTTATTTCTCTGTTTATTATCTGTTTACACCAGAGTATCTTCATCCGAAATTATTCCGGCACCCGTAAGCATGATCACGGCAAAGGGACATTATTCTCTTTCTCCGACAACAGTAATCGTAGCCACAGATTCCTCGACTCTTCCTTTGGCAAAATACCTGAATGAATACCTGAGTCCGGCCGTCGGATTGAATTTATTGATCAATACGTCACACGTGGCGGCAAATGCAGTGGTTCTTTCCATACAACCTCATTTGAATCTTCCTGCCGAAGGTTACAGGCTCACTGTTACGCCGAGCGGTATCGACATCTTAAGTAAAGATAGAGCTGGAATATTCAATGGTATTCAGACACTCTTGCAATTAATGCCCGAGACGGTATATGCCAAGAAACAGGGACACGCTTCACTTCAAATCCCATGTGTCCAGATCGAAGATTATCCTCGTTTTTCCTATCGGGGCATGATGTTGGATGTGGTTCGCACGTTTGTCCCCATAGAACAAGTAAAGATGCATATAGATTGGCTTTCTCATCATAAAATCAATAAATTCCATTGGCATCTTACCGATGACGAAGGATGGCGTATCGAATTGAAAAGTTATCCGAAATTGGCTCAAATAGGAGGATTCAGAGGGGGTGATTCGCCCGTGAAAGCTATCTACGGAGAATGGACCCGGAAATACGGTGGATATTACACACAGCAAGAAATTCGAGAAGTGGTCGAATTCGCCCGGTTCCGTAATATAGAAGTGATTCCAGAAATAGAATTGCCAGGACACAGCAGAGCCATAGCCCGTGTATATCCTCAAATTCTATGTCGCGGTCCCGTGGACAGTACGGCTGCCGGATATGATCGCCGCAATGTGTGGTGTGTCTCGAAAGAGAGCAATTACGAAATGCTTGAAGCTATCTTAGCCGAAATCTGCGACCTGTTTCCTTCTAAATATATCCATATCGGAGGCGATGAAGTAGATGCTTCACAATGGAAAAAATGCCCCGATTGCCGCCAATTAATGTACGGGAAACACCCTTCCGCAGACCAGATTGCGGAGCATTTTACGGAAAGAATAGACAAAATGTTACATGCTCACGGGAAATGCATGTCCGTATGGAATGAATCTGTCCGCAGTGGACGTCTGACGCCTAACGGAAAACATGTATACGGATGGGAAAATGTAGATGTATGTCGGAAAGCCACTCAAAAACAGTATCATACCATCGTCATGCCCGGCACCTATTTTTATCTCGACATGAAGGAGGCACCCTCCGAACCGGGTCTTACATGGGCCGGAGTGACCAATGCCGAACGAACCTATTCGTTCCGTTTTTCGAATCAGGGATTCTCGGATGAACAAATGAAATATGTAGAGGGTGTCGAAGGAGTATTTTGGAGCGAAATGGGTCTTTCAAATCCGGATGGATACATCGAATATCAGCTCTATCCTCAGGTATGTGCTTTGGCCGAAGTGGGCTGGAGCCCGGAAAAAACAAGACTGTGGTCTGATTTCAAAAAAAGACTTACCCAAAAGCACTTGGCCCGTTTGGCTGCCATGGGAGTGCGTTTCAGGATGTTCCCGCCCGAGGTTTCCTACCACCGGGGAATTATCTCTGTCACGAATCCCTTATCGAACGCCACAATTCGCTATACGACCGATGGGAAGGACCCTGACACATCTTCCCAAGTTTATACCCAGCCCATTAAAGATACCGTACCTGAAAAATATATGTTCCGAGCTTTCTATCAAAACCGAGTTAGCGGAATCGTAGCGCCTTCGGTCCATCGAGAAATTCAGATAGATAGTGCGGCTTCGGCTACCGTGACATTTCCCTTGAAAGAGGTGGTCGACCGTCACGGAATCTGGTATATGAGTTTTCCGCTTCCTTGCGACAATGCAACTATTACTCGAATGGAGGTTACCTCGCCGGACACGACTTATACCATTATCCGCCGCGGATGGAAAATCAATCCATTCCATCAAATGCGACTCCATATAGATTCGCGCAATCAAAATGGACAATTATCCATCACCTTAAAAAACAACGATCCTCGTCCCTGCCGTCTGCTTTTCGAATTGAGTCCATCTCCATACATCGAACCCAAGGCCACACTGACATCGACTTTGCCTCAAAACCCTCGATTTCCATTTTCCAATGCAGTAGACTACAATGTAACCAGTTATGTGCGCACCAGAGGCACCTGCCAATCTGGAGATTCATTCACGTTTACTTTCAAAGAACCGACAGCCTGCCAGTCCATAGAAGTAATCACCGGATTACGCTACTTGCCTCGGTACCATATTGTTTCCGGATATGTGGAGATCAGTTCCGATGGGAAAAATTACCAAAAAGCAGACACACTTTCCGCCGGTCAGGCCACAATCTATCCTAAAAGACCGGTTAAAGTTCTGCGCATTGTCTCGACATGCGACGGAAATGGAGAAAACGCCGTCGCTATTCAAGACCTACGGATAAAGCCTGCAAGACCATGACATTGCGTTTTCTGATTCTTAGTCTGACATTTCTATCCATACTTCCAATTCAAGGAAGACAACTTTCCGACAAATTGGTCCGTTGTATCGATTCGATCATGTCGGCCGGATGGCAAAAAGGATATTATCCGGGAGCATCCATTGCTATCGGAAATAGAGAAGGCATTTTGCTGGAAAAATGTTATGGCTACCAAGAAATAGAAGAAAAAAATGCTATTTGCCCGGAAGATGTATATGATCTGGCCTCATGTACGAAAATCGTAGCCACCACACTGGCAGTGATGCATTTGTACGACCGAGGGAAAATAGACATCAACAAACGAGCAGGGGATTACCTGAAAGATTTCCAGGGGACAGTGGTCAATGACATTACGCTCTCACAATTACTGACTCACACTTCAGGATTAACCAACATCCAATTATACAAACTGCTCTATCAAAATCCCTCCGGAGCTTCCCTGATCAGTTATCGTCGCAGTAAAGATTATCCCTATCTCGTGGATAAATCGACTTATCTGTGCCGAGAAATGATTCGAGACACCTTTTATCTGGCAGATACCCCACGAGAGGGATTCCGAAAGGTATGTAATAATCTGTATGTAAATCCAGCTGTCGACACCTTGATAAATCATGCAATCGTACGTAGTTATCGTCCGGCCAAAAGAGGACGTTATCTGTATAGCGATCTCAATTTCCATCTGTTGAAACTGATCGTCGAACAAATTACGGGAATGCGCCTTGATCAGTATCTTCGTCCGTTGTTCGCTCAGATGGAGATGTACAACACCGGATTCAAACCTCTCGAATGGAAAGATTCCACGCATATTGTCCCTACGGAAAATGATCTGCTCATGCAAAGAGGCCCTCTTCGAGGATATACTCACGATGAATTGGCTGCTGTATCGGATAACGTGGGAGGCAATGCCGGATTATTTTCCTGTGCAAGCGACCTGTCACACTTTTGTGAAATGATTCTAAATCAAGGGCTCTACCGCGGAACTCGTATTCTTTCGGCACGAACTGTTTCCCTATTTACCTCTACTCCATTACGTCCTCGGGGCATATATCGAGCATTAGGTTTCGATCGGAGAGCGCCTTCTTCACCCTTGTATGATGGGTTCGGACATACGGGTTATACGGGTACCATGATCTGGATGGATCCCAAACAAGATCTTTTCCTGGTATTTTTAAGCAACCGCGTACACCCTACCAGAACCAATAGGGGACTGATCACTTCGGGTTTGCGCACAGAATTCTGGGAGAAATTAAAATCCGAGAATTAATTTATCCCCATATTAATTACAACAATTTCCTGTTTTTATACATAAAAAAAACCGGTCTCGTCATGCACGGGACCGGCCTATTACAGAAGTGTATACGAAATATCATTCCCACTCAATCGTTGCAGGTGGTTTGGAACTGATATCGTAGACGACGCGATTGATCCCTTTCACCTTATTGATAATATCGTTCGACATTTTCGCCAGAAAATCATAAGGAAGGTGTACCCAATCGGCCGTCATACCGTCGGTCGAAGTGACAGCCCGAAGAGCCACACAACTTTCATAGGTACGCTCATCCCCCATGACACCCACCGACTGAACCGGCAGCAGCACAACTCCTGCCTGCCATACCTTATCGTAAAGGCCGAATTCTCGCAAACCATCGATAAATATCTTGTCGGCTTCTTGCAGAATACGTACTTTTTCAGCTGTCACCTCACCTAAAATACGAATTCCAAGTCCCGGTCCAGGGAAAGGATGACGTCCCAAAATCGTATCCGGAATTTGAAGCTGATGTCCAACTCGACGAACTTCGTCTTTGAAGAGCAGACGCAATGGCTCTACGATCTTCAAATTCATCTTTTCGGGAAGTCCGCCGACATTATGATGCGATTTGATCGTAGCCGAAGGCCCATTTACCGACGTCGATTCGATCACATCGGGATAGATCGTTCCTTGAGCCAACCACTTCACATCTTTCAATTTCTGGGCTTCCTCGTCGAAAACTTCTATGAAATCGCGGCCAATGATCTTCCGCTTTTTCTCCGGATCGGTCACACCCTTCAGATCCGCCAGAAATTTATCTCCCGCACGTACACCGATCACGTTCAATCCCATATTTTTATATGATTCGAGGACGGTTTCGAACTCATCTTTCCGCAGAAGCCCCATATCCACGAAAATACAGGTAAGGTTCTGTCCAAGAGCCTTGTGCAGCAACATCGCGGCCACAGAAGAATCGACCCCGCCGGAGAGTCCCAACACGACCTTATCGTCACCGACTTTGGCTTTCAGTTCACTTACCGTAGATTCGATGAAGGAATCGGGCGTCCAGTCCTGCGCGCAGCCGCAGATATCGACCACGAAATTTTTCAACAACTGTTTGCCCTCCGTAGAGTGATACACCTCCGGATGAAACTGAATACCCCAACTCTGCTCCCCGCCCACATGATAGGCCGCAACAGGCACATCGTCCGTACTGGCAATAATCCGATAGTTCGCAGGAATCTTCCCGATCGTATCTCCATGCGACATCCAAACCTGGGTTCTGGGAGAAAGATCTTTCAGCAGAGGATCGTTCTCCTTAAGCGAAAGCATAGCCCGTCCATACTCACGGGTAGCCGAGGGCATCACCTCTCCTCCGAAATGGTGGGCCAAATACTGAGCTCCATAGCAGACACCCAACAAAGGCAATTTTCCCTTGATGCCAGAAAGGTCTACCTGAGGAGCTTTCTCATCCCGAACAGAAAACGGACTTCCCGAGAGAATCACACCTTGTACGGATTCATCCAACTGGGGAATCTTGTTGTAGGGATGTATTTCACAATAGACATTCAGTTCGCGCACCCTTCTGGCAATCAGTTGGGTGTATTGCGAACCGAAGTCGAGTATCAGAATTTTTTTCTGCATAAATTTATCTTTGGGTTCGTTTTGTTATGCTCTTATTACGGCACCGGTCTGACGATGGAACTGATTGATGAAATTATTCATCACCTTATCGATCACGGCATCGGTCAACGTTTTGGTTTTGTCCTCCAGAATAAAGCTCAACGCGTAGGATTTCTTCCCTTCTGGAAGTTTATCTCCCTCATACACATCGAACAAAGACACACTCTTGAGCAATTTCTTCTCCGTAGCAAATGCAATGGCACGCAAACGGGCAAAAGTCACATCCTTGTCTACCAGCAGAGCCAGATCACGTTTTACTTCAGGATATTTCGACAGCTCTTCTGCCATTACTTTATGGCGTTTTACGGCTTGCAACAGCACATCGAAGTTCATCTCCAGATAATAGATCTCATTTTTCAGATCGAATCCGTTTCGCAATTTACGAGCCACGGTTCCCATCTGTATCAGTTCCTTCCCGTTCAGTGAAAATACAATTCCTTCTCCGAAAAGATCCGAAACAGAAGATTCTGCCTTCAAATCATACATATTGATTCCAAAGCGACGCAACAGCCTCTCCGCCACAGCCCTCAGATGGAAGAATCCGGTCCGTTCCGGCTTGTAGTTCCAGGAAGGAGTTCCCGTAGCACCGGTCATCGCTATTGCCAACCGATAACTCTCACGATAGGGAGCCAACCCACCTTCCGAAGCCTTGGCCGAATCATAGAAATAACAATTTCCGAATTCGTACAGTTTCAGATCACTATTCTTGCGATTCACATTCAACTGCACGGCTTCCAACACACCAAAGAGCAACGTTTGACGCATGACGTTCAAGTCGGCGCTCAACGGATTGATAATTTTCACGCAATTTTCTGCCTTACATGTCTCCAATTGCTCATAATAGGCTGCCTTAGTCAGCGAATTGCTCATAATCTCGGAGAATCCATTGGAGGTCAAAAAGTCAGATACGCTGTTCACGAGTTTATCCTTATCCGGTTTCGGTGCATAGGACAACGTGGAATGAACTGTCAATGGAATCTCTACATTGTTATACCCGTAAATCCGCAGTATATCCTCCACCAGGTCGGCCTCTCGTTGTACATCCACTCGATAGGGAGGGACCGATACGGCCAACACACCGTCTGCTTCCTTCTCTATCTCGACCTCCAACGCCCGAATGATCGACTTAACGGTTTCCTGAGGAATCTCCTTGCCGATCAGCGCATTGATCCGCTCATAGGAAACCTCGAAACGGAAATTGTCAATCTTTTCCGGATAGACATCCACTATTTCCGAAGAGATCCGTCCTCCGGCCAACTCTCTCATCAGCAATGCCGCACGTTTCAGGGCATAGATCGTATTATTGGGGTCGATTCCCCGTTCGAAACGGAATGATGAATCGGTATTCAGGCCATGACGCCGTGCGGTTTTCCGTACCCACACGGGATTGAAATAGGCACTCTCGATGAAAACATTACGCGTAGTATCACTCACACCGGAGTCGAGACCGCCGAACACACCAGCCATGCACATCGGACGCGTAGCACTGCATATCATCAGATCCTGTTCCGAAAGTTTCCGTTCCACACCATCAAGCGTGACAAAAGGAGTTCCCTCATCACAGGTTCTTACCACGATCTCCTTACCCTCGACCTTGTCCAGATCAAAGGCATGCAGAGGCTGACCCAATTCGTGCAAAACGAAATTGGTTATATCCACCACATTATTTTTAGGATTGATCCCGATGGCACGCAACCGAGTTTGCAACCATTCGGGCGAGGGGGCAATTTTCACATCCGTCACCGTAATACCCGCATACCGAGGTGCTGCTTCCGAGTTCAGAACGGTTACCTTAGCCGGATTCTCATGACTATCTACCGAAAAGGCCTCTACCGAAGGCAGTGTCAATGCCCCATCCCTTCCATGTGCACGCAAATAGGCCGCCAGGTCGCGGGCCACGCCATAATGGGAGGCAGCATCCACCCGATTGGGGGTCAGGCCAATTTCAAACAGATAATCATCCTGTAAATTCAGAAAATCACGGGCAGGAGTACCCGCCGCTGCAGAATCGTCGAGAACCATAATTCCCGAGTGATCCTCTCCGATGCCGAGTTCGTCCTCCGCACAGATCATTCCAAGCGACTCCACTCCCCGAATCTTGCTCCGTTTTATTTTAAATCCCTCTTCCTGGCCGTTAGGGTAGAGTGTCGTACCAACCGTAGCAACCAGCACTTTCTGTCCGACAGCCACATTCGGGGCCCCGCATACGATTTGCAAAGGCTCCTCCGCACCCACAGCGACAGTCGTAATATGAAGATGGTCCGAATCCGGATGCATTTCGCACGTCAACACTTCGCCGACCACCACTCCTTCCAGACCGCCCCGTACCGATTCGATCTTTTCGAGTCCCTCGACCTCCAGACCGATCGAAGTAAGAATCGCAGAGATCTCTTCCGCAGAAAGATCCGTCTTAATATAATCCTTGAGCCAGTTATAGGAAATCTTCATTGTTCGTAAAAGTTTAAAAACCTGCGAAAGATACGAAAAAGTTCCCAGCTTCAAAAACAATAGGGCGGGAATAATCGCATCCGGAGGCTCTTATCGCGAACCGATATACAGAAATACCATACCCAGTAGCACCAATGCCAGATCGAGCGCCTTACCGGCCAGATTCTTTTCATGAAAAAACAGGGCTCCTCCTGCAAAGGAGACGATCACACTCGAACGACGGATCATAGAGACAATCGAGATCATCGAATCGTCATAACTGAGCGACCAGAAATAGAGGAAATCAGCAGACGAAAGAAATATGGAGACACCCAAAATACTCCACCGCCACCGCAAAGGGACACCGTCGTTTCGTCGGGGCCACCACAACACAAACAATACGGCAGCCATAATAAACAGTTGATAAACGGCAAACCACGCCTGCACCAGCATCGGGGCAAAACGAGCCATCAGGAATTTATCGTACAGCCCGCTGAGAGCTCCCGTGAGCGTAGCGAGAAAGACATACAGAATCCAACGGTTATGCCTAAAATCAATTCCCTCTTTTTTCCCGGAACGACTCAACAGGAAAAAGGAAAACACCGCCAGCAACACACCGATCCATTGCCACAGATTGAGGCGTTCCCCAAACAACAGCATGGCACCCACCAGGACCATAACAGGACGCGTGGCATTAATCGGCCCGACAATCGTGACAGGAAGATGTTTGATTCCATAATAGCCGAACAGCCAAGAAATCAGCACCAAAATCGACTTGCAAAAAATCAATCCATGAGCTTGCCAATCCCCTGAAGGGACATAAAAAAGCGTATTTTCTATTCCCCCACATCCGGACGCAGAACACACGATGAGGGGCAGAAAAATCAGCGACGAAAACAGGGTATTAAGAAACAGTACAGGAATAACCGCATTGCCCTGCAAGGCTCCTTTTTTAAACAAATCGTAGCATCCCAACAGGAATGCCGAACCGAAAGCCAACAATAACCACATAAATCACCCGCGTCGAGGAGCGAGAATGATCGGCTGCTCCCGGACACGGGCAAAGGTAAGGAAAAATCCGTTACAACGAATCGCTATACACAGATCCGGGCAGGTCATGCAGATTATAGCGCGATGCCATGGCACTCCCATAGGCACCGGCCGACTTGATCGACACCAGATCGCCGCGTCGCAATTCAGGCAAACATATGTCTCGTGCAAAAATATCCGACGACTCGCATACCGTACCGGCTATCGTATAGAGTTTTTCCTCCATGCCACCCGGAGTAAGATTTTCAATCGCATGATAAGCCTGATAGAGTGCAGGACGAATCAATTCAGTCATACTGGCATCGACAATAGCCACATTCTTGCCTCCTGCGGTAGTCTTATTATACAGCACTCTGGAAATCAACTCCCCGCATTGTGCCACCAATGAGCGTCCCAACTCAAAATGAACCTCTATGGAGGAATCTATCTTCAAATACTCCTTGAATATCGAAAAATAGGTAGCAAAATCGGGAACAGGTTCGCTTTCCGGCTGATCGTAGTCAATTCCCAGTCCTCCGCCCAGATTGACATGACTCAACTTGAATCCGCGCTCTTCGAACCATTTCCACAAGGTATTGACCCTCAGGCTGAGATACTCGAATACTCTCAATTCCCGGATCTGCGATCCGATATGGAAATGCAATCCCACAACTTCCACATTTTTCAACTCGGGCAATCGGGCAGCCACCTCGTCAATCTCCTTATAGGAGATACCGAATTTACTCTCAGCCTGCCCTGTAGAGATATATCTATGAGTCATGGGATCGACATCGGGATTGATTCGGAGCGCCACTCGAGCCACTTTTCCCATACCAGCCGCCAACTCATTAATGATCTCCAATTCATGCCTGGATTCGCAGTTGAAAGCAAAAATGTCCTGTTCCAAACTATACAGAATCTCCTTATCACTCTTCCCGACACCGGCATATACGATTCCCGAAGCAGGACAACCGGCCTCTATGGCATAACGCACTTCATTGCCACTAACGCAATCCACACCTAAACCTGCCTGCAAAGCCTCCTGCAGAATACGAGGATCGAAATTGGCTTTCAGTGCGTAATGAATCTTGTATCCATAACGGGAAGACTCCTCCACAGCCCGTTGCAAAGTATTCCGCAACAAATCTATGTCATACAAGTAAAACGGAGTGGAATAGGCCACCAATCTATCGGTTATCTTACGGCTTAACATCGGGAAAAAAGTCTGTCGTTAATACTTTGCAAAATCTCTTTCTTATATTTGGTCTCCACCAACATGGCAATACTCCGATGACTGGCCCCGTAGGAGATCATCCGAATCGGCACATTCGAAACACTCTCCATAATCCGTGCCGCCAATCCCGTTTGAGAGTGATCCATGTGACCAACGATACAAACGATGGTATTGTTACGTTCAATCTCGATCGTCCCCAACGTCTGAAGTTCCTGCACAATCTGCTCCAAATGACAATCGCTGTCAATGGTCAGAGAAACAGCCACCTCGGAAGTGGTAATCATATCGATAGGGGTTTTATACTCCTCGAATATTTCGAATACTTTGCGCAGAAAACCGTAGGCCATCAGCATTCGGGTCGAATAGATGCGGATTACGGTGATTCCATCCTTGGCTGCAACGGCATGGAAATCCCGCTGAGTATCCTCTTCGTGCGAAATAGTCGTACCGGGGGCATCCGGATCCATCGTATTCTTGAGCAGCACCGGAATATCCATATCCTTACAAGGCTGAATAGTAGCCGGGTGCAGGATTTTCGCGCCAAAATAGGCCAATTCAGCCGCCTCATCGAAACTCATGTGTCGAATAGGGTAGGTATTCTCCACAAAACGAGGATCATTGTTGTGCATCCCATCAATATCGGTCCATATCTGCACTTCGCCGGCCCCGATAGCAGCCCCCATCAGAGCAGCGCTGTAATCGCTGCCACCACGCCCCAAGTTGTCGATCTCTTCTCGCTCATTACTGCAAATGAATCCCTGAGTAATATAATAAGTATCCGAATCTCCTTGAATCAATGACGTCAATTTTTCTCTCAGCAGTTGCGTATTCACCTTCGCCTCCTGATCGGTATGCATGAATCCCGGGGCATAAATCAACTTGGCATTCATACCCAATTCCTGCAAATAATAAGTGAATATGGCCGAAGTCAACAATTCTCCTCGTGCGATAATCATGCGTTCGGAAGTATATTCCTGAAAATGTGCCACTTCCTGACGAATAATCGAAAAAGCTTCATTCATCCGTTCCAAAGCGGCAGTTTTATGGTCGTTCAACAAATTTTCGATACAGGTTGTATATTTATCGGTCAACATGGCCAACACCTCTTCTATCTGGTCGGCAGATGAAGTCTCTTCGGCCAATTTCACAATCCGCACCAAAGCATCCGTAGTTCCGGACATGGCTGAAAGCACGGTGATTTTTGCTCCCTCCCGTTTTACGATCTGAGCCACTTTTCGCATATTTTCTGCCGACCCTACGGAGGTCCCTCCGAACTTCAAAACCCTAATCATACAAAATGGAACAATTAGTTAAAAATGATTTATTTTTGTTTGCTTTTCGCAAAAGTACACTAAAATGTTTGTTTTTCTTTAAAAAAAGTGTTTTTTTTGCAACAACTCTTTGAGGGGTAAAAAATCGTACATAAGTAACAATTCGAAATAAAAATTTAACCGCAAGACAATAATCCGTAACCTTAACAGCTTTATATGTTAACCATTCCCAACGCAGTAGAAGAAGCTATCAAAAAAAAGCCTTTCCTGGAGGGCGCATTGGTAGAAGGCCTCGTCAACCTGTCCGCATTGGCTCGTCAACTCAAACCGGAAATTGAAAAAAAGGTCGGCAAAGAGGTCAACGACAGTGCCGTAATCATGGCTCTGAATCGGCTGGTGCCACGTTTGGAGCTGATGTCGGCCATGAAATTCAAGAAAGTGGTCGAAAACATCGGCGATATTATCGTACGATCCAATTTGGCGGATTATGCATTTGTCAACTCCTCCACGCTGTATGAAAAACAAGCTGCTCTGCTTGATCGGGTTCGTTCCATGAAAGATGTATTCTGTACATTTTCTCAAGGAATTTACGAAACCACATTAGTCGTGAGCAGCACGATCGTGCCGCTGGTCGACGAAATATTCGCCAGTGAACACAACATTGCCCAGACACACAACCTGTCATCCATCACGGTCAAATTGCCCGCAGAAAACACGATTTGTCCCGGAGTCTACTATTATATATTTAAGGAGTTGGCTTGGGACAACATCAATATCTCGGAAGTGATCAGTACCACCAACGAATTCACGGTGGTTGTGAGTGACGAAGACATTCATCGGGCATTTACAATTTTGATGGAAGCCAAACGGCAGGCCAGTTTTTAAAGAAATTCCATACAGGAAAGATTTTCCGCCCGGAAGTTTTCGGGCGGAAAATCCTGTTCCGTGTTATGGATACTGCATGGAATTAACGGGTTCTTTTTTCTCGGAACCGTAAAATTGTTTAACTTTGGGCCGCTTAAGCCATTCAAATGAAAAATATTCGTAATTTCTGCATCATAGCCCATATCGACCACGGGAAAAGCACGCTCGCCGACCGTCTGCTGGAGACGACCAAAACACTCTCCGAGCGGGAACTTCAGGCTCAGGTACTCGACAACATGGATCTGGAACGGGAAAAAGGCATCACGATCAAAAGCCATGCGATTCAGATGGAATACATGCACGGAGGTGAAAAATACATCCTCAATCTGATCGACACCCCGGGACACGTAGACTTTTCTTACGAAGTATCTCGAGCTATTGCCTCCTGCGAAGGTGCGCTATTAGTGGTAGATGCCACCCAAGGAATCCAGGCACAGACCATTTCAAATCTTTACCTGGCACTGGGCCATGACCTGGAAATCATCCCAGTGCTCAACAAGATCGACATGGAGGCCGCCATGGTCGACGAGGTGAAAGACCAAATCGTAGACCTGCTCGGATGCAAGAGAGAAGAGATTCTCGCTGCATCGGGTAAAACCGGCGAAGGCGTCGATTCAATTCTCGAAGCGATCGTCGAACGTATTCCTGCCCCCAAAGGCGATGCCGAGGCTCCTTTGCAAGCCTTGATTTTCGATTCGGTATTCAACTCATTTCGAGGCATTATCGCCTATTTCCGTGTATTCAACGGCACGATCCATAAAGGAGACCGGGTGAAATTTTTCAACACCGGTAGCGAATATACCGCAGACGAAATCGGCGTACTGAAACTCAAACTCTCTCCCCGCGACGAGATCCGAGCCGGCGACGTGGGATATATCATCTCCGGAATCAAAACCTCCACCGACGTGAAGGTGGGAGACACCGTAACACATATAGATCGTCCGTGCAGCGAGGCGATTGCCGGTTTCGAAGATGTCAAACCTATGGTCTTCGCGGGTCTCTATCCTGTTGATTCCGATCAATACGAAGATCTGCGCGCCTCATTGGAAAAATTGCAACTGAACGATGCCTCGCTGACCTTCGACCCTGAAAGTTCACTGGCATTGGGATTCGGATTCCGATGCGGTTTTCTCGGTTTACTCCACATGGAGATCATTCAGGAACGTCTGTACCGGGAATTCAACATGGATGTCATTACAACCGTACCCAACGTCTCCTACAAGGTACACACGACCAAAGGAGCCGTCATCGACGTACACAATCCTTCGGGATTGCCCGAACCCACATTGATCAGTCACATCGACGAACCCTATATCCTGGCACAAATCATCACCAAAACGGAATTCCTGGGTAATGTCATGAAACTGTGTATCGACAAACGAGGAATACTCAAAAACCAGGTATTCATTACACAGGATCGGGTAGAGGTCAACTTCGACATGCCTTTGTCGGAAATCGTGTTCGATTTCTATGACAAATTGAAGAGTATCTCGCGCGGATATGCCTCGTTCGACTACCACATGACGGATTACAAGCCAAGCAAGTTGGTCAAGTTGGATATTCTGCTCAACGGCGAACAGGTAGACGCTCTCTCCTCGCTCATATACAGCGACCATGCCTACGATTTCGGTCGCCGGATGTGTGAAAAGCTGAAAGAATTGATTCCCCGTCAACAGTTCGACATCGCTATCCAGGCAGCCATCGGAGCCAAGATCATCGCCCGGGAGACCGTCAAGGCCGTACGTAAGGATGTAACAGCCAAATGTTACGGTGGCGACATTTCCAGAAAACGCAAATTGCTCGAAAAACAAAAAAGAGGAAAGAAACGGATGCGCCAGGTCGGCAATGTAGAGGTACCTCAGGAGGCTTTCCTCGCTGTACTGAAAATGGATTGATCCGAAGCACACTTGTAATGTCTGAACCGGACAATGCAGGTATGTGCTCTGCTAATATAAAAACGTCATGGAATACGAAGCCTCTGCAAACCGTTACGAAGGAATGGAGTACCGTCGTTGTGGACGAAGCGGGATCAAATTACCGGCCATATCCCTCGGTTTGTGGCAAAATTTCGGAGACGGAGACGATTTCTCCCGCAATGAAGAGATCATCCTCCATGCTTTCGACCGAGGAATCACCTGCTTCGATCTGGCGAATAACTACGGTCCTCCTCCTGGAAGTGCCGAAACCAACTTCGGACGTATCTTCAAGCGTAATCTGAAACCATATCGAGACGAAATCCTTATCGCCTCGAAAGCCGGCTATCCGATGTGGGAAGGGCCTTATGGCGATTGGGGATCTCGCAAATATCTGGTGGCCAGCTGTGACCAAAGTCTGCGCCGGATGGGACTCGATTATGTGGATATTTTCTATTCTCACCGCTATGATCCTCACACACCACTGGAAGAGACCATGCAAGCACTTGACTATATCGTCCGTTCGGGTCGGGCCCTTTATGCCGCCCTGTCGAATTATCCGGTGGAACAATTTGTCCGTGCTGCCGGCATTCTTCGCGATCTTGGAACTCCCTGTCTGGCCCATCAGATTCGTTATTCGATGTTGGTCCGAGAGACCGGAGACTCTCTGTTCGGGGCCCAACGCGACGAAGGGGTAGGGTGTATATCCTTTTCTCCTTTGGCCCAAGGCCTGCTGACAGGAAAATATCTCGACGGAATTCCCGAAGGCTCCCGTGCTTCCCGTCATGGTTCGCTCAGCGAGGATTTCATCACGGAAAATATCGAAAAGGTTCGGGCACTGAATGAGTTGGCCCAACATCGAGGACAGACCTTAGCCGAAATGGCGATTGCCTGGCAACTGACCGACAACCGAGTCACCAGTGTTCTTGTGGGCGTAAGTTCCAAAGAACAACTGACCGACAACCTGTCAGCTCTCGACAATCGAAATTTCAGCACCGAAGAATCGGGACGCATCGAAGAAATACTCGATCGATAAAATCCGATACCATGAGGAAAAGAGACTGACCGGACTATTTAGTCGGTTTATCTCTTTTTTTATACGAGGAATTCAGCAAAGAGGGAGACAAACTCTTGTGTTTTCCACAGGGATTACTATCTTTGTGTCAACCCAAAACTAACACTATGAAAAAAATCTTGTTTTTTACCGCCTTATCGGCCTTTTTCTGCAGCGGACTCTCCGCTGAAAACAATCTTCCGGCCCGCACTCCGGATAATGTAAAAAAATATATCAACATCTGTCGCGAATCGATTCATCGGGACATGACAGGCATGTTCCGTGAAGCTGGCGACAACTTGCCCTATCCGTTCATGGCCCCCGGAAGCCAACAATACAAGGATGCTTTGTGGGATTGGGATTCCTGGTTGAGTAATGTGGTGGTACGCCAAATCCTGCTCGAAAAAGGTTCGGAACAGGCCAGTCGGGATGCCATCAAATACGAACAGGGATGTATTCTTAACTTTCTGAGTTTCGGCAGCCAGGACGGATGGTTGCCCATATCCATCTACAAGGGACGCCCCGTAGTAAAACCCAAGGACCCCACTACGACCAATATGCATAAACCTTGTCTGGCTCAACACGCGGCCTTTATCGTCAAAAACACGAACGGAGATGTAGAGTGGTTGCGGGACAAGTTCTATCACATGCAAACTTTCGTAAACAGTTATTGGAATTTTCACCGTAACCGCGAAGCCAACCTCTACTTCTGGCAATCGGACAACAGTATCGGTGTCGATAACGATCCATCGACCTTCTACCGTCCCAAACGCAGTTCCGGATCAATTCTTCTCAACACGTTTATGTACAAAGAGTTGCAGGCCATGGTCTATCTGGCAGAGAAACTGAACCAAGGGGAGATTGCCGACATCTATCGGCAGCGAGCCGAAGAGTTGAAAAATTCGATTCAGAAATATTGTTGGGACGAGTGGACAGGCTTCTTTTACAGCGTAGATTTCAACCTGTTGCCACCCGATCGGGGAGCAGAAGGTATCAGTTCGCATCGAGGAGGTCCCCGTACCTATCCCTGTCTGATTCAACGTTTCGGCGTATGGTCCGGCTTTCTGCCCATGTGGGCGGGTATCGCCACCAAAGAACAGGCAGAACGGATGGTGAACGAACATTTCAAAAACGAAAAAACCTTTAATTCACCGGCCGGCATACGATCGCTGTCGAAACTCGAACAGATGTACAATCCGATGGCTTCGGGTAATCCATCCTCGTGGCTGGGTCCCATCTGGCTCAACGTACAATATTTCGTATGGAGAGGCCTGGTCAATTATGGATACACGGAAGAAGCTCGCGAAATAGCTGAAAAAGCCATTATCCTGTGCGGATGGGATTTCGAACGATTCGGCGCTCTGCATGAATATTATCTGCCCAGCAATGGCGAACCTGTGCTGAATAAAGGTTTCCAGAACTGGAATTTTCTGGTACTCAACATGGCGGCTTGGCTGGAAGGAAAGCCTTATGTCGTAGATTTCTAATAATCGTCTTTACTCTGAACCGCGGAACAATTATCACGGAGCAATACATTACTATTGTATTTTATGAAAAAATCGATGACTTTACTATGGCTCTGTACCATTCTGTCAACTGTTCATGCCCGTGATTATGAAAGTAAGGATTCCCTGCGAACTATTACGATCTCCGTGGTCGACAAAAAGGGTAAACCGTTGAAAAATGCCCCCATCTTCGGACTTTTGGCCAGCGATACTTCTCATCGGATGTATCCTCTGCAAGGCAATGTAAAGTTGAAATACCAGGCCAACGACACTCTTTATATCGTATATGCCAAACTATTCGGTGCTTTACCCTTACTGGGCCTGGACTCGGCACGTATTGTAATCTCGGGGAAACAACTGCGTTCGGGGACAACCAAGGGGGAGATGCTCAACATTGGATATGATCAGATCCCCAAATTTCTGAATGTAGCACCTGCCAGTCGACTCGATCCGACCACTGATCTGACAGCCTCCGGATTTACCGATCTGGCTTCATATCTCAAAGGACGTGTGGCAGGTGTAAATGTGATAGGAGACGAAGGCAACTACGAAATAAGAATACGTGGAGTCAATTCCTTCATGCTGAGTTCAAGTGCCCTGATTGTCGTCGACGGACAATTTTTCGAAGATTTCAATACGGTGAACCAATTGGTCAACATTGCCGACGTCAAATCGATAGAGATACTCAAAGACGGCTCAATTTACGGATCACGGGGAGCCAATGGGGTCGTCATTATCACCACTAAAGGAGGACTTTAGTGTCATGTACTTGATTGTTTTCCCTACGAGGGGCATATTGACTTAAACTTTTTACGATACTCTACGGGCGTCGAACCGTAACGCCGAGAAAATTCGCGGTTGAAATGCGAGCGATTGTTGAAACCAGTCCTGTACATGATCTCCTGAACGGTCAGTGATGTGGTGACCAACAACTTCGTCACTAAGTTGAACCGAAGATCGTTTATCAGATCGTTCGGCGTGGGCTGGTTCAGTACCTTAAACCTGCGGTAGAGATTACGGACGCTGGTCCGCATGACTTTAGCAAGATCTTCGACGGAAAAGTCGGGATTATCGATATTGTCGTTTATTACGTCAACGGCAGATTGTATAAAATTACAATCCTCCTTGGGGAGAAGTTTGCCGTCGCTGTACCCGAATGCGCTGGCAGAAGTACTGTAATAATCTTTCTTTTCATCCCGGGAACCAGGGAAAATGTATCTTGAACCGGGTACGTACAAGGACCATGCTCTAATTTGCATAGCAATGTTAATTGTTTGAACAACATTATTCCCGAAAGAAACGGTTCCCTCTGCAAATATTCCTTATGCGAAATTAACGCATACTATATCCTTTACCCATAGATAATGAGGCTGTTAATTTCCTCAAATGGCTTGTTGTAGTTCGTCCTTAAAAATTATACACTTACAAATATACGCATATGCGTTGGGGAAATTAAATTTTTTATATACATTTACAAAAAAATAAAATGTTCATACATATAAAGTTTGTTTAAATAATGCAAAAAGCAAATTATAACAAATTTCCCTGTATAAAAATTGACGAATGAATTTTTACGGTTGAAACTGTCGATTATGAAAACAGCACAATCAGTACGACTACGGTCACGCTCGGCCTGAAGCATAACAGAGAGAGGTGACGTGTTCGTGCGGAGTTGCGTAATGCAGGAAACAACGAGATAGCTGTGACCAATCCGATATTTATCCGCCAATTAAAATAGTTGCTGATTAATTTGTATAGAAAATGAAATTCAGATTTTTGATCATCGCACTTTCGTTTTGCTGTGCGGTATGGGCCGGTGAGAGATCCAAACCCGACCGGATCGTGATACATCTCTCAGGTAGCGTAAGCTCCATCGACAGTCTGTTTATCCCTTTCTACACTCCTTTCGAGGTGCCGGAAGATGCTACTCGTATCTCCGTGACGCAGAAATTCTCCACTCCCTCCGGAGAACGGACAAACCTGGACATGGGTGTGTTCGATTCTCGCGGCAAAGGACTCAATGGAGCCGGTTTCCGCGGATGGTCGGGAGGGGCCCGGCGTTATTTCGAAATATCGGTTTCTAAAGCTACCCCAGGATATATTCCTGGAGAAATTCCTGCCGGAGAATGGAATGTGGTTCAAATGGCTACTACCCGAGGTATTCCCCGCACCGACTGGCAGTTGGAGATCGTTATCGAAACCGTAGGTAAAAAGGAAGCGCCGTTTGTAAAAAGGTTTCCCTCATCCTCTCTGAATAATACCCCCGGGTGGTACAGAATCGACACCCACGTCCATTCCGTGCATTCGGACGGGACCAAAACCCCGGCAGAGCTTGTCGAACTGGGCAAAGCAGCCGGACTCGACGGGATCATTTCCACGGATCATAACACTATCTCATCGTTGCCTCACTGGGGAGAGGTACAACGTCCCGATTTTCTGGTGATTCCGGGAATGGAAGTAACCTATGAGGACGGACACTGGAATGTTTTCAATATCAAGCCGGATACCTGGATCGATTTCCGTTTCAGCATGTCGAACGGATGCCGTCCGAGTTATTTCGAAACGGTCATGCGAGCCAAGGCGAATTCGGGTTTTGTTTCGGCCAATCATCCTTACAGCATCATTTTCCGATATGACAAAACACCCATGGATGGCATAGAAGTCTGGAACGGCCCCTGGCAGATCTCGAATGAAAAGGCATTGGAGGCGTGGAATTCCATGTTGGTCAATTCGATATTCAAGGTTGCCGTGGGAGGCTCGGATTACCATCGGGACGGGAATACACTCGGCACCGCACAAACGGTGGTTCAGTCCGAAAGTCTTTCCGCCGATGCCGTAACCGGGGCTATCTCGAAGGGGCGTTGTTACGTAGCGAAAAATTCGTCAGTTACGGTGAGCTTTTTTGGGAAAAACCGGTCAGACACTTCGGTTTGCTGTCATCTGGGGGATGAAATGGTCCTCAATGAAAATTCCGTGTTCGAATTTCAGTCCAACTGTGGCGGACTATTGCAGGTGTACAATCAGAACGGACTGATTTGTCACGAAGTAGTCGCGCCTAATCAGGTGCTGACACAATCGGTGCCGCTGATCAGCCGTTGGATTCGGGCCGAACTCAGAGACTCCGCCGGAAATATGCTGGCCCTGACCAATCCCATATTCTGTGTAGACAAATTGAAAACAATCCCCATGTTATAGATGAAAAGAGACCTTGTCGTTTTGCTGGGCACACTGATGCTGGCCTGTGGTACGAATTGTTGGGCCGGGGTGAAGCGTGTGCATGTAATCTTCAAAACCCATCTCGACGTCGGTTTTACTGACCTTGCCTCGAAAGTGGAGAGGACCTACGTGGAAAATTTTATTCCTCGGGCCATCGATGTGGCAACCGAAATGAGAGCATCCGGTAGTGGCCAGCGGTATATTTGGACGACGGGATCCTGGCTTATTTATTCTTATTTGAAAAATGCCTCTCCTGAACAGGTCCGGAGACTGCGACAGGCTATCGCCAACGGAGATATCGTGTGGAATGCGATGCCCTACACGGTCGAATCGGAAATGATGTCTGCCGACATGTTCCGCCAACTGCTACGTCTTTCCCAAAGCCTCGACCGCGAGTTCGGCAAACATACGATTTCGGCCAAAATGACCGATGTGCCGGGACATACCCGATCTATCGTGTCGTTTCTGTCCGATGCCGGCATCCGTTTGTTGCACGTGGGAGTGAACGGAGCCAGTACCGTACCCGACGTACCGCCCATCGCGTTGTGGAAAAACAGCGATGGGAAAAGCATTATCCTTGTCTACCAGAAAGAGTATGGAGCGGATATGATATTGCCGGGAGGCGATGCCGCAGTGTCGATCAATTTCACTCACGACAATCAGGGGCCTCACACTCTGAATCAGGTAAAGGAAATTTACAAAAAACTGGAGGAAAAGTATCCCGGTGCGGAAATATTTGCTTCCACGTTGGACAATGTCGCCCGGGAACTGGAGGAAGTCAGGGACAGGTTGCCGGTCATCACTTCTGAAATCGGCGACACCTGGATTCACGGATACGGAATTTCTCCACTGCGGATAGCTCGGTACAGGGAGTTGTCCCGCCTTTTTTCCCGTTGGATCGAGCAGGGCAGGATCGACCCGTCCGATACCCGGACCACCGATTTCGTTCTTCGGCTGGGTATGATTCCCGAGCACACGTGGGGATTGGATGTGAAAACTTTTTTGAAAAACTGGGACAAGTACGACTTCGATTCGTTTACCGCATCTCGTCGCGATTCGGCTTTCGTATTGATGGAGTCGTCCTGGCGCGAAGTCGATGAAAATGTCGACAGAGCGGTTGAAATACTGCCCAAGAAGTTGCGTAATGAGGCCAGGAAAGCGTTGACGAGGGTTGAACCCCGAAAGGAAATCCGGAACGGCAAATTTTGCTCCGGATTTATTAGGCCTTTAACGACGGTAATCGGCAATGTATCGGTAAAAATCGGTCCGTTGACGTACGAGACTTTCTGCGAGGAGGATTATGTCAGCTATCGCCACCGCTATTTGCGCCATCATTATGATTGGGCACTGGCCGATTTCGGAAAACCCGGACTGGACAAAAGCGGTACGACGGCCTGTCGACTTGAGTCCGCTCCCGTGGCGGTAGCCGCAGGGAAAAAGGACAATGTCTACCGGCTGGCTTTCGACACGGAAGTATGTCCCGACCCGCGAGTGTTGCCACAAGATATGACATTGGAAATACAGGAAAAAGAAGACTGTATCGAACTTGACCTGACTATCCGGAACAAACCCGCCAACCGATTGCCGGAAGCCTACTGGTTTTCATTCAACGCCGAAGACATCGTTCGGCTGTCGCTGGACAAAATGGGACAGAAAGTGAATCCCGCCGATGTGGTGAAAGGTGGAAACCGGCAGATGCATGCCATCGACGAGTATGTGGATATCTATACCTCTCGGGGAGGTGTACGAATTATCAGTCTCGATGCGCCGTTAGTGTCTATCGGCCAAGCCAAAGGATTGAATTACTCGACGGAACTTCCTGACATACGGGGAGGTGTGCATTTCTGTCTGTATAATAATCTTTGGGGGACCAATTTTTCCATGTGGTTTGAGGGGACGGTGCATTACAGGTTCATATTGAAAAAAACTATAAATCCCAACTAAAAGAAGATGAGAAAAACCCTCTGCCTATTTTATCTCAGGCTTTGATATTCGGCAGTGGGTTCGTGCAGAAACAGTTTGCCGACATGAACAAACAGATCGCCCGGTTGCCGCAGGGAAAGTCAATTCACAACAGCGACGACTTCTTCCCGTAAACGTATGTTTTCCTAAACGACAGCTCGTATCTGTAGGGTGAAAAAATGATGATAGTGCACTATATTTCGTTTTTTCATTAAAATACTCTATGACAAATAGGCGGTTAAACAAACAGGAAAGTTGTTTCTCTCTTTTGGCAGGACTTCTTTGAGACTAACCATGAAAATGAAAACGGCTGTGAGTCATTTGACTTACAGCCGTTTTAAGTACCCGGAGCGAATATTGTACCCATCCAACATCATATATTCAAAAGAAAACAATAGAAACAAAGAATCATATAATCAATAATATAACTAATATATGTTTTCTTGAAAAAGCATGCATTTTCCCTCTTTTGGCAATCCTTTGGCTACCTGAAAAAGGAAATCAGAAGTGACAACACCTATTTAATCAGTCAAG
>CALVFY010000008.1 GCA_944326945.1 uncultured Rikenellaceae bacterium
AGAAGCTATGGTACAGATTGCATTCATCCAAATCATGCTTAACAGATTTATCGAATGAAATCAAAACAGCTTCTTAGTTTCGGAAATCTTTTTTGAAAAACTACTTCACATAAAGTATGCTACCGACCGATCGTTCTCCCTCATGATCGAACACCCCATTATCCGAAGGGTAATTCACTACTCCCTTCCCCGCAATCCATAAGGTCGTAGAACCTCCTCCATCCAGATTCATGGCATCGTCAACCCCCAAAGCCCACAATATTCTCGAAAGCATGGGCGTAGTCACCCCAACAGCTTTAGAAGGGAAACGACCATCTACCGTCAAAAACACCACTGTTCCGTCTTTTTTCACCCCGACCGCAGTTCTGGGAGCTTTTTCCCGAGTATGTCCGGAAGAGGTTCCCAGGTTTTCCGGTTCATTATCCAAAAGCAAAAACGGCCCACACACCAACACATTGTCTTCCTCAAACTTTCGGGCATCCATATTGCCGCCTGGAATCTTCCGGATAGAAACCTTATTATCATCAATTACGATAGCCGCATTCCAAAAAGATTTATTAGTCACCTGATCAGTCCCTTGCTTGATAACCTGACCATTAATTTTTATATATGGCTGTTTCGCATCATCAAAATATCCTCCATTGATCCCCAAGAAAGCCTCGTTGGCTTCACATTGTTCGCTTGTCTTACGAAATCCGGTTTCTGGATGTGCAATCTCCAATTTATTATCTGAGGAAGGCGTTACATATACAACATTCATCGACTGAGGCAGACCGAATGCTGTCAAAAAGGCCGATTTCCAGACAACACCTTCCCGAAGTTGCTCGACTTGCCAATCTGCCGTAACAATCAGCAACGAATCGCACCGATCCAGATTATAACGAAACGTCTCCGCATTCGAACGTGCTCCATCACGAACGACCGTTACATCAACACTCTCTTTATAAATTCGGGGAACTTTTACCTTCAGCGATGTTCCTATTGCTTCCGTCACCTCTGCCTTCACATCATCGAAATAGACCTCCTGATCGGTCGCCACCGTACCGAAATTCTCTCCTGTTATCGTAATAATCTCATCATAAAGGCCCCTGCCTTCCTCTACGGCGGTCACTACCGGCACTCCCGGACGATAAGTCAACGAAACCGTATTCGACATCACTCCGTCAACCGTAAGATTTACGGCAACAGTCTGCCCTTCACGACCATCCTCCGGAGCAGCTACCATTATCCGATCGTTGGAAAACGCAATGACAGGATTCTCCTTGCCATCAAAAAACACCTGTACCCGTTCCCGATATAAACCGAAATTCGCGCCATGAATAAACAGATAGTTCCCCGGACGGACATATTCCGGCTCAAGCGAGGTAATGACAGGCGCGGAATCTTCATCCTTCTTACATGCCATTACCCCCACAAATACCAATACAAAAAGTAAGGTCAGTTTCAAAATTCTTCTCATTGTCAAATGAATTATTTAGAATAATTAGACAGTTGTTTTGGTTTCCCCTAAAATACTCAGAGCGTACAAAAAATCCAAAACACCCCATAAACTTTGACGCGAATGGAGAATCATTTGCCGCTTTTCGAAATCTCCGGAACATTCAGCAATTTAATTTTTTATTTTTTCACCCGGCAACAGCGGCCAGACAGGACATTCTCAAGAAAAACCTCGAAAAATGTTGCAAAAAAAGAAAACAAGCCGTATATTTGCATCCGCAATTGCAGGTTAGCAATCGCGGATTCGGGGTGTAGCTCAGCCCGGTTAGAGTACACGTCTGGGGGGCGTGTGGTCGTACGTTCGAATCGTATCACCCCGACAGCAAGAAAGCCTTGACAATCAAACGATTGCTGAGGCTTTTTCTTTTGCGTATTCTGAACGGAAACAGGGCGGTTGACGCGCTGGTTGACGAGAAAAGTCAACCGAGAAGTCAACCAACAATCTATGAAAACAACTATTTCGGCTGTATGCTACCACCACAAAATTCTAACTAACGGAGAATCGCCCATCATGCTCCGAATCTGTAAGGGCGGCAAACGAACGATGAAAAGTCTGGGCATTTCCATTCAAACCCGTTACTGGGACTTTGCCACAAACCAGCCCAAAAGAAACTGCCCCAATCGCAACTACATTCAGCAAGTCACTCTGCGTGCCATCGGAGAGTACAATGCGCTCGTTCTGTCGAAAGAGGCCATGCAGGAGGAGTTTACGCCCCGCACCTTAATCCACGAATCCAAAGAGGAAATACGGGCGCAGAGCGTCGAGGAGTTCTATGTAAAACTGATTGCAGACCTTAAAGCACAAGGAGCAATAGGAACGGCTTATGCCTATCAAAATTCCTATGGTGTATTACGCAGTTTCAACAAAGGGCGTGCATTGACCTATACATTCGGCACTATCGACACCGAATTTCTGAGAAAGGTCGAAGTATGGATGCGAGCGAAAGGAAATAAAGACACAACACTAAGTTTCCAGATGCGGACTTTGCGAGCCGTATTCAACCGAGCGATCAAGGCAAAAGCGGTTGCCAAAGAGAAAAATCCGTTCGGGGAAGATTACAAAGTGAGCAAGTTCGACACACGAACTCCCAAACGGGCATTGAACAAGGAAGAGATAATGAAGATCGTCAATGCGGATTGTTCTGTCGAGAACAATTTGCGCCACTTAGCACACGATATATTTGTTTTCTCGTACCTGTGCGGAGGCATATCGTTCGTGGATATTGCCAATCTTACCCCTGCCAATATTGCGGACGGACGACTGGTCTATACCCGACAAAAAACACACGGAGCTATCAATATCCCCCTATCCGAACAAGCAAAGCGAATTATAGTAAGCTATACTGATTATTGCCAAACGGCAGGCTATCTGTTCCCGATTCTCGATATTGGCAAACACACGACACCGCAGCAAAAACGGAATCGCATACATAAGGTTTGCCACCAAGTCAATACAGAATTGCGGCAATTAGCCCGAAAACTCAATATCACAGGAGAGGTAACCACCTATGTTGCAAGACACAGTTTTGCCACCGTGTTGAAAAAATCGGGTGTGAACATCGGCATCATATCGGAAGCATTGGGACACCAAAATCTCAAAACTACCCAAATCTATCTGGATAGTTTCGAGAACAGTCAGATCGACGAGGCGATGCGGAATCTGTTATGAAACAAGAAAGGACACCCCGTTTTTGGATCGGATTTTTTTATTATACTCTATTTTGCTGCCTAAGCACAGTTCTTCTCAGCGATAAGTCTGATCTCGAATCGACTATTTTTTCCGATTGCGGCCTTTTTTACGTTTTTTGCCACCCGAATCGGCTTTCCGTCCCGAATGTTCTTTCCTGCGTGTGGAATAGACCTCTACAGGAGTATCTCCGACAGGCACACCTCCCACAGGAATCGCCTCGTGAGTATTGAAATCATACGAGGCTACCAATTCAAAATCAAGCTGTTTACGGGCCAAATCAGCACGCAACACACGAATCTGCACCTCATCGCCGAGCGTAAAAGTACGTCCCGTACGATTTCCCGTCACGCAATAAGAGTCCTCATCGAACGCATAAAAATCATCGTTCATATCCCGTAGAGCCACCATACCCTCGATATGGGTATCGTTCAGTTCCACATAAATTCCCCAATCCGTAATTCCCGAGATATGTCCGTCGAAAGTCTGGCCTAATTTGTCAAGCATAAATTCCACCATTTTGTATTTGACGGAGGCTCGCTCTGCTTCGGCCGCACGAACCTCCATCTCGGAAGAGTGTTCGCACAAATGCTCATAATACTCCTTATCGGCCGAAGCACCTCCCGCCAGATAACGTGCCAACAGACGATGAACCATCATATCGGGATAACGACGAATGGGCGAAGTAAAATGAGTATAATAGTCGAAAGCCAAACCATAATGGCCGATATTATCCGTAGTGTAGGTAGCCTTGGCCATGGTTCTCACAGCCAGCGTAGAGATGACATTCTCTTCGCTCTTGCCCTTGATCTGCTCCATCAGACGATTCATCTCCCTGGCAATGGCCTTGCCCTCCTGAGCCTGGAACTTGTATCCGAAACGTGTAATGAAACTACTGAACCGGGCCAATTTATCACTATTGGGCTTGTCATGTACCCGATAGACAAACGTGCGTTCGGCATTGGCTCCCGCCCCACGTTTCTTCCCCACGAACTCCGCCACCTTGCGATTGGCCAAAAGCATGAACTCCTCGATCAACTGATTCGACTCTTTCTGCTCCTTAAAATAGACTCCAAGTGGCTTGCCGTTTTCGTCCAATTCAAACTTAGCCTCTTCACGCTCGAAACTGATTGATCCATGACGGAATCGTTCTGCCCTCAGTTTACGAGCCAAGGCATTAAGCGTCAGCACCTCATTACGCAACGGATCGGTTTGATTCTTCCCCTCGATAATCTCCTGGGCCTCGGCATAGGTAAACCGACGATCGGAGAGAATCACCGTTCGACCGAACCATTGATTGGAGACCTGAGCCTCCCCGTCCAATTCGAAGACAGCCGAAAAACAGAGCTTTTCCTCATTCGGACGAAGCGAACAAAGCCCATTGGAGAGATGTTCGGGCAACATGGGCACGGTTCGATCGACCAAATAGACCGACGTCGCACGATTCTCGCCCTCGACATCCACCACCGATCCCTCTGTCACATAATGAGTCACATCGGCAATATGGACTCCTACCTCCCATTTTCCCTCGCCCAATGACCGGATCGAGAGAGCATCGTCGAAATCCTTGGCATCGGCCGGATCTATCGTAAAGGTTGCCACCCCACGAAAATCACGCCGTTCCTTATAATCTTTCTCCGTAATCTGATCGGGAATCGCCTCTGCAGCTCTCTCCACCTCTTCGTCGAACTTGTAGGGAAGATCGAATTCCGCCAATATGGCATGCATCTCGGCATTATTCTCCCCGCTCTGTCCGAACACTTCGAGAATCTCTCCCCGAGGACTCTTCATGGTCTCGGGCCATTCGGTGATATGCACCAATACCTTTTGGCCATTTTTATAGGGATGTCCCTCCTTCAAGGGGACAAAAATATCGACCGGTACTTTACGCGAATCCACCTTGACAAAAGCAAATCCGGGAGACAACTCCACTATCCCCACATAATTACGGTCACTACGCTGCAACACTTCGAGGATTTCCCCCTCGGGGACGCCCCCCTTTCCGGTACGAGTGATAATCAGTTTCACCCGATCGCCGTGAAGAGCATGGGCTGCGTGGCGCGAAGGGATAAACACGTCGTGATTGAGTCCCTCCACGGTGACATACATCGAACCGGAGGCCAACATATCCACCACACCTTCGTAAGTTTCCGTATTAAGATTGGCCTTCAACCGATATTTTCCATCCATCACCTCCTCGACCAATCCCTGATGGATCAGCGAAGCCACTATCTCTCGGGCAAACTGACGTCCTTCGCGATCGCTGCTGCCGATAGCTGACGCCAAATTTTTAATTGTGTATTTTTTAGCAGGGAACGAACGGAATAGATCTACAATAACCCCGGCCCGTTCGGCACCGGTTCCGATCCTTCGTCCCAATTTTGTCTGTTTTTTAGATACTTTCTTCGTCATATAATTCTATTAATCCTACAAAGCTACACAATTAAAACGGGAATACCGTTCATTTATCATTAAATCCCTCAAAATATTTTCCCCACACAAAACAGATGCGATAAAACAAAAAATCCCCACACAAGTGCAGGGATTTCAAGAATATTCCGTTTCACAAAGAATGTCTCACCAAAGTGGAGACTAAGCCGACATCATCTGTCTTAACTTCCGGATACGCTCCCTCAAATCGGGACTTTCCATCAGATATCGCACACAGCAGAGAGTCCGTGCTCCGGCTTCAGTAACCGTATGCAGATTTTCCGCATCAATTCCTCCGATCGCCACAACCGGAACCGGAGAAAAGGAAATCACCTCTCGAAGCAATTCCGTACCGACCGTAGGATCCGGAATCGCCTTGGTAGGCGTAGGGTAAATCGGACCGAAACCGATGTAATCGGGGCCTTGGGCAATTGCTTCGCGAGCCTGAACCAGCGAATGGGTAGAGAGTCCGACAATCCGATCGGGCCCCACGATCCGACGAGCCTCCTCGAGAGTCAAATCGGTCTGCCCCAAATGGACTCCATCCGCTTCACCCAATAAAGCAATATCGGCCCGATCATCTACGATCAGTTTCGTATCACTTCCCCGGGTAATGGCAGCCAGCCGACGGCATACCGTGAGCATCTCACGATCGGAAAGATGTTTCTCGCGCAACTGAAGCATCCGAATTCCCTCCTCCACACAGATTTCAGCAATTCTTTCGTAGGGGAGTACCGGATGGGTGATAATCACATAGAGACCGATCTCTTCCACGGCCCTTTCTATTTACGATGATCCAAATCAGCAGAGATCATTTCGGCTGCCTTCTTTCCCGAAAGGAGCATTCCGCCGAAAATAGGTCCCATACGGAAACTACCACTCACCCCATTGGCCGCCATACCCGAAACATAGAGACCGGGATAGACCTGTTTGGTATTCTCCACAGTAGTTTTCTCACCCAGTTCGATCGAGAGAGAACGTTCGCCCATCACTTCTCCCGTGGGCGTATCGAGACGAATACCGTTTTTACGAGCCACCAGTCGGCACACTTCGCAGTCGTGTCCCGTGCCCTCGAGCACGGCACCGGCCATAATGACCAGAGGATCGACATGCAACCCCTCTCGATGCACGGGAGCCCAGTTTACCACCAACCCTCTCACGGCATTATTCTGAAAGACTACATCCTCTACCGAGAAGCAGTTGAAAACAGTAGCACCGGCCTGAGTAGCCTTATAAATCAACGCCGAGGTAGAGTGAACGGAATCCACCGTATAATACCCCTCTCCATAGGGTTCGTAATGGACCCCCAACTCATCCAGAATAAAGAGTGCCTCCTGTTGCACCATGATCTGGTTGAACATCATGGCTCCGCCCCACATGCCTCCGCCGGGAGCCAATTTGCGTTCGAACAGGGCCACTTTACGTCCCATTTTAGCCAGATAATAGGCAGCGACCAACCCCGAAGGTCCTCCTCCCACAATGGCCGCATCAAGACTAAGATTCGATTTGAGTTTGTTGAAATAGGAATCGATGATTCCCGCCGAAACGACTCTTTCCATGTCGATTTAACGTTTTTTTGTATTGAACGAAAATTAAACGGTAAATCACACGGGACGCGACTGCGCACAGGTCTTCCAAGCAAAGACACTCATTCTCCCTACGGCGGCATTATCCACATCAGGTTCAATGGGTATGATCTCAGACTGCCCGGAGACAGCCACCCCTATGTGATGTCTCAAAATTAACAATAATTCTCCAAACAATCAACTTTCCACAAACAAAGAAGGTCCGGCCTAAGCCGGACCTTCTTCCTTCTAACAACTTCTACAACTATTAATAACCAGGATTTTGAGTCAAAATCCCCGGCTTCAAATCACATTGATCGCTCGGCAGAGGGAACAATGCCTTATAATCCTCTACTATCGCATCCGGAGTATTCGATGTCGGGAAGAACTCATTTAACGTCGACTTCAAATAATCCGTTCCCCGTTGGCAGAGATCGAACCAACGATCGCCCTCCATGATGAACTCTAATTGACGCTCCCGTTCGATAGCCTCATTCATCTGTTCTTTCGTATAACCAGCCGGCAGTTCTTCAAGTCCTGCACGGGTTCTCACATCGTTGATATAGGGATAAGCGAGATCAGTCTGTCCGGATTGATTCAAGGCATCAGCCAAAGTCAACAGAATATCCGCATAACGTAGCACGATGAAATTTGAAGACGAACCGGAAGAGTTGGCACCGATATCGAGATATTTCTTCGAATAGATAAATTCAACCTCCTCGTCATTAACCGTAGTACGATAAATACCGAACAATTCACGACGCTTGTCATTCGCTTCGAACTTGGCATAAGTTGCAGGTTCGATGTTGAAATCGCCGTTGCCGTTATCACCCGTCACATTCGGCAAAATACCCTGGGAGTTCTTAGGCAGGGTCCGGAACGTCAGAGGACAGCTCTGACCACTTACACGCTCATAGTTGAAACAGAAAATAACCTCTGTGTTGATCGGTTTCTCAGGATCGTAAATATTGCTCAAATCATCCCGGTACAAGTCATAGGTATGATTGTCGTTGACCAGATTCTGCAACAGGGTAGCCGCTTCTCCATATTGTTTGTTATACACGTACACCTTGCCCAACAAACCCTTAACGGCCATCGAACTGGCGCGGTTTCCGCCGTTGGTGATTCCGGCCTGTTCCCGTTCCTGGTCTATATTCTGAGCCGCCAGCAAATCATTTATGATAAAAGCATAGGTATCCTCCACCGAAGCACGCCCATTGGCATAAACAGTCTCCATATCGGTAATCTCCTGGTCATAAAGAGGTACACCTCCATACACTCGGACCATATTGAAATAGGTGAGCGCACGCAAGAATTTAGCTTCACTGGTATATACCTGCTGTTTCTGACTGCTTACGGTCGATCCGGGCAGACGAGAAATCACCATATTACACCGGGTGATCGTCGCGTAACATTTAAACCAAAAATCACGTATGGACCCCAAACTACTCGATACGGAGAGGAAATCGAAAGATGCGACACCACTCGTACTGTTGAGCGAATTGACATACGAATTATCCGAGGAGGCTTCATTGACCTCCATCAGTCCCTCCGACTGAGAGGCGGCCTGCAGATAGGCTTCCGCGATAGCCGCCTCAAAATCGGCTTCTGTCTTATAGAATTTATCATAGGTGAGTGCCGCCGGGTTGTCTTTTTCAAGGAACGATTTTCCACATCCGGCCAAAATAAGCACTGCTAACAAAGGAAATGCTATTTTTATCGGTTTCATAGTGATGTCATTTTAGAAATTCAGATTGATACCAAATGTATAGACTCTTGCCAAAGGATAGGATCCATTGTCGACACCGAACTGTGCGGTTCCGGCATTTCCACCCTTAGTATTGGCCTGAGGATTATAGAGAGGATAATCGGTAAACGTATAGGCGTTCTGAACACCGAAAGTAAACCGAAGATTGTCCAGTCCGATCTTATCGCATGCCTTCTGCGGCAGGTTATACCCCAAGGTAATATCCTTGATACGCAGAAAATCGGCATCAACCACAAAGTAATCCACATTCCAGTGACGAGGACCCGTAACGTTTACTTGCGGGCAACCCATGGTAGCACCTTCGCCATTATTACCGGTATAGCGTTTGTCATACCACTCGGTCAGCGTATTGGCCGAATTATGCAACAGAGCACCCTGACGAGCACCGGTAATGATGCTCGATGCACCGAAACTACCATCCAACAACACGCTCAAATCGAAATTCTTGAAGCGAAGCGCTGGCCACCATACCGTCGATCACATAAAGGGGTTCACTACCGGCATTGATAGAACCATAGCCACGGATACGGGTAATCGGTGCGGCACCCGGCTGACCCGAAGAACTCTCGGCAATCACACCGGCCAAACGACCGACCAAAGCCTCTCCGGCATTCGAAATCGCCAGACTCTGAATATCATCGGAATTAACATTCCCCACCGAAGTTGTCAATTTCCGTTTGCTGGAGGTACCGTATCCCACCACAACCACTTCATCCAATTTCTGAGTATCCTCTTCTGGGCATGGGGAGGATTCGGCCGCCCTTCGCAGGACAGCAATGTTTTTTGGGTGAAAGGCGACGACTATCTGGGCGATCCCGCACAGGAAGAACAAGGCCTCAATTCGATCTACGACACAGACTCGACCATACAACTGATCGAACGACAGATTCAACAACTACCATAGGGATTCTACCACATTAAATACGACTTAAAATGAAAACTATGACGAAAATCATGTTAGCGACGGCAGCGCTTCCCGGTTTAGGAGGCTGTACGGATAGCCGCCAGGTTCCCGAAATGGGAAGTTATGGATATGATGTAGTCTTTTTCGAACGGATGGATCGCAGACGATGATGGGACAGTCTATATCTATTATGCATCGAGCGATACCCGAATGCATGTAGCCACCTCGACAATCGACCGATTGGTCGATTACTGTCTGAACACACCTTCCGACGGACTTCGATCGATCAACTCCGTAGAGACTATCAATCAACTGATCGAGAAAAACAAACGCTATTTCGATTCACTGAAATAACCAACCCATGAGTGATGTGAAGATTAAATTCAAGGAAAAAGTAGGATATGGACTGGGAGACGCAGCTTCTTCGATGTTTTGGAAGCTGTTCGGCATGTATCTGCTCTATTTCTACACGGATATTTTCGGTATTCCGGCAGCAATTGTCGGCACCATGTTTCTCATTACACGTATATGGGACTCACTGATTGATCCTTTGGCCGGGATCATTGCCGATCGCACCCGATCCCGTTTCGGGAAATTCCGCCCTTATCTCTTATGGTTTGCTATTCCTTTCGGCATAATGGGTGTACTGACATTCACCACTCCCGATTTCGGCGTAACAGGGAAAATCGTCTACACCTATATCACCTATGCATTGATGATGATGATCTATACTATGATCAATGTTCCCTATGCCTCCCTGCTCGGCGTGATTTCCGACGATCCCCGAGAGAGAACCGAACTATCTTCCTATCGAATGATCTTCGCATTCATCGGCAGTATCCTGGTACTGTTATTGGTCGAGCCACTCGTCGACCTTTTCAGTCAAACGAATGCCGGTGCCGATCTGGCCCGCGGATGGCAACGAGCGGTTATCGTATTTGCCATAATAGCGATTATCTTTTTTCTGTTCTGCTTCCTGTGGACCAAAGAGCGTGTCAAACCCATCGCCACACAAAAAAACCCACTGAAGGATGATTTTCGCGATCTTCTTCGGAACAAACCCTGGTGGATACTGTTAGGTGCAGGTATCGCTGCACTGATATTCAATTCGATCCGAGACGGAGCCGCCGTGTACTATTTCAAATATTATGTAGAGGACACCGGACAAAAGATACCCATCGGACTGGGAGACCTCTCCCTGACTCTGACAACAATTTATCTGGTACTGGGCCAGGCTGCCAATATCCTCGGCATCCTCTTGGTAACCCCCATTTCGAATCGGATCGGCAAAAAATGGACCTATTTGGGAGCCATGGCGCTGGCAGGCATTTTCAGCATTGGATTTTTCTTTTTGGGCAGTCGGGACATCGGTCTGATGATGATCATGCAGATTCTGATCAGTATCTGTGCCGGTTCCATATTCCCGTTATTGTGGAGTATGTACGCCGACACGGCCGACTATTCGGAACTACGCACAGGCCGACGAGCCACCGGACTGATATTTTCCTCGTCGAGTATGTCCCAGAAATTCGGCTGGACGATCGGAGGCGCATTGACCGGATGGTTACTGGCCTATTTCGGATTCCAGGCCAATGTCGAACAGAGTGTGGAGGTCCAAAGCGGGATCCGTATGATGTTAAGCATCCTACCGGCAATCGGAGCACTGTTATCCGTACTTTTCGTCGCCTTTTATCCGCTCAACGAAAAACAGATGGCAACTATCGAATCCGAATTAAAAACATTACGCAATGGTACAAAGTAAAAATCTTTCCGACTCGGCATGTCTTGAGGAACTACGTAGTCAGCTCCGCGAAGAATTGACCCAAAATATCCTTCCCTTCTGGATGGAACGCATGCCGGATCAAGAGCAAGGCGGTTTTTACGGACGTATAGACGGCCATGGCATCTGTCATCCCGAAGCGGAGAAAGGGACCATATTATGTGCCCGGATTCTCTGGACATTCTCGGCAGCCTATCGACTGCTGCATGAAGTTCGTTATTTGGCCATAGCCGATCGAGCGAAAGAATATCTACTGAATCGGTTCATAGATCCCGATTATGGCGGAGTATACTGGTCCCTGAAACCCGACGGCACTCCTTCTAACACCAAAAAACAGGTCTATGCCTCAGGATTTGCCATATACGGATTAAGCGAATATGCCCGGGCCACATCCGACCCTCAGACTCTCGAAACAGCCATCGCGCTATTCCATACTTTGGAGCAAAAGGCTTGGGATCCGCTTTACGGAGGCTATTTTGAGGCGTTTTCCCGGGAATGGGGTCCCATCGACGATGTACGACTCAGCGACAAGGATGCCAATGAACGTAAAACGATGAATACTCATCTTCACATTCTGGAACCCTACACCAATCTTTATCGCATATGGCCGAGCGGAGAACTCGCCAAAAGTATTCGACGTCTGATAACAATCTTCACCGAAAAGATTTACGACCGCCAAACAGGACATCTGGGGCTATTCTTCGGCGACGACTGGAGCCGACGCAGTTCAACCGTATCGTATGGTCACGACATCGAATCCTCGTGGCTAATCGACGAAGCGGTCCGCGTATTGGGAGACGAAAAGGAGATCGTCGCGACAACTCCGATCATAAAGCATATTGCTCGAGCCGCTGCCGAAGGAATCCTTCCCGACGGCAGTCTGATCTACGAATCCGATCCAAAGACCGGAGACAAGGATACCGAACGTCATTGGTGGGTTCAGGCCGAAAATGTAGTAGGATTCTACAATCTGTTTCATCGGTTTGCAGATCAGACTGCATTGGACAAGGCACTCCGCAGTTGGGAATATATCCGAACCCATCTGATCGATCCAACGGACGGGGAATGGTTCTGGAGCATCCTGCCCAATGGACAACCCAATAAAACGGATGATAAAGCCGGTTTCTGGAAATGTCCCTACCACAACGGACGAATGTGTATGGAAATTATGGCGAGAAACAGTTGTGATAGATGATGGAAACAGGGGATTGTTTTATATAATACTTACGGTAATTTTTCGAACATGAAGGGTTTATTGCTTGTATTTTGGGCGTGTGTAATAACTTGTACGGTCGTGGCGCAACCGGTCATGAGGGAAATTACATACGATTCTGTTTATCAGTACGAAAAGATTGATGGACGATTGCGTTTGCATGCTTATCTGAACGCTGAAGAGTACAAAGGGGAAACACTCCGTTTCTTTTTTGACGAAAGACCATTGGGAACTGGTAAAGTGTCTCCTGAAGGAACCGTAGAGGTATGGTTGCCGTTGATCGGAGAGAAAAAAATTCTGACGGCATATACTGATCATGATAAACGCCCCGCAGTTGAACAATTGTATGAACCACTTATTCCCTCAGACTGGGGATATTTCAAGAACGGTACAATTCATATTATAGCTTCTTCACATCAGGACATTGCCTGGGTAGACGGCGTGGATACCTGTCGATACAACCGCATTCATCATATTGTCGAACCTGCTATGCGAATGCTGGAACAAGACCCTGAATATGCTTTCGGTATGGAGCAGACGCTCAATTTGATGGAATATTTGGATGAATTTCCGGAAAAGAAAGCCCGTGTGATTGAAAATTACAAGAAAGGGAAATTCGTGTGGGGTGCCACCTTTAATCAGCCATACGAAGGACTGGAATCAGGGGAACAACTGATCAGACAAGCTTATTACGGCCGAAAATGGATCAAAGAAAATCTTCCCGGATGCGATGATGTAACGGCTTATAATGTGGATATTCCGGGACGATCCGCACAGGCTCCCCAAATTTTCGCAAAAAGCGGAATTAAAAATCTATTTATTTCCCGGATGCGGGAGGGGCTGTATAATTGGTATAGTCCCGATGGTTCGAAAGTTCTGACTTACTCTCCGGCCAATTATGGATGGGCTATTATTTATTGGCGTTTTTTCGACGGAGATGCAGTGTCTGCATTCCATAAGCTGCATCATCGGGCAGTGCTATGGAGCAATTACTACGAAAAACACAACATTCCTCCGCATTATGCCATTGTAATCAGTTACGATGCCCAGAAACCGGCTAATTACGGGAAAATTATTGAAGTGTGGAACCGGATCGTGTCTTTGGCAGAAGTTCCGCTGCCTCGATTGCAACATTCTACGGCAGAAACTTATTTTGCAAAAGTCAATGTCCCGTCCGCCAATTTCGAAAAGGTATCCGGCGAACGGCCCAATCTCTGGCTCTATATCCATGGTCCGGCTCACTATGAGGCGATCCGGGCCAAACGGGAAGCGGGAGTCGTATTACCTGCCGCCGAAGCTTTTACGACTTTCGACGGATTGGTGGATGGCAATTTGGAAGATTATCCGAAAGCCCTGTTCGATTCGGCTTGGGTGGCATCCATATACCCTGATCACGGATGGGGAGGAAAATGCGGAGAACAAACAGACAGCATATTTCGGAAAAAACTTGAATATGCGCGGGATTCCGGTCAGACTCTTTTGGACGAAGCGCTTCGTTCAATTACCGACAAAATAGATGCTCCTGCCGGATCTGTCGTGGTGTTCAATGATCTTTCCTGGAAACGAACCGCTCCAGTTTCGGTAGAGATCGATGCCAGTACGGAAAAGAGGACGATAGTCAGAGATGATAAGGGGCGTGTCGTTCCGTCTCAGATATTAAAAAGAGATGGGCACTGCGCATTGTCTTTTATAGCAGAGGATGTGCCTTCCATGGGGTATCGGACCTATTATTTGGATCGGGGAAAACGGAACGAGGCGGAACCGAGAGAGATCATACAGTTCTCCAATTTTTATGAAAATGAATACTACAGAATATCGTTCGGCGACGGGGGAATACGAAGTCTGTATGACAAAAAGCTGCAACGAGAAGTGTTGAATACGCTTCGATTCAATGGAGCGGATTTATTGAACCTTGAGTATAAGGGAAATGGAGCGGGTGAGTTTACACGAATGACCGGGTTTACCCCAGGAGATTTACGGACATTGAGCGAAGGCAAATCGCTTTGGGAAATTGCGGAAAAGGGTCCGTTGTTTACTCTATTCAAAAATAAACAACAAATGAAAGGAGTGGACGTCGTGCAGGAAATATGTGTGTATCATACACTGAAAAGGATAGATGTCGACATGTATCTGAATTTTGACGGCACTCATAACCGTCAGTTACGTATTGCCTTTCCTGTGAATATGACTAAATCCGTGATTAACTATGAGGTCCCAATGGCCGTCCTTGAAGTTGGACGGGATGAGATGAAAGGTGCTCCGGGCGGTTGGTCATGGTGGGGAAAATATTCGCAGGAACCTCGGGAGATACATCCCCGAGAAGTGCAGAATTTTATTTCTGCGAATGGATCGGGTTTTGGGCTGACGTTGGCCTCGGGTGTTGCCGTGGCAGATTGGATAGATCCGTCGATCGAGGGTTCCGACTTTCCCGTATTACAGGGTGTATTACTCTCTTCCCATAAAAGCTGCCACGGATTGGGCAATTGGTATCATCAGACAGGGAAACATCATTTTTCTTTTTCATTGCTTTCTCACGAACAAGGATGGGAAAACGGGTACTGTTTCGGGATAGGAGTCAACCATCCACTGAAAGCTGTGGTCAAAACACACGAAAAAGGAGTACTGCCTGCAAATTTAAGTTTTATGACCGTGTCCGATCCATTCGTATCCGTAAGTATTCTTAAAAAAGCCGATGATGGGAAAGGCGTTATTCTCAGACTGACAGAGATGAAAGGACGGGACACTACGGTAGATTTGACATTCCCGTTTGAAATAAAAGACGTAATCAGAACGAATTTAATAGAGGAAGAAAGTGGTTCGTTAGGTATTTCCGGAAAAACAATCCGGTTGCCATTGGGTCATCATGCAATAGAAACATTTAAATTGATTTTTTAACAGTATCTATCAGAATAAAAAAGGAATCATCAATTCGAATTTTCCTATACATATATATTCACCACTTCCTCTTTTCATGATTTTACACCCATCCGAAAGGAGCAATTCCATTCGTCGACCTAATATTTTTCCTTTCCATCCAAAAAAGGAGCAAGCCCACGAAGGGTTTGCTCCTTTTCCATACTTCATTCGGGCGTAATTATTTCCCCACCTCAATCATCGGGGCATCCACAGCCACGCTATCGCCTTCGTTGACAAGAATCTGTTTTACCACTCCCTCATAAGCCGACTGGATACTGTTCTCCATCTTCATGGCTTCGAGCAACAACACCTCTTGTCCCCGTCTGACCGCATCACCCGGCTTCACCATCACCTTGAGGATCTTTCCCGGCATCGGAGCCGTAATCACATCGCCCGTAATAGGTGCTGCAACCGGCCTTTCCTCTTTCGAAACAGGAACCTCTGCAACTTCTTTCTCCTCCTTGGGTGCCGTAGCCTTATAAAGAGCCTCTTTCTTCTCCTTCAGGAACTTCGAAGCCACCAACGGGAAAAGTTCCAACAACAACTCCTCTTTCTCATCGGCAGCCAGTTTCACTCCTCCACACTCGGGCAGTTCGGGATTGGGCTGCATCTTGTATTGCGACATATCGTAAGGGGTCTCCTGCTCCACACCGGCAATCTTCAGGCGGAACTTCGGATCTACCGGCACCGGAGTATGCCCATACTCGCCTTTGACCAGGTTCACAAACTGATTCGATACGTTCGAGTACATCGGCTTTCCGTTCTTCTGATCGAGTGCACAATTCACGGCCTGTGCCCCCACGATCTGACTGGTCGGAGTCACCAACGGAGGCAATCCGGCATCAAGCCGCACACGAGGAATCAACTCCATTGCCTTCTCCAGGATATCTTCAGCCTTAAGTTGTTTGAGCTGAGCCACCATATTGGTATACATACCACCCGGAATCTCGGCCTTCTGCACCAGCAAATTCGGCTTCGGGAAACCAAAGTAGCGTTCGATGGCATGACAAGCCTCCAACAAAGCCGCCTCATCGCCCCGGTTCACCGCATCAATCGCCACATCGAACTGTTTGTCCACCTCATCGGGCAACTCATCCTTCAACGGATTGAACGGATTGGGGAACTGTTTCACCGTATCATAAGCCGCCAACTCCTTGCGGATTTCATAAAGTTCGGCATTGATTTTCGCCACGGCTTCCATATTGACGTCGAGTTCTACCCCCATCTTCTTGCAGAAAATGTAGATCAATTCGATAGCCGGAGCAGCCGGACCCTCAGCAAAATACCAAATATTGGTATCCACCACGTCCACTCCGCTGGCAATAGCCGCCACAACGGATGCCAACCCATAACCCGGCGTACAGTGGGTATGGAAGTCGACCGGAACGTTCAGATTACTCTTGAACAGTTTCACCAGACCGGCCACCCGTTTGGGCGGGATCAATCCGCTCATATCCTTGATCGTGATCATATCGGCGCCCAAGGCAGCCATCTGTTTGGCCTTGTCGAGGAAATAGGCATCGGTAAAGACCGGTCCCGGCAATTTCTTGCCCCGCAGCAGTGCCTTGAAGCGTTCCCCGGCAGTGAAGTGCGGATCAACCGTATAGCAGACGGCACAATCGGCAATTCCTCCGTATTTCTTAATGAATTTCACGGTGGATTTCACATTGTCCACATCGTTCAACGCATCGAAAATACGCATGATACCCAACCCGGAAGCGATCGAATTGCGACAGAAACCCTCGATAATCTCATCGCTGTACGGACTGTATCCGAAAAGATTACGCCCCCGGGAGAGAGCGGTCAACTTCGAGACATCGCCCACAACAGCCTTGATCTTTTCCAACCGATCCCACGGATTCTCGCCCAGATAGCGCATCACGGAGTCGGGCACGGCTCCGCCCCATACTTCCATCGCATAAAAGCCTGCATCCTTATAAAAGGGCAATACCCGATCCACCTGCTGCTGCGTCATACGAGTAGCAAAGGAGGACTGTTGTCCGTCCCTGAGCGTCAAATCTCTGATTAAAAGTTTACGTGCCATACTCCATTGATTTTTAAATGAAAGCGGAATTTTTTCAACTACTGTTATTCCGCTAACAAATATAGCAATATAATTTATACGATTCTCATTCCCCCTTAAAAATTTTTTTCATCAAACATCCACCTCTGTTAAAAAAATGATAGCCGCCACAAAATATGCGACGGCAATCATTCTTTTCGTCAGAGTTTTCCTTATCGAATATCATCCCAATCGTCCGTACGGAACGGGAAAACGGGTTGTCCGTAATGATTCTTCAGATTCGCTCCCTTCACATAACCCCGGAATGCATAACGCACCGCAACCGGTTCGGGAACCTGATCCGACCACACCTCCACCATCTGCTTTCGGTTTACGACACGGGCTTCGGCCGGATAGAACTTACGGTCGGCACCGGCAATCTCGAATCCCTCCAACGGCATCAACATTTTACCCACACCCTGAGTCGCATTGTCGAACGAAACGATCGCCTTGCCTTTCTCGAAGACCACCGATTTATAGATCGGTCCGGTAGGCGGAATCTCGCTCATGCCATAGGTTTTCGAAAGTGCGAGCAGGGCCAGTCGTTGACCCACGGGCTCCTTACGCCCGGGATGGCCACACTTCTCTTCGCCCACATCGGTCGTTCCCACGATACCCGAATGAGGGATCAACGACTGGGCCTTCACCTGGGCCTCCATAAACAGAGCTGCCGGCGTACCCTCCTTATATCCATAGGGTGCGATCTGCACATAATAGAACGGCATCTCGGGATTTCCCCACTTCTCCCGCCACAGATTCACCATAGCGGCCTGCATCTGAGGATAGAGTTTGTAGTGCGACCGGCTCGATTCCCCCTGATACCAGATGAATCCACGAGCCGTATAATTGGTCAGAGGAGCGATCATTCCGTAGTAGAACAGAGTCGGGACATCCTGCGGACGAGGATTGTCCAAACGAATGGAGTCGCGCGGGAAGGGAGGCAACTTGTCAAGCGTAGGCCTGTCGATCCAGCTCTCGATACGAGAACCTCCATAACTGGCCGTGATGATTCCCACAGGCACACCGCCCAATGCGTCGGTCAGATGACGCGCAAAGAAATAGGCCACGGCGCTGAACATTCCCACACACTGCGGCGAGGAAACTTCCCACTCCCCCGCACAATCCTGTTTGGGTTCGAGGGCCCGGGCCGATTTCACCCAGAAACTGCGGATCTGAGGATACTTCCCGGAAGAAAGCACCGTTTCTGCCGTATTCTCCATGTGCTGATTGATCGAACCGCGCACCCGATATTGCATATTGGACTGACCGGAGCAGACCCACACCTCGCCGATCATCACATTCTTCAATGTCACGGGCTCTCCATCTGAGATGTCGATCGTATAGGGACCGCCCCATGCGGGAGTCTTCACCTTCACGATCCAACTACCGTCATCGGCAGCCATCGCAGCATAACTGTTCTCATCCCAGGAGGTAGCCACGGTCACCTTTTTCCCCGGATCGGCCCAGCCCCAGATATTCACCTGGCTCTGCTGCTGAAGCACCATACCGTCACCCATCAAAGAGGGCAGTTTCACTTTGGCCGTCAAGCCTGTCGCCGCTGCACAAAGCAAAACGATCAACATCAGTTTCTTCTTCATTTCAATTGTTTTTTAAGATTACTATCAATAAATGTTCATTTTCGGATGCCAAGGGAAAGTGCGACGAACGATCCGCACCATCTTTCGAGTCTTCTGAATCAAATAGGCGTTACTGCTTTCGGCATATTTTTCATACAGCGGAGCCGTATATCCCCGAATGGTAAGCAACTCCATATCGGAGTTATAGACCACACGAAACTCCGATTGAAGTCGTTCCACCACCTGTTTCAGCTGACGCGAGGCATCGACACAGATACTCAGATTCACCGCAGAACTCTGGATCAGATTGGTGTGGATATGATACTGTTCGAGCAACGAGAAAATATCGACCATCCGCTCCTCGATCACAAAGGAAAAATCCTTCGGACGGATCGACAGCAGCACCTGATTGGGCTTGAAGATCAGAATCGGAGCTTCAATCCGGCCCGTCATCTCCCCCCGAATCACACTACCCGGTTTCCGTTTGTCCGAAAACGGCCGCACATAGAGCGGAATATTCTTGTTTTGAAGCGGCTTTATGGTCTTGGGATGAATGATCTGCGCCCCGCTGTAAGCCAATTCAATAGCATCGAGATAGGTGAGTTCCGGGATATGGACCGTATCCGAAAAGATCTTGGGATCGGCATTGAGAATTCCCTCCACGTCTTTCCAGATGGAGAGACTCTCCGCGTCGAGCAGATTAGCCACCACGGCCGCCGAATAGTCCGATCCCTCACGCCCCAAAGTGGTAGGCTCGCCGGCTGCCGTCGAACCGATAAACCCCTGCCCCACAAACACACGTCCCTCTGCCCCGGAAACAGCCCTCTTCAATAAAGGCGCCGAAAGCGACAGATTGATATTGGCATCCCGGTGTCGCGTACTGGTCACAAAACAGCGACGCATATCGATCCAGCGATTCGAGACTCCGGCATGACGGAGATAGGCCGAAACGATCGTTGTGGAGATCAACTCTCCGAAACTGACAATACGATCATACCACCGGTCGTAGTCGGTTTCCCGAGGTTCCTCTCCGGAGAGAATCTCCCGCACTTCCCGATAAAGAGTCTCCACGGCATCGGACACCTCGACAGGAACCCTCTCCGGAAAAAGTCCGGCAAGAATTTCGGCATGATTCCGCTCAACCCGTGCGAAAGCCTCCAACGCACCCTTCCGATCACCAGCCATAAAACGTTCGAGCACACCCTCCAATGCATTGGTAGTTTTTCCCATGGCTGATACCACGACAAAAAGCGGGCCCGGTTCATCGCGGACAATATCGCACAAATTTCTCACTCCGTCGGCCGAACGGACCGACGCTCCTCCGAATTTATAGACTTTCATGAAACGACGCTGTTAGAAATACCTCCCGGATCAATCCGGGAGGCTTGAAACTCCTTATTTTTTGAAATCGACCGGCGTATTCGTATTCCAGAACAGGAATGAAAACGTATCGGCTTGTTCTTCGATCTTCTTGGCAATCGGTTTGCCTGCTCCGTGTCCGGCTTTGCTGTCGATACGGATCAGCACCGGTTTGTCACATGCCTGGGCAGCCTGCAGCGTGGCAGCAAACTTGAACGAATGAGCGGGCACCACCCGGTCGTCATGGTCGGCCGTGGTAACCAGCGTGGCCGGATAACAGGTTCCCGGTTTGATGTTGTGCAGCGGAGAATATTTATAGATATATTGGAACTGCTCGGGGACATCACTGCAACCGTATTCTACCACCCAGCCCCAGCCGACTGTAAATTTATGGAAACGAAGCATATCCATCACGCCCACAGCTGGAAGTGCCACGGCGAAAAGATCGGGACGTTGTGTCATGCAGGCGCCCACCAGCAATCCTCCGTTCGATCCCCCGGCGATAGCCAGTTTTTCGGGCGAGGTGTATCCATTGGCCACGAGATACTCGGCTGCGGCGATAAAGTCATCGAACACATTCTGTTTCTTTTCGAGCATACCGCCCCGGTGCCATTTCTCGCCGTATTCGTTCCCTCCGCGCAGGTTGGGAATAGCCACGATTCCGCCTTGTTCCATCATCAGCACATAAGTCGGACTGAAACCAGGCGTCAGACCGATATTGAAACCGCCATAACCGTAGAGATAAACCGGATTCTGACCATTGAGTTTCATATCCTTCCGGTGTACAAGGAACATGGAGACCTGCGTACCGTCTTTGCTGGGATAGAACACCTGTTCGGTGGTGTAGAGATCCGGATCGAACGGCAGTTCCGGACGCAGGAAGAGCGTCGATTCGCCATTGGCCAGATCATAACGATAGATCGACGCCGGCGCGGTGAACGTACCCATGGCATAGAAGGTCTCCGTATACTTTTTCTTGCCGGAGAAACCCCATGTAGCACCAATCCCGGGCAATTCCACTTCACGTACCAGCTTACCTTCGGGCGTATACTGATAAACTCTATTCATGGCCTTTTCCAGATAGGAGGCCATCAGGTAACCGCCCACCGAGCTAACGGTCTCCAGCATGGAAGAGTCCTCGGGAATCACATCCCGGGCACTCTTGCGAGGATCGAACAAAGCCAGATTCACCTCGATCACCTTATAATTGGGCGCTCCCTCGTTGGTATAGACCCAAGCCCGGTCATTCTCACACTCCACCATCCCGTAATCATATTCGAACCCGGGGAACAGCACCCGGAAACCGGCTCCCGGACGACGCTGATCCTTATAGTAGATCTCTATACCGTGAGTTCCCTCCGAGGCTGAGACAAACAGATAGTGGCCGTCGCTGCTCTCCCATGCATTGAAATAGCGAAGAGGATTCTTCGGGTCCTCGTACACCAGCACATCCTGCTCCTGAGACTGTCCCAGCACATGATAATAGACCTTCTGGAATCGATTCTGCCCCGATAGCTCTTCTCCCTTGGTCGGTTCATCGTAGCGGCTGTAATAGAATCCTTTCGAATCGGCGCCCCAGCTGGCTACGGAAAACTTCACCCATTTAATGACGTCGGGCAACAACGTTTTGGTAGCGACCTCCATCACCCGAATCTCCACCCAATCGGAGCCCGAAGCAGCCGCCGAATAGGAGAGATAACGTCCATCCTCGGAGAATGAAATCCCCGCCAGAGCCACCGTACCATCCTCGGAGAGGGTATTCGGATCGAGGAACACCTCCGGAGTGCCGTCCAGCCCCTTCTGACGATAAAGAATACTCTGGTTCCGCAGTCCGTCGTTACGGAACGTGAAATAATAATCGCCCACTTTCTCAGGAATTCCCTCCTTCGGATAATTCCACAATTGAGTCAGCCGCTCCTTCACCGCATTTCGGTAAGGTATTTGCGAGATATAATCATTGGTGACCTCATTTTCGGCGGCGACCCATTCGGCCACTTCAGCCGACTGATCGTTCTCCATCCACCGGTAGGGATCGGCCACAAGCGTACCGTGGTAATTATCCACCGTGGAGTCCATACGGGCCACAGGATAAGGTTTCGTTTTGATTTTCATATTGTTTTTACAATCGACGCAACCGATGGCTACGGCTCCTAACAAAAAAAAGTAAATCGTTTTTTTCATGATGCCACTGATGTCTAACATTGACTGCATAAGGAAAAGCAAATTTACGAAATTATTTAAATGTTTTACAATTAACAGTATATTTTATCGTTTTTTTGGAGAAAATTCATACTTTTGTCGCATCTTGGGGTATTGGGCGATGACTCATTTCCAAATGTAATAATTTAAGGAAGGACAAACCATGTACGAGAATCTGAAATGTGAGGTAGAGAAAATATGGAGCGACCGCAGTCGGCTCGCAGTCGAGGAGTGCAAACAGATAATCCGCGAGGTGATCGACCTGCTCGACAAAGGGCTTGTACGCACGGCCGAACCCATCCCTGGAAGTGATCAATGGCAGGTAAACGAATGGGTGAAAAAAGCTGTATTGCTTTATTTTCCGATTCAATCCATGACAGTAGCTGAAGTCGGCATGATGGAATATCACGACAAAATGGCGCTCAAAACCGGATATGAGAAATCCGGTGTACGGGTAGTGCCTCCCGCTGTTGCCCGTTACGGAGCCTATCTGGCCCCGGGCGTAGTGATGATGCCCTCCTACGTGAACATCGGCGCCCGTGTAGGCGAGGGGACAATGGTCGACACATGGGCTACGGTAGGTTCTTGTGCTCAAATCGGAAGTTATGTCCATCTGAGCGGAGGTGTCGGAATCGGCGGAGTATTGGAACCGGTCCAGGCCGCTCCGGTGATCGTGGAAGACCACTGTTTCATCGGATCGCGCTGCATCATCGTGGAAGGGGCCCATATCGGACACGAAGCCGTGCTGGGAGCCAATGTCGTCATCACGGGATCGACCAAAATCATCGACGTGTCGGGTCCGGAACCCCTCTATTATAAAGGTTATGTCCCGCCTCGGTCGGTAGTGATACCGGGCACCTACTCCAAAGAATTTCCCGCAGGCACATTCGGGGTGCCCTGCGCATTGATTATCGGTCAGAGAAAAGCCTCTACCGACACCAAGACCACGCTTAACGATGCCTTACGCACGTTCAGCGTCCCAGTCTAATTTAACAATTGATTATGAAAAAACTTTATCGGATACTTTTTCTCTTACTTGCCGTTGTCGGTATATTTTCATGCACCGACATCGACAACTTGAGTGACAACAACCAAATTTCGGGACTCAACATACTCTCCTATTCGCCTCAGACCATCGAATTAGGAGAGGTGGAGATGCAGCAGGACACCTTTTACATCCCTATTATATATGGGAAGTATGAATTCCCGCTACGTTTCTATGCACAATTGGAATTCGACGCGGACATTGACAAGGTGATCGGTATCGATTTCAGCGAAGAACAATGTTTGGAAAGCATAGACGATGTGATCCAATTCTATGTCATGGCTCATAGCGGATTGACCCGGACCTACTATATCAAGGCCAAAGAAATTCCTTTGGACGAAGACAACTATATCCAACGCCTTTTCTCTGTACACGATGCCACTCCCGGAGTCCGTATCTCCAGCGAGGGGGCCTATTCCACCAAAGGCGATACCCTGAAGATCTACTCCGTAGGAGGCTCCTATCCCATCGATGTAACTCCTGAATTTACCGTCAGCACAGAAGCTTCGATCCGTAATTTCGACAACGGACAAACCTCGCTCTCCTTTACGGACCGAACTACCACTCACAAGATTAAAGTCTCATCCAAGAGCGGCGCTGAACGCATCTGGAATATCCGATTAATCAATCTGCCGGTGGTGAGCGGAGCGGATGGCACCAGCACCGAAACACAAAGAGCCGGAACCAACATAGAGCCCAGGGAGTTCAATGCGTCATTACCAGACGTCTCCGAATTCGAGATTTATGAGTCCCTCGTAGACAATACCAATGAAAAAATCACATTGACATTGAAAGAGTCCGAGACTCAAAACACGGCCTCGACCCGTGCAGCCAATGTAACTTTTCCGCTCAAAGTCCAAATCTCATTTACCAGTTTTGAAGGTGTTCAACTGCTGGTAGACGACCCCGAAAACGAACACACCTTCGCGCCCTTCGCCAACGATACGACACTGACTTTCAACAGCTACGAAGACGTCCATGACTTCTACATGCTCGACACGGAAAGCGAAGTAGCCCGTCACTGGCAAATCGCACTCGAGGAGTGGATCGAAGGAGGAGCCAATGTCCTCTCGTTCGCCTACGATTACGATGCGGCAGACGTCAAGATCAGTCGGTACTATCAGCCATGGCCACCTCAATTTATCTACACGTATGCGCCGAGCATTGAACTGGATCGGTCGAACGTGGAGATCTATCCCAAAACCGCAGAGATATACATCAATGCAACGGCTATAGCTACCGAATTCGCTTCAGCAGGCTCCTGCGACAAAGACTGGTCGCTCACGCTGAAAGACATAGACATCTCGCTCTCCAAAGGAGCCACCTGCACCTTGCCCACCTTCTCCTGGGTATCGAACTACGAGGGAGGAATCTTGGGCTGGGGAGAGAAACCGAACGATTGCTGGAAGGAGGAGAAGAGTTTCACGGTGACGGCCGAAGACGGTACGGAGAAGACCTGGACACTGAAAATCCGGGAACCGAACAGCTTCACTCCAAGTACCGAATGCGATCTGCTGGCGTTCAACATCGAACGAATCATGCCCAACTACGCGAAAATCGATGAACTGGGAACGACAATAGACAGTGAAAACCGCACCGTTACGATCAAACTGATTGAAGACGACGGCTGTTATCCGCTTTCGATCTATCCGATCTACACCTATTCGGATTACGCCTCGATCTCTACTCAGAACGGAGGAACAGAACCGTTGATCTTCGAGAATGCAGAATCTACACAAAACGTGACGATCCTCGCCCAGGATAAGACAACCTCTTCGACCTGGACCGTCAAACTTCAGGCTCCGCCCAAGGAGGCTCAGGCGAATGTCACTGATTTCAAAGTAACAAGTGTCAGTTCAGGATCGGACATAAGCAGTATCTCCAAAGACGACGAACAAGGAGTTATCAAACTGCACTTGAGCAAAGCCCCCGTGTTCCCCATGGAAATAGGCTATTCAATGACCCTCTCCTCAAAAGCCACATCTGATCTGCCTGTACGAGGGACACTGTCGTTTAACTCCTACACGGATATCCGTATCTTCACGATAACGGCCCAAAACGGCAATACGAAGTTATGGAAAATCAAACCGATCTACGAACCTCAATTGGAAAACTGGACCTTGGACAGTTGGACAAAAGATTCACAATACGGATTGGATATCCCCACCTCTGACGAAGTTTGGGCCACGGCCAACAACACCTTCACCACGATGACCACCCCTACTACGGGTGTTTCGGGACTGGCTGCCAAACTGGAATCGAAAAACGCACCGATCATCAATACATTCGCAGCAGGATCGGTCTTCACCGGATGGTTCGATACGGGTCATGCGGCCTCGCTCGGATTGAGAGATCCGGTTAAACTAACCCATTTCGGAATTCCGTGGGAGTCGTCCAGCCGGATAGTCGGAGTCGAAGCCCAGGTATCCTATCACCCCGGAGGAGGCGCCGGCAGCGACAACGGCTCCATTCAACTCTATCTGATACGCTACGACGGATCGGGGAAAATGGAATTCCACGGCAACAAACCGGGAACGAGTACTCCTCATGAAGACAATAATGCCATAGCCGTAGCCAGCGGATATACTCTGATCGGCACCCAAGCCGGCACCGGCAACAATGGATCTGCCATCACCGTCGTACCCGACGGAACGTGGACCGAAGTATTCGTTCCATTCAACTACCCAGGAGGGGTGGTTCCGGACTACACTCACTTGAGTATCTGTTTCTCGTCGAGTTACGAAGGCGACAGCTTCAAAGGGACGGTAGGCAGCACCCTGAAAGTCGACAACGTTAAGATTATTTATGCAGAAGATGAATAAACAAATGCTTAATACCGTTTTAAGCCTGGCATTGGCGATCTGCACCGTTTCGGCATTCGCCCTCCAGCCAGGCAAAGATCCCGTCAAATTCGCCGTGGGTGTACATGCAGGGATAGATATCGGCGGGGCCGTACCCTATCCCCCCGGCAAGGCAATCGGAGGAGAAAACAAAATGAGCGCCACGCCTCGTCTGACTCCTGCCCTGGGACTCTCCTACACCACCATGTTCGGAAAACACTGGTCGGCCGTGGTGGAAAGCACCTACAAAACCGTAGCCCTGGATGCCCAAACGTGGGTAGGCCAACAGGGTATGCGCGATCCGGATGACGGCACCTGGCAATATTTCCGCGGCCGAGCCGATGCCAGCATGTCATTCTCCATGCTGGAAATTCCGGTATACGTCCGCTATGCCTTCGGAGACGGCACCAATAAGGTATTCCTGGGCGGCTATTACGCCCGAGTATTCAAAGGAAAGTTTGAGACCACACCGGGTCCCGGCATGGCCACTCCGACCCCGAGCGATGATAAAAGTTGGAGCGTGGTCAACAAGGGAGACATGGGGACTCTGAATTTCGACAGCGGTCTCGACAACTGGGACGCAGGAATCATCGTAGGCTACGAGCGTCGGATTATCAATCGGGTAAACCTGAGCGGACGTTTTTCGGCCGGCTTCAAAGATATCTTCCGCCGGGACAGCCGCTATCTGGAATACGCCATGTTCCACATGAGAGGCACACTGATGCTCAGCTATATGTTCATGCGCAAGTAATGAATTTAACGATTACTTAAGGGCAGAGCGGGCAGGTTCTGCCCTTTTTCTTTCTACTTTTGACTACTCAAATCAATACTATGCAGAGCATATTCATGCAGATACTCGTCATATTGGGTTCACTCGGGCTCTTCCTCTACGGGATGAAGTGCATGAGCGAAGCATTGCAAAAGATGACAGGAGTAAGGATGCGTCATATTCTACGCTCAATGACCGCGACACCTCTGCGGGGCGTAGTCATCGGATGTGTCGTCACGGCCGTAATCCAATCTTCGAGTGCCTCATCGGTAATGGTCGTGAGTTTCGTCCACGCCGGTCTGCTGACCCTCTCCCAGGCCATAGGCATGATAATGGGTGCCAATATCGGAACGACAGCCACGGCATGGATCATCTCTTTGTTCGGTTTCGAATTCAATCTGGGTATCATGGCACTTCCTCTGATAGCCGTCGGATTCCCCATGCTGATGATTCGACATGAGAGATGGAAATCCGCCGGGGGCTTTATCATCGGTTTTGCCCTGCTCCTATTGGCCATTCAATCACTCGAAGGAGTTTTCGGATCACTTTCCGACGACGGAGCTTTTGCCCGATATCTGGACAGACTCAGCGGACAAGGTTATCTTCCATTGCTCTGCTTTACGGGAGTTGGCATCCTGATTACGGCTGTTCTGCAATCCTCCAGCGCCACGATGGCCCTTACACTGGTATTGTGTGGAGGAGGTTGGATACCTTTCGAATGCGGGGCGGCCATGATCCTGGGCGAGAACATCGGAACCACCTCTACGGCCAATATCGCTGCCGTGATGACTAACACCAACGGCAAACGCGCGGCTTTAGCCCATACACTGTTCAATGTGATCGGCGTTCTGTGGGCTTTTCCTCTGCTCCCCCTCTCGGTCAAAGCAATCTGTGCCCTGTCCGAAACCCTTGGAACAGCTTCACCATGTGCCGTAGCCGCCACAGCTCCCATTTATCTGGCTTTCTTCCATACGATGTTCAACCTGATCAACACGCTGCTGTTGGTGGGATTCATACCTCAGTTGACCCGTCTTACGATCCGCATGATTCCCGGGCAGCATAACTCCCGGGCCCACTCCCGTCTGCACTACCTGAGTTCGGCACTGCTCTCCACAGGCGGCATATCGATCGTCCAGGCCCAACAAGGACTGGTCGAATACGCCAGAAAAACCGCCACCATGTTCCACGACGTAAAGGCTCTTTTCCGAGAGACAAACGAAGAGAATTTCGATGCCATTTTCCGCCGGATAGACCTGGCAGAAAAAAACAGCGATCGCACGCGTAACGAACTATTCCGTTTTCTGGGACGAGCCTCTCGCGAAGATATCGGAGCGGAAGCCAAACGAAATATTGAAATTCTATTCCGGCTCATTTCGGACATGGAACTCCTCTCGGACAGCAACTACGGTATTGCCAAACTGATCCGCACCAAGAAAGAACGGGGCATCTGGTTCGGATCTTCCATGCGGGAAGGAGTGACCCAAATGATGGATCTGATCTGCGAAGCGTTCGAGGTGATGCTTCGAAATCTGGACGAAGATCGTCCTCAGAATGTCGGATTGGAAAACGCCTTACGCATCGAAGACCGTATCAACGACATTCGCACCTCTCTACGCAATGAGTGTCTGACCGAAGACGAAGGAACAGAAAATTCCCGCCAGGCAGGGGATTGTCTTTTCCGATCTGGTGACGCGCATAGAACAATTGGCCGACATGATCGTCCGCATATCCGAAGAGAGTTCGGAACTGAAAACAAACCATACATAATCCATCATCCATGCTTTTCGAACCGCTTTCAGAAAGAGAACTGACAGGTGTATTCCCCACTTCGCGAGTGGTATGTCTGCCCACGACACGCTCCACCAACGACGAAGCACGTCGGCCGGAGTACGTTCACGGCGACATTGTCCTGGCCGAAGAACAAACTGCCGGACGAGGTCAACGAGGCAACTCCTGGGAAAGTACCCCGGGTTGCAACCTGACCTTCTCGCTGATTCTGGAACCCACTTTTCTCCCCGCCGAAAATCAATTCTACCTCTCGGAGGCGGCTTGTCTGACTCTGGTGGATACCTTGTCCAAACACGGTATCGAAGCCCGAATCAAATGGCCTAACGATATCTATATCGACAATCGTAAGGTATCCGGCATGCTGATCGAAAACGACCTGTGTGGAATGACCCTTCAACGCAGCATCGTGGGTATCGGACTCAACGTCAACCAGGAATCATTCAGTCCCACTCTGCCTAATCCCGTCTCCCTGAGTCAGGTTACAGGCAAAAAACTGGATCGCAAGGAATTGTTGAACGACTTCTGTGCGATGATGTACAAACGTTACCGCATGCTCGAAGAAGGCGATGTCTCCACACTGGAACAGGATTACTATGCCCACCTCTATCGGCTGAACATCCCTGCAGAATACGTCACTCCCCAGGGAACACGTTTCCGTGGGATCATCCGTCGGGTAAAACCGACCGGAGATCTGATCGTAGAACACGAAGACGGCTCCCTGAAAAGTTATCTGTTCAAAGAGATAGAATTCGTCATCTGATAGCCTCCATTCGAGGATCGTTGCCAGACAATACTCACACCAAGATTCCTATTTTTTCAGAGCCGCCCCATATGCAGCCACCGGAATCTTCTCGATCCGTCGTTGATGACGTCCTCCGTCGAAAGGAGTATGGAGAAAAATATCTACGATCTGAGCGGCCCCGGCATTGTCGATGAAACGGGCCGGCAGCGAACAGACATTCGCATCGTTGTGGCGGCGAGCCAATTCTGCAATTTCGGGCATCCAGCACAAAGCCGCCCGAATTCCCTGATGTTTGTTAAGTGTCATGGAGATACCGTTTCCCGACCCACAAAGCGAAATTCCGCAAGGGACCTCCCCTTTTTCAATGGCCTCCGCCAAGGGATGGGCATAATCGGGATAATCGCAGCTCTGTTCGCTGTCACAACCAAAATCGTAGACCTCGTAACCGATACTGTCGAGATACCCCACTAAAAACTCTTTCATCTGATAACCTGCATGATCGGAGGCTATACCAATCTTCTTACTCTCCATAAGACCGATTTTTTTTGATTGTTCAAAGGTAAAAAAAATTTGCAGATGCAACAATCTTGCCGTATTTTGCATCTCCTAATCAAGAAACCTGTATTCCGATTGTGACCGAGCAAGAGATCATCGAAGGATGTCGCAAAGGAAATACATCGGCACGTCGAGAACTCTACGAGAGGTACGGCGGAACGATGTATGGAGTTTGTCGTCGTTATGTCAATGATCCGGCTACGGCGGAAGACCTGCTCCACGACGGATTCATCACCCTCTACACCAAGATTGGAGAGTTTCGGGGCGAGGGATCGTTCGAAGGATGGTGCCGACGAATCTTCGTCAATACGGCATTGGAGTATCTTCGCAAACGCAATCCACTGTCGGAATCGGAGCAGATCGAGACGATGTACTCCTTAAGCGATCGACAGGTTTCGGCCGTAGAAAAAATGTCGGCCGACGAACTGCTCGCCTGCATCGGAGAGTTGCCAGAAGGCTATCGCACGATCCTCAATCTCTACGCCGTAGAGGGATATTCCCACAAAGAGGTGGCCGAAATGATGGGAATCAGCGAAAATACCTCCCGTTCGCAATACTCTCGTGCACGAGTCAAACTGATGGAGATCATGAAAAACAAGAATTTAATATGACAGGTCATGGAAAGGGATCGTTTGGACAATCTGCTCCGGCAGAAACTGAAGGATAATCGGATGACGCCGCCTCCCGACCTCTGGTCGAAAATCGAGGCAGACCTGGAAAGCCATACTCTTACGGAATCGGATTGGGAATCCGATTCTCAAACACCTTCCCTGACCCCCAGCAGGAAGATCGCACTATGGCGTTATGCAGCCGCAGCCTGTCTGGCTCTGGCATTAGTCGCCAACTTCTATCTGCGCAAACAGGAGCCACCCCTCACGGCCCAACGCATCGAAACCGTCTCGAACGATTCACTCAACGGAAATTCTCTCCAAAAGACAACCACTCCGGAATCTTCAGCATCTTCCCTGGAATCAGAAATTCAGGTCCAATCGTCCCGGAACGTCTCTCGGACACCTGAAACGAAAAGACAAAACACTCGGATCATCGCTGCACTCACTCCCTCGTTTTTGCCCGCGCCAACCTCGGCTTCTCCCGTAGAAAAAAATCCGTACGAAATAAATACCCAAGAAGAATCCGCAGTCACAACCGTCCAGAAGATTGTCGCTCAGGAGAGATCAAATTTTTCCGAGGAGCAGACACCCCCCTCGTCACAAACCGTTCAGCCAACCGACGATACTCCGACAACTGCCCAAGAGCCGGAATGGTATCGTGACGTACAAAAGGAGGATGTCTCTTCTCAACGACGCAAAACAGTGCGAAACATCTCCGCCACGCTCTATGCAGACAACCTGACAGGGGGCGACCGTAGCAGTTTCAATATCGGCACACCTCAGCCCCGATCGAACGGGATGATGATGGAAAGCGTGACACAACCCTCTCCGGACAACACGCTCACCTACAGACAAGAGCCACAAAAAAGCACCTATCGTCATCGGACTCCGGTCACTTTCGGAGCCAATGTCAGTTTCCGGCTTTCGAAACGTTTCGCACTCGAAACCGGTCTGCTCTACACCCACCTCCATTCGGAAACAGAAACCCAGGGCGCCTTCGATTACCACATCGAACAAGATCTGGATTATTTGGGGATTCCTCTCTCGGCCACCTATACATTGATCGCAAGTCGCTATTTCGACCTCTATCTGAGAGCCGGTGCTACGGCAGAAGCCCTCGTGTCGGGCCGCCAGGAGGGACAGATCAGTAGAAATCCCGGGATATCGAGTCGTACGGAAACCTCCGGAGTGGAGGCCAAAGGGCTCCAAACCTCGATAGGCGCCGCAGCCGGAGCCATGTTCAACATCAGCCGCACAGTAGGCCTCTACCTCGAACCGGGTATCAGTCACTACTTCGAAAACCATGAACAACCGGCCAGCTACCGCACCGAACACCCCACTAATTTCAACTTGCGGGCCGGTATCCGAATCTCTTTCCGATAAAAAATTCCGAAAATTCTTGCTATCTTGCTGCGGTTTCTCTGAAAGGGAACCGCAGTTTGTATTTCTATGGAAAAATTCATCATGGCGGACGGCTGTGCCACACGCGTCCGGGACAATCAGGGAGAAGAACCCGCTATCGTATTGCTACACGGCTATTTGGAGTCGATCGAAGTATGGGAAGATTTCATTCCCTTGCTGACACCTCCTTTTCGAGTGGTCGCCGTCGACCTGCCGGGACACGGGATTTCCGAGACTAAAGGGACAATCCACACCATGGAATTCGAAGCCGACGTCGTACAGGGAATCCTGCAACAACTCGGCATCACCCATTGCTGTCTGGTGGGACACTCCATGGGAGGATACGTAGCCTTGGAATTCCTGCGTAAATATCCGGAAATGGTTTCGGGTATCGTCCTGCTGCACTCCACGCCCAACCCCGATTCCGAAACCAAACGCGAACAACGTCAGCGGGAAATCGAACTGGTAGAGGCCGGGAAAAAAGATCTGCTGGCCCGCATGACACCCGACAAAGGTTTTGCCGCGGAGAATCGAATCCGTCTGGCAGGGAAAATCGAGGAGCTCGCCGACCAAATCATCCTCACCGAAGACGAAGGAATCGAAGCTCTTCTACGAGGGATGTGCGAACGTCCCGACTCGAACGAGATGTTACGCAACAGCTCCGTTCCTCAACTGTTCATTCTGGGGCGCGGCGACGAATACATCACGGCTCCGGTGGCCGAAAAGATGATCGCCGACCACCCTCAAGCCCGGGTGGCCTGGCTGGAACACTCCGGTCACATGAGTTTTATGGAAGAACCGGAAAAGTGTGCGGAAATCATCCGGACATTCGTTCGGGAGAGATGCCAAATCGCTGAAAAATAACGCTCTTCACACCTCAAAGGGAGCCGTCACAAATTCAGAGAGCAAACAGCCCGGAGACAAGTTGCCCCTACACAAAAAAGTACGGGCGACCCGCAAGTCGCCCGCACCCACCTTAATCCAATATGTTGCTATTCCACAGATGTGGCAATTTCATCGAGTCGCAAAGCGGACTCAGGAGCTGTAACCGCAGTATTCAATTTGAATGTACCGGTATCGGAATGTGTCTTTCCGTCATATCCTTCCCACGTAAGGCGGACAGGGAGTTCTGTCTTTCCTTCCGGCACCAGCGGAACCAGATCGAATGACACATAACCGAACCCACGGTGAGCCTGCGGATCGTTATAGGCATTGTGACGCAGCGTCAAAAAGACTGAGTCGCCACTGATACGGGCATCATCCTGTACCAGATTGATGAAATGAGTGGCTCCTCCATGCAGGATTTCAAAAGTAATATTGAGGAATCCTCCTCCGAACCAAGCCTCTGCCACATCAATCGGATCGTGTCCGATACTGTCTTCCCGCACTTCGGAATTCTCATCAATAAAACTCTGTTTCACAACATCCTTTGAAAGAACATCATAAAGCATATTCAGCCGCACGTAATAATCCTTCGTACCATCCATACGAGGCGAATCGCCCAGAATAGTATAGTTGGCAATCACCCGTTGACCGTCTTTGACAGGCCATCCGGGAATCAGATTGGCCGAAATCAACAGACGCGAACCATTGTCCAACCGGATCGAATAATCGCGGACATAATCATCGCCGCTACCTTCGATCACGCCGTAGCTGACCCAAAATTTATCGAGACTATACCCGTCGTCGTCGTTACAAGCGCTGAATCCCGTCGCGAGCAAGCCCAAAATCAATGTAACTTTCAGAAAACGTTTCATAGTTGCTTTTTATTAAATCCATTCATTTTTTATCACGTTCAGAAAGAAGATGCACGTCGATATAAAAACGTTGCATGAAGGACAAAAAGTATTTGCAAGATATTTGTTAGCAGAGTCACTCAAGAATATTATGAAAAATTTCGTACATTTGCGAACTTAATAGTTATTGTACTGATTTTATTTATGAACGAACTGATCGCTACCATCGTCGGAGCCATCCAGGATAAGAAAGGGAAAAATATCGTATCGCTCGATTTATCGGGTTTCGACGGTGCCATCACCTCCGCTTTTGTAATCTGTAACGCCGATTCCACCACCCAGGTGGCTGCCATTGCCGCAGGCATCGAAGAAAAAGTAATGGAAACACTCGGCCAAAAAGTATGGCGCGTAGAAGGACTGAACAACAGTCTTTGGGTGGCCATGGATTACGGCGACGTGATGGTCCACATTTTTCAAACCGAATTGCGGGACTTCTACAAATTGGAAGAGTTGTGGGCCGATGCTCCGGCCACCTCCTACAAAGACGACCAAGAGTAAAGTCCTTCCAAAAGAGAGACAACATAATCGGTCAATCTACGTTTACCGATTAAAACATATTTAATCAACAGATAGCGAATGGCTACACAACCGAATAACATACCAAGGCCGGGAGGCATCAAAAAACCGAAATTCAATATTTTCTGGGGCTACGGATTGATCGCGATCATCCTGATCGTATGGTCGCTGATGGGTACTGGGGCAGCTCCCGTCACCTCCAGTTGGAATGTAGTGAAAGAGATGCTCCAACAAGGAGAGATCCAGAAAATCGTGGTCATCAACAAAGAGACCGCCGAAGTATATCTTACTCCTGCCGCCATAGAAAAATACGCCAAGGAGAAAGAGTATCGCATGATTCCCCGTAATGGCGCCCAACTGACCTTCGACCTCGGTTCGCTGGACTATTTCCAGACCGATTTCGAGAACACGATCGCCCAGGAGAAACAAGACGTCCCTCTATTGTTCGAAACAAGACGTAATCTATGGGCAGACATGCTCACCACGATCCTTCCCTTTGCACTGATTATCGGAGTGTGGATCCTGATCATGCGCAGCATGTCGCGCAACGGAGGCGGAGCCAACGGGGGAATTTTCAACGTGGGTAAGGCCAAGGCCCAGGTATTCGACAAGGACAGTATGGTCAAAACCACCTTTAAGGATGTGGCCGGACTGGAAGAGGCCAAGGTGGAGATCATGGAGATCGTCGATTTTCTGAAAAATCCTCAAAAGTATCGCGACTTGGGAGGTAAAATCCCCAAAGGCGCCCTGCTGGTGGGACCTCCGGGAACAGGTAAAACCCTGTTGGCCAAAGCCGTGGCAGGAGAGGCCAACGTTCCGTTCTTCTCGATCAGCGGATCGGATTTCGTGGAAATGTTTGTGGGTGTGGGAGCTTCCCGCGTACGCGATCTGTTCCGCCAGGCCAAGGAAAAGGCCCCCTGCATCGTATTCATCGACGAGATCGACGCCATCGGTCGTGCCCGGGGTAAAAATGCCGGATTTTCATCGAACGACGAACGGGAGAACACCCTGAACCAGTTGCTGACCGAGATGGACGGCTTCGGAACCAATGCCGGAGTTATCGTGCTGGCCGCCACCAACCGGGTGGACATTTTGGACAAGGCACTGTTGCGAGCCGGACGTTTTGACCGTCAGATCGAAGTGGGACTGCCCGATGTAAAGGAGCGTGAGGAGATCTTCAACGTGCACTTGAGGGGGCTGAAACTGGTGAAGGATCTGGACCGTTCGTTCCTGGCCAAACAAACCCCCGGTTTCTCGGGAGCGGATATCGCCAATGTCTGCAATGAAGCGGCCCTGATCGCGGCCCGAGGCAACAAGAAGGCCGTGGACAAGGAGGATTTCCTGGCCGCTATCGACCGCATCGTGGGAGGTTTGGAGAAGAGAAACAAAATCATCACCAAGGAAGAAAAACGAACCATTGCCTACCACGAAGCAGGTCATGCTACGGTCAGTTGGATTCTGGAAAATGCCAATCCGCTGATCAAGGTAACGATCATTCCGCGCGGCAAGGCATTGGGGGCAGCCTGGTATCTGCCCGAAGAGCGTCAGATCACCACCCGCGAACAGTTAATGGACGAGATGGCCTCGATTCTGGGCGGACGCGCCTCGGAAGAGATGAACTTCGGAACAATCTCAACCGGAGCCCTCAACGATTTGGAACGTGCCACAAAACAGGCCTACGCCATGGTCGCTTACTTCGGAATGAGCGACAAGGTAGGCAACATGAGCTATTATGACTCGACGGGACAAAGCGACATGGCCCTGACCAAACCATACAGCGAAAAAACAGCCCAAGAGATCGACCAAGAGGCCCGGGCCGTGATCGACGAAGCCTACAAGATGGCTCAAGAAGTTCTGAAGACCCACCGGGAAGGATTGACAAAACTGGCAGAACTGCTGCTTGAGAAAGAGGTGATTTTTACCGAGGATCTGGTTAAGATTTTCGGCAAACGCAAAAAAGATATTCAACGAGAAGCAGAAGAGGCTGCAGCAAAGGCCCTGGAAGAGAAACAAACGGCTCAAGACAACGAGCAAAATCCTCAACCTGCTGCAGAGGCAACACCCGAAACCGCAGGAGACGCAGAATCGACTTCGAAAAGTGATCCCACCGAATCGAATCGGGAACCTTCGTCCCAACAGAAGGTTACGCCTCCACCCATTCCGGGGAAACCTACTGTAAAAGAGAACGAACTTTTCTCCGATGAATCCAACGGTCAATAATATTCTGATCCGAACCTTAAGTGGTATCGTGCTGCTGGGAGTGGTGCTGGGAACGGTACTCTTTTCGATAGGAAGTTTCGGAGTACTGCTGTCCATCATCGGAGGAGGATCGTTATGGGAGTTCTATCGGATCGCTGAAAAAACCGGATTGGCCCCGCAACGAATACTGGGAATGACAATAGGCATTGCACTGATTGCAATCAGTGTGATGGTTGCCGCGAAAACAATCCCGGGAGTTGCACTATTACCGTTTTTCTTGTTAATGGCCATTGTGTGCATCGCAGAACTCTACCGTAAAAAGAAAAACCCGTTAGGCAATATAGCCGCCACGTGGGGAGGAATTCTATACGCAGCCGTACCGCTTGCCCTTCTGCCGTTTATCGGGATTCAAGATAATGAAGGAATTGTAATCTATCGGCCGTGGGTCATTCTCAGCTATATTTTCATCGTCTGGAGCAACGATATCGGAGCCTTTCTCACAGGAAGCGCATGGGGACGTCATCGACTTTTCGAACGAATCTCTCCCAAAAAATCGTGGGAAGGATTCGTGGGGGGAGTCGTAATTGCCATCGGCGTAGGTCTGTTGGCAGGATGGCTGCAAGAGAGTTCCCTGCTACGATGGGGCGGATTAGGTGCTGTCGTGGCCGTAAGCGGTGTGTGGGGCGATCTGGTGGAATCAATGTTCAAACGTTCGGTCGGCATCAAAGACTCCGGACGTATGATGCCCGGTCACGGAGGATTTTTAGACAGATTCGATGCCATGCTGCTCTCCGCACCCTTTGTTTTCGTATATTTTATTATCTTTACCCTATAATCGGAATTTTATTTCTGCCGAATCATGAAAATAAACAAAGAGGGATATACAATCATCGCAGTCACCGCCTGTATTGCTGCAGCCTTATCCCTGCTCTTCATACTACTACTTCCCCTCTGGCTGGGCGCTGTTCTCAGTGCCGCCATGTTACTGATGATCGTTTTTGTGGCGACTTTCTTCCGGGAGCCGAATCGAGCCATCATCCGCGAAAAAGATGTGGTCTTCGCTCCGGCAGACGGAACCGTGGTGGTAATCGAACAAGTGGCAGAAAACGAATTTCTCCACGAAGACCGGGTACAGGTATCGGTTTTCATGTCCCTGTCGAACGTCCATATCAACTGGTTTCCGGTGGGTGGGAAGATCATCTATTTCAGACATCACCATGGACGATTCATGGTGGCTTGGCACCCCAAATCGTCCGAAGACAATGAACGAACCTCGACCGTGATCGACACCGGGCGCCACACCATTCTTTTCCGCCAGATCGCCGGACTTATCGCCCGAAGAATCGTTTCCTATGCACAGGAGGGTAAAACCGTGAAACAAAATGAAAAATGCGGATTCATCAAATTCGGCTCGAGAGTGGACGTCATGTTGCCGATCGGATCTAAAATTCTGGTTTCGGTCGGGGATAAAGTAACCGGGTCCCAAACTCCGATTGCGAGATTGCCTCAATAGTCCACCCATAAACGAGAACTCAAAGAAAGTATCATGACAAAATTGTCGAAATACATCATCGGAATTGCCGCCACGGCTATCATACTGTTTCTGGTATGGTATTTCAGCAATATTGTCACCTACATCCTGATCTCCGCAGTCCTGGCAATCATCGGAAAGCCATTGGTATCGCTACTCTCCCGTCTGGAAATCCGAGGCCGACATATTCCCAAATGGTTAGCTGCACTGGTAACACTAATCCTCATTTGGGCCATTATGATCACCTTTTTCAGACTCTTTATCCCATTGGTGTTGGACAAACTGAACGAATTCTCATCATTGGATACCCGACAGATCGTCGATTCGTTCCGGGAACCGCTCGCCTCGTTACAAAACCGTATCGAACAACTTTTCGGAGAACAAGCCAGAAATTTTTCACTCACCGAAGCACTCACCCGTCAGATTGCGCCCTATTTCAACATCAATGTCATTAACAATATCCTCGCTTCGATTGTCTCCATTATCGGGAATACGGTTGTGGCACTCTTCTCCATTTCGTTCATCACCTTTTTCTTCCTGAAAGAAGACCATCTCTTTTTCGATATGGTGGTGGCAGTATTCCCCAAAAAATATGAAGAAAACATTACTCGGGCACTCAACTCGATCACCGTATTATTGATCCGCTATTTCACCGGAATCGTCTCCGAATCAATCATCATGATGTTGGCCATCTCCGGAGCACTCATGCTCTTCGGCTTACCGGCCGGCACGGCTTTCTTCATCGGACTACTCATGGGTATTCTGAACGTCGTCCCCTATATCGGTCCGCTGATTGGCGGAGGTTTGAGCCTACTGATCGGCGTCATCAGTCCCGTACCGGGAATCTCCCATACAAGTATGTTGCTGATTATTGGAGGGACGATCCTCGTATGCAAAGGATTCGATGACTTCGTGCTGCAACCCACGCTCTATTCCAACCGAGTAAAGGCTCACCCGCTCGAAATCTTCATCGTCATCCTGATCGCAGGCAGTGTGGCGGGTGTACTGGGCATGCTATTGGCCATTCCCGCCTACAACGTGATCCGCGTATTCGCCAAAGAGTTTTTCAACAACTTCCGGCTGGTTCAGAAATTGACAGAGAAAATCTGACGGTCAAATTTCGGTACAATTTCTAATACAGAAGGATTTCAAAGAGAGGCCGTCTCCCCCCGGCCGAGTTTCCTCTCTCCGATCAATATTTTCCTTTCCAAAGATTTTTGATCCGCTCGGCAATCGTACGTTCATGGGTATTGTCGCCAGGCGTATAGAATCTCTTACCGGACATCCCCTCGGGCATAAACTCCTGATCGGCAAAATTTCCCTCATAATCGTGAGCATACTTATAGTTGGCCCCATAGCCGAGATTTTTCATCAATTTGGTGGGAGCATTTCGGATATGAAGCGGAACCGGCCGATTGATGGTATCCCGATTTACAAAATCAAGCGCGGCCCCGATCGCGGCATAAGCCGAATTACTCTTTGGACTGGTAGCCAGATAGATCGTTGCCTCCGAAAGAGGGATACGGGCCTCGGGCATCCCGATCTTGTGCACCGTATCGAAACAGGCATTGGCCAGCAAGAGAGCATTCGGATTAGCCAATCCGATATCCTCTGCCGCCAGAATCACCAGTCTTCGGGCAATGAATTTCGGATCTTCTCCCCCGGCAAGCATACGGGCCAGATAGTAGACCGCAGCATTGGGATCACTCCCGCGAACCGACTTGATAAAGGCCGAAATCACATCGTAGTGTTGCTCCCCGTTCTTGTCGTAAAGAGCGATATTCTGCTGAAGACATTCGGTGACATTCTTGTCATTGATAACCACATCGCCTTCCGTCGCTCCGGTCAGAATGTCGAGAATATTGAGCAACTTGCGCGCATCACCTCCGGAAAAGGTAAAAAGAGCCTCCGTCTGCTCGACCCGGATATTACGTTGCTTGAGTTCCGTGTCCTGCCGAAGCGCCCGGTCCAACAGCTCCTGCAGATCGGCATCCTCCATCGACTTGAGTACATACACCTGACAACGGGACAGCAAAGGAGTTATCACCTCGAACGAAGGATTCTCCGTAGTAGCCCCGATCAGCGTCACCACACCCTGTTCGACAGCCCCCAACAGAGAGTCCTGCTGCGACTTGTTGAACCGATGGATCTCGTCGATGAACAGAAACGGCGGGGCCGCATTGAAAAAACGCTGTTTTTTGGCCTGTTCGATCACCTCTCGCACCTCCTTGACCCCCGAGGTAACGGCCGAAAGCGTATAGAAAGGCCGCTCCAACGTACCTGCGACCAACTTTGCCAATGTGGTTTTTCCAACTCCGGGAGGCCCCCACAGAATAAACGAAGGGACATTCCCCGTCTCCAGAAATCGACGAAACACGCCTCCCGGGCCAACCAAATGGCTCTGACCGATATACTCATCGAGCGTGCGGGGTCGCAAACGCTCCGCCAACGGAATGTGATTTTGCATGCCGAAAAAAACTTTTTTTGATGGGCTAAAGATAGTAATTTTAATCGCTATCTTTGCTCTCCCATGAAGAAGATCGGACTCATATCGGATACTCACGGCTGTTTCGACGAAAAATTACGTAATTTTCTGGCCGAAACGGATGAGATATGGCACGCAGGCGACATCGGGACCATCGAACTCTCGGATCAAATAGCCGCCTTCAAACCCCTCAATGCCGTACGCGGAAATGCCGACGGAGGGCCCCTGCGCATCGTATGGCCGGAATTCAGCCTCTTCGAATGCGAAGAGGTGCGCGTACTGATAACCCATATCGGAGGCTATCCCGGACACTACGACAAACGAGCCTGGGGACGTATCATCACCGACCATCCCGACCTCTTCATCGCCGGACATTCGCATATTTTACGGGTTCAGTTCGACAAAAAAAACAATCTGCTATACCTCAATCCCGGAGCAGCCGGAAGCTATGGCTTCCATCGGGTTAGGACCGCTCTCCGGTTCGAAATCGACGGCAAAGACATCCGTAACCTCGAAGTGGGCGAGTGGCCCCGATAAAATATCAGAGGGGCATATTCCGTTATTCTCTCGAAAAAAACAAAAACGAATATGCCAATCAGACATTCGAAAGCACTGGAACATTTACTGGCGCAGAGCCTCATCGAGGCCCAAAGAATGGGTCTGGAACAGGTATGTCCGGAGAGATTATTTCTGGCCATCACGGAGGAAAAAAACTGTCACGCCTTTCATATTCTTCAGAAACTGCTCAAGGAGTGGGAACTTCATCAGATCAAACAACGCATCGAACTCGAATGGAGCAAAATCTCTCCGAGAAAACCAGAAGAAAACAGCGAAAATCCATTTCCCGAGACGCTCCGGAATCGAATAAAATCGGTCTACGAGCGACTGACCCCCAATGCGGGTATTCTGAACACGGGACATCTGCTCATCGCTCTGCTCGAGGATCGGAGTCTGATCTCGACCCGGGCACTGGAAGCCTACCATGTATTACCGTCCTCTGTAGCCGAATACTTAGTCCAACTGCCCGCAGAAGAGGATTTTTATGAAGATCTGCGCGCTTTGGAACAAATAAACGACAAGCGGGTCCAGATCCGTAATCTCGATTCATTCCGATCTCGAGAAGAGAACGACAAATACGGTGACGACGAAGACGAAAACGATTCGAGTTATCAAGACAACCCGCCGCGAACCCGTACCTCCATGTTGGAGCGATTCGCCTCGAATCTGACTCGTGCCGCATCTGACGGAAAGATCGACCCTGTAGTGGGACGTGACCAGGAGATCGAACGATTGATCCAGATTCTGGGCCGCCGCAAAAAGAACAATCCGATCCTCATCGGCGAGGCCGGAGTGGGGAAAAGTGCCATTGTGGAGGGACTCGCCCTACGTATCGCCCGTCGCGAAGTGCCCCATTCGTTACGGGGAAAATCACTCTACTCGCTGGATATCACCTCGCTGGTGGCCGGGACGAAATACCGGGGACAATTCGAAGAGCGTATGCAGGCCCTGCTCACGGAACTCGCCCAGGACAAAAACATCATCCTGTTCATCGACGAAATCCATACAATTGTCGGAACAGGCAGTACGCCTGGCAGTCTCGATACGGCCAATATTCTCAAACCGGCACTGGCTCGGGGAGAATTACAGTGTATCGGAGCCACCACTCTCGACGAATATCGCGAAAGTATCGAAAACGATAGCGCACTGGAACGCCGTTTCCAAAAGATTCTGGTCGAACCCACCTCCAAAGAGCAAACACTGGAAATCCTCCGCAACATCAAGTCCTATTACGAAAAACACCATTTCGTACACTACACTCAGGAGGCTCTCCGGGCTTGTGTGGAGTTGACCGAACGCTATATCACCGATCGACAGTTCCCCGACAAGGCCATCGACGTACTGGACGAAGCCGGATCGAAAGCCCACATCTTCCATGTAAAGGAACCCGCCCTGTTGGGTGAACTCGAAAACAGATTGACCGAAATCGACCGGCTCAAACGGGAAGCTATCCAACAGCAACATTATGAACAAGCCGCCGAAATCCGTATCCGGGAAGTTGCGCTGAAAAATCGATTGACGGAAACTCGTGCCAGTTGGCAACGTGAACTCTCGATGAATCCTGTGGTAGTACGCGGCGAACACATTCGGCAGGTGATCACCTCGATGACAGGCATCCCCGCAGAGAAAATATCTCAAGGCGAACAAATTCGACTCCGAGGGATGGAATCTCATCTGGAATCGATCGTAATCGGACAGGACCGTGCAGTGGAAAAGGTAACCCGATCCATCCTCCGAAGCCGGGCCGGACTGAAGGACCCCAACAAACCCATCGGAGTGTTCATGTTCGTCGGACCCACTGGAGTGGGCAAGACACTTCTGGCAAAAGAGCTGTCACACTGGCTTTTCGATCGGAAAGATGCTCTGATTCGTGTGGACATGAGCGAATATTCGGAAAAACATAACGTAAGCCGTTTGATCGGTTCGCCACCCGGCTATGTAGGCTACAACGAAGGCGGCCAACTGACCGAGAGCGTTCGTCGGCAACCCTATGCCGTAGTCCTGTTCGACGAGATCGAGAAAGCTCATCCGGATGTGTTCAACATCATGCTCCAGATCTTCGACGAAGGACAACTGACCGACGGATTGGGCCGCAAGGTCGATTTCCGTAACACGATCATCATCATGACCTCCAATGTAGGGTCGCGCAGAGCCGCCAAACCCAACCATGCAGTAGGGTACAACACGGGCAACAAACCGGATATCGAGTCCTCAAACCGCGAAACAACCTATCGCAAAGCCCTTGAAGAGACATTTGTCCCGGAATTCATCAACCGAATCGACGACATCGTTATCTTCAACACCCTCACCCGAGAGGATGTGGGCAGGATCGTCGAATTGGAGCTGGCAGAACTGAACAAACGGGTCTCCGGTCTCGGCTACCGTCTCGATATCACTCCCGAAGCCAAAACCAGACTGGCAGAACTGGGCTATCAAGCCCGATACGGAGTCCGATCGCTCAAACGCACGATCCTCGAACAGGTCGAGGAACCTCTGGCTCAGAAAATAGTCAACGGAGAGATCGAACGGGGCGACGTGATTCAAATCGGATGCGACGATCAGAAAATAGGCCTGTACAAGAAAGCCGTATAACAGACAACCAGGCAAGGCAAAACCCTGCTTATCAATAAATGAGCGACCGACGGAAGCCCCTCTACTCAGGGCTTCCGTTTTTTTAATTCAAACTTTTTTCTTTACCAAAGGAAAGTGTTATCTTTGCGGTCCTTTTTGATCAAACCCCGAACCATATGCCGAACTTTTTCAACCAATACAAGGAACAATATCGCCGAAATCTCACGTTGGCTGTTCCCGTCGTATTGTCTCAGGCGGGACAGATAATCGTTCAACTGGTAGACAATACCATGGTAGGACGATTGGGAGCACTTCCTCTGGCAGCCGTCTCTTTCGGAGGATCGGTGTTTTTCATGCTGATGGTCATCGGAGTAGGCATATCTTTGGGTCTCACCCCATTGGTGGGAATCTCCTACTCCCAGAAAGACCATCGACGCTCGTCCGCTTACCTGCAAAACGCCATCCTGCTTTATGGCGTATTAAGTCTGATCCTGTTTGCTCTTTCTCAGGCAATCATCCCGTTTATGTATCATATGGGACAACCACCCGAGGTGGTCGAAATGGCAATCCCCTATTTCAACTACATTGCCTGGAGTTTGATTCCTCTGCTGCTTTTCCTCGCTTTCAAACAATTTCTGGAAGGGATAGGCAATACTCGTGTGGCGATGATGATCATCATCTGTTCGAATGTGGTGAACATCATTTTCAACTACCTGCTCATCTACGGCAAACTCGGATTCCCCGAGATGGGTGCCGCCGGAGCCGGACTCTCTACACTGATCTCCCGAATCATCACACCGATCTGGGTGATTGTCCATTTCCGCAGGAAAGTCTCCTTCAACCATTACTTCTCCATGTTCCGATGGAGCAATTTCCAATGGAAAAGAATCAAATCTCTACTCTCCATGGGGATTCCCATCGCCATGCAGATGTTTCTGGAAGGATCGGCTTTCGTATTGACAGGAATTATGATGGGATGGATCGGCACTTATCAGATAGCCGGTCACCAGATCACGACCGTCATTTCGAACCTCGCATTCATGATCGTCTTGGGAATCGGTGCCGCCACAACCATCCGAATCAGTCACGAATATGGACAAAAAAACCTGATCGCCTTGAAACAGGCGGCTACGGCCTCCTACCATATCGGACTGGCATGGAACATTTTCACCGCACTGGCATTCGTTCTTTTACGGAATCAGATTCCACTTATGTTCACCTCCGATCCGGAAGTGATCCGTGTGGCCTCCACACTATTGCTTTTTGCGGCCATGTTCCAGATCTCCGACGGATTGCAGATGATCTCGATCGGTATTCTTCGCGGTTTGCAGGACGTACGAATCACCAGTGTCATTGCTTTCATCTCCTATATAGTCATCAATCTTCCGGTCGGCTATCTGTTCGCGTTCACTTTCGGATTAGGGGCTCCCGGCCTCTGGATAGGATTGATTCTGGGACTCTCGACAGCAGCATTCTTGTTGATCCGACGTTTCCGACGACAATACGCACGCCTATTGCAATCTGCATCGATCTCCGGTGCGAGGAAATAACAAAATTTCGCTATATTTGTAGATTGATCATTTCCTGCACGTCTCCCGTGACAGGAACTTAACATAGATACACTGATAACCGATGGATTGCAAAAATCATAAAGACGGCTGTTCGCTGGATATGGGGCGAGGATGCGAATTCTGCTGTAACGAAGGTGAGACAACGGCCCGGGCATGCGAAGGTTGTTACAAACTACACTCCACCAACTGGCTGGAAGGATATCCCGACAACTTTCCCGATGACATTTTCGAAGTCCGTTTCAAAAACACCCGTCGAAGCTATTATCGTAACGTCAACAATCTGCCACTCAAGCGAGGCGATATTGTAGCCGTAGAGGCTTCTCCGGGTCACGACATTGGAATTGTTTCCCTGACGGGAGATATGGTGGCCAAACAGATGAAACGCGTAGGTTTCAACCCCCTGAACGGCGAATTCAAAAAAATTTACCGAAAAGCCAAACCCTACGACATAGAGAAATGGCAGGAAGCCATTGCATTGGAACACCAGACCATGATCCGTTCACGTCAGATAGCTGCCGAAATGGGTCTCAACATGAAGATCGGAGATGTCGAGTATCAAGGCGACAAGATCAAGGCCATCTTCTATTACATTGCCGACGAGAGAGTCGATTTCCGGGAACTGATCAAGGTTTTCGCCGAACAGTTCCGCATCCGGGTCGAGATGAAACAGATCGGCGCCCGACAAGAGGCCGGACGGATCGGAGGATTGGGTTCCTGCGGCAGACAGCTGTGTTGTTCGTCATGGATATCGAGTTTCGTATCGGTAACCACCAACGCAGCCCGTCACCAGGAGATCTCGCTCAATCCGCAGAAACTGGCCGGACAGTGCGGAAAACTGAAATGCTGTCTGATCTACGAACTGGACACCTATATGGATGCCCGTAAAGAGATTCCCAAGATCAATCAACCGCTGCAGACGCTCGAGGGAGAATATCATCTGGTCAAAACCGATATTCTGGCCCGGACGATGAGTTTCAGCACGGCCCCCAATTCAATGGTAGGAGTAGTGACGCTCCCAGTAACACGTGTTAGAGAGATCATCGAGATCAACAAACGAGGAAAGAAAGTCGACAAACTGATCGAAATCGACTTGATGACCGCCCCCGAAGAGGAACCCGATTTCGTAAACGTGATCGGAGAGGAGAGTATCACCCGATTCGACAATAAAAAACGGGACGGGAAAAACAAAAACCGGAATCGAAACCGTTCCCGAGGGAATTCCCTCTCAGGCAATACTCCAGGAGAGAACGCCCCTAAAGGGAATAATAATCCTGCCGACAGTCGAACAGACAATACCCCCCCCCAACCCAATCCCAACAACAAAGGAAACGGCCGAAACAAAAACAGCAGGAACCGAGGCAACAACCGCCCGACAACAGACCAAAACCAGCATACAAATATCCCCACAGAAAGTGGGAACCGTCCGGATAACGACAACACCTCGGGTAACGAACGGCGCCCCCGTCCCAAACGGCATAAAAAACCGGGAAACCGGAATAATGGCAATCCAAAGACTCCCGAAAACGGAAACCCGACCAATCGCTCATGAAATTCATAAGCGGAACATACCTTCGGGGAGCGTTTTACCTGGGCTGTGCCGTATTATTATGTAACTGCATGGCTCAAGAGAGGGTTCATGTCGCCGATGTAAATCCTTTAGGGTGGAGCAAGAATGAGCCTGCCATCGTCTATTTTCCTAACCAGGATACTGCCTCCATGTGCGACCTGTATGTGGTGGTCCGATACGATAACCGAGCCGCAGGAAAACAAATCGCGCTGACTATCGATACCGAATCGCCCGATTCCCTCCGCTTTCAAGAACCTTTCACGTTGAGAATTCCGCCCCGGAATTTCGACAGACCGTTTGAACGGAACTCCTGTTTCTGGGAATGCGAGCAGCCCTATCGCCAACAAGTCCAGCTCTCTCGCAAGGGAGTTTATCAATTTCGCTTCACCCTTTCCGAGACAGAACAATTAAACGGCATCTCTGCTATCGGGATACAAGCACTCCCCGCCTCATCTGATTCCAAAACACCTAAATCCATGTAATAATGGGAAAAAACAAACTCAAACGTTTCGAAGAAAATCTCACTTTCCGCAATCTGATACAACCCGCTTTCGACGAAGTCTTTCGTACGAATCACCCCTTGAAAGGCCATTGGAGGCAAGACTTTTTCGGCAATGACCATCCTATCGTAGTCGAATTAGGCTGCGGACGAGGAGAATATACGCTTGCATTGGCCAGAAAATTTCCGGGAATCAACTTTATCGGAGTAGACATTAAAGGAGCCCGTTTGTGGAGAGGAGCAAAAACAGCTTCGGAAGAGAGGCTGAATAACGCCGGATTTCTTCGTACCCGTATCGAATTTATCTCCGCAATGTTCGGCCCAGAAGAGATAAATGAGTTATGGATCACCTTTCCCGATCCTCAGCTCAAAAAAGGCAGGGTCAAAAAAAGGCTTACCGCCCCAGCCTTTTTGGAATATTATGCCGGTTTTCTGGTCAAAGGAGCCCCCATACACCTGAAAACAGATTCGCTTCACCTGCATAGGTATACCAAAGCGGTCATCGAGAAAAACGGTCTCACCACAGAAGCCGCTTGTGAAGACATTTACGGAAACAATTATGCCGACGAAATCCTTTCGATCAAGACAGCCTACGAGACTCAATTCCTCAAACAGGGTCTGCCGATCACCTATTTGCGATTCAATTTGGGAGCTCGAAAAAAATTCGAAATGCCTCCATTCGAACCCGACGAAAATCTTTCCTGAGGATCAGAAAGACAAAAAACATAAAAATACACTATTTTTTCGCCACAGGATTTGGTACAAACAAATAATTGATTTATATTTGCACACCGAAAAAGAGAAACCCCAGGCAAAAGGAGAAGAGAAAGTGGGACGGGGTGGAAAAGAGACATTCCTCAATAGCTCAGTTGGTTAGAGCATCTGACTGTTAATCAGAGGGTCCCAGGTTCAAGTCCTGGTTGAGGAGCTTGAAAATCAAGAACTTGCAGCATGTGTTGCAGGTTCTTGATTTTTTTGTTCATACACCATTTACACACCACTCACTCCCTTAGACCTCTTGATATGCCAATAAACGGGATCAATCGGCACGAATATGCGCCCGTCCCTCCTGCTTCAAATCACACAATCTTTTGATTGATATTACGGTACTGTTTCGGAGTAATACCATATATACGGTTGAATACACGATAGAAATATCCCAGATTGCGATAACCGCACTTGCAACAGATCTCTTTTATAGGCATACTGGTCATGGATAACTGACTTACGGCATAACGCATCTTCATTTCCAAAATAAGTGAGATCAAAGTCTTTCCCAGGCAACGTTTTACCACACGATTTACATAATCCTCATTCCGGTTGCACAAAGAGACAAAATAGGATACTCCCTTGGTAAATGACTCGGGATTGTTATAGATCTTGATGGCATTGGCAAGCCACTCCGGGACATCAAGGAACTCCTCGATATGTACTTTCGAAACAATCTGCCGGAAAAGGAAAAGCAGAAAACTGTCCTGCTGGATAATGTTGCGTTCCTGTCTCATCAAATCCTCCGCCCTTGCAGATAGCCTCTTGAGAATGTCTTTGGAAAGGAAGGTATGAAACGGGACTATAGATTCAGTCCAAAAAAAGTCGGAGGATGTCTGAAAATAACGTTCCCTTAAAAAAGCGAGAGTCGACTTGGGGAAAGCTATATTCACCAGCGTCAATCCCTTTCCGAAAGAGGAAAACGTATGAGTATCGTCAGGTCTTATCATATATAAGTCTCCGGCAGCAATCCGGACATCATGTCCGTTGACATGATGCACCCCCTCCCCGCATTCTATCCAGAATATTTCCGAATAATCATGACAGTGATAGGTAAGGTCCTGTTTCGAAGTAATATTTACCCTTGCTATATGGAAAACTTCCCCGGCCCGAAGGAAGAAATCCAATGCAAATCTCTCGGCCATACTCCATTTTTTGCGCAAAATTACATAAAAAGTCGGAATAAGATAAATAATCTACATTTTATCAAAATAAGTTCATCGCATAAGGATAATAAATATAACATAGCTTTGTAAAGGAGTAAGTATGATTTACGGACCTTTTCAAAACACTAATCCTATGACTGGTACAATAACCACTATACAAAGGATGTCTATCCATGACGGTCCCGGAATCAGGTCTACCGTCTTTATGAAAGGATGCAACCTGAGGTGCAAATGGTGTCATAATCCGGAAACATGGAGTCGTGCAAAACAACTGCAACACATAGAATCGAAGTGTCTGCACTGTTTTTCATGTATTTCAGTATGTGAACAAAATGCCATTTCTTCCATTGAAAATCGCATAAAGATAAACCATCAGGCATGCAATACTTGTGGCAAATGCTGTGAAAAATGCCCTTCGGAAGCCCTGTCGGCAATAGGACGGGAGGTGACGGCAGATTCTTTGACAGAAGAATTGGAAAAAGACAGGGTTTTCTACGAGACATCTTCCGGAGGAATTACAATATCCGGAGGAGAGCCCTTCATGCAGGCCGATTTTGTGATCGAACTGCTCGAACAATGCCAAAAAGAAGGATTGCATACTGCCATTGAAACCAACATGTCGATGCCCTGGGAATCCATATTCCCGGCCCTGTCTCACACAGACCTGTGGATGTGCGACCTGAAAGTATTTGATTCCGACAAACACAAATACTGGACAGGCGCGGGCAACGAAAGAATCATGGACAATTTGGCCAGACTTGCCAAAACCGGAGCAGAAATGATAGTCAGAACTCCGGTAATTCCGGGTGTAAACGACAATGAATACGAAATAAAGAATATTTGCGGATTCCTGAAAAAAATCGGAGGCAATGTCAGATACGAACTGCTGAAATTCCACAATCTCGGTTTCGGAAAATTCGACAACCTGGGTATGACCAATGAAATGGACGCATCAGCCCATTTGGAAGACAGCACGTTTGAACAGCTGAATGAAATCGTCAAATCTAATTATTTCCCAAAACCATGAACCGTTTCGATGAACGAATAGCCAGGCTCAGAGCCAGGAAATTAGCCCAAACAGAAGAAAAAAGAAAAATAGAGGGCGTACTTGATGAAGACGACTACGGCAGAATCGTTCCGCCTAAAGGTCTGTGGGAACCAATGCCCAATTCTCCCGATGGCTCTTTTTACGGCTTCAAGGGATGGACGGACAACTTTTGTTCCCTGATGGATGTCCACCCTGTATATGTGGATGCAGATGATGCCTTTACAGGCAGATGGATGTACTTCATGTCCAGAATGAGAAAAAACAAATGGAATCCCGATTATCCATACACTCATCTTGAAAAGGACATCGAAAAATACGATATTATCTGTGGCATCGGTGACGACGCCCACTTCGCCCCTGACTACAAGATGGGCGTAAGTCTCGGTTGGGGTGGTTTAATCGAGAAAATAGAAAAATACAAAACACTGAACAACAGCGCAGAGCAAAAGGAGTTTTATGACATTCACCTGCGTGCAATCCACAGTATCCAGGGATGGATGAAACGTCACATAGAAAAATCCCTGGCAATGGCGGCAGAAGAATCTGACGAATGGAAACGCAACAATCTGCTGGCTCAGGCAGCAGTCAATAAAAACATATTGAACGCGGCACCTACGACCCTTCGCGAAGCCTGCCAGTGGATAATCTGGTATCACCTGGCCTCAAGAACATACAATAGAGACGGTGCCGGCGGACAAATCGACAGTCTGCTCCAACCGTTCTATGAAAACGACTTGAAAAATGGTATCATTGACAGGGATACCGCGGTATACTATCTTGCATGTTTCCTTATCAACGATCCTATCTACTGGCAGTTGGGAGGCCCTGACAGAAACGGCAACGACCAGACATCTGAAATTTCATACCTCATTCTGGATGCCGCGGACAAGATAAACACCTCTCTGAATATTACGATCAGAGTACACGACGGCCTGGATAAGAAGTTGTTTGACAAGGCTGTAGGCTATCTCGTAAAGAACAAGAATGGATGGCCGAGATTCTCCGGCGACAAGGCTTTAGTGGAAGGATTCATGAGAAACGGATATTCCAAAGAGCTGGCTTTAGAAAGGATTGCCGTCGGATGCAACTGGATGTCATTGCCGGGTCTGGAATACACAATGAATGACTTGGTAAAGGTCAATATGGCCAAAGTATTTGAAGTCGCTCTGTACGAAACGCGTGAAAGTGAAAACATATGCACGGAATCTATTTGGAATGCCTTTACAAAGCATCTTCAAATAGCAGTTCACACGGCTGCAGAGGGCATAAGACATCATTTGAAATATCAGAAATACAACGAACCGGAACTTCTGCTCAACCTTTTGAGTCATGGTCCTCTTGAAAAGGGGAAAGACGCATCCGACGGAGGTGCCCAATACTACAATCTGGCCATTGACGGAGCCGGACTGGCCATTGTTGCCGATTCCTTTGCTGCAATGGAAAGACATATTGAAGAACAACACGAAATCTCGTGGGGAGAACTGTTCTCCGCTTTGGAAAATGACTTCACCGGAGATCAACACGAAAACACCAGAAGAATACTTAGAAAGACTGACAGATTTGGCAAGGAAAATTCCTGCGGTGAAAAATGGGCTGTCAGAATAAAGGACTGCTTCACAGACATCGTCCGCAATGAATCAGAACCTGGCAAGTGTTTCATTCCCGGATTCTTTTCATGGGCCAACACGGTCGGATTCGGCAAAACCGTCGGAGCGACACCCGACGGACGACATGCCCGTAAACCTATTTCCCATGGAGCGAACCCTTCTCCGGGTTTTGTTTCCGACGGAGCGTCACTTTCACTGGCGAAGGCCGTTGCCAAAATCCAGCCCGGATACGGAAACACGGCACCGATGCAGTGGGAGCTGGATCCCACATTTGCCATGAGCAGCAACATTGAAATCATAGAGGCCATAATAAAAGCTCATTTTGAATTGGGGGGAACACTGATCAATGTGAACATAATGGATAAGGAAAAGATCTTGGAAGCCCATCGGAATCCGGACAAATATCCAGATCTTGTTGTCAGAGTCACCGGATTTACCGCATATTTTTCGATGTTGTCTCCTGAATTCCGCCAACTTGTCGTAGACAGACTCCTGGTAAGCTAAAGCAGCGTAAACACATAAAAAACACTGAAAAAAATGGAACTGATTGAAAAATACAGTTATAACGGGAGCGGATACGACCCATTCCTGATAAGCGACAACTGGCAGATTGCCATTCTGAACTATGCAGAGGCTGACAACATAGACTCAATATACAATTTGGATATTCACCATGAGACAGACGAAGCTTTCATGCTTATCCAGGGAGACATCGTCCTTATAAGCGCCTCAATAGAAGGCACTGATGTTTCTTTTGAGAATGTCAAGTTGGAACCGGGAATTGTATACAACATACCGAAGAATGTATGGCACAAGGTTGCCACAACACCCGGCAGCAGCGTACTGATTATAGAAAAAGCCAATACCCACCTCGACGACTTTGAATTCCACGACCTTAATGAAAAACAAATCGCCGAACTGAGAAAAGACGTAAAATCAAAATTAAATAAATAAGCAATTATGAACGGATATACAAGATGCCTGAAGGCTTTGAATTGGGAAAAGCCTGACCGAATACCGGTTATACCTCAGAACTCGGACATGTCGATTCACCTTTCCGGATATGGCATGAAAGAATGTCTGTATGACGGGAAAAAACTGGCAAACGCACTGCTCAGTGCACAAGAAAAAATGGGTTACGACGGCATTATGATTGGACCTGACGCCTCTATTCTGGCAGAAGCCACAGGATGTGAAGTAGACTACAGAGATGACGATCCTCCTGCCGTTACCGCTCCAATCCTGACCCGCCTGGATGAGGTTGACAAACTGGAGGTGCCTGATTTAAGCAAAAATCAAAGGATCAAAGCCTGGCTGGATGCCACAAAAGCCATCATAGAAAAGACCAAAGGCGAAATATTTGTAATTTGCCGTGCCGATCAAGGTGCATTTTCACTGGCATCCTTGTTGAGAGGCAGCCAGGAATTCATGATAGATCTTGCAATGGGAGAACAGCCGAAACAAGTCAAAAAACTGTTGGATTTTTCGAATAAACTCCACATACAGTTTGCCGGCCTGATCAAAGAAAGCGGAGCACATGCCACCACTTGCGGAGACGCATACTGCGGACCCGGCCTGATAAGCCCTGAAATGTACAGGGAATACGCCCTCCCTTATCAGAAAGAGGCTGTAAAGGAAATTCAGGACAGAATGAAGTTGCCCTACTCCATACATATTTGCGGTGTAACGGATAAAATACACGACTGTTGGCCTGATACCGACGCTAAATTCTTTGAAGTGGATCATTGTACGGATATAGTGTCGCTTAGGAAGAAAACGTATGGCAAGACCTCTCTTTTCGGAAACATAAATACGTCTTCTCTGTGCTTTTCATCTCCGGAAGAGATCAAAACAGAATGCAACGAATTGTTCGATAAAATTAACCCGTCAACCGGATTTATTCTGAGTTCCGGGTGCAGCATGTCAGCCAATTCAAAGACAGAAAATGTCATTGCCATGATGGAAGCTGCAAAAGAATATGCAATCAGATAAGTTCTTCCACGGTTTTCAGAACAAAATGTCTCCATGGCGAAGTGCTTCTCTTCAACAGAGGGGCACTTCACCCCCTTGAATTACTGCACAATACATTCCCGATACAAGTATTTTAACTTGAACAAAGCTGAAGTTCGATGCAAGTTTTTGAAAAGGTCCGACACAATATAAGTTCGTATAATAATTCTATCATAGAATGAAGAATATGGCAAAATTATTACCGATATTACTCTCATTCTACGTAATGGGGTTTGTAGACATGGTTGGTGTCTCAACGAGTTATGTAAAACAAGACTTTTCGTTGAGCGATACGTTAGCCAACCTGCTGCCGATGTTGGTATTTCTTTGGTTTGCGGTCTGTTCCTTACCCGCGGGCATGTTGACAGGGAAAATTGGACGTAAAAAAACAGTCTTGTTAAGTACGGTAGTGACGTTCGTAGCCATGCTGTTACCCATTATCCACTATTCGTATGCAGTCATATTGCTGTCGTTTGCCTGTTTGGGTATAGGCAATACCATACTTCAGGTCTCCTTAAATCCGTTATTGGCCAGCATAGTCAATCCGTCGAAACTGACAAGTATGTTATCTTTGGGAACTTTTATCAAAGCCATCGCCTCCATGGGCAGTCCTCTGATTTTGGGTTTTGCCGTCAGTCTGACCGGTAAATGGCAGTGGATATTCCCCATCTATTCCGGTATCACTTTGCTGTCTGCCGTGTGGTTGTGGGCCACCCCGTTTGAAGAAACTATCGTGGAAACCAAGAGACATTCTTTTGTTTCGATTATAGCATTGTTGAAAAATTCGTTTTTATTACAATGCTTTTTAGCCATTGTCTTGAGTGTAGGCTTTGAAATAGGATTGATGACTGCTGTCCCCACGTTTCTGTTTGAACGCTTCGAAATGCCCCTGGAACAGGGAGGAATGGGATGCAGCCTTTACTATCTTGCACGTATGTCAGGGACCTTTATCGGCTCCATTGTTTTAGCGAAGATATCTCCATTCCGCTTTATCCGTTGGAACTTATTGGCAGCTCTACTGTCTTTTGTCACATTTGTTGTGTCGCCGAATACGACAGGATGTTTGGTCTCCCTGTTCTTGTTGGGTCTCTGCTGTGCCAATATTTTCCCCATCATGTTCTCCGCGGCTTTGCAGCACTCTCCGGAAAACACCGACAACCTCTCCGCACTGATGATCATGGGCATAGCCGGAGGGGCCGTTTTACCTATGATAATGGGCGCAGTCGCAGATATGAGCAATCAAACGGTCAGCCTGATTGTGCCGTTCCTGGCTTTAGTATACATATATTATGTGGCTATATCCCAAAAGGATATATGCAAGAGGTGACTTCATTAGATACCGTATGACAGTTCCTCGCGGAGAGACTCCGGACGGACATTCCTCTGCGCCAACAGATGGGTCGGTTTATAAAGGGATATATCAATATGTTTTCTAAAAAACCACATCATCTATTTCTTTTTTTAACCATTTAGGTATCTTTGTATCATTATTGCATATCTTTCTGTTGTCATAAAAAACGTCCGGTTATGAAATTGAAATCGCTGCAAGACACCTATTCACTCTGTAACGGGAACAAAATACCTTGCGTAGGATTCGGGACTTTTCTCACTCCGGAGGGAAGCACTACCGTCAATTCTGTCAAGGAAGCGCTTCGCGTAGGCTATCGGCTGATCGATACTGCCGCCATCTACGGAAACGAACGAAGCGTGGGTCAAGCTATTCGCGAAAGCGGCGTCGGCCGCGACGAAATCTTCGTCACCAGCAAACTGTGGAACCGGGACCAGGGATATGAATCGACTCTGGAAGCCTTCGATCGGACAATGAACGCCCTGGGGATGGACTATCTCGACCTCTATCTGATCCACTGGCCCATCGGCAAAGGTCACGAACACGATTGGGCCGAGATGAATCGCGAAACCTGGCGAGCCATGGAAAAACTCTATCGCGACGGATATATCGGGGCCATCGGGGTAAGTAATTTCATGCCTCATCATATCGAATCGTTGATGGTGACCGCAACGATTGCCCCTATGGTCGACCAAATCGAAATCCATCCGGGCCTCAACCATACCCAAGCCGTAGAGTACTGTCAATCCCACGACATTGCCGTAGAGGCATGGGGTCCGCTCTCCCAAGGTCATCTTTCCGAAATGCCTGCCTTGAATGAAATTGCCGAACGCCACGGCAAAACGGTCGCCCAGATCTGTCTGCGTTGGCATCTGCAAAGAGGAATCATTCCTCTTCCCAAATCGGTTACCCCTTCGCGGATCGAAGAGAACAGTCGTATTTTCGATTTCGAACTGACGCCCCGGGAGATGGAATTCATCGGTCAGATAAACGGACCTGTCGGGTCGGGAGCCGATCCGGATAAAGTGGCCCACTAAGCAACCCACCAACAAATTAAATCGGCGTATTCGAAATTTCGAATACGCCGATTGTTCATCTCACAGAATCAGGAATGCGGATTACTTTTTCCCCTCCGGGGACTTCTTGTCCGATTTTTCCTGAGAATCATTGTGTTTAAGCACTTTGGCATCAATATAGAAGACTATTTCTTCGGCAATATTGGTCAAATGATCGCCTGTACGCTCCAATTTACGGAAAACGCCTCCGAATTCGAAACACAGCGGAATCGCATCGGTATTGTGCTTGGCATAATCGATCAAAATACCTCCCGAAGCCCGCTTAATCCGATCGAGTTGGTCATCCATTCCCAATACAGCCGCCGCTTTCTCTGCATCCTCTTCATTAAAGGCCTCCTGCAACTCCTCGAGCATGTTCAGCACGAGAGTAAACATGGTATCCACCTGCAAATCCTGCAACAAACGGTCATCTATTTCCTGAACATCTATATCCCTTACAAAACGGGCGATTCCATCCGCATAATCGCCGATTCGCTCCAAATCGCTATTGATCTTGAGTATGGCCAGCACAAAGCGCAGATCGACAGCCACCGGATTATACAATGCAATAAAATCCTCCACATCGCTATCTATCTTCAACTCAAAAGCATCCACCCGCCGCTCACGCACCACGATTTGTTGGGCCAACTGACGATCGAGCGTCATAACCGCCTGCCGGGCCTGATCCATCTGATTGTAGACCAATGTCCACATTTGATCGACCTCTCTACGGAGCTGCACTAACTCCGATTCGATAAACTTTACCATATTGTTTTCGTTTTTATCTGTTATCCACTATCCGAAACGTCCCGTAATATAGTTCTGAGTAGCCTCCTTGCTCGGATTCGTGAAGATCATCTTTGTCTCTCCACATTCCACCATCTCACCCATATAAAAGAACGCCGTTCGATCGCTCACCCGGGCAGCCTGTTGCATATTGTGGGTCACGATGATAATCGTCACCTCCTTTTTCAATTCACGGATCAGCTCCTCGATCTTCGCCGTAGAGATCGGATCAAGTGCCGAAGCAGGTTCATCCATCAGCAACACCGAAGGAGAAACCGCCATAGCCCGGGCAATACACAACCGTTGCTGCTGACCACCCGAAAGTGCAAAGGCAGATGCTTTCAACTTATCTTTCACCTCATTCCAGAGAGCAGCCCCCTTGAGAGCCTCTTCCACCCGATGGGCGATAAAACTCTTATCCCGAATCCCATTGACCCGCAAGCCATAAGCCACATTGTCAAAAATACTCTTCGGAAAAGGATTGGGCCGTTGGAAGACCATTCCCACCTCCTTACGCAACCGATCGATCTCCACCCCCGGAGCATAGATGTCCCTACCGTCGATCAACACCTGTCCCGTAAGCCGACTTCCGGGAATCAGATCGTTCATCCGATTGAAAAGACGCAGAAAGGTGGATTTTCCGCATCCGGACGGTCCGATGAAGGCAACCACATCGTTTTGTTCCACCTCCATCGAGATGTGTTTGAGTGCATGAAACTTGCCGTAATAGAAATCGACCTCCTTGACTTCGATTTTCTTCATAAGATTTATTTCGTTTTCAGTCTGTTTTCAAAATAGCGACGCATTCCGCCCGCCAATAAATTCACCACCAGGATAATGGCAATCAGCACCAATGCCGTCCCATAGGCAATGGGTTGTTGGGCTTCGATATCTGTTCCGCTGGTGGAGATCACGTACAAATGATAGGGCAGGGCCATACACTGGTCGAATATCGAAGAGGGAAGTTGCGGAAAGAAATAGGCCGCACACGTGAAAAGAATCGGAGCCGTTTCCCCCGAGACACGCCCCAGGGAGAGAATCAACCCGGTGATGATCCGAGGCATTCCCATCGGCAGGATCACTTTCCAAATGGTCTGCAGTTTCGTGGCACCGAGAGCCAGACTTCCCTCTCGATAACTGGATGGGATGTCTTTCAAGGCCTCCTCGGTGGTCCGGATCACCAGCGGCAACGACAACAGACCCAACGTAAGCGATCCGGCCAGAATACTGTCGCCGAAGCCGAGATATTTCACAAAAAGCGCCATTCCGAACAATCCGAACACAATCGAAGGCACACCGCTCAGGTTATTGGTCATCAGTCGAATAAAACGGACCAACCAGCCCCGCGAAGCATATTCATTCATATAGATTCCGCTCATGATGCCCACCGGGAATGCCACAATCGCACTTCCCAACATCAAAAGCAAGGTTCCCACAATAGCCGGAAAGATTCCTCCGGAAGTCATCCCGTCGGTCGGCGGCTCCGTCAAAAAATCCCAACTGATCACACCGACTCCTTTGTAGATAATAAATCCAAGGATAGCAAACAGAACGAATGCAATAAAGAGACTGAAGACCCGGAACAAAGCAAAAGCCACCCATTGAGAACGACGTTTACGCAGGTCATATCTATCGGGATAACGAGGTGATTCCATAACACTATTTATTTTTCGAGGAAATATACTCCACACTCATATTGATCACAAGCGTGATAAAGAACAGAATAACGCCCAACAGGAAAAGAGCCTGATAGTGAGACCCTCCGGCAGGAGCTTCGCCCAATTCGGCGGCAATCGTGGCGGGAATGGTCCGCAAGGGCTCCAAAATCGAAGTAGGAATCACTGCGGCATTTCCAGTGACCATCAATACGGCCATTGTCTCACCAACAGCCCGTCCGATTCCGAGCACCACGCCGGATGTAATACCCGACATCGAAGCGGGAATCACCACCCGATAGATTGTTTGCCAACGGGTGGCCCCCAACGCCAAACTTGCTTCCCGAAGCGATCGGGGACAACTGCGCATGGCATCCTCTGCCACGGTAATCATGGTCGGCAGGGCCATAATGGCCAACACGATACTTCCGGCCAATCCGCTCTCCCCCACCGGCAAATCAAATCCCTGCTGCAGGAGAGGCACAATGACAATCAATCCGAAAAAGCCGTAGACCACCGAGGGAATACCATTCAACAGTTCGATCACCGGTTTGAGAATACTTCTCATCCGCTCCGAAGCCACCTCAGACATATAGATGGCCACACTGAGTCCGAACGGCAGAGCAAACAGAATGGCGAAAAGACTTACCCACAACGTTCCCGCCAACAGAGGCAACATACCAAACAATGGAGCTGGAGTTGCCGTCGGAAACCATTCCGCACCGGCAAATACTTCGGCCGGAGAGATAGTCCGGTCTTCGATATAATGCAGATCAGCCTCCTCGGGAATCATCACCCGAGGCACGAAAGCGATCGCTCCCGGATGCTCTTCGACCCATCCTACGATTGCCTCTCCGGCCCTTTCGTACTGAGGACCCAACTCCTCTTCCGAGAAATAACGATCCACATCCTCCAAACGAAAAGTCTCGATCGGCAGATCGGGTCCACCTACTTCTTTCCAATTGGCGATATCTTCGTCGAATACTCCCTTGATCTGCTCGGCAGTCAACCGACTCACCGGATTCTCCTTGTTAAGAGCCAACACATATCCCTCTTCGATGACACGTCCCCGGAACAACCCGGCCCCCTCCGTAAAAAGGAATCCGATAATCAGCAAAATAACTATACTGGTGACGAATCCGCTACCGGTCAACACCCATTGTACGATTTTTTCAAACAACTTTCTCATATCACTCTTTCGATCGTTCCTCTTGTTCGTCGTCTCTCTTTACCGGTACAAAACCCTCCTCTCTCACCAATTTCTGGCCCTCCTGCGAAAGGATATACGAAATAAAAGGAGCCACTTGAGCCTCTTTTTTCGCATCGTAATAGTAATACAGCGGACGCACTACCGGATAAGATCCGTCGAAGGCATTCTCCACCGAAGGCAACGCATAATGATTTCCGCCATCGTAGGAGATAGCCAAAGCCTTTACGTATGGATTCAGATAGGCAAGCCCGATATATCCGATGGCCCCTTTGGTCTGGCGCACCGACTGAATAATGGCTCCCGTAGCCGGCATCGAGAGAATACTGCTCATATAGTTCTTGTTGGAGAGCACACTCTCCTTAAAAAACTCATAAGTTCCGGACGAGGTCTCCCGAGAATAAACCACGATTTTGCGATCGTCACCACCCACCTCTTTCCAATTGGTGATCTTCCCCCGGAAAATGGCCTCCAACTGTTCACGCGTCAGCCGATCGACAGGATTGGTCGGATTGACCACCACGGCCAAAGCATCGTATGCGACAATCACCTCGCTCACGGTCAGCCCAATCTGGGCAAATTTCATCTTCTCCCCGAATTTAATGCGCCGGGAAGCCATGGCTATATCGGTAGTATTCTCTGGCAAAGCCGCCAATCCCACACCCGATCCACCGCCCGTGACAACAATTTCCGAAGAGGGGTGTTCCCTGAGATATCGTTCTGAAAGTTCCTGTGTGAGGGGAAGGACCGTATCGCTTCCCTTGATTCGCTGAGCCTGTACGGAGAAACAGCAGCAACAGACTCCGAAAAAAATCGTAAAAATGGCTTTATTCATTGACGTTCCGTATAGGAATTTTCTCTATTCGGACACAAAGATAGAGAAGCGAACCAAACACTTTTTATGAACTTCAATTTCTTAATGATTTAATAATCCATACTTAACAATTAGATAACACCGCCCGGTCTCCGGTCACGGGAGTCGGAGAGAGGCATTTGTCCGGCAAGAAAACAAAGTTGCCCCAAAAGGTTTCATTATGGCAATTTATTTGTATCTTCGTTTTTACAATCCATAAAAACCTGACGATTATGAAAAACGTCAATTATTTCATGCTTCGTACCATCTTTGCCCTGGTGATCGGACTGGTCCTCATCATCTGGCCCGCTAATGCCCTGATCTATCTGGTCATTACCATAGGTATACTCTTCATGGTACCGGGGCTGATCGCCATTTTTGGCTATCTGCTCCGCAACAAACAACGTTACCCCGATGCCCGATTCCCCTTGACCGGTGCAGGAAGCGTACTGTTCGGTATTTTATTGCTGGCCATGCCCGGTTTCTTTGTCAATATTCTGATGTACCTGCTCGGATTCATTCTCGTATTGGGAGGTATTCAGCAAATCGCCTCGCTGGTCTCGGCACGTAAATGGGGCCGGGTCCCGGGCGGGTTCTATATCGTTCCTGTCCTGATTCTGATCTGCGGAATCGTCGTACTGTTCAACCCGTTCGGAGTAGCCGCCACGGCTCTCGTCCTACTCGGCATCGCAAGCATGGTGTATGGCGTATCGGAATTGGTAAACTGGTTCCGATTCGGACACCGAAACGACGACATCGACGAAGCAAAAATTCTTCCGTAGCACGTTCACTCGAATCCATAAAAAAGGGAGACTTGAGAAAGTCTCCCTTTTTCTGTACCTCAATGTCCCAATCCATTCATTGCATCTCTTTAAATGTTTTATGAACATCTTTCAACTGAAAAGCGAATATTCCGGCAGCAATCCCTGCAAAAAGGAACGAAATGCCAACCCATGCTATCACCGCCTCCATGCCAAACACAACAGGTTGAACCAGCACAATCAAAGAAAAGATCATTAACAAAATTCCGGAAGCGATTGTCCAACCGGCCCCCGATACCCGCATCGACCTCATATCGCCCCCCAATCCCATCAAGGTAAAGCTGCGGAACAACAGCCAAAAGCCCAAGAAAATAGGAAGTGCCACCACCGACATTGCCATATTGAAAATCAGAAACAGACCGAGAATCGTCTCTATGATTCCGGCTGCCAGCAACCACCCTCGGCCCGTAATCAAATGATGATTGGCGAGTGACAAGACGATCTCGGATATTCCCGAAAAGAGAATCACGAAACCGAACAGCAGAGACATTCCCAGATAACTCTGGGCGGGATAGACAAATACAATGATACCCACTACAAAAAGGACGATTCCCAACACCAGCATCAGCCACCAGTGGCGAACAGCCTCTTTCGATTTTTCCCATTGAGCGATGAAACAACTATTCATAAGAGTATGATTTAAAATTAAACTTCTATTCCATTTGCAAAAATCGGGCTAAATCGGATACCGGGCATTCAAACGCCTCTCTGAACAGATCACAAAAAAAGGTGTCTGCATACACAAACACCTTTTTTCGCACCGGAGAAACCGGGTTTTCTGTCCTCAAACACCCCGCCGAGGAAAAACGAGACGAGTTATTATGGCAAATACAGGACGTTTTTCATCTCACTCGAGGTTCCCTCAGAAAACAACTCCGGATTGAATATCGCATTTCTTAAGCAACGCTCACTCTATTTCGAAAGATAGGCCGTTTTGAATTGCTCCGTAGAGTAGATTCCGGCACAGAACGAAACAGGAGTTCTGTTGTCATCGTCATACTCGACAAGGCCCATCGTCGTCGTATTATAAGTGGCGAAGACATTCCCCATGATAGGCACAATCAGCCGGTTCGTCCACGGATCAACCGCCATGTAACCGGAAAGACCATTGAAATTCTCCGTCGTATTCTCTATGCTTACCTTCTTCAAAGTTCCCGTAGTATAGTCATACCGGCAAATACTATCCGTTCTATAATAATCGGTATCATACTCCCCTGCAAAATAGAGCGCATCTTCGTTCAGACTGGCACACATGGCGACATTGGGCGTATAGGTCATCACAGGGAAATCCACACCAATCTCCGTCTCGGAGAGGATATTGCCCGAGTGATCCATCTTGACAATTTTAGATTTAGAAGTATATGTTGCCTCCATTCCCGACATTTCGAACGTTCCGGAAACCGCCAGATACAGATTCCCATCTTTACCCTTGACCACATCTTTCACCTGACGACCTTCGAAAGAGACCCGTTTTACGATCTGATCGGTCGACGGATCGATAATCACGAGACTCTCCCCACATGATGCATAAATTCGGTTCCGACTGACAAGCATCCGTGCTTTAGCGGCACCCGATTTGGAAAATTCCCCGTAGGTTCCGTCAATATCAGCTGCGGCAAGTTGCCGGGAAGTCAAATCGAACACCCGGATCCCGGAATGAGTCTCATAGGTGGAAACGGCATACTGCATATAAATCTTGTTGTTTGCCACCACAATATGCTGAGGATGATTATCCTCACCCAAATCTACGGCCTCGATGACCTGTTCGATTTTCAACGTCTCGGCATTCAGAATCACGATCTGGCCGTCTCCTCCATGGACAGCACCTTTCTGCGAGAGCAAATACATCTTACCATCGGCAATATACATATCTTCGAGCAGAGCGCCTGCCTGATGTCCAGGATTACAGGCCTCATACACATCGCCCGCCGTTGCAAAGATGGGAAGTTGCGTCGAATTGGGCGCCATGAAATAGATTTGTCCGTTCTGACCGGAATTAGCATTGCCCTCCATCAGGAAATACACCCCCTCCTTCACCGCAGGCTCGGGATCGGGGGTCGGTCCTCCCTCGTTTTTATCACAGGCAACAAACGCCAACAGGGCGACCACTCCAAAACAAAGTTTACTGAAAATGTCTTTTTTCTTCATTGTGTATAAAATATTGGTTTGAACTTTTTTCTCAACCGGATTTTACACACAACGGAGCCGAAAAGGCAGATGCGACAAGCAAGAAGACCGTTTCCCATTCTCCGTAGGAATGCAAAATCCGTTGCATTGGCAGGTCTTCTGACTCGTCTCGTTTTCAAGGTCTTCCCAGTAAGGACCAGTGACTTCCATCTTGAAAACACGCCTCCGGAGAACTTCCGGATGAGACTCACAGCAGCGGGAACTGTTGTCGACTTTCACGACATTCCCTTTTAATCCCCTCAACGGGAACCAATACAGAGTGCAAAAATGAGTTTTTTATTTCAGATTGCAAAAAAACAACCCTATTTTTTTGTTCCTATAATTTTTTCTCCACCAACATTCGGATAAATCCAGCCGTATCCTCTCTTCCCAACCACGAAGAGTTGATCGAGAAGTGATACGATGCCGCGTCACCCCACTTCTTGTCGGTATAGAAGTCGTAATAGGCCGCCCGGCTCTTATCCGTTTTGGCTATCAATTCGGCCGCCTGACGCTCCGAAATACCACTCCGAGCCATCACCGTTGCCACCCGGACCTCCTCTGGAGCGTGAATAAACACACTGAAGCACGCCGGATGATCCCGCAAAATATAGTCGGCACAACGACCTACAATCACACACGATTCGCGATCTGCCAACCGACGAATAGTCTCGGACTGGAAACGGAATATATTCTCATTCGAGAGAATTCCATCGTATCCGAATCCCATTGAAAGAGCATGCATAAATGTCGTCGGGGCCCGTTCGTCAGCCTTATCAAAAAACTCACAGCAAAGGCCACTCTCACGGGCGGCTTCCTGCATCAAAGCCTTATCGTAATAGCCAATTCCCATCATCTCGGCCAATCTACGGCCGATTTCCCGGCCGCCGCTTCCGAACTGACGGCCTATTGTAATGATAAATTTCTTTTCCATGTTCATTCAGGTGTTTTATTGCATATTCTCTTCCATACGGAATTTTTTGATCTGACGAGCCAACAAAATTGCCGACAGGATAATCGCCATCGTATCGGCTATCGGCATACTCAACCACACACCCAGACTGCCCAACCGCGGCGGAAGAATTGCCAACAGAGGAATCAGGAACAGCATCTGTCGGGTCAGAGAGAGGAAAATAGCCTTCTGGGCCTTGCCGATCGACTGGAAGAAACTTGAAGTAACAATCTGAAATCCGACAAGCGGGAAGACAAAAGTCACAACCTTCAAACCCTGTTCCGCCACGGCCAACAACTCTTCATTCGTAGTGAAGAGCATGGATATCTGAACCGGGAACAGATGACTCAACAGAAATCCCACAGTCGTCACACACGTCGCGACCAGAATACCCTGACGAAGCGTCCGTTTCACGCGATCATACTTGCGGGCTCCGTAATTGTATCCGATAATCGGCTGCATGCCCAGGTTCAATCCGGCCACGACCATCACGAACAACAATACCACCCGGTTTACGATACCATAGGCCCCAATATAGAGGTCCCCTCCGTTATTCTTCAATGCCTTGTTGATAAAGATTACCACGATACTGGCACATACGTTCAGCAGGAAAGGAGCCAAACCGATCGAAATGATTCCGCGCACGATCTTTGCCTTCAGATGGAAAATGCTCCGTTGGAAGTGTATAAAACTCTTCCTGCAGGAGAAGTGATGCAATTCGATACTCATGGCCACAGTCTGGGCAATCACAGTAGCGGTAGCCGATCCCTGTATGCCCCACCCGAAACCGAAAATCAACAGCGGATTGAAAATACAGTTACAAACAACGGCGGTCAACATCACAAACATTGCTTTGGTCGGATAGCCCGACGCACGAAGCATATCATTCAATCCCAAATAAATATGCGTCACCACGTTCCCGGCCAAAATAATCTGCATAAAATCGCGGGCATAGGGAATCGTCACCTCACTGGCACCGAAAAAATAGAGAATCGGATCGAGAAACACAAGAGTCACAACCGTAAAGGAGATACCGATAATCATATTCAGAAACACCACATTCCCCAAGATCATCTGTGCACTCTTCACATCATTCTGACCCAATTTAATAGACATCAGCGATGAGGCTCCAACCCCCACCATCGACCCGAATGCCGAAGCAAGGTTCATCAGCGGCAAAGCAATAGCCAAGCCCGCGATGCCCAACGGACCCACGCCATGACCGATAAAAATACTGTCTATGATATTATACAACGACGAAGAGGTCATCGCTATCACGGCAGGAATCGCATAACGTAACAACAACGTAGAAATTTTCTCCGAACCCAATATCATCGGGTTGTTTTTTGTCTGCATATTCTTTCATCTTTATTCGGCAACAAAGTTCGCAAAAATAGGGGAGAAATCAGACAAATCGCATCCGATTTATTTTCAAAAATCCGTACTTTTGACCGTAAAAAATCCCATCCACAACGATGACAAAATCTTCCTCCTTACAGCAAATCATCGATAAACTCCATGCATTGTCAGATCTGACCGGAGCCGAAAAGATGAAACATTTCGGTATTGCAGCCGATCATGCACTGGGTATCCCCATTCCGAAACTGCGTGCCATAGCCCGCGAATATCGTCCTGACCATCCACTGGCACTGGCTCTTTGGGACGAACCGTGGCACGAATGCCGATTGCTCGCCCCAATGGTGGCCGATCCGGCTCTCGCCACACCGGAACTGCTCGACGCCTGGTGTGCCGACTTCAACTCGTGGGACATCTGCGACCAGTGCTGCTCCAACCTTTTCCGCTACCTGCCTTTCGCCTATGACAAAATTTACGAATATGCGCCCCGGCCCGAGGAGTTTGTCCGCCGGACAGCCTTCGCTCTCATGGCAACCCTCGCGGTAGGCGATAAAAAAGCACAGGACGAACAGTTCCTGCCACTGTTCGTCCTGATTGAAACCTATTCGGCCGACCCGCGCAATTTCGTGAAAAAGGCCGTGAACTGGGCACTCCGACAAATCGGGAAACGGAATCAGAGACTCTATGTTCCCGCACTCGAATTGAGTCGCAAACTCTCCCTCTCCTCAGACCCCACGGCCCGATGGATCGGTCGTGATGCTCTCCGGGAACTTTCAGACCCGAAAATCATCGCCCGGATCAAGCCCTGAGAAGGTCGAATACTATTTGTGACGCCGCTCCAGCTCCTTCTCCAGGTCGGCAATCGAGCAGCCCGTAGCCTCCAGCAGCACCAATAGGTGATAGATCAGATCGGAGGCCTCGTAGATCATGTCGGCCTTGTTACAGGCCACGGCCTCGATCACCGTCTCTACAGCCTCCTCACCCACCTTCTGAGCGATCTTGTTCACCCCGCGCTGGAAAAGTTTCGTCGTATAGGATCCCTCCGGCATATCACGGTGACGCTGACGGATCACCCGTTCCAACTCCCGAATAAATCCTTCGGTATAGGGAACTTTTTCGCCGGCTTCAGCCTTGGCTCGGGTCTCCGCATCAGCAAAACAGGTCTTGGTTCCCGTGTGACAGGTGGGCCCGTGAGGATCGACCCGGATCAATAACGTGTCGGCATCGCAATCCACCGCAATGGAGACTACATCCAGATAATTACCACTCGTTTCCCCTTTAGTCCAAAGACGTCCCTTCGTTCGGCTGTAAAAAGTGACACGTCCCTCGGTCTGTGTCTTTTCGAGTGCTTCCCGATTCATATACCCCAACATCAGTACAGCCAGGGAGGCATCGTCCTGAATAATGACCGGAATCAAACCGTCGCCGCACTTGGCAGCATTCAAATCTTCGAATTTAATCATCTTATCATTAGATTTAATTAGATCAATCTCACGGGAATCCCCATCGTATGCAACTCCTTCTTCAACCGAGGAATCGGAATCTCCCCATAATGAAAAATACTGGCCGCCAATGCCGCATCGGCCCGACCCATAGTAAGAACATCTGCTATGTCCTGCACCGATCCGGCACCGCCCGAAGCCACCACCGGGATCGACAACAGATCGGACAATCGTGCAAAAGTTTCACAAGGATATCCGTTCTTCGTCCCATCGTGGTCCATCGAGGTGAATAGAATCTCCCCCGCGCCACGCTCCTGAGCTTCCCGGGCCCACGCAAAAAGTTCTCTCTCGGTGGGCCGTTTGCCTCCGTGTGTAGTCACCGTCCAGCGTCCGTCGATCTGCTTGGCGTCAATCGCCACTACGACAAACTGATTCCCATATTTGGCGGCAATCTCGTCGATCAACTCAGGACGACGAACTGCCGCACTGTTTACCGTAATTTTATCCGCCCCGGCACGCAACAACAGACCGGCATCCTCCACCGAAGAGATGCCTCCTCCCACCGTAAAGGGAATATTGATCTGCCGGGCGATACGCGTTACCAGTTCGGCAAAGGTCTTACGCCCCTCAAGCGTAGCACTTATGTCGAGATAGACCAGCTCATCGGCCCCCTCCTCGGCATATTTCTTTCCCAACTCCACCGGATCGCCTACCTGTTGGAGTCCCAGAAAATTAATTCCTTTCACCGTAGCCCCATCCTTGATGTCAAGACAGGGAATTATCCGTTTTGCAAGCATGTTTCCAACTCCTTAAGAGTAATACGACCTTCGTAAATCGCCTTTCCTACAATCACACTGCGGAGTCCGCGAGCATTCAAAGCCAATATATCATCCATCGAGCCCACGCCTCCGCTGACAGTAATATTTATTACAGAATATTTAGTTTGAAGCCGTTCATACATCTCGAATGCAGGCCCTTGCAACATTCCATCTTTCGAGATATCGGTACAGATCACCTGGCTCAATCCGAACGGCGCGAAACAATCTATCAACTCGTCCACACTCCGTTCCGATTCGCGCAACCAGCCATGAGTGGCCACTTTACCGTCCCGAACATCGGCTCCAAGGATCACATGTTCCGGCCCGAAATCCTTCAGCCACTGGGCAAAAAACTCCGGATCGGTCACCGCCACACTTCCGCAAATCACCCGGTTGGCACCACTATCGAGTACCGCCCGCAGAGAATCGGCGCTTTTAATACCACCGCCCCACTGAATATCGAGTTTCGTACGGGTAGCCACACGCTCCAACACCTTCAGATTCATGGGTGACGAAGCCTTTGCTCCATCCAGATCGACCAGATGGATCCTTCGCAATCCGATCGCCTCGTAACGGACCGCCACTTCGGCCGGATCCTTAAAATAGGAGGTCTTACGTCCATAATCGCCCTGCGTCAGACGAACACATTCTCCCCCAATAATATCGATGGCAGGTATAATCTCGATCATAATTCCAAAAAGTTTTTCAGTATCCGTTCCCCAATCCGGCCACTCTTTTCGGGATGGAACTGTGTTCCATAAAAATTATCTCGTCCCAATGCCGCACTGAAAGGCATACCATACAGAGTCGTGGCAATGGTCTGCCGGGAAAGTTCCGGCGCATAAGAGTGGACATAATAGACGTACGCACCCTCATCCAAGCCGGCAAACAACGGAGTACGCAGATGTGCGATCGTATTCCATCCCATTTCGGGCACTTTCAGCCGCTTCGCCACCGGCCCCATACATCCGCAAGGACAAACAGGACGAGCACCGAGCCGTTTGACCTCCGCATCGAAAATTCCCATACAAGGCGTATTACCCTCTTCGCTGCGACGACACATCAATTGTACACCGATACAAATCCCCAACACAGGTTGGGTGAGCGAACGAATCACCTCGACCAGGCCACGCTGTCTCAACTTCTCCATCGCCGTCGAAGCCTCTCCCACACCGGGCAACAATACCCGTTCAGCCCCACGAATCTTCGCCGGATCGTCCGTCACCATAAATTCCGCCCCCAATCGTCCCAAAGCATTGGCCACGGAACGGAGATTACCCGTATCGTAATCAATCACCGCGATCATAATACCCCCTTGCTGCTCGGCAGCTCATAAGAAAAGACATTTCGGGCGATCGCCATCCGCATGGCCCGGGCGAAAGCCTTGAAAATACCCTCGATTTTGTGATGTTCATTCTCTCCGCGGGCCGAAATGTGCAGATTGCAGCGGGCCGATTCGGCCAAACTTTTGAAGAAATGACGAAACATCTCGGTCGGCATATCGCCCACCCTTTCGCGACGGAACTCAGCATCCCATTCAAAGTCGATGCGTCCTCCGAAATCGAGCAAGACCAAAGCCCGGCTTTCATCCATCGGCAGCGCATATCCGTATCGTTCCATTCCCCGTTTGGAACCGAGCGCCTGGAAAATCGCCTCTCCCAGCACGATAGCCACATCTTCTATGGTATGATGTTCGTCCACCTGAAGATCGCCATGAGCCTCAATTCGGAGAGAAACACCCGCATGGTGTACGATTTGATCCAACATATGGTCGAAAAATCCGATCCCCGTAGAAATACTCGACGCCATCCGACCATCTAAATCGATCGAAACCGTAATTTGTGTCTCCCGCGTCGAACGAGACACGGTTGCCGTGCGATTCTCGGCTCTCAAAAACGCCGCTACTTCGCACCAGCGATCGGTAACCAATACACACACCTCGGTCAATCCGGCCTCCGCAAGTTGCACTTCACCCACCTCCCGAGGTCGCAACAAAATTGCCCTTGCCCCCAAATTTCGCGCCAGCAACACATCCGTCAACCGGTCGCCGATCACATAGGAGGCTGCCAAATCGTACTCTCCGGAGAGGTATTTGCCAAACATCCCAACGCCTGGTTTCCGCGTAGGAGCGCCTTCACGTTCGAAGGTGGAATCAATCAGCATATCATCAAACCGAATACCCTCGCCCGCAAGTGTCTTCAGCATCTTCTCGTGGACCGGACGGAAGGTCTCTTCCGGGAAACTCTCCGTCCCCAAACCATCCTGATTGGTCGCCATGACATATTCGTATCCCAACCCGGAGAGGGATGCCAGCGCCGAAATCACCCCCGGCACGAACTCCAGTTTCTCCAGCGAATCCACCTGTTCGTCGGCCGGTTCGACAATGATCGTCCCATCCCGGTCAATAAACAACGCTTTTTTCTTCTCACTCATATCCTGTTTCCGTTTATTTCATCTGTTTCAGCACCCGGATCAACCGGTCGTTCTCCTCGGGTGTTCCCACCGTAATACGCAGACATCCGGCACATCCGATCATCCGGGAACGATCGCGCACGATGATACCCGCTTCGATCAACGCCTCGTAAACACCCCGAGGATCGTCCACCTTCACCAATACGAAGTTGGCATCGGAGGGGAAAACCTGCCGGATCACCGGACACCCGGTCAATTCCCGCAGCATCCGTTCGCGTTGGGCTATCAACTCGTGCACCTGATCGTCTACAGGATGCTCCAATCGTTCCCCCACAATCCGCTGAGTCAATCCGTTGATATTATAGGGATACTTCACCTGCGAAAACACCTCCACCACCCGGGGCGAAGCGAATGCCAAACCCAAACGCAATCCCGCCATACCCCACGCCTTGGAGAGAGTCTGCAGGACAATCAGATTGGGATAACGCTCCAGATCGGCCAGAAGACTCGCCTGCGAAGCAAAGTCAATATAGGCCTCGTCCACCACCACCATACCAGGGAAACGATCCACGATTCGAAGCAACTGTTCTCTCGGGAAACTGTTTCCCGAAGGATTGTTGGGCGAACAGACAAACAACAATTTCGTCCGTTCGTCGGCCGCCGCCAACAGAGCCTCCTCATCCAACGAGAAGTCCTGCCGCAAAGGCACCTCACGGAATTCCACATCGTTGATCGACGCCGCCACCTTATACATCCCATAACTCGGAGCGATCGAAACCGCATTATCCACGCCCGGACGACAAAAGACCCGATAAGCAAGATCGATCGGTTCGTCGCTGCCGTTGCCAATAAAGATTCGTTCTGCAGACACTCCCTTGATGCGGGCAATCTGACGTTTCAACACCCTCTGGTGGGGATCGGGATAACGGTTGTACCCATTATCATAAGGATTTTCATTGGCATCCAAATAGATTCCCAACTCCCCCTCGTATTCGTCCCGTGCCGTGGAGTAGGGGGCCAGTGCCCGGATATTGGGACGAATCCACTCCTCTATCTGCCGGGCCATATTCTCCGTATCTTGTTGTTCCATAATATGCTGATCCATTAATTTCACTCCTGCGAAAGACGAATCGCCACGGCATTACGGTGAGCATCGAGCCCTTCATTTGCCGCCATCGTCATAATCGCACCTCCCAACGCGACAAGACCCTCCCGGGAGATCTCCTGATAGGTAATCTTACGCAGGAAACTGTCCGTATTCACTCCGCTGAAAGCCCGCGCCCAACCCGAAGTCGGAAGCGTGTGATTCGTACCCGAGGCATAATCGCCCGCACTCTCCGGAGTATAATTGCCGATAAAAACACTGCCTGCTGCCGTAATCTTCGAAGCCACCTCCCAGGGATGCTCCATGGAAATGATCAAATGCTCGGCCGCATAGGCGTTGGCAAAACGGATCATCTCCTGCGGTGAATCCATCACAACCAGCCGACTGCCATCGAGTGCCTGTCGGGCAATCCCCCCACGAGGCAACAAGGCCAACTGACGCTCAACCTCCCGGCTCACCTGCTCGGCAAACGATCGCGACGTACACAACAAGATCACTTGACTGTCCGGACCATGTTCCGCCTGCGAAAGCAGATCGGCTGCCACAAACGAGGGACGGGCCGTCTCATCGGCCATCACCATCACCTCCGATGGCCCGGCCGGCATATCGATCGCCACCTGCGACGTACTGACCAACTGTTTGGCCCGAGTCACATAGCGATTACCCGGGCCGAAAATCTTGTCCACCTTAGGAATACTTTTCGTTCCATAGGCCAAGGCGGCAATGGCTTGTGCACCCCCTGCCTTGAAAATACGTGTCACGCCACAGAGCGAGGCTGCATAAAGAATTTGAGGCGCAATTCGACCCTCTTTATCAGGCGGCGTACAAAGTACCACCTCGGGGCACCCCGCCACCCGGGCCGGAATTGCCAGCATCAGCACAGTCGAAAAGAGCGGAGCCGATCCACCTGGTATGTAGAGTCCCACCCGCTGAATCGGTACGGGACGTTGCATGCACCGCACACCCGGGACAGTCTCCACCTCCACCCGCCGGGGAAACTGTGCCGCGTGGAACCGTTCTATATTATCCGCAGCCTGCCTCAAAGCCGCCTTCAATTCATCGCTGACCAGGGTCTCTGCCTCCCGAATCTCATCGGCACTCACCTCCAGTCCGGGCAACACCACTCCGTCGATCTCCTTCGAAAGCGCCAACAGAGCCTCATCGCCCTCCTTACGAACCCTTTCCACAATTCGGGCCACTCGAGCCTCAACCGCCGCATCATCCCGACGATTCCTACTCAAAAGTCCCTCCCATTCCCGAACCTCGGGATTCACATAGATCTCCATCACCAAATCATTTTTTCGAGCGCCAGCACCAGAATATCCTCGGCACCGATCGCCTTGAGTTGTTCGATTTTATTCCACAATTCCCGTTCATTCACCACCACATGCATGGAGCACCACCCCTCTTGGGCCAATGGCAAAATAGTCGGCGATTTCATGCCAGGCAGGATCTCCACGGCCTCGTCTATCTTCTCCTTGGGCAGATTCATCAACATATATTTCATGCCCCTACTACGCTCCACCGCCTCGAAACGGAAGAGCAACTGGGAAAGTATCTGACGTTTCTCCTCCGAAAGCGCCCGATTGGCCACGAGCACCGCCTCCGAGAAAAACACCTTTTCCACCTCCTTCAATCCATTGGTCACGAGCGTCCCTCCGGAGCTGACAATATCGAAAATCCCTTCGGCCATTCCCACCGAGGGAGCTATCTCCACCGAACCTGCAATCTCATGAATCTCTGCCCGAACGCCACTCTTCTCAAAAAAGGCTCGCAAAATTTTCGGATAGGATGTAGCCACCCGTTTCCCTTCGAACCAAGAAAGAGAGTCATAATTCTCGGATTTGGGTACGGCCAACGACAAACGGCACTTTCCGAATCCCAGGCGATGTACCACATCGACCGCCTCTCCTTTCTCCTCCACTTCGTTCAATCCCACTATTCCGAGGTCCGCCACCCCCATAGCGACAGCCTGAGGTATATCGTCATCTCGCAAATAGAGTACTTCCAGCGGAAAATCGGCTGCCAAAGCCAATAACTTACGTTTGCTGTCTTCGATACGGATGCCCGCTTCAGCGAGCAATGCCACACTATCTTCATTTAAACGGCCCTTGGCCTGAATGGCAATTCTAATCATTTTCGTCCAATTTATTCTGTTTTTCAATCATTGACACGGATAAAAAAATAGGGCTCACCACAGTGGTAAGCCCTTATCTTGACGGAGAGTCTGCATTACATAACCATCCCCACGGCTACCACTTCGGAGCTGTGTCGTGATGATGATGAATATGAAAAAGACTCTTCATGTCGATCCCTTTACATGGGCAAAGATAATCAAATTTTCAGAAAATCAAATCCTTTATCGATTTTTCAGCAAAAA
>CALVFY010000009.1 GCA_944326945.1 uncultured Rikenellaceae bacterium
ATAGAATTTCCCCCTTACGAGGAGGCAGAGGTAAGAGCGATCTGCGCAGACGGCACTGTTCTTTGTGACCTGTACGGCAATATGTCGGATGATAATACATGGGAGGATACGGACAGGAATGTGTCATTCCCGGTCGGTGGTCCGGTATTGTCTCTGGAATCGGGCGACTACCAGTCTATCGGGAAAGCCTGTTGTCGGGATGGCAATCTGGTAATTCCGGAGGATCGCCCGGTTCCATTGGATGATGAAACGGAATATCCCGTCGATGTTTATAAGAATGTATCGTTCCCGTCCGGCTATCCGGAAAGGGGCGGACAGTACCGGATGACTTTGGTTGAAACGGCCGATGAGATCCGGGTAAGCTGGGAGAAATATGTCCCGGAACCGGCAGAACCGGAGCCGTCTGTGCTGCAAAATGAATTGGTATCTTTTGCAAGGATGTCGATCAACACCCTGTCGCTATCCGATGAACAGTCTTTGTCGGTTATGGATCTGTATCCCCGCTGGGAAGAGTTTACGGGACAAGAGGTCGAGGCCGGCATGAAGATGAGGTACAATGAAAAGCTGTGGAAAGTATTGCAGAAGCATACGGTTCAGGAGCAATACAAACCCGGCCCGGGCACGGAAAGCCTCTATACGGAGATCGTGGAAAGCCACTCGGGGAGCGAAGATGATCCGATTCCATATTCGGGGAACATGGCCTTGGAGGAGGGCCGGTATTACACTCAGGGCGGCGTGGTATATCGCTGCACGCGAGACACCGGCATTCCTGTATATCAGTCACTGGCCGAATTGGTCGGAATCTATGTCGAAACAGTCTAAAAACGGGATGAGATGAAAACAATGATTCAGAAGTGCCGGCAATGGCTGCAGGCGTTGCCGCAAGACAAACTGTGGCATGTGGTCGCAGGGTTGATCGTGGGCTCGTTCTTCGCGATCGTGCTGCCGATCGAGGCTCCTATTGTTCCGGTTGTGTTTGCCGGGGCGATCAAGGAGTTTGTGGATGACTGGCGCAAGGGGAGCGGTGATTGGCGTGATTTCGTCGCCACAGTATCCGGCGGGGCGGTTATCCAAGTAATGGTCTGGATCGGGTAAAAGAGAGGAAAGATGAAGGATCGTGTAGGAGTTTTGGGACAGTTCGTGGCTTTGATCGAGAAGCTGGCCGCACTGGAGAAGAGATACGGTTTTTTCGATCTGCTCAAATCGGTGCTCCTGTTGGGGGTGATAGTGCTGCTGGGCTATGCGGTACTCGATCCGGGGGGAATATCGGAGCGTATAGAGCGGTTCCAACAGCGGGAACACCAGGACCGATTGGCTCGGCGTATCAAAGCGGAACCCGAAATAAGACTCCAGTTAGACCGGTTGCGGCTCACGTTGGGGGCCGAACGGGCCAGTCTGATGGAGCTGCACAACGGCTCGAAAAATCTTTCAGACGTTCCGTTCCTCTATGCGGATATGCGGTATGAGTCGGCGGATACGCTGTTGGTGTCGTGGCAGTATCAGAATGTTTCCTTGTCTCATTATCCGATGGCGTCGATGCTGTTCGAACGGGGCTACTGGTACGGCTCCATGTCGGAATTGGAGACGGTTGACCGCCGTCTGGCGGGGAATATGAAGATGAATGGGATCGGGTATGTCGCGTTTATGCTGCTGGAGAGTGCCGACACCCCCTTGGGATTATTGTCCGTTTCGTATAAGTGCGATTCATTGACCCTGACGGACAAGCGTCGTTTGGGGAACTCTATCCGGCGGACGGGGGCGGCCCTTTGCGGATTACTCACAAAATAGAATAGCAGACTATGGGGAAATATTTTACAATGGGAGAGTTGACCCGTTCGTCAGAGGCGATCAGACTTGGAATAGACAATACTCCGCCGCCGGCAGTGAAAGTGCGATTGAATACGTTGATCACCCGCCTGCTCGATCCTCTGCGGGAATTGTGGGGCGGTCCGATTACGGTGACCAGCGGGTTCCGGTGTCCGGTACTGAACAAGAAGGTAGGTGGCGTTCCCTCGTCGCAACATGTGCGGGGAGAGGCTGCCGACATTACGGTCGGCACTCCGGAGGATAACCGCAAGCTGTTCGATCTGATCGTCTCGTCGGGTTTGGAGTTCGACCAGCTGATCGACGAAAGCAATTACACTTGGCTGCATGTCTCGTATTCCGACAACAACCGGAAACAAATCCTGCATTTGAAATGAAAACAGCGATTCCGATAGTTTCAGCCATCTTTTTTTGTCTGGTATTCTTTCTCCTGGGGCGGCGATATGAACGGAACCGACCGTTTGATTTGCCGCTGCCGGATACGGTGATTCGTGTCGATACGATTCGGGATACGGTACCTGTCCCCCAAAAGGTATATGTGGCTCGAATCGATACCTGTTGGATGCCCCGGGCGGCCGACACGGTCTATGTTTCGGATACGGTTCCGGTATTGGTCCCTGTCGAGCGGAAAGAGTATGCTACGGCGGAATACAGGGCCGTGGTGGAGGGCTGGCGTCCCTCGTTGGTAGAGATGGAAGTTTACCCGAGGACGCAGACAGTCACAAAGTATCTTACCCGTGAGACAATCCGTAAGACCCGGTGGGGTATCGGCCTGCAAGTTGGATATGGAGTGTGCGAATCACGCATGACCCCCTATCTGGGCGTCGGTGTGCAGTATAATATTTTTAGTTGGTAGAACACTTCACTGCCTCTATCACTTGACGGATAGCCCGGTCGATTTTTTTCTGGTCAAATTTGATGTAAATATCTGTTACTTCGGTTCCGCCATGTCCCAATGTGGCGGCAATGGTTTCCTTTGGGATCTCCAGTTCGGCGGCTATAGTGGTCCATGTGTGGCGTGCCCAATAGGTAGACAAACCAGGGAATAAGGGGGTTTTCTGCTTCTTCCGAAGTTTTCCTGCTTTGTCTTTCACTATTTCAATGGGGCCAATCTCGGAAATATTCTTGTTTAATCGATGCTGATAGTCCTTATAATTTTGGTACCTGTCGAGAATGTTTAAAAGATACTCTTTCCCCTTGTATCGCTCGATAATCTCCATTGCTTCCGGTTCCACTTTTATTTTGTATAACCGGCCCGTCTTTGCCCTGCGATATTCGATATATCCATTACGAACTTCTTTCAAATGACAAAGATCTATGATGTTGATCCCTCCGAGGTAGAAGATCAGCATGAAGATGTCCCGGTATTGCCTTTGGCTCTCTTCGCATTCGTAGTCACGAAACTGCCGGAGCTGTTCGATGGTCAGGGAGCGTTTGGGCGTCGCCTCTTTGGGCATTTTAAACCGCCGGAAAGGATAGCAATTCATCGGCAATAGTTCCCGGTCGATCGCATCATTGAACAGGGTGCGGATGTTGCGCAGGTAGATGGCGCGGGCATTCGGCTTCATGCCTTGCCGTTGCATGAAGTTGTCAAAGTCCTTTATCCATCCGTAGTTCATTTGCTCAAAAGTGAGCGTTTCCGGATTGGTGAACTCGGCAATCTTACGATAGGTACACTCGTATGTGCCCAGCGTGTTCGGCTTTGTCATTGTGGACGTGTAGGCCGTATATCTGTCTTTGAAAAGAAGTGGCGTATCTTCATTATTTTCCACCAAACCGTTTCCTTCCAATTCTCTTTTCAACTCTTGATTCGACATGTGAGGCAGTCTCCCGGATAAAGACAGGTTTAATAACTTTGCCTTGGTTTGAATCATTCTTTGGTTAATATAGGCAGCTTCCATCTTTCGTCCGGGAGGGTAGGTGGTCACTTCGAAGTTGTCGCGGATGACGGTCTGTTGCGTGAATTCATCCGGAGTCATATACACTTTCAGATTGATAAGAAATGACCCTTTATGGTTTACGGCTATTTTAATCGGACAGCTTCCGTCTTTCCGAGGGGACCGGGTGTCAAAGTAAAGTTTAATCGAGGCCATTTTTGCATATTTTTTGCATGAAATTTACTGCAAATTCCCTTAAATTCCCTCAAATTCCCGTTGTTTTTACGCAAAAAATAACCGATTAATAGAGAATTTGCCTAAACAAAAAAGCCTTAACAATCTTGTATTTTATTGATTGTCAAGGCTTTTGATTGTTGTCGGGGTAGCGGGATTCGAACCCACGACCCCCTGCTCCCAAAGCATTTGATTTTTGCTGTCGCATGTTTTTTGCAGGTTTGTTAGGACGGAAAATATTAGTGTCGTAACGTGAAGGCAAGAGGCACGATAAATGTGCCATAACCGGCGGAATACGTTAATCATGAAACATTATATGATGAAAAAGAGAACGTCCGCTGGGTGTCGGCGTACATCCGCATCGCGGCCCACGGACCCTTCGTGATGAACATTTTCTCTTCACAGGCAATTCAAATTGGTATTCCCAGTGTCGCAAAAAAAATAATTCCGACGTGTTATAGGAATAAATTATCGCTAAATTTCATATATTTACCGCGATAAACCAACCGATTAAAGGCGACGCCTATGGCATAGACAGGAATAGACAGACAAATATAAAAAGCGTTAGCTTTTATTCTTATTTCAGAAACTACCACTTTTAGCGTGCCCGAGGGTAAAGGGCGTAAACGCTCACGGAGATGTGGACCATATCCGTTTATGTGGGTGCAAGCTGTGGTAGACCTCAGAAACAGATGGAAAAGGTACTGTCCCACCTCTTTTTATATGTATAACTAAAACATCCACCGGGGGACGGGTGGAAACAAATAGCACTATGAAACACAAACTACTGATTCTCTCTCTTTCGGTTATGGCAGTGTTTGCCGTATCTTTTCGGGCGGCAGCCCAAGAACCCGGGCAATCCGACGACAAGGCAGGTGAGGTGGATTCCCTGCAAGCTGTCGTCAATTCTCTCAACGCCCGTGTACAGTCTGCCGAGCAGGCCGAGCTTGACCGGGCGATCTGGAAAAACCGCTCCAAGTATTTCAACATCGGCTATGTCAACCAGAAACTGACGGACAAGACCTACGGCGGTGAACTGAAAAGCGATTTCGGCGTGTCGCTGAGTTGGGGTAAGACCTACTATCTGCACAAGAAACCGCTGTTTAACATGATGAAGATTGGCCTCGACTGGTCATGGCTCGATATCAACTATGCCAAATCTTCGTTAGAAGATTTCGACTTTGAGACGAACGAGACCTTCACATCCGACATACACCAGGCCGAGTTCGGTATGCAGTTCGGTCCCTCGGTGACGGTGAATCCGGTGCATCACCTGAAAGTGGGGGCCTATTTCCGCGTTACGCCATCCTATTCGCTGTTATACCTCGATGAAACCGTACACCATCATTTCGTCGCTTTCTGCAATGCCGGTCTGACCGTGGCCTGGAAAGTGGTGTCGGTCGGCGCCGAATGGCGTTGGGGAACGGCCAAATATGACGGAATGACATTCGACGAATCCGAGTTGGACGAGGACGACATGAGCGATCCGTCGGTGGACGACGTTCTCAAAAACGTTCCTGACCGCAAATTCAAAACCAGTTCGTTCCGTATATACTTCGGATTCCGCTTCTGATAACGGAGACAATCTCATTCATCCTGTATCGGACCGACCCTGTTGTTTCAACACGATAGGAGTTGTCGGTCCCCTGGCAGCATATTTCTGTCAGTATGATATTACCGGACCGGGACACATGAGGGCCGATGCCCTGTGTCCCGGTTTTGTTGTATCCGGTTTGAGGCACGGTAAATATTACCATGCGTCTGGAACGCATTGTCCGTAATTCGTGACAGTGTCGGGACATGCGGCCATAGGAGGTTCTGTGCACGGGTATTCGATTTTCGGCCAACCGGAGGGGTGCGGTTTCAGTTTGCATCATTTGAATAATAAAAAATGAAAAAAATCTTCTTTTTCTTGAAAAAATTTGTATTTCATTAATATAATTAATATTTTGTTACACAAATCAGTTTAATAAGACTTAATTTGTTGTGTGATGTGAATTGATATAAAATTTTATACTTCAACTTAATACTAACCAAAACTACCTAACATGAGAAAATTGACGATTCTGTTTTGTCTGTTTTTTTCGATTCCATGTCTGGCAAAGCAGATTACCGTGTCGGGAGTGGTGACCGAAACCGTTAGCGACGGGAGTTCGGTTCCGCTTTCCGGTGTGACTGTAGTGGTCGCCGGGTCCACCCGGGGAGTAATTACGGATGAAAAGGGGTTTTTCGAGATCAAGGCGAGTGCCGACGACAAGTTGGTCTTCTCGTTTCTTGGCTATGAAGAACAGACTGTTGACATCGATGGCCGTTCGACGATCAATGTCACCATGAAAAGTAAAAGCGAGACGATGGATGCCGTGACTGTCGTAGCGTTCGGCCGTCAGAAGAAGGAATCGGTTATCGGATCGATTACGACTGTCAATACGAAGGATATCAAGGTCCCTTCGAGCAACCTGACTACGGCGCTGGCCGGAAGAGTCGCCGGTGTGATCGCCTACCAGCGAAGCGGGGAGCCCGGTCAGGACAATGCGGATTTCTTTATCCGCGGCGTGACAACTTTCGGCTATAAACAGGACCCGCTGATTCTGATCGACGGAATGGAGGCTTCGAAGACCGATCTGGCCCGGCTCCAGCCGGATGACATCGGAAGTTTTTCGATTATGAAAGATGCGACGGCCACCGCACTCTATGGTTCCCGTGCAGCGAACGGGGTGATTCTCATCACGACAAAAGAGGGTAGCGAGGGCCAGGCGCAGGTCAATGTGCGTTTCGAAAATTCGTTTTCGATGCCGACGCGTACCATCGAATTGGCCGATCCGATTACCTACATGCGGTTGCACAACGAATCCGTTCTGACCCGCGATCCATTGGGCGAAACGCTTTATTCACAGCGGCAGATAGATAATACGATCGCGGGCGTCAACCCGTATGTCTATCCGGCGACCGATTGGTACGATATGCTTTTCAAGGATTACACGGTGAACCAGCGGGTCAATGTCAATATGAAAGGAGGCGGCAATGTGGCGAGATACTACGTGGCGGGTACCTTCAATCAGGACAACGGCGTGATGAAGGTCGATAGTCGCAACAACTTCAACAATAATATTGATCTGAAAACCTATTCGTTGCTTACCAACGTGAATATCAATGTGACGAAATCGACGAAAGTGACCGCCCGTCTGAAAGGGAATTTCGACGATTATACGGGGCCGATCTATGGGGGGGCGAACATGTATCGGCGGGTGATGCGCGCCAGTCCCGTACTATTTCCTGCCTATTATCCGCCAAGCGACGGACAGGGGAAAACGCATATTCTGTTCGGTAACTACGGCGAAGGCAAATATATCAATCCGTATGCCGATCTTGTCAAAGGATATAAGGAGTATTCCCGGGCGAAGATGAGCGCCCAGTTCGAAATCGAACAGGATTTTTCGCAAATCATTACCCCTGGGCTCTCTCTGAACGCGATGGTGAATACGAATCGCGAGTCGTATTTCGACGTTTCCCGTTCGTACAAACCTTTCTGGTATCAGATCGGAATGTATGACCGTACCAGCAACACCTATACCCTGAGCCCGATCAACGAAGACGGAGGAACCGAATATCTGGATTATTCGGAGGGAGAAAAGGAGGTCTTTTCCGTGTTCTACATGCAGGCGGCCCTCAATTACAACCGGACGTTCAACAAGAATCACAATCTGAGCGGTATGCTGGTCTATATGATGCAGAACCAATTGGAGGGGAATGCCAGTTCGTTGCTGCTGTCGCTTCCTTACCGTAATGTGGGGCTGTCCGGGCGTTTTACCTATGCCTTTGCTGACCGTTATTTCACGGAATTCAATTTCGGTTACAACGGATCGGAGCGTTTTTACAAAACCGAACGGTGGGGTTTTTTCCCTTCGGTAGGTGTCGGATGGATGGTCTCCAATGAGAAATTCATGCAACCGTTGTCGAAACAGATCTCCCGGTTGAAAATCCGCGGTAGTTACGGCTTGACCGGAAACGATCAGATAGGAAGTGCTTCGGACCGCTTTTTTTATCTGTCGGACATTAATATGAACGATAGCGGAAAGGGCGCTTCTTTCGGTTGGGAGCAGAACGATTACCGGCGTAATGGAGTCAGCGTCAACCGTTACGAGAATCTCAATGTTACCTGGGAAGTATCGAAGAAATTGAATTTGGCCGTCGAACTCGAATTGTTCAACAGCCTCGAAATCATTGCCGAATATTTTCGTGAACGAAGAGAGAGTATCCTGATGGCCCGTGCTGACGTGCCCAGTACGATGGGGTTGCAGTCCACGGTCAAGGCGAATCTGGGTAAGGCCAGGGGAGAAGGGGTCGATATTTCGCTCGACTATAAAAAATCCTTTTCGCCCGATTTTTGGCTTACGGCGCGAGGCAACTTCACGTATTCCAAAAGTAAGTACCTGGAATACGAAGAGCCGGAATATGACGAAAGGTACTTGAGTCGTATCGGTTATCCGATTTCCCAGACGTGGGGTTATATCGCGGAACGTCTTTTCATTGACGACGAAGACGTGCGTTCGTCGCCCGTACAGGGTTTCGGAGAGTATGGTGCCGGTGATATCAAATACCGCGATGTGAATGGCGACGGAACGATCACGACTCTGGACCGGGTGCCGATCGGCTATCCGAAGACTCCTGAGATCGTTTATGGTTTCGGTTTTTCGCTGGGATTCAAAAATTGGGATTTGTCGGCTTTCTTTCAGGGATCGGCCCGCTCTTCCTTCTGGATTGACGTGGAGAATACGGCTCCGTTTATCGACAGCGACGGAAGTTCTTCCACCGTGTCGCAGAACCAGTTGCTCAAAGCCTATGCCGACAGTTTCTGGTCCGAAGACAATCGCAATATTTATGCGCTTTGGCCGCGGCTGAGTTCTACGCTCAACGATAATAACGCGCAGACCAGTACGTGGTTCATGCAGGACGGATCGTTTTTGCGGCTGAAACAGGTCGAATTGGGGTATTCGCTGCCTCAGCGGCTGCTGTCTAAGTTGAAAATGAAACAGTTGCGTGTTTATTTCAGCGGCACGAATCTCTTTACGATCAGCAAATTCAAGCTTTGGGATGTGGAGATGGCCGGTGACGGACTCGGATATCCGATACAGAAGATATTCAACATAGGTATTCAGGTCGGATTTTAAAATACTCGGACATGAAAAAGATAAAATATATTCTGATTTTGATGGTGTTTGTTTCGGGGTATTCATGCAATAATTACCTCGATATTGTACCGGACAATATTGCCACGATTGACAACGCTTTCTCGATGCGCAGTACTGCCGAAAGATTTCTCTTTACCTGTTTTTCCTATATGCCGGAGACCGGACACGGGGGCAATCCGGCCATCTCTTCGGGGGATGAAGTCTGGTTTCCGTCCACTTTCGATAATAATACGTTCCAAATTGCCCGTGGCAATCAGAACAAGACCAATCCCTATTATGACTGTTGGTCGGGCGGCCGTTCCGGGAAGAACTTGTGGATTGCGATCAGGGATTGCAATATTTTCATCGACAATATTCAAAGGGTGCCTAACATGACCCAGGACGAGAAAAATCGCTGGAAAGGTGAGGCGATGTTTCTGAAAGCCTATTACCACTATTATCTGATGCGGATGTACGGTCCGATTCCCATTGTCCGGGAAAATCTGCCCATTGAAGCCGATATCGAAGTCGTGAAGGTGTTCCGGGAGCCGGTCGATGATGTGGTGGACTATATCGTCGAACTGCTGGACGAGGCGTGCGGAATGTTGCCGGAGACCATCGTCGACCAGCTCAATGAATCGGGACGTATCACACAACCGATAGTTAAGGCCCTTAAGGCCAAGGTGCTGGTTACGGCGGCAAGTCCGCTTTTCAACGGAAATACAGACTATGCCGATTATATAGACTCCCGGGGAGTGCAGCTTTTCAATCAGACGGAAGATATCCGTAAATGGGAAGCGGCTGCTTTGGCCTGCCAGGAGGCTATCGAGATGTGTGAGAGGCTCGGCTACGATCTGTACCGTTTCCGGGATGCGATGACCAGTTACAAACTGGTGCCAGAGACCCAGTTACGGCTCGATTTGCGCTGCGCTATGACGGATAAATGGAACAAGGAGATTATATGGGCCAATTCGCAGAGTTGGGCCGCCGACGATTTCCAGCGCTGGGGAATCCCTCTGCTTACTCCCGGGCAGGCTACCCATCCTTCCGTCGCACCCAAGAATCTGCTGGCGCCGCCGATCAAGATGGCGGAATTGTTTTATACGAAAAACGGGGTCCCCATCGACGAAGATCTCGAATGGGACTATGCGGGGCGCTATAATTTGAAAGAGGGCGACGATGCATCCCGGTATAATATCCGGAAAGGCTATACGACCGTTAAACTCCATTTCGATCGGGAGCAACGTTTTTATGCCAGTCTCGGTTTCGACGGCGGATGCTGGTTCGGCAACGGTGTCGGAAACAATGCGAATCTCGATTCTGAAAATATGTTTTATGTGCAGGCCAAATGGGGGCAGGCTGCCGCTCAGTGGGGTAACAGCAACTATTCGGAAACGGGATATGCCGTAAAAAAGATCGTCGATTTCAGGGGAACGGTCGATGCTACGGGGCGTTTCACGGCCAACGGATATCCTTGGCCTGAAATTCGCCTGGCCGATCTGTTCTTACTCTACGCCGAATCGCTCAATGAGGCATACGGTCCCAGTCAGACCTGTTACGACTTTATCGACAGTGTCCGCCGGCGGGCCGGATTGCCCGGTGTGGTCGAGGCGTGGCGGGAACATTCGATCAATCCGAACAAACCTTCCACCAAGTCGGGGCTTCGTCAGATTATCAAGCAGGAACGGATGATCGAACTCGCTTTCGAAGGACAACGCTTCTGGGATTTACGGCGTTGGAAAGACGCCCATGTCCAATTGAACGGAGCCATTCGAGGCTGGAACCGCATGCAGAAAGAGGCGGAATTTTATTACAAACCCACATTGATATACACTCAGACTTTCCAGATGAAGGATTATTTTTGGCCGATTCAAGAAGCGGAGATTTTCCGCAACCGGAATTTGCTCCAATCCCCGGGCTGGTAGAATGAATAACGAATAAGTTTTATGAATATGAAAAAACTACTGTTGTTGGCCGTCGTCCATTGTATGGTCATTGTCAGCTGTACGGAAGATAAACACGGGCCGCTTTCCGACGACGAAAGCGTACCGCCCTCCGTATCGGATATACGTGTTGAGAATCTGTCTGGTTCGGCCCGTCTCCGCTATACGTTGCCCGTAAGCAATAACGTGCTTTATGTGAAGGCCGTCTATACGATCAATGGCACGCAGCGGGAAACGATCGCTTCATACAAAGTGAACAACATGCTTCTGGAAGGATTCAACACCACGGACGAATATGTCGTGAAAGTGTATTCCGTCTCCAAAAGCGAGATCCTTTCCGAACCGGTGTATGTGACGGTCCAGCCGCAGACTCCTCCTATCGAGACGGTCTACAGTTCGCTGCATGCTTCGGCAACGTTCGGAGGTATTTTCGTGACCTATGAAAACAGTGAAAAAGCCAATGTATCCATCTCTGTCATGACACGCCAGAATGGGGAGTGGAGCAATCTCGACACGCATTACACCAGTCTGGAGTCGGGTGATTTTTCGATCCGCGGATTGGAAAACACCGAGACGGATTTCGCCATCTGCGTGCGGGACCGATGGCTCAATAGTTCGGATACGCTCTATACCACGCTCACCCCGCTGTTCGAAGAGGAGCTGGATATCCGTTTGTTCCGGGATGTACGGTTCAGCGGAGAGGCAGAGGACCACTCGGCCAAGTGGAGTTTGCCTATGATATGGGATAATGACATGGAGACCGGATTGCAGGTGAAGTTAAACAGTGCCTATCCGTTCTGGTTTACGTTCGATCTCGGCGTAACGGCCCAGTTGAACCGTTTTATGATCTGGCAGCGTGCCGGAACGGGCAATAAGCTGTTCTACAACAATCATGCACCTCATGAGTGGGAACTGTGGGGCAGCAATAATCCGGATGCCGGCTGGGAGAACTGGACTCTGCTGGGGCATTTCATTATGACGAAGCCTTCGGGACTGCCCGTCGGTCAGAATTCGGCCGACGACATCGAGGCTGGGAAAGCCGGCAACGGTTACGATTTTGAGAACGGCATTCCTCCGGTACGGTATATCCGTTGGAAGCATATAGATTCGTGGACGACGATCGGCGGAGCGAGCGGGTCGTGCTCCTTTATGGAGATCCGTTTTTACGGCGCAGAACAAAAATAATCTGAAAAACGAACATTTATGAACAGAACAATATTTTTGAAGCATCTTTTTCTGTGGGGACTATTGATTCCGTCGTTATGTGCCTGCGGAGGAATGGATGAAACGTATAAGGAGTTCATTGAAAACGGAGAGATCGTTTATCCGGGGCGGGCGGATTCGGTAAAGCTGCGTCCGGGTTATCTGCGTATCGAGGCGAAATGGGAACTGATTTCCGATCCTACGATCACGCGTTGCCAGCTGGTCGTGGACGGACGCGAGCAGATAGACATTCCGTTCGATTGGAGTGCCGGTTCCGGTGTTGTGACCCGGATTGTGGAAAATCTGAGCGAAGGAAGTCATGTGTTCGACATTTATACGTTCGATGCGGAAGGTAATCGCTCGGTCGGAGTGGAGGCTGTGGGTTTTGCTTACGGACCGAATTATACGGAGTCGTTATACAATCGCAGTATTCAGCACATCGCTTTCGATTCGCAGACATCTGAGGTTACTCTCGAATGGAAAATGTCTCCCGAATCGTCTATCGGTACCGAAATCTCCTATACCGATGTCGAGGGCATGAGCCGACAGGAGATGTTGTTGCCGGAGGAGAACACCGTTGTATTGGAAAAGGTGGAGCCGGGTACGGAAATCCGTTATCAGACGGTTTTCATGCCTGACGAGGAGGCGATAGATTCTCTCCGGGCCGCCGTATCCACAGTGACGGTGCCTGCGGACGAGTGACCTGTCGGTCTTGAGAAAATAGTGTGTTGTCTGCCGGGGAAGCCGTGACTCCGGGTTTTCCCGGCGGATGACAGATCCTGAAAATGTATGAAACGTAATAACGACTTAATAAATTTGCTTAGAATGATGAACAATGAATGAACAGTTTCGTTTGATAGCGGCACCTTTCACCCCCCTGGACAGAGATGGCCGGCTCCATACGGCGGTAATAGACGATTATGCGGCCCATCTTGTCCGTAATGGTATCTCTGGGGTATTCATTTGCGGAACGACGGGGGAAGCCGTGTCGTTGACACTCGGGGAACGGATGAAAGTGACGGAAAAATGGGTCGAGGCGGCCGGAGGGAAAATGACAGTGATTACTCATGTCGGGGGAAATTGTCTCGATGAGTGTGTCCGGTTGGCCTCGCATGCAGCCGAAACCGGGGCGGATGCCGTGGCTGCATTTGCTCCCTCTTTTTTCCGGCCGGCAACGGCTGCGGAGTTGGTCGATTTTTTCGTTCCCGTGGCCAAGGCGGCCGGAAGTCTGCCTTTCTATTATTACCATATGCCTTCGATGACCGGTATTGCTGTGGCGGCCAGCGATATAGTGGCCGAAGCCGGAGCGAGGATACCGAATTTCCGGGGAGTAAAATTCACACATTCAGACCTGTTCGACATGCAGAAGTGTCTGATGTCCGGTAACGGGATCGAGGTGATGCACGGATATGATGAGATGCTGTTGGCGGGGCTCTCGCTGGGAGCGGTTTCCGCTGTGGGAAGTACCTACAACTACATTCCGACGGTATACCATAACGTTGTTTCCTCGTTCTTTCGGGGCGATATGGCTCAGGCGCAGGTATATCAGAGAAGATCGGTGGAGTTGGTTAAGATTCTCATCAAATACGGCGGCGGTGTTCGGGGCGGTAAGGCCATTATGAAGATAGCCGGCATAGATTGCGGGGACTGTCGGCTGCCTTTGAAGCCGTTTTCCCGGGAGGAGTTTGCGGCTCTTGAGCGCGAAATAGAGGCATTCGGGTGGTTGGATCGTGCAGAATGTGTCCTGAGGAATGAGTGATTCGTCGGTTCATGGTCGGAATATATTGCAAAAGATGATGAATATACGTTTTGTTTCCGGAGTCGCATTGACGGTCATGCCCTTGGCGCTTTCTGCCGGAGGAGGCGGAAAACCGGATTCGGGAAAGCCTTTGAATGTGCTGTTTTTCATGGCTGACGATTTGCGTCCTACTCTTGGCTGTTACGGCGATCCTTACGCGGTGACGCCCCATATCGACCGAATGGCTGCCCGGGGAGTGGTTTTCGACCGGGCATATTGCCAGCAGGCGGTCAGCAATCCTTCGAGGGCTTCGATGCTGACGGGACTGAGACCCGATCAGACGGGTGTCATCAATCTCTCGACGCATTTTCGGGAAAAGTTGCCGGAAGTGGTTACACTTCCCCAACTGTTCCGCAAAAACGGTTTCTATACGGTGAGTACGGGAAAGATATTCCATCCGGTACGGAGACTGCGCGATTCCCTGTCGTGGGATGCTCCCGAATCCGTATACGGAACCCATACGTATGCGGATGCACGGAACAAAGGAGGGAAAAAACGAAAAGGCAGGGCTTATGAGCGGGCGGACGTGCCCGACGACATTTATCCGGACGGAAAGATTGCTGCGGAGGCCGTTGCGTATCTTGAAAGAGTTGCGAAGTCGGGTGAACCTTTTTTCCTGGCGGTGGGCTTCATGCGTCCGCATCTGCCGTTTTGTGCTCCTGCGAAATATTGGGACCTGTATGCAGATGAAAGTTTCGAAATTCGGCATCCTGAACCTCCGAAAGGAGCCGCACGCCTTGCTTTCCATGACAACAACGAACTGCGGGGCTATGCCGGTATGCCGAAACAGGGACCTTTCCCGCCGGAAGAACGGCAACAGTTGACCCGGGGGTATTATGCGTCGGTCAGTTATATCGACGCACAGTTGGGAAAGGTCATGGATGCACTCGTGCGTCTGGGATTGGCCGACAATACGGTCGTTGTACTCTGGGGGGATCATGGTTATCATCTCGGAGAACAGGGCCTGTGGTGCAAATCGACGAATTTCGAACTTGATACCCGGGTTCCGCTGATCGTGTCGGTTCCCGGAGGTAAGGGAGGACATTGCGATGCCGTGGTAGAGACTGTGGATATCTATCCCACACTGGCCGATTATTGCGGGGTGGAACCTCCCGGAGAGCTGGCCGGAGTATCGCTTCGGCCCCTGCTGGAAAAGAGAGGGGAATACAGGAAACAGTATGCCTTCAGCCAGTTCGTGAGGCCGTATCAGGCGATCAATAAACGGGTGGAGACCCATATGGGATATTCGGTGCGAACGCCGCGTTGGCGTTGCACCTACTGGTATGATCTGAAAACGGGTGAGGTTGCTGAAAAGGAGCTCTACCGGATAGGAAAAGAGGGAATCGAGACGCAAAACGTATCGGGGAATAGGAGATATGCTGCAGTGGAACGTATGCTTGCCTCTTTGCTCGATGATTACAGGACGGGAAAGTACGAAAAACTGCGGTCGAAAAGATGAAAACGCTGTTGGCGGGAGTTCTGTTTCTCTGTATGGCCGCGACGGGATTAGCCGGGGAATTTTCGCTGCATGTCCGGCCGTGCCGTATTCCCCTACTGGCAGCCAGGGCAGACAATCCTGTACTTATCGTGCGGGTCTGTGCCTCGGACCGTACGGAGAGGTTCTCCTTGAAAAGGATTGCCGTGCGTTTTACGGGTGTGAAGGGAATTTCCGATTTGGAAGGCGCGAGGGTGTATGCGGGTGTCGGGAAGGAGACGTTTCCGGTCGACAGTCCCTTTTGCGGGCGTATCGCTGCCGGAGAGGAGATGGTTTTCAACGGGAACATGCAGTTCGTGGGGGAAGCGGTTTTATGGGTTTCGGTCGGATTGAAAGCCCGGTCCGATCCGGATAACCTGTTTCTCCCGGAGTGTCTGTATGTCGAGACGGACCGGGAAAAGATCGAACCGGAACGGATGGAGGCCGAACATTGGCTGAGACCGGCGACGGTTGTCCGGCACTCTATGCAGGATGGTGTGCATACCTGCCGGATACCCGGTTTGGTGACGACTTCCCGGGGTACGCTTCTGGCGATATACGACGTGAGGCATGATTCGTCTCGGGATATTCAGGGCAATATCGACGTCGGCCTGAGCCGTAGCACGGACGGAGGCCGTAGTTGGGAGCCGATGAGAACCGTTCTGGATATGGGGGAATATGGCGGTCTTCCGCAAAAATTCAACGGGGTGGGCGACGCTTGCATCCTCGCCGATGAGAAGACGGGAAAAGTTTTCGTTGCCGGGGTGTGGATGCACGGCCTGCTCGATGACAGGGGGCGATGGATGGAGGGACTGACAGAAAGTTCGGCGGAGTGGAGGCACCAGTGGAGGGGCAGAGCTTCGCAGTCCGGATACTCTCCGAGACGGACCTGTCAGTTCATGATGGTCGAAAGCGTCGACGATGGATTGACGTGGAGCCGCCCGCGAAATATTACCCGGCAGGGCAAGAAGCGCCGTTGGTGGTTGTGGGCTCCGGCTCCGGGCCGGGGAATCGTGCTCGGCGACGGAACCTTGGTCATGCCCGTGCAGGGACGCGACGGGCAGGGGAAAAGTTTCTCGACGATCAGCCTGAGCGAAAACGGCGGACGTACATGGCGTACCGGCAATCCGGCTTTTGAGGGGACGACGGAGTGTGCGGTCGTCCAGTTGGAAAATGGAGACATCATGCTCAACTGCCGTTATACGGCTAACCGGAATCGGAAATCGCCCAATGGTCGGGTAGTTATGGTCACCTCCGATCGGGGGCGTACATGGCGGGAACACTCTACTTCGCGTCGGGTGCTGACCGAACCGGTCTGTATGGCTTCACTTCACAGACACTCCTGGACGGAAGACGGACGCGAACGGAGCATCTTGCTGTTCGCCAATCCCGATTCATGGCAGGGGCGTCGCAATATGACCGTCAAAGTGAGTTTCGATGATGGAAAGACATGGCCCAGGAGTCATTGGATTTTGCTCGACGAACTCAAGTCTCGGGGATATTCGTGCCTGACGAGCGTCGACGAACATACGATCGGTATCCTGTATGAAAGCAGTCAGGCCCAGATAACGTTCCAACGGATTTCCCTGGACGAAATATTAAAACGATAATTCGAATCCGTATGAAAAAGATAGTAATCATTTTGTCTGTATTGATTGGTTTGGGAACCGTTTCAGACGGTTATACCGCTGTACGCATGCCCGGAGTTTTCGGCGATAACATGGTGTTGCAACGGGACACTTTGGTCTCTTTGTGGGGATGGGCCGAAGGGAAAAGAGTGTCTGTCAGGGTTTCCTGGAGCAAAGAGAGATATATGGCGGTGCCGGACGGAGAGGGGAAATGGAAAGTTCGGATCGCCACTCCTCCTGCCGGCGGTCCCTATTCGATCTCCGTAAGCGACGGTTCTGTCCTGACGATGAACAATGTGATGATTGGCGAGGTGTGGATTTGTGCCGGGCAGTCCAATATGTCCATGAAACTCATGGGCATGATGAGTCAGCCTGTACGGGGAGCGGCGGAGGCGATCATGACTTCCGGCAGATATCGTGATCGTATTCGGATGCTGACCGTCCCGAACCGGGCGTCCGATAGGCCTGAGGAAGATTTTACCGGAGCCTCCTGGCTTGAGTCGTCCCCTGCCAATGCATCCGGATTCGGGGCTGTGGCTTTTTTCTTCGCTCGTTATCTGACCGAAGCATTGGAAATCCCGGTAGGGATCATCAACTGCAGTTGGGGTGGTTCCGACATCGAAGCCTGGATGGACGAAGCGAGTAATCGGAAAGCCCGTCCGGACATACAGATTCCGCCAAAGGGGAAAACTCCGATTCCTAAACAACCTGTCAAGTTGTACAATGGGCTTATCGCGCCGGTTGCGGGTTATGCCGCCCGAGGGTTCTTGTGGTATCAGGGTGAGGGAAATGCCAGACCGGACAGACGGTATGAGTGGTATGCCGCACAGCTGGAAGCTCTCGTTTCGTTCTGGCGCACGTTGTGGGGAAACGAGAGCATGCCATTCTATTTGGTTCAGATTGCCCCGTTCGGCAGCGGTAACCCCAAGGGTACATGGATTCCCTTTCTTGTGGAGCAGCAGCTGAAAGCGGCTCGGAGTATTCCCGGTTGCGGGATTGTGCCTACCACCGATATCGGTGAGGTGGATTGTATACATCCGGCGGAGAAGGAGACGGTCGGGTTCCGTCTTGCCAAAATGGCCATGGTTTCTCTCTATGGAATGAAGGGGGTGCCGGCAACGGGACCTGTTTATAAAAGTGTCCGGTTTCACGGAAAACAGGCTGTCGTGGCGTTCGACAATGCCCGGCGCGGTTTGATGCCTGCCCGTCAGCCAGTCACGGGATTCGAGATTGCCGGCCGGGACAGGGTGTTCTATCCGGCGGAAGCCAGGGTCGACAAGGCCCGGTCGAAAGTAGTGGTGAGCAGCGATAAGGTGCCGGAGCCGGTTGCCGTTCGGTATGCGTTCCGGAATTATGTCGAAGCAAATCTGGTCGATAATTTCGGAGTGGCTGCTTTCCCGTTCCGTACGGACGATTGGGATGATGTGAAATGAAAATGTTGTCGGTAACCGTGAGCGGAATCCGGAAGAAGCGGACGGAGATGGAGGAAAACGATAAATATAGAAACCGAGTTTTTGAGGGGATGGTGCCCTCGGAAGAGAGTGGAAAGGTCCCGGACATGGGACGACTGTGCCGTGCGGTGAAACGGTCGGTAGTGGGTGCTTGCATGATTTTGTCCTGCTCGTTTGCCTCTTTCGGCCTGGATCGGGATACCCTTTACGAGAGGTTCGTTTCCCCGCCGGCTGAGGCACGGCCATTTGTCCGTTGGTGGTGGAACGGCGATCAGGTGACAAAAAACGAACTCGCTCGGGAACTCGATGTGCTGCATGAAGCCGGCATCGGGGGGGTGGAGATCAATCCGATCGGAATGCCTGCCTGGTCGAAGGATATAGGGGGGCATTCGCTCGAATGGCTTGGCCGGGAGTGGTGCGAAATGGTGGCGTTCGTGTCGGGAGAAGCTGCCGAACGAGGTATGGTGACCGATATGATCGTGGGGTCTGGCTGGCCGTTCGGAGGGGAGTTTCTCGACGACGGACAGATCAACCAGCGGGTGACGGTGCACCGGATTCCGTGTGAAGGAGGATGTCGGATCGACTTCGGAGCAGAGGATTTTCTGCGTTTGGCTGCCGATGCAAGGAAAGGCCGTTCTTCGCGGCAGGGAAAATCACGGCAGGTGCTTTTTGTGGAGCTTGTCCCGAAAGGGGTACGTGAGGCGTCGCAGGTCGTCGATCTGACAAAGGCGTTCAACCGTTCCGGTCGGCTTGTCACGGTTGTCCCCGAGGGGGAATACGATCTGGTGTGGGGCGTTCTGCATACGGGGGTGAGGAAAGTGACTCACGGGGCACCGGGAGCTTCGGGTTATGTGATGGATCACTATCGCAGAGAGGTTACGCTGGCCTATCTGGAGAGGCTGTCTGCGATCAGCCGGTATACGGGGTTGCCGTTGAACAGACTGTTGCGCGCGCTTTTCTGCGACAGTATCGAGTTGGCCGGGGCCAATTGGACTCCCGGTATGGATCGGATTTTCGAAAAACGATACGGCTATCCGCTGACGCCGTATCTGCCTTTCGTATTCGCTGCTGCCAGTTACACCGGCGGTTATCCGGCAGATGATTGCAGTGAAGGGTTTAGAGATACGCTGCGTCGTGTGCGTTTCGATTTCAATAACCTGCTGGTCGAAGTCCTGCTCGAGAATTTCTCTCAAACGTTCCAGGATTTCTGTTCCCGTCACGGCGTGTTGTGCAGACTGCAATCCTACGGAGCTCCCTGGCTGCCGGGGCTGATGCGGGGGAACATGATTCCGGATATTCCCGAATCGAATAACTGGATATATACCACCGATATGACGGCCTCTCACTGGGACTGGAACAAAAGGCACGGGTACATGATATGGAATCTGTATGCCTCGGCAGCTGGAAACCTGACTGGACGAAGCATCGTTTCCTGTGAGTCGATGACCAATACGGCCGGAGTTTTCATGACTTCGCTCGATGAGATAAAACTGCACGATGACATGAACTTTATCACGGGCATAAACCACAGTGTGCTTCACGGTTACAATTATTCGCCGCCCGAAGCCGGTTTCCCCGGATGGATTCGATACGGAACATGGTTCAGCGAACGGAATCCCTGGTGGCCCTATTTCCCTTTATGGGTGGATTACAATGCCAGGCTTTCGTATCTGTTCCAGCACTCGCGTTCCCGGAAGACGTTCGCCATTCTGCCGCCCCAGGGAGATGTATGGTCCGATTATGGACTGGCTCGCACTCCGTTTCAAGTACGACCCTGGTATTGTTTCCAGTTGTGGGAGGCGTTGAGCCGGTGCGGGACTTCCTGCGATTACATTGCCGAAAACATCGTGCAGGGGGCGGACACCAAAAATGGAAAATTGGCGTTCGGTCCGATGAACTACGAGGTTGTCGTGCTGTGCGATGTACAATCCGTCGCGCCGGCGACCGCCCGGGCATTGTCCGATTTCGTGCGTAATGGAGGAACGCTGGTCGTTGTCGGCCGGATTCCCTCCCGGTCTCTTTCAATGACGGATGTCCCCCGGGGCGATGCAGAGGTAAGAAGGCTTTTCGCGGAATTGGAGGCCGATTTTCCCGACAGATTTGTCGTGACGGCGCCGCCCCGGGACAAAGACCATTTGTCGGATTGGACCGCCGCATTGATGGAACGGACCGGTGTGCAGCCGGATGTCAGAATGCCAGATGCAGGCCATGTCTATCAGATGCGTAAATGCGTCGGTGGCCGGGATATCTATTTTTTTGTCAATGCGGACAGGGTACGTACGGCTGATTTTGTCGCCGAGTTTCCCCTGGAGGGTAAAACGCCATGGATATGGTGTCCTGAAACGGGGAAACGTAGTGTGTATCCCCATGATGGAAACCGTCTGTCTATTGTATTGAAACCATCCGGCTCGTTGTTGCTCGTGTTCGAGCAAAGACATACGGAGGGACCTGCGTATGGGCCGATATCGGTCGCCGGAGAGCGAATAGCTACTCTTGACGGAACTTGGAAAGTACGTTTCGATCCTCTGGGGGGAGAGGATTTCGAGATGGATTTCGACCGGTTGCCGGACCTGAGCCTTTCAGACGATCTCCGGCTGAAAGGATTTGCCGGGACGGCGGTGTATGAGACGCGGTTCGATGCTCCGGCAGAGACCCGGTATATCGATTTGGGAAGTGTCAACAAGGGGGTTACCGAAGTGTTTCTCAACGGCAGGAGAGTGGGAGTGAACTGGTACGGCCGGCCGGTCTTCGATGTGTCCGGTATGCTGAAAGAGAAGTCCAATATTTTGAGGGTAAAGTACGTGTCGGTGGTGAATAATTATTGCAAGACGCTTGTCGTCGATGCGACGGCTATGAAATGGAGCGGTCGTAATCCGTGGTTGCCGAATGGGCTGACAGGGCCGGTGAGTCTCCGTCGGTAAAGGATATGCAAGGCATTTTCCTGTCGGTCTCTTTGAACGAAGTTCAGTGTATTCAGGGCATCTGTTTCAGGGACAGTTCAACTGCGTTTCTTTTCGGTTGCGATCAATGTGTTGCAGGAATCCTCCGTACGGAAGTATGCCGGGGTGAGAAGGAAGGAAATTCTGTCGATAGAATATGGAATTTGTGTGTACAGAAAGACGGAATGGGTTACGATAAAACCGTAACCCATTCCGTCTTTCCAAGTAGCGGGAGAGAGACTTGAACTCTCGACCTCATGATTATGAATCATGCGCTCTAACCAGCTGAGCTATCCCGCCATCTTCCGTAAAAGCAGGGGCAAAAGTAATCATTTTTTCGTTATGTCCAAAATCGATGGGCAAAAAATGTGACGAAATCCTTCCGTTTTTTTTGGCGCGTTTCCCTTCGATTTTGGAAAAAGTTGATTTTCCCCGTTTTAACCAGATTTCAGAAGGATGCGACCACTTCGATCGTAAATTTATCCTGCAACAGTTTGTTTGCAGCGAAATCCGAGGGCTTGTGATGGCCCAGGAAATACTTTTCGTAGTTGAGACGTAATTCCGATTTCAACAATTTGGGCGACAGACCAAAATTGACGCCGATTGTCATTCGGTTGGCGCTGAAACGATCATGCATTTTTGTGTCGGCATTCAGAAAATCAATGCCGTGTCCCGTGTCCCAACGGGCAATCGGAGCAATGTGTTCGGCAAAACTGTTTTTCGGAAGACCGAATTGGTAATATCCCTGGATATGGGCAGCCGTGATGATATCTTTTTCCTTGTCGAACAGGATTCGTTGCGCCACCTCCGCTTCGATTAGAAAACGATCGCCTACATAGTGGAGTTCGCCTCCCCACATTCGTATCTTTTGCGTGAAGTCCTCTTCTTTCTTCACTCCGTTCACCTCGACTACGTGTACATCCAGAGGGGTGCGTCCTGTGTAGAAACTGGCAGCTCCGCCGAATCCGTCCCGTTTGCCGATATCCAAACGGGTGGATAGATTCACGCTTTTCGACCATTCGGGATTGTTGCTGCCCGAACCGTTGAATGCTCCGATTGTGATACGCATCGGGATTCCTGCCAGAAAACTGTATCGAGCTAACGCTCCTATATCGCGCGAACCGATCGTCTTTACATACTCTTCGGTTGCATCGCCCGTTAAGACGCTGCCATAGTAGGAGGTGAGGTATTTGGCGATGAAGGAGCGATTGGCAAACATATTGCTGCTGGGACCCCTGTCCAGATCGGTACTGAATTTATACTGTTGTTGGCCCAGAGAGAATTCGAAATTCTTGCGGAAATAGGTGACGTATGAATCGAGAATCGAGATTTTACCTTCGTTATTGAAGTCGACCTGAACGGCATAACGCATATTGGGACTGACGAAACCCTTGACGCCGATTCGGGAGTTGCGTACATTGAAACGGTATTCTCCGTTGATTGTGCTCAGTTCCATTTTTACTTTTACCGCTCCGTAGACCTGAGGCAGGTAGGAGATTTCGTCCGATTTACGCAAAGGGATATCCGTTCCACGAGTTTGGGCGCGGGAGGTGTCGGCCGGAAGGGATGCTGCGGCGGCAAATCCGTTGATTGAGATCGAACCCAGTAAGAAGAGAATGAGGGTTGTCCTTAATGCCATCGTTTGAAAGTGTTTTTCCATAGTCCCCACAAAAATAGAGTAAATCTAAAGGATTGCCAATCCTTTTTTGTTAAGAAAATTTTAAATTTACCCATCTGGTGGGGTTAAAAGATAAAAAAACTGTTTGGAGGATGAATAAAATGAGATGTGTTGAAATAATTGCCTGGAAAATAGGATAATTGAAAAAAATATGTTATCTTTAATATATATTAGGAATAGGGGGGATTTTACCGTTCTTGATAGAAGTTCTTAATGGAAAAATTACACGGATACAATTATCTGTAGAGGAAGACAAAAAATAGTCTTTCATGGCGTGATATTCGGCATAGATTATGCATTCGCATAACCAGTACGAATCCTTGTTGTTTGTTACTTTTAAATTATTAAAATTATGAAAAACTTAATGATCGGAGTATGTGGACTCCTGTTACTTGCCACATCCTGTTCTAAAAATAATAATGGTGAGAAATTCGAATTACCGGAAGATGATTTGGTGACTCCTAGAATCAGTGCGCGTATTACGGAGCAAGTGTTGGAAGACCAGCCTTTTACCGGTATATTGGAGGTGTTTCCCTGCTATTCGGGGACTTCCAAATATTATGGCAATTATGTGAACGGAAAACTCATGGTGTTTGGAGGGTTCTATACGATTGTTCAGGGAGATGTTTTCGGTACGAACAACAGAGAGTTGCATCTGCCGATCGGTACCTATAACATGGTCTATTGGGGTACTCCCAAACATGAAGAACCTATTGATAATGCTCCTGAAATGTCGGAGCCGGGATTGACCGAGGGAGCCGATCTTTCTACGCTTTACTTCAGTCTTCGGCCCTATGGCGATGGGACCTATAAACCGGTGTATGATTTGGTGCATGCGGTACAGGAGGCGGAAATCGGACTGGAAAATTTACAGTCTTCGCTGATGCGTGTAGGGGCAGGCTTGATTGTGAATCTCAAACAGAAAAACAATGCTGTCTTTAGTACGAATGTCAAGAGCGTGAAAGTACTGATTGGCGGAATTGCGGAAAAATTGAATTTCTATACTGCCGAGCCGGTCAATCAAACCAAAACGGTTCGTTTCGATCTGATACGTTCTGAAGACGGAACCACCATGAGTAATCCGACCGTTATGCTTTTCCCTTCGGCGCCCAATCCTAAATTGGAATTGGTCTTTACGTTGGCAGACAATTCTGTCCATCGGTTGACACAGACGCTGAACTCATCTCTTTCGGCCAATACTTTATTGACGCTTGATATCATAATTGGAGAGATCCTTTCGGAAGGCAGTCCTGGCGATTTCACTATTGATGATTGGAATGAGGAGAGCGAGACGATCGAATTCCCGAATGTCGAATAACCGGACATTGAAGGGAGCTGTCGAATTTTGTACAATCGGCCTGACGAAACGCGTCAGGCCGATCTGTCTTTGTAGGGATTACTGTTTTGAATCGCGTTTTTCGATTATTTCCTGGTTTTGTCGTTGAAGCAGGTCCCGGATGTCAGTCAGTAACAGTTCCTCTTTCGAGGGGGCGGGAGCGGCGGCCGGAACCTCTTTCTTTTTTCTTTCCAGTTTGCTCATCATGCGTATGATGGCGAAGATCGAAAAGGCGATGATCAGAAAATCTACGACTGTTTGGATGAATTTGCCGTAATTGATCATGACAGCAGGTTCGGTTTCTGTGGCTTGTTTCAGCGTGATCGAAAGATCGGCGAAGTTGACGCCGCTGAGCAGTAGACCTATGGGGGGCATGAGGACATCGGCCACCAGAGAACTGACTATTTTCCCAAAGGCGGCACCGATAATGATACCTACGGCCATATCGACGACGTTGCCTCGCATGGCGAATTGCTTGAAATCGGATAAAAAACTCATGATTGATCGTATTAAAGGTTTGTATCTTGTCTCTCTGCACAAAATGCACCAAATCGGAACGAACATTCGCTCCGATTACAATGGTAGTGATTTTGCGGGGGAAAAACAAAAGCGGAATATTAACCGATCGAACGTTGTTTCAATAATTCGGTGAAATGTTCCTTGTAGGAGTCTGAGATGGGAAGATATTCTTTCCCGAAGACAATCCGTCCCCGTTCGATGGTCTTGATACGGTCCATGTTTACGATATAGGAGCGATGTATACGCACGAACCGATCGGCTGGCAGTCGCTCTTCGGCAGTTTTCATGCTCATCTGGGTGACGATCGGACGACTCTCTTCGTGGGTGTGAATCTTTATGTAGTCGCCGACTCCTTCGATATAGAGAATATCGTCCAGCGCGATTTGTACTTGTTTGTAGTCGGCTTTTACGATGATGGAGTGGGGTGGGGCAACCGCAGACGGGGCAGATTCTTTGGTCGTTTTGAAAACCTCCTCTTTTTCGAACCATTGCAATGCTTTGTTGGTTGCTCGCAGAAATTCGGCATAACTGATCGGTTTGAGCAGGTAGTCGAGTGCATCTACCCGGAATCCCTCCAGAGCATACTGTTCGAACGCTGTGGTGAAGATCACACGAGGACGTTCCCCGATCATTTTCGAGAGTTCGATGCCGTTCAGATGGGGCATTTGGATGTCGAGAAGCAGCAGGTCGATATTGCCTTCGGAGAGCAGATGCAGGGCTTCCACTCCGCTGTGACTGCGACCGGCCAGCGAAAGAAATGGTGTGCGGTGGATGTATTCCTCCAACAGGTCGAGTGCCAGAGGTTCGTCGTCTACGATCAGGCAGTTGAGAGTCATATGATTATAGATTTACGATCAGTTGAGTGAGGAAAGAATTGCCCATCTGTTGTTGGCGTAGACTGTGAGCTTGAGGGTAAAGCAGGTTGAGCCTGCGTTGGAGATTCTGCAGACCGATGCCCGATCCGCTGCGGTCGTTGTCCGATTTCGGGAAATAGCTGTTTTCGATCGTACAAACGATGATATTGTCCTCTCTCAGGTTGATTCTGATCCGGACAAAGGAGGGGGCTTCGGTGCTCACTCCATGTTTGAATGCGTTTTCGATCAGTGTGATAAAGAGCAGGGGGGCGATTTGGACGCCTCTGCAATCTTCCGGGAGAGAGACCTCGACGGTTACGTTGTTGGACAGTCGCAGACGCATTAATTCGATGTAACTGCGGATGAAGGCGATCTCGTGCTCCAAGGGCACTTCGTTTTCGTTATTGTCGTAGAGAACATAACGGAGCAGACGGCTCAGACTGTGGACGGCCCATTGTGCACGGTCGCGATCGGTGGCGATCAGGGCATAGATGTTGTTGAGCGTGTTGAACAGAAAATGGGGATTGAGTTGGCTCTTCAGATTACGCAATTCGGCTTCCGTTCTCTCTTTTGCCATTTCCATTTTCTCCTGTTGGGACCGATACCATCCCGATGTGGTCTTGATTGCCACACTCAGAGCTCCGGTCAACATCATCATGGTCGCATCGCGTAGGATGAAGAACATCATAGTATCGGGCCTCGGGCTGTGGGGAGGGGGGATGGTTTGAGCCAAATGAGCGAAATAAAATCCCTGCCACAGATGCAGCATGCACGATACCACTCCGATCAATAATAGATTGATGCCGATGAATGCCAGCCATTTTCTGCGGAACAACAGCCTGTCGATCAATAGGAAATAGTTGACATAGAAGATGATCATGAAGGCTGTCGGGACGAAAATGTAACCCAGATAACGATTCCAGGTCATCGGATTGCCGTCTCGCGGCGAAACCAGCAGGGGCAGTCCGAAGAGGATGCCCCAGCCAATGAGGTGGATCAGAATGACCTGCAGGTCATTGCGTCTGGATAGAGACATATTCATGGCGATTTGACGTTACAAGGTAATAAAAATTCGATTATTCGTAACGCAGAGCCTCGATGGGGTCGAGTCGGGAGGCCTTCTGAGCCGGATACCAGCCGAAGAAGATGCCTGTCAAGGTGCAGACGGCAAACGAAAGTATGACGGAGTAGAGTTGTACGAAAACCGGCCAGTGAAGGATATATTTGATGATGGCGGCGGCTCCTACACCTACAATGACACCGATAATACCGCCCGTGACGCTGATGATGACGGCTTCGATCAGGAATTGGAAAAGAATATGTCGGCCTTTGGCTCCGATCGACATTCTCAGACCGATCTCCCGGGTACGTTCCGTCACCGATACATACATGATGTTCATGATGCCGATACCTCCCACCAATAGTGAAATGCCCGCGATACAGGCCAGCAGAACGGTCATCATGTTGGTCGTGCTGCTGAGCATGGAGCTGAGTTCCTCCTGCGAACGGATCGTGAAATCATCCTCGTCACCGGGTTTGATCTTGTGGTTCTGTTGGAGTATGCCGGTCAATTCGTCGATGGCTTTGTCCGACAGTTCTTCCGTCAGAGCCGAAAGGAAAATTCCGTGAAGGTAGGTGATGGCCAGTACCCGTTTTTGTACGGTGGTATAGGGAGCGATGAGCAGGTCATCCTGGTCCTGTCCCATGGAGTTGTAGCCTTTGGGAGTCAGTACGCCGATGATTTTCATCGGAATCTTGTCGAAACGGATGGTTTTGCCCAAAGGGTCTTCGCCGTTGGGAAATAGATTCTCTACGACGGTTTTTCCCACGATACACACTTTGGCGGCTCGTTTGACATCCTGATCGGTAAACATTTCGCCTTCGCCCACCGAGAGTTTACGAATGGTCATATAGTCGCTGTTCACGCCATAAAGGGAGGTCGGAGCATTTTCAGCGCCGTTGATCACCTGGCCGCTGGCCGTCACCAGGGGGGAGACGGCACTCACGTAGGAGGCTTCGTGCAGGATGGTGTTGTAGTCGTCGATTTTGAGCGTTTGCATGTCGCTGGCGCTCTGACGTACTCCGCCCCGTCGGTCGGCTCCCGGGTGGATCATGATCATGTTCGACCCCATTTGGGAGATCTGTTCCCGAATACTCCGTTTCGAGCCTTGTCCGATGGCCAGCATGGCGATCACCGATGCCACGCCGATAATGATGCCCAACATGGTGAGAAATCCTCTCATTTTGTTGTTGGACAAGGCCTTGAGGGCGATCTTTATCAGATTGTTGTAGTTCATTCTTATCCCTGTTTTAGTTGGTTTCTATGGGAAGTGATTCGAGTACTTCCCTTGCCGATCGGATTTGCGGATTGGTTACGTCTTCCGTGATTTTCCCATCCCGCAGGGTGATGTTACGGCTGCTGAATTGGGCTATTTCCGGATTGTGGGTCACGAAAACGATGGTCCGGCCTTCGCTGTGCAGTCGTTGGAAGAGCGTCAGTATCTCGAATGAGGTACGGGTGTCGAGATTACCCGTTGCCTCGTCGGCCAGAATCATCACCGGATTGTTGACCAGCGCCCGGGCAATGGCTACGCGTTGTTGTTGTCCGCCCGACATCTGATTCGAACGGTGATGGATACGATCTGCCAGTCCTACGGCTATCAGAGCCTGTTCGGCCCGTTCCTTGCGTTCGCGGGCATTGACCGCCGGATTGTAGAAAAGAGGCAGCTCCACATTCTCCAGAGCCGTGGTCTTGGGCAACAGGTTGTAGGATTGGAAGACGAATCCGATCTTGCGATTACGGAGTGTGGCCCGGTCGTTGCGCCCCATCTCCCGTACCCGGATCCCGTCCAGATAATATTCTCCCGAGGAGGGGGTATCCAGACATCCCAGAATGTTGAGCAGGGTCGATTTTCCTGAACCACTGGTACCCATGATGGTGACGAACTCTCCCGGGGCGATGTTGAACGATACCCCTCGCAGGGCATGAACCGTCTCGTCGCCTACCACGAAATCCCTTCGCAGTTGTTCGGCTTGTATGATATACTTTTCCATCAGTTTATACCCTTTGTTCCGTTATTTTTTCTTGTTCTTTTGTCCGGGAGGTTGCGGCATGAATGGACTCGATCCTTCTGGATTTTGCATTTGGGTGGCAATACCCATTCCGATTCCGGTGATCACGGTATCTCCTTCGTTGATCTCTCCGGTCACTTCGGTGAAGATGCCGTCCGAATCTCCGGCCGTTACGGCCACACTCCGGAGGGTGCCATTATGGGTGATCCAAAGTGTTTTAGCCCGGTAATTTGTCGGATCGGATACGGGAGCTTCTACTCCTTCCGGGGTGAACCGCAAGGCTTTGGCCGGGACGATCAGTACGTCGTTTTTCTCCATCGTGTAGATGGTGATGTTGGCGGTCAGTCCGGGTTTGAGTTTCAGGTCGGGATTGGGGGCATCCACAACGACTTCATAGGTCACCACATTCGATTCGGTGGTGGCCTCCAGACGTACCTGGGTGACCGAACCCTCGAATACGTCGTCCGGATAGGCATCCACAGTGAAGGTCACCCGTTGCCCCTCCTGCACGCTGCCGATATCGGCTTCGTCCACGTCGGCGATCACCTGCATCTGACGCAGGTCGTTGGCGATGGTGAACAGCGTAGGGGTTTCGAAGCTGGCGGCAACAGTTTGTCCTTCCTCTACTTCACGTCCGATCACTATACCGTCGATCGGAGAGGTAATGGTGGCATAGCCGAGATTCTGACGTACTTTGAACATGTCGGCCTGTGATTTCTCATAAGCACTTTGGGCTTTCATATAGTTATATTCGGCCGTTTCAAACTCCGTGTCGCTCACCAGTCCCTTCTCGTGCAGACCTTTCGTACGATTGTAGTTCTTGGTCTGGTACTCATATTCGGTTTTGTTCGACTTCAGCTCGGCGGTACTCGACTCCAGTTCGGCCTGCAGGGTCGAACGGTCCAATTCGGCGATCACCTGTCCCTTTTTGACTACGGAGTTGTAATCGACATAGATGTGGTCGATAATACCCGATACCTGTGTGCCGACTTCGACCTGGACGATCGGGTCTACCGTTCCCGTGGCGGTTACCGTGTTGATGATCTGTCCGCGTCGCACGGCCACCGTGTCGTAGTTCGAACGGGGCTTTGTGTCGCGGGAAAATATCCATATCACCACTCCTGCTACTGCAACGAACAGGAGGGTGACCATTCCGATTTTTTTACCTTTTTTCATGGGTCGTTATCTGTGTTTTTCGTTATAATTCGATCGATTCTCCTCGGTAGAAATTGAGGAGTTTGAGCGAGAGAATCGCCTGGAATTTGGCTTGAAGCTGTTCGCGTTGGGCATTGAGATAGTTGTTCTTCTCGGTGAGCAGTTCCACGGTGTTTTTCATGCCGGCATTGAACTGTTGACTCACCAGTTCGTAACTTTGACGGGTCGCTTCGGTCTGGTCTTCGGCCGCCCGGTAGCGACTTTGGGCCGACACGGCATCCTGATGGAGCGATTCCACGGTTTTGAGCAGTTCTTTTTCGGCGGCCGTCAGATCCAGACGGGCCGATGTGGTTTGGAGTTTGGCCCGGGCAATCGAGGTGGTTGCCTGCCGATTGCTGAAGATCGGAACACTGATACTCAACCCTGCACTTTGGTTGAATTTGCGCTCGAGCTGATCTCCGATCGAGATGCCCGAACCCGAGAAATTGCCGGTTCCGATTCCTGCACTCAGGGATATGGTCGGCAGGCGAGCGGCCGAAGCAATCTTTTCTTCGAGTTCGGCAGCCTCGATACTGGTTTTGCTGCTTTGGATCTCGGGCATGGTCTCCAGAGCGGTACGATAGACTGTGGCCAGCGAAGGAATCGGCAGGAGTACTTGAGAATCGGGAAGTTCCGGAAAATAGACTTCGAAAGACTCTTCCAGACCTAATTCGAGTAGCTGTTTGAGGTCGAGCCGGGCCTGTGAAAGCGTGTTTTCTGCCACCGTCACCTGATAGTTGTCACTGCTTCGTTGGGCTTTGAGCTGTGCCAGATCGCTGGCCGAGATCGATCCTGCCCTATACAGCTCTTCGGCCCGAGCCTCCTCGGCCTGCGATACCTCCAGCGTCTGGCGGGCAATGGTCAGTGCCTCGTTGGCATAGAGTACTTCCAGATAGTACTGGGTGACGGCAATTTCAATGTCGTTGCCCGCTTTGTCCACGTCGTAGTCGCTGCCCCGAACGAGTGCCTCTTGTTGGCGTACCGTATTCTTGATCTTTCCGCCGTTGTAGAGGGTCCATCCTGCGTCGAGTCCGTAATTACCCGAATAGCTGGATGTGGATCCGAGTGCACCTGTTGCATTTTCGCTACGCTGGTTGATGATGCTTTGTGTGGTACTGAACCCGAGTGAAGGGAGGCGTTGGCCCTTGGCTGCGTCCAATTCTACCCGGGAAATTTCGGCCGTGATGCGATTGCTCGCTATCTGAATGTTCTTCTGGCGTGCGTAGTCGATGCAACGCTTCAGTGTCCACGGCTGTGATCCGCTGCTCTCCTGTGCGAGGAGAGTCCCTGTCGTCAGCAGGAAGAGTGCGGTGATTGTCGGTATGATCCGGATCATGTCTGCCTTTGTTTTTTTGGTTTGAGGCAAACATAGTGGATGGAAATAACTTCACGAAACGAATCGGACGAATGGGCTTTTTTTGCCGTCGAATGCCGAGCTTTGAGTTGATAAAAAAATGACAGAACGCTTGTGGAGTGTGTTCTGTCATTAGGTATTATTAAATTGTATTAAACTGTGAAAAACTCAGGGATGATATTCCGGGCTTTCTTGCGTACCTTCTCTACCTGCTCGACCGGGATAGACCGATAAGGCCAACGGAGTCTGTCGCCGACCCGGCACCATCCTCCTACCAAAGCCATGAATCGGTCGCAGGCGTGGTTGGGATAATGGTGTTCGGTGATGAATGGCGTGATACAGTGTTCCATGAACAGTCCGATTCGTTGTTCCAGCTCGAGTGCTCCGGGAAGATCGGAGAGCGTCTGTTCGTACCATCGTTGGGCCGCATACGGATTCAGACAAGCCATATTCGAATAGGCTCCATGCATGCCGGCCCGGATGCCGGTGGCCAGATGGTGACCCGGTATGAATACAGAGAGCCCTTGTACTTGTTCCCGGACCCGATTGTACCAGGCCGGATCACAATTGTTGTCGAATACTTTGACGCCGACGAGTGAAGGAATTTCTCGTTTGAGTATCATCCACTCTTCGGGAGTGAGTTTCCGTTTGGCATGGGGGGGATTGTAGAGTACCAAAGGAATACCTTGAGCCTCGGCCTCCATGACCTTCAGAAAATCGATGGCTTCGGGATTGCTCACCGGAAACCAGTCGGGAAGGATGACCTGTACGGCCCCCGGGTGCAGGTGACGGATCTTCCGCAGACGTTCCAGCGATTGTTGGGCGCAGGGATGACTGACTCCGATCTGATAGGCCACGCCGGCGGCCTCGCATTTGGAGGAGAGCAATTCACTGATGCGGATGAATTCCTCTTCGCTTTGGGCATAAAATTCGCCTGCCGTACCGTTTGAGTAGATTCCGCAGGGATGGGTGTCGATCAGCAGGTCAATCTCTTCTGCCAACCGGGTGTAATCGATTTCCCCTTTAGGAGTTGTGGTCAATAGTAGTGTGGCCCAATTACCTCGTATTTCGGCGCTCGTCAATGGTTTCATTGTTTACGGTCTATTATGGTTCGATTGGAACAAAGATAGTGGATTTTTATTTTATTTGTATTATTTGTATGATGAATTATGGCCGGAAAGCGGGAATTTTCGGTTATTTCAAGAGAGTGGTTGCATTATCTGGAAACCGTTTTGTATTTTTGTCCCGATAAAAAGTGAAGATGATGACCGACGATAAGAATCTTTCCGGCCATTTGGCACTGTTGGGAGCCAATGTGATTTTCGGACTCAATATGCCGATTTCCAAAACGGTACTTTCGCTTGATTTTGTGACGCCTTACACCTTGAATCTGTTCCGAATGGGTGGGGCGGCGATTCTGTTCTGGATCGCTTCGTTGTTTTGCCGCCGGGAAAAAGTACCTGTGCGTGATATATTGCTTCTGTTTGCAGCTTCTTTGTTCGGTGTACAGCTCAATCAGGTCAGTTTTCTGATCGGTCTTTCGATGACCGCTCCGGTCGATGCCTCCATTGTAGCCACTACCGTGCCGATCATCACCATGATTATTTCAGCCCTCTATCTGAAGGAACCCATCACCTGGAAAAAGGTGATCGGGGTATTGGTGGGGGCATCCGGAGCTATTATGCTGATCATGAGTGCTCAAAGTGCCTCCGGAGGTGAGTCGCATCTGGCAGGTAACCTGCTTTGTCTGTTGAGTGCCGCTTCGTTTGCGACCTATTTGGTGCTGTTCAAGAAATTGATCGGCCGTTACTCTTCCGTGACGTTGATGAAATGGATGTTCCTCTTTGCGGCCTTGTGTAATTTGCCTTTTTGCTGGGGCGATTTCTCCTCGACCGATTTTTCACGTTTCACGTGGGATGTCTCTCTGAGAGTGGCCTATGTGGTGGGTGGTGCCACTTTTCTCGCCTATCTGATGATTCCTGTCGGGCAGCGGTTGTTGCGGCCGACTATCGTAAGCATGTACAACTATGTGCAGCCGTTGGTCGCTTCGCTGGTGGCTGTACTCATCGGACTCGATACGATGAACTGGACGAAAGGTGTGGCTGCCATACTTGTCTTTTCAGGGGTTTATATCGTGACTCTGAGTAAATCGCGTGCCCAGCTCGAAGCCGAAAAGGCCGCCCGGGCGGAGAAGAATAGGGATAATGCATAAACCTCTTCGGTCAATTTTCCGAAGAGGCTATGTGAGTGATTTCCGAGGTGATTTGCAGATTGTCGTCCGGGTATTCGAACAGTGCAAAACGGGGTTCTGTCTCTCCTGCCCGATAGCTCCACAGGGTTCTGTAATGATCGGGGTTTTCTCCCATGCTGACCAATTGGCGCAGATAAGCCGCCAGGGATTTGTTTTCCGTGATATAGATCTCTTTCATATGGTCGATCACCGGACTGTGGCGCCGTCCATGATCGTGGTCGAAGCGCAGGATACGTTTCCCTTCCGGAGTGAGACCGGCCAGGGTAAAAGTCATGCTTTTTCCGATTGCCGGCAGATTGAGCACGTTGCGATCGGTGGCCAGAAAAGGCAGATGGCGCTCCTGCATGAATTCCCGGACACGGGTGTGCAGCTGTTTCGGCACAGACAGAATCCTCATCAACTCCTGGGCGTCTTCCCGATTCATGGTCCCGTAGTGTTTCTCCTCGCGTTGCTCTTGGATGGAACGGGCATTGGGCGCGAAGAGGGCATAATTTTCGGCGAATCCTTTCACTGAGAACGTATAATAGCAGATCACGCCTTCCCGGTTGAGCATTTGTCGCAGGCGAACTGTATGTCCCCGGCGGGAGGCGGCTGCCGTAAAGACCAGTTGATTGGTGACGATCCATCCGGCCGATTGCAGTCGTCGGATTCCCTCGCGGGCTTCGGGAGTGATCTCCAGCGGCGATTCGAAATGGGTCTGGATGATGAACTGTCTTACTCCCACCTGGGAGGCTCGCTCCTTGAAGTCGCGAAGAATTTCCACCAGTTCGTCGTCGATCCGCATGGGAAGATAAACCGGTAATCGGGTGCCTAATCTCACTCTTTGTAGTTCGGCGTATTTTTCTCCCTGGGGCCGGGAGACATTGGCTTGCCGTTTGTGAAGAGCCATCCGGTAGACTGCATCCAGGATGCCACGTAGGGTGGCATTCCGACTCATCAAAGCATCGCCGCCTGTGATGAGAATGTCACGCAACTGAGAATCCTCTTCGAAATAGCGCATCAGTTTGCGCAGTTTCGTATTCCAGTGCTCGTTGGGTTTCAGCCGGTGAAATTCGAATCCCAGTCTTCGGTTTTGGAAATCGTACATCCGTTGACAGGGGGCACACAGTCCGCCGCAGGCTCGTCCCATCGAGTCGGGAATCAGAATCGCCACCTCCGGATAACGGCGGTGGATATTGTGTCCGGGAATGATCCATCCGGCCGCATTGGGTCTCCCGGCTTCTACGATATCCTCTTTTTCCCAGGCACGGATCGTGCCGTAGGTGCCTACCAGTTCCGGGGAGTAGATCACATAACTGCGAATTGTCCGATCGTCGTATCCTCCGGGGCCTGGGTTGAGCAGGGAAAGATAGTAGGGCGTTACGAAAAAAGGGATCTCTTTGTGACGGGCTTCCTGTAACAGTTCCATCGTTTCTGAGGAAAGAGACCCGCCCAGCATTCGGTTCAGCTCACGTGGTGAACGGATCGCCATGACAAGATGGAAACGGTGGTCATTCCACCATTGGGTGATCAACTCTTTTTTCTCTTCCCGGGAGATCCCTTCCGGGAAGAGAAACCGATCGTGAGATCCGGATCGGTGTTCCACCTTTTCGATCAGCAGATCGATGATCCGTTCTTTATTGGATTCCCGAATAGCCCGCACTTCCGGATCGAGTCCCGAGGGCCAGCGCCCTGCTTCACGGGTTATGGCGATGCGGTTTGGCATGGGGTATTCGACTCCTTCCAGTTGCAGGAACAGTTCGGTCATCTCCAACATGAAGTCGGGGTGAATATTTTTTCCCAGGAGAGCATCTCTTAGTTGTCCGAAAGTACGGCAAGTTACGTTTTCTCCGGTTGAAAGATCGGTTACGATTTTGCCTTCGACATCCAGCAGACGGTTGAGGTGTAGTTCTGCTTCTCGTACAGCCATTGATCGTTTTACGGGCCTATCTTCTGCCCAATGACGAAGATCGTTCAGAAATGAGTCGAGATCGCGGGAACGGGTCGCCAGTGCGGCGATTTGTGGAAATTTACGACGAAAACGTTCTACCAGTCGCTGTGAAGGCAGTGTCAGTAATTCTTGTAATGTCATGTCTATTTATATGTTTTGCCTGATGAGTACAATGATTGGAAATACCCTCTCAAAAATTGTACAGAGCATAGCCGGAAAAACAGGCATCCGAACAAAGATACGGAATTTTTTGACAAGTCGAAAGCCGGTATAAACACATGGACCGGAGGCGTGAATGTGTAAATGGCACGAAACTTCTTATTGCTGTTTTTTTGCTTCGGTCTTGTACTTCTCCACTACGCGGAAAAACTCTTTTTTATCCTGTTCGGTGAACTCGCCGTAGCGGAAGAAATCGATCACGCCCTCTTTGCTTACCAGCATGATAATGAACTTGTTGTTACAGTCGCCCAAACGCCATCCGTCGCGCAGACTGTGGTCCGGATCGGTGTAGATGGCTGCTCCGGTCGATTTTTGTTTCGAGCGCATCACGGCCCTAAGTACACTGTTGGGCAACATGGGTGCGTCTTTCAGATTGGTCACGCCGTAACCTCGTAACGTAGGACTTTCTACCGGATTTTTGGTCAGATAGTCCACGAATGCTTCGTTTTGTTTGTAATGATCGGGATCGACATAGAAGATCAAAAGGTTTTTCTTGCCGAATTCGGGTAGAGGCAGCGGATTATTTTGGGTGTCATGGATGATTACCGATTTCACTTTTGTTCCCTCTACTTCTTTGGGGGTTTTAGCCTCTTGCGCCATGCCTGTGGCAGCCAGCAGTGACAATAACGCGATATGAAAAGTGTGTTTCATGGTTTTTGTTGTTTATAGATTTTCAAGTCCGGTTTTTTCTCTGATCAATTGTTCTGTCGTTTTCCATATCGTTCGTCGGCAGGGATGCTCCAAGATTCTATGTGGCAGTTTTTCTGCATGTCTGTTGGCAAAATAGGGCCCTGTCCCGACTTCTGCGCCGCCAAGAGCCAGCCATAGAGCCGTGTCGGCACCTTGTTCCGGAGTACGGATCAGGGGACGGAAAATGCGGTCGGCCAGCGGATCGAACCAGCGTCCCATGGTAATCATGCCCGTACTTACCACTCCGGGATCGGCGCCCCATACTCCGATACCTTGATTTCGGCTCCGGTCGGCCAACTCCAGCGTAAAGAGCAGCAACGCCAGTTTCGAACGGGCATAGGCTCCGAAACGGGAGTAATGCTCCGGATCGGGGATGAGCAGATGTTCGTCTACCCGGCCGATTCTCCAGGTGCAGGAGAGGGTGTTGACGATCCTGCCCCCTGCAGCCATCCGGCGGAGTAACAGACGGGTGAGTAACCAGGTCCCCGCATAGTTTACGCCGACGGTCTGTTCCAGTCCTTCTTTTGTGGTGCGGAATTCGCCATTCATGACGCCTGCGTTGTTGATAAGCACTTGCACGGGCAGATGTTCCTCTTCCAATTTGGCAGAGAATGCAAGGATCGAACCGAACGAAGAGAGATCGAGCGGCAACAGTAGGATGTGAGGATTGCCGGTCTGCTCCATGATGTTTTTCTGTACGGGAAGACTTCGCTCCAAGTTGCGACAGGCCATTACCACACACTTTCCCCGGGAGGCCAGAGCTTTAGTCAGGGCTTGTCCCATGCCCGCATTGGCTCCCGTCACCACATACCATTCCTTTCGGATTTGTGCTTCTGGTCTATTTTCCATAACGGTAGAATCGGGCATGACGTTTGATCCATCTCACAAGCGGAGAGGGAAGCATGGACGGAATGAGTACGAACAATCGGTTGATTGCCCCCGGCATGACACAGCGTTTCCCTCGAAACATGGCTTTCAGTCCTTTTTGTGCCAATCGCTCGGGGCGCATCAGAATCCCCAGTCGTACTCCCAGCCGGCGGAGATGGGGCGCCAATCCGTAAAGATCGGTGTCTACGGCACCGGGACAGATGGCGGTTACGGTCACTCCGTAGTCGTATAGTTCGTTGTAGAGTGCTTTTGAGAAGATTTTAAGATAACTTTTGCTTGCCGCGTAGACTGCAATGCCCGGTACGGCAAACGTGGCAGCCATCGAGGCCATGTTGAGGATATGACCGTGTCCACGTTGTTTCATGGCTTGTCCGAAATAGTGGCAGAGCAGTGTCGGGGTGGTCATGTGCAGACCGGTCATGGTTTCGAGTCGGGAAACGGCGGTTTCGGTGATATCGTTGAAAAAGAAAACACCTGCGTTGTTGATCAGAATCTCGATCTCCAGACCCTCTTTTGTGCAATAGTCGAACAGTTCGCGGGCGGCTTCTCTGTGTGAGAGATCCATGCAGAGCGGTCGGGCGTCGATGCCGTATGTGGCAGACAGTTCCTTGGCTACACGGCACTGCTCCTCCTCCTGATTGCTCACCAGCAACAGATCGTATCCCCGGGCGGCCAATTCCCGGGCATAAGCCAGTCCGATTCCCGAACTGGCACCCGTGATCAGGGCCCGTTGACGTGAGAAGACGGCATTTCGCGGTATATCTTTTCGGCTCATTTTCTTTCAAGTGATTCGATTTCTCGTTTCAGACATTCGGGCAGGTCGGTCAGGTGTTTGTGACAAGCCATTTCTCTCGAATACATCCGGGCGATACAATAGTTCGAGTGACCGCAGTCACAACACTTTTCTCCTGCCTTCATGCGATTCACGAAATCGGGTGTATTGAGCAGAGCCCGGGCCATGGCCACGAATTCGAATCCCGAATCGAGCACCATGTCGATCTTTTCACGGGAGACGAGTCCCCCTACGTAGACCAGTGGCAGTTTCAAAGTTTCGCGGAACCGAAGAGCGTCTTCATAGAAATAGGCCTCTTTGAAGGGAACCGTCGGGATCATCCATCGTCCGACCATTCTCACCCCCCAACGTAGCCACCAGGGGTGCATGTACCAGGTCATCGAACGGATGGGCATCTGGCCTCGCATGACATACATCGGTGCCTTGCTCACGAATCCTCCGCTGAGCACCAGTGCATGGGCCCCCGACTCTTCCAATGCACGGGCCACTTCGAGACATTCGTCGATATCGAGTCCTCCCTTGAATCCGTCTTTCATATTGGTCTTGACCAGTACGGCCATGTCGTTGCCTGCAGCTTCCATTACCTCCTCCATGCACATACGCATGAATTTCATTCGGTTGGTGAGTGAACCTCCGTATCCGTCTTTCCGGTGGTTGGTGTAGGGAGAAAGAAATTGGCTGATCAGGTAACCGTGGCCTGCGTGTACCTCTACCGCATCGAATCCTGCCTCGCGAGCCAGCCGTACGGCTTCTCCGAATGCTTTGGCTATGATCGGCAGTTCGGAAGCTCGCAGTCCTCGTACGAAGGTGGGGGAGTAGAGGTTGAATCCCGTGGAGGCCGAGACGGGCATCTCTCCAGCCATACCCGGTTTGGACATATTGCCACAATGGCCGATCTGTATTGAGGCGGCAGCGCCTTCGGCATGAATGGCATCGGTGATACGTCGCAGACCCGGAACCACCTCGGGACGCATCCATAGTTGATGAGGAAACGAAAGTCCGTTACGCGTGACCGAGGCATAGGCCAGAGTGGTCATGCCGATTCCTCCCGCCGCCACGCTCCGATGATAGTCGTACAGCAGTTGCGTGGGACTGTTTCCGTCACACATTCCCTCGAATGCGGCGGCCCGGATCGTTCGGTTCCGCAGGGTGAGAGGACCGATTTTTCCTTCTGTAAAAAGCAGAGACTTTTTCATCGTATTCAATGGGAAAGAGAATTAATATATAAAAGGTATGATTCGTTTGAGTTTTGCCTGACTGACTTCATTGCCGAACATCTCCCGGTAACGGTGCCAGATGGTGTTGGCACGGGGAACCAGATTGGCAAAGGTCCATATCGCGAAGACCGCCCCCGACAGCGACCAGGTAAGGATGGCGAATCCGCTCCATTCGACGATCTCACCGAAATAGTTGGCCGAGGTGACATAGCGGAAGAAGCCTCCTCGGGGCAGGTAGTGGTTATGGTCTCCCGGTTTGCGCAGATGCCGGATGATGTGGTCGGAGTGGAGATTAATGGCCATCCCCGCGAAGAAGAGTACTGTGCCGATGAGAAACTGAGGCGAAGAGAGCCAGGCGATCGGATAGCTGTCGGCCGGAGATATATAAAAGATCCAGCCGCCTTGCATGCAGGCGTTCAGTACGTTGAAGACGACTCCCATGGTGATGATGCCTGTCGGCATCGGACTCGGGGTACGGATCAGCAGCGGATAGATAAAGGCCCGATTCAGATAGTGGAGCTGGAACAGTCCGAAGAAGATGAGCCGAACCGTGTCGGTGCGGCGATCGGAAAACCACCAAAGCAGTGTCATGGCCACGAAAACAGGGGCTTCCATCAGAATCCAGCCCAGACGATTGTCGATTTTCGGCCCCCAGCGTCCGTCGCGTAACATCCCGTAACCTGCTTTCACGAAGTAAAGGGCGATGAAAACAATGACTGCCAGAAGGATCATGATCCATAAAAAGAGTTCGAATTGAGAGGTCGTCATCGGTCTGTGTTTAGGATTGTGTAAACAAGGAAAAAACGACACAAGATAACAATTTTTCCCGGGTTTTGTCTCTCTGAATATAGCCGTTACTGTTTGAGGTCGTTGTTTTTAGGAGAGTGTGAGAAAACTTTTATTTTTTTTTGGAAATATATCTGCAAAATGATAAATTTTATCTTTTTGAGAATCAGTGTGCTTATATGTCTCTTTTTGGAAAACTTTCAGTACGTTCCGGGTACCATGAGGTATAAAAGAGTGTTTATCTGCGAAATAAATACTAAATTTGCCCGTTCAAAATAGTGAATTATAGAGTTCAAATTAAATAATATGAGTAGAAGAGTTTTTTGTAAATGGGACAAAAACGTGCGGGAAGTGACGGATTCACTTGCTCGTCTGATGGTTTTATCTTCGGTGGCGTTGGCCGCGGTTTCTTGCGGTGGCGGTAACCAAATGGGTATGGGTGGTGTGAAATCCTATGCCGTAGAGACAGTTGAACCGACTTCGGTTACTTTGAATAGTTCATATCCGGCTTCTATTCAGGGTATGCAGGATGTGGAAATTCGGCCTCGTGTGGGAGGTTACATCACCAAATTATGTGTGGACGAGGGTTCTGTGGTGAAAAAAGGCCAGGCGCTTTTCCTGATCGATAAGGTTCAGTACGAGGCTGCTGTACGGGCTGCCGATGCTTCTGTGAAGATGGCTGAAGCTGCCGTTGCCACATCTAAACTGACTTTGAACAACAAACAGGATCTTTATAGCAAGAATATCATTTCGGAGTACGATTTACAAACAGCTCAAAACAATCTGCGTACGGCAGAGGCCCAGTTGGCCCAGGCCAAGGCTCAGTTGATCTCCGCTCAGCAGGATCTGGAATTTACGACCGTAACCAGTCCGTCGGCCGGAGTGGTCGGGACGATTCCTTATCGGGTGGGTGCTTTGGTAAGTTCTTCTTCGGCACAGCCATTGACTACGGTATCGGATATTTCCAAAATGTATGTTTACTTCTCGATGACCGAAAAAGATCTGCTCAAATTCGTTCGTAAGGGTGGAACGGTGAAAGAGTTGCTTGCAGCCATGCCCGAAGTGGAGCTGCAGTTGGTGGACGGTTCCATCTACCCGGCCAAAGGTAAGGTAGAGACCTTGAGCGGTGTGATCGACAAGACTACGGGCGCTGCTTCGATTCGTGCCACTTTCCCCAATGACAAGAATATCCTTCGTAGCGGTGGAACGGGTAACGTGTTGCTGCCCTCGCAGATGGATTCGGTGATTACGATTCCTCAGAAGGCTACTTTCGAGCTGCAGGACAAGAAGTTCGTATATGTATTGACCGATAGTGCTACTGTATCTACCCGTGAGATTCAGATCTCGCCGATCGATAATGGAGTGGAATATGTGGTTTTGGAAGGATTGACTCCCGGAGAGAAGATCGTGGTCGAGGGCGTTGTCTCCTTGCGCGAGGGAATGAAGATTCAACCGATGGAAAAAGGTGCTGCCGCTGCAACCAAACCCGAGGCAGAGGCTCAAAAGGCTGAACAGACTGCCCAAAAGTAGTCTTGTTGAGAAATACGATCGGTAAAATAATTACAGAAAGAGAATTATGAGATTAGATAAATTTATTAATCGTCCTGTGCTTTCGACGGTTATCTCCGTGATAATCGTCATACTGGGTATTTTGGGCCTCGTATCGTTGCCTGTTATGCAGTATCCGGACATTGCACCTCCGACAGTACAGGTTTACACGACATATACCGGTGCCGATGCGCAGACGGTGTTGAATTCCGTGATTGCCCCTCTGGAGGAGGAGATCAACGGTGTGGAGAACATGGACTATATGACCTCTACGGCTACCAATACCGGTAGTGCTACGATTCAGGTCTACTTTAAACAGGGTACCGATCCCGATATGGCTGCGGTGAACGTGCAGAACCGTGTGGCCAAGGCTCAAAACCTGTTGCCGGCTGAGGTTACCCGGGTGGGTGTGATCACCTCCAAACGACAGACCAGTATGTTGTTGGGCTTTTCGATCTACAGCCCGGATGACCGTTACGATTTGAAGTTCATAGAGAACTACGCGTCGATCAACCTGGTGCCGATCATCAAGCGTGTGAACGGTGTGGGTGATGTGATGGTGATGGGTTCGGATTACTCGATGCGTATTTGGCTCAAACCGGATGTGATGGCCCAATACAATCTGATGCCGACCGATGTGATTGCTGCCCTGTCGGAACAGAATATCGAGGCCGCTCCCGGTCAGTTCGGTGAACAGGGAAATCAGTCGTTCCAGTATGTGATGAAATATCGGGGACGTCTGCAATCCGAACAGGAGTTTGAGGATATCGTGATCCGGGCCACTTCGGATGGAGAAATTCTCCGTCTGAAAGATATTGCCGATCTGGAACTGGGTCGTTTGACTTATGGATTTGATAACTTGATCAATGGCCACGCCGGTGTGACCTGTATGATTTTCCAGACGGCCGGATCGAATGCGACACAGATTGTTGCCGATATTAAGGTTCAGTTGGAGGAGATTCAACGTCAGATGCCCCCCGGCATGAAGGTCGAAATCCTGATGGATACCACGGACTTCCTTTTTGCGTCGATTCATGAGGTGATCAAGACGTTGCTCGAGGCCTTTATTCTGGTGTTCCTTGTGGTGTATGTCTTCTTGCAGGATTTCCGCTCCACACTGATCCCGACGGTTGCCATTCCTGTGGCCTTGATCGGTACGTTCTTCTTGTTGTATATCATTGGCTTTAGTGTCAACCTGTTGACTCTTTGCGCCATGATTCTGGCGATCGCGATTGTGGTCGACGATGCAATCGTGGTGGTCGAGGGTGTCCATGCCAAATTGGATCAGGGATATACTTCCGCCAAGAAGGCCTCGATCGATGCCATGAGCGAACTCTCGGGCGCCATCCTCTCGATTACGATGGTGATGATGGCCGTGTTTATCCCTGTGAGCTTCATGTCGGGAACTTCGGGAACCTTCTACCGGCAGTTCGGTTTGACCATGGCCTTCGCTATCGGTATTTCGGCGCTGAACGCCTTGACACTGACTCCTGCCTTGTGTGCCATATTGCTGAAACCTCACAAGGATGAGAATGGCAAGAAACCATCTTTGGTCGACCGGTTCCACAAATCGTTCAATGTGGCTTACGAGACGACTTTGAAAAAATATAAGAATGGAGTGCTATTCTTCATTCACCATCGTTGGTTGTCGTTCGGAACGGTAGCTTTGAGCATTGTTATCCTGATGTTGTTGATGAAAACCACTCCGACAGGTTTGGTGCCCAATGAGGATACGGGTACGCTTTTCGCTGTGGTAGACCTTCCGCCTGCAACTTCGCAGGAACGGACGCAGGCCGTGATGAAACAAGTGGACAGTCTGGTAGGTTCTCATCCTGCAATGATGAGTCGTACAACGATTACCGGATATAGTTTCTTGGCCGGTCAGGGTAGTAACTACGGTACGATTATCGGCAAACTTAAACCTTTCGAACAGCGGGAGGGCGAAGGAATGGATGTGAATTCCACCGTAGGAATGCTCTATATGCAGGCAATGCATACCATCAAGGATGCACGAGTGCTGTTTTTCTCGCCTCCTATGATTCCGGGTTACAGTATCACCAACGGTTTCGAGTTCAACTTGCAGGACCGTACGGGTGGTAGTCTGGATGATTTCTTCGAGGTGGCCAACAACTTCCTGGCTGCTTTGCAGGCACGTCCCGAGATTGCATCGGCTCAGACTTCGTTCAATCCGACCTTCCCACAGTATATGGTAGATATTGATGCTGCCAAGTGTAAACAGGCCGGCCTCAGCCCGAGCGACATTCTGACTACGCTGCAAGGATATTATGGCGGTATCTATGCATCGAACTTCAACCGTTTCGGTAAACTCTATCGTGTCATGATTCAGTCGGATCCTTCGTTCCGTATCAATCCCGAGACACTCAATAGTGTGAAGGTTCGGAATGGCAGCGAAATGGCTCCGATCACTCAGTTCGTGACTCTGCGTAAGGTTTACGGTCCGGATAACATCACCCGATTCAACTTGTTTACCTCCATGAAAGTGAATGGTGCTCCGGCAGACGGTTACTCTTCGGGTGAGGCGATTGCCGCCATCGAAGAGGTCGCACGGGAGACACTGCCTTTCGGATACAGTTATGAATATTCGGGTATGACCCGTGAGGAGCAGAGTACCGGTACAAGTACGACGGTTATCATCTTTGTGCTCTGTCTGGTGTTCGTTTATTTGTTGCTGAGTGCCCAGTATGAGAGCTATATTCTGCCCTTGGCTGTAATCTTGTCCATTCCGTTCGGTCTGGTAGGAAGTTTCCTCTTTGCCCGTATGATGGGACTGGAAAATAATATTTATCTGCAGATTTCGCTGATTATGTTGATGGGTCTGCTCGCCAAGAACGCCATTCTGATCGTGGAATTCGCCCTCGACCGTCGTAAGATGGGAATGACCCTCTCGTGGGCAGCCATGTTGGGTGCAGCGGCCCGTCTGCGTCCTATCTTGATGACCTCTTTGGCTATGGTGGTGGGTCTGTTGCCGCTTATGTTTGCCAAAGGTGTGGGTGCCAATGGTAACAGCACATTGGGTGCCGGTGCCGTGGGAGGTATGTTGATCGGTATGATTTGCCAGATTTTCATCGTGCCCACTCTGTTCGTAGCCTTCCAGTATTTGCAGGAGAAGGTGAAACCGATTCAGTGGAACGATCCCGATTCGAGCGAAGTGGATGCCGAATTTAAGGGGTATGTCGAAGAGTAACAAGTAACAAACCATGAAAAAAACTATGGGAATGAAAAGATATGTGGGGATGGCGGTCGTGATGACCGTGGCTGTGATGATGAGCAGCTGTAACATCTTCCGGTCCTATAAGCGGCCCGATATGAATGTGCAGGGGCTCTATCGGGATACGGTTTCGGTGAACGATACGCTCTCGAGCGACACGACCAATATGGGCAATTTGCCCTGGGAGGAGATCTTTACCGATGCCAAGTTGCAGAAGTTGATCCAACAGGGCCTCGACAATAACGTGGACCTGCAGACGGCTATTTTGCGTGTCAAAGAGGCTCAGGCTCAGTTGATGACTTCCCGTTGGGCCTATGCTCCGGGTTTCTCGCTGGCTCCTACGGGAACGGTGTCAAGTTTCGATAAGAGAAAGGCTACGTGGACCTATCAGTTGCCTTTGTCTGCCAGTTGGGAGGTAGATCTGTTCGGGAAGCTGCTCAATTCGAAACGGGGTGCCAAAGCAACACTTTTGCAGAGTGAGGCCGGTCGTCAGGGTGTTCGGACCCAGGTGATCGCTACGGTTGCCAATCTTTACTATACGTTGCTGATGCTCGATCGTCAGCTTTCGATCAGCGAAGAGACGGCAGCCAATCTGAAACTGACCGTAGAGATGATGCGATCGCTCAAATCGGCCGGTATGACCAATGAGGCCGGTGTAGTACAGGCTGAGGCTAATTATTATTCGGTGGTAGCATCGTTGTCTGATCTGAAACAGAATATCCGGGAGACGGAAAACTCTTTTTCGATCCTGTTGGGACAGGCTCCCCAGACCATTGACCGGAGCACGATCGAAGAACAACGCTTGCCCGAGAAGCTGTCGGCAGGTATCCCTGTTCAGTTGTTGTCGAATCGTCCCGACGTGAAACAGGCAGAGATGGCATTGGCTGCGGCATATGCCAATACGAATGTGGCCCGTTCGGCATTCTATCCGGGACTTTCGCTCACGGGAGCGTTCGGATGGACCAATGACGCCGGTTCGATGGTGATCAACCCCGGTAAAATGATTGCTACGGCTACGGCATCGCTCGTGCAGCCGCTCTTCGCTCAGGGGGCCAATCGGGCACGCCTCAATGTGGCTAAGGCCCAACAGGAAGAAGCTCGTCTGGCGTTCCAGTATGCGCTGCTCAATGCCGGTGCAGAGGTGAGCAATGCCCTCTATCAGTATAAAACGGCCGACGACAAGAGCGTATGGCGTAAGCAGCAGATCTCTTCGCTTGAGAAATCGGTGGAGTATACGAAGGATTTGATGCAGATCGGATCGGCCACCTATTTGGAGGTCATCACGGCTCAGCAATCGCTTCTCAGTGCCCAACTTTCCGGAGTACAGGATCAGTATCAACGGATGGAGGCAGTGGTGAATCTTTACCATGCGCTGGGTGGCGGACGCGGAGAGAATACCCTGCGTGAAAAGGATATGAAAGTCTATAATTCCGTTTACGACAAGGCTACTCGTCAGACTCGTGCCGACAAGAAAAAGGCAAACAAGTAGACAGTAGGGCTTTTCGAAAGTTTTATTTATGACACAAGGAGACCGAGTGAAATTATTTACTCGGTCTCCTTGTGTTTTGGCGTTGTATGTGTCGAAAAAAGTTGTTAATTTTGAATAAAATGGAGAAGATGGTGCAGGGAAATGTGTTTTATAAGATCTATTGTTTCTATCGGGATGGATTCCGCTCGATGACTCTCGGACGTACTCTCTGGGCCGTAATTCTGCTTAAGCTCTTTATCATGTTCGCTGTACTCAGACTTTTCTTTTTCCCCGATGTGTTGGGCGATTTGACTCCCGAAGAGCGTAGCGATTATGTGTTGGAGCAATTAACCTCTAAACCTTAACGAATGATGATGTTGTCTACTGCCGATTGGATGAGCGTCGTGGATTGGTCGCGGGCACAGTTTGCCATGACCGCCATTTATCACTGGCTTTTCGTGCCGCTCACGTTGGGATTGGGTTTTATCGTCGCCATCATGGAGACGATCTATTACACGACGAAGGACGAGTTCTGGAAACGTACCACAAAATTTTGGATGAAGCTTTTCGGGGTGAATTTCGCGATTGGCGTGGCCACGGGAATAATCCTTGAATTTGAGTTCGGCACCAACTGGTCCAACTATTCCCATTTTGTGGGAGATATTTTCGGGGCACCATTGGCCATCGAGGGAATCATGGCCTTTTTCCTGGAGAGTACGTTCATCGCCGTAATGTTTTTCGGGTGGAATAAGGTGTCCAAAGGATTCCATCTGACAGCTACGTGGTTGACCGCTGTGGGGGCGAGTCTTTCGGCTTTGTGGATCCTGGTGGCCAATGCCTGGATGCAGTATCCGGTGGGGATGACCTTCAATGTGGAGACTGCCCGTAACGAGATGACCTCGTTCTGGGAGGTGCTCTTTTCGCCGGTGGCGATGAATAAGTTCTTCCATACGGTTACCTCGAGTTATATGTTGGCTGCGGTTTTTGTGGTAGGGATCAGTGCATGGTTCCTGTTGAAAGGCCGGGAGCAATTGATGGCTCGCAGGAGTATGATGGTGGCGTCGATTTTCGGTCTTGTATTCGCGTTGGTTGCCGCCGCCACGGGTGATGGCTCGGGTGTGCAGATCGCGCGCACGCAGCCGATGAAATTGGCCGCCATGGAGGCACTCTATCATGGACAGAAAGGGGCTCCGCTGACGGTAATCAGTGTGCTGAAGCCCGAAAAGGAACGAATGACCCAGGAGAAAGCCGGTTGGATGAATATCGAAATTCCCAGGATGTTGTCGTTGATGAGTTATCGCGATGGAGATGCCTATGTGGCTGGAATTAACGATCTGGTTGAGGGAAATCCGGAACGGGGACTGCTCTCCGTGGAGGAAAAGATCGAACGGGGACGGGTGGCTATTGGTGAGTTGGCTCGTTACCGTCAGGCCAAACAGGGGAACGATCGGGAGGTGATGAGGGAGGTGTTGGCCAAATTCGATCCGAAAAGTTCTGAGGGAAAGACTTTTCATAAGGAGTATTTTCGGTATTTCGGTTACGGGTATCTCTCCTCGCCCGAAGAGGTGATCCCCAATGTGCCGTTGGTCTATTACAGTTTCCGGGTGATGGTCGGCGCGGGAGTCTTTTTTATTCTTTCGTTTCTGTTTACGTTGTGGCTGCTTAAAAAACAGCAGATCGAAACCCGCAGATGGTGGTTGTGGGTGTTGTTGTGGTCCATTCCTTTGGCTTATGTGGCCTCTCAGGCGGGATGGATCGTGGCCGAGGTAGGCCGTCAGCCCTGGACCATTCAGGATTTGCTGCCTACGGTGGCGGCTGTCTCACGAATCGATTCGGCCTCGGTTGTGGTGACTTTCTTCCTTTTTGTTGTGCTTTTTACCACGTTGTTGATCGCCGAGATTATGATCATGAGGCGGCAGGTGAAGATCGGACCCGAGCCTTTGTTGTCGGATCCGGAGCAGAGCAATGACAAAACGAATAGAGACGAATAAGCATGGGATGATATGGAGACTTATCTGTTTTTACAACATTATTGGTGGTTTTTGATCTCCTTGTTGGGGGGAGTGCTGGTTTTCCTGCTCTTCGTGCAGGGGGGACAGGGAATGCTTTACACGGTGGGGAAAAGCGGTGTGGAGCGTGATATGATAGTCAATGCCTTGGGCCGCAAGTGGGAGACTACCTTTACTACGTTGGTCACTTTCGGAGGGGCCTTTTTCGCTTCGTTTCCGCTCTTTTACAGCACCAGTTTCGGCGGGGCATTCTATGTGTGGATGTTGATTCTGCTCGTCTTTGTCATTCAGGCCGTGGCATATGAATTTCGTCGTAAGGCCGATAATTTTCTCGGAGAGAAGACCTACGAGTGGTTCCTGATGATCAATGGAGTTCTGGGAGCACTGTTGTTGGGGGTGGCCGTGGGGACCTTGTTTACCGGGGCCAATTTTACGGTGAACCGGCTGAATTTGGCCAATGTGGGAGGCGATACCGCCATCTCGCAATGGACAACTCCCTGGAGGGGATTGGATGCGCTGGCCGATTATCGTAACTGGGCATTGGGTTTGGCCGTGTTGTTCCTCTCGCGGATGCTGGGTGCACAGTATTTCCTCAATACGATTGACGACAAGTCGATTCGAACACGTTCGCGTTGGCAGCTTTGGTTTAACGGAATTCCGTTTGTACTTTGCTTTCTGCTCTTTCTGGTGAGTATTATGTTCTCGAAGGGGTGGGCCGTAGACCCGTCAACGGGTGTGATCTCTATAGAACCTTACAAGTATTGGCACAATCTGTTGGCGATGCCGGCTGTTTTTGTGGCATTGGTGGTGGGTGTAGCGGCCGTACTGACGGGTATCCTGTGCGATTTGTGCAGGGAAGAGAGTACGAAAGGAATCTGGTTGAGCGGACCGGGAACCGTGGTGACCGTGGTGTGTCTGTTCCTCTTGGCCGGTTATAATAATACGGCTTACTATCCCTCTTTGGCCGATATGCAGAGTTCGTTGACGATCTATAATAGTTCTTCGAGCGAATTTACTCTGACTGCGATGAGTATTGTTTCGTTGTTGATTCCTTTTGTCGTGGCCTATATCTGGTACGCATGGCGCGCCATGAACCGGAAGAAGATTACGCGGGAGGAGATACTCTCGGAGGATGAACACTTGTATTAGTTGCCAGAAAACAGGAAAGTTTAAAGCGGGATCCGACAAAGGTCCCGCTTCGTTTGTTTTTTAACGGAAGAATTTATGAGGAGTTTTCTGTTCGCGATCAGGAAACAGGATAATGTATGTCGAAATGTTGTAAATTTGCGGACGTAAAATGGTGAATTATGGAATATCCTCTGAAAATCAATAAAGTCCAGATACGGAACCTCCAAATGGAGGATTACGAGGAGCTGTCGCAGTCCTTTACACGGGTATATACGGACGGATCGGATGTGTTTTGGACCCGGAAGCAGATTGCAAAATTGTTACGTATCTTCCCCGAGGGACAGATTGTGGTGGTGGTGGACGATAAGATCGTGGGGTGTGCCCTGTCGATTATCGTGGACTACGATCTGGTGAAGAACGACCACACGTATGACAAGGTGACCGGTCATGAGACGTTCGATACGCACAATCCCAATGGAAATATTCTCTATGGTATCGAGGTATTCATTCATCCCGATTATCGTGGATTGAGACTCGGACGACGGATGTACGACTATCGCAAGGAGATTTGTGAGAGTTTGAACCTGAAGGCGATCATGTTTGGCGGACGGATTCCGAATTATCATAAATATGCCGACAAGATGCGCCCGAAGGAGTATATACAGAAGGTGAAGATGAAGGAGATTTATGATCCGGTACTGACCTTCCAGTTGTCGAACGATTTCCACGTGCGCAAGGTGATGACCAACTATCTGCCCAATGACGAGGAGTCGAAACATTATGCCACGTTGCTTCAGTGGGACAATATCTACTATACGCCTCCCACACAGGAGTATATTACGCCGAAGACCTCCGTACGAGTGGGGCTTGTGCAGTGGCAAATGCGTAACTATCGCGATGTGGACGAACTGTTCGAACAAGTCGAGTTTTTCGTAGATGCCGTGTCGGGTTACAAAAGCGATTTTATTCTCTTCCCGGAATACTTCAATGCGCCTCTGATGGCCGGATTCAACGACAAGGACGAGTCGGAGGCAATTCGTGAACTGTCGAAATATACGCTGGGTATTCGTGATCGGTTTATCAATCTGGCGATCAGCTATAATATCAACATCATCACAGGTAGTATGCCCTATATCAAGAAGGATGGACTGCTCTACAATGTGGGATTTCTGTGTCGTCGGGACGGTAGCTACGAAACCTACGAGAAGATTCACGTCACGCCGGACGAGATCAAGAGTTGGGGATTGTCGCCCGGCCGGACGATCCGTACGTTCGATACCGATTGCGCGAAGATCGGCGTGCAGATTTGTTACGATGTGGAATTTCCCGAGCTCTCCCGCATTATGGCCGAACAGGGTATGCAGATTCTGTTTGTGCCCTTTCTGACCGATACGCAGAATGCCTATTCGCGTGTGAGGGTGTGTGCTCATGCCCGCGCCATCGAAAACGAATGTTTCGTGGTGATTGCCGGTAGTGTGGGCAACCTGCCTCGGGTGCATAATATGGATATTCAGTATGCCCAGTCCGGGGTCTTTACTCCGTGCGATTTTGCCTTTCCCACGGACGGTAAGCGAGCCGAAGCGACACCCAATACGGAGATGATTCTGGTTTCGGATGTCGATTTGGATCTGTTGAGCGAATTGCACACCTACGGTAGTGTACGCAACTTGAAGGATCGGAGAACGGATCTGTACGACGTGAAACTCAAACGTAGCTATTCGGCCTAGACGGAGGATGAAAATTTGAAACAGGAGAGATAATGGAGAACATGGATCGCAAGCAAACTGTTTACGACTATCTGGATCGGGCGGGTATCCGTTACACTCATTATGACCATCCGGAGGCACCGACCATCGAGATAGCCCGTCAGTATTGGCGGCAGGACGGGTCGCGTCACTGCAAGAATCTTTTTTTTCGGAACCATAAGGGAAACAGACATTATCTGGTGGTATTCGATGCCGATCGGAGTCTGGCCATTCATGATCTGGAACATCGGCTGAGACAGGGAAAACTCTCGTTTGCATCCGAACAGCGGATGGAACGCTATCTGGGTCTGCGACCCGGTTCGGTCTCTCCTTTCGGATTGATTAACGATGTGGAGAATCATGTACACCTGTTTCTGGACAAGAATCTGCAACGGGAGGAAAGTCTTAGTTTCCATCCGAACGACAATACGGCTACTGTGGTCATTCCGCGGGAGGAGTTTCTTCGGTTTCTGGAACTTTGCGGCAACAGTTACGAATTTATCGAGTTGTATTGATACGTATGATTTTGAATAAAAAGAGGCAGGAATGTTCCTGCCTCTTTTTATTTGTTATTCGTAAGGAATCAGGTCTGGCAGTATTCGGTTGCGATACCATGGATCGCCTACCGTTTTCAGTTCGGCGGCCAGACGTGAGAGAAGTTTTTCGGTCAGTGCCGGATTCTCCGTCAGCGGAATGTTGTGCCGTTGATAGGGATCTTCCCGGTCATCGAACAGCAGTGAGTGGTCGAGTTGCCGGGTCGAGGGATCGAGATAGAGCGCCAGAGTGTAACGCTCGGTCTTCAGCCCGCGGGCAACGGGCAGATAGTTGCGTACAATTCCTGAGGAGTCGGTCTCCCCGTCGATATTTTTGATATAGAGTGCCGCGTCGGGACGGGCGATGAGCCGAGTGGTATCGTTCAGAAATAGCGGAGAAAAATCCCTTCCCTGAATCTCGGCGGGAATACGGTCACCCAATCCACTCAGACCCAATAGCGTAGGCATGATATCGGGCGAGGAGAGCAGCAGATCGTCTACGCGTGGGGCAATCCGTCCCGGCCAACGTATGAGGAAAGGTACGTTCATCGACTCTGCATAGGGTGAGTTTTTGGGATCATCCGTTCCCTGGCTGCACATTGTCTCTCCGTGGTCAGACGAAAAGACAACGATCGTATTGTCATCCAGACCCAGCTGGTGCAGGGCGGCCAGGATACGGCCGAATTCACGGTCGACACCCGTTACCGACGAGAAGTAATAGCGGGCGGATTCGGCTTTCTCCATGTGGGAATCGGCGTTGGGGCGAATCAGCAGACTGTCGAGCGGAAGATCCTTGTACAGGTTGAAATCCTGTTCCATACAGTCGTCCAGCGAACGATAGGGACTGTGAGGAGGATTCATGCCGATCATCAGGAAAAACGGCTTGTCTCCGCTGCGTTCCCCGTGTTCGTTGCGCAGGTAGGCGATCGCCTTGTCTGCCTCGTGCCGGGGCGACCATTCGCGGATTTCATGGCGTTGGCCCTTGGTATCCCAGTAGTGAGGTTGCTTGTGGACGTCGAACGTGCCGTAGGAGTACCAGTAGTTGAATCCGTGTCGGCGTTCGGCCGGTGTGTAGGCGTCCCAGGCGGGAAGACGATCCTCTACGTAATGACCCGGTCGTTGGGGATCGTTCGGCGTGGGAAAATCGGCGTGCAGTTTGCCGATGTAGGCACAGTCGTATCCCGCACGGCTGAACACGTCGCTGATGGTGACGGCATCCTCTCTCAGAGAGGAGATCGGCCGCGAGGAGTTGCAGTTGAGCGGAATGCCGCTTTCGTGGGGATACATTCCCGTGAGGAGCATCCCTCGGTGGGGACTGCTCAACGGACAGTTGCTCTGGGCCGAACTGAGTACGAGTGCCTGCCGGGCGAAAGAGTCGAGGACAGGGGTGTGGACGGGATCGGGCCGGAAATTTACCCGGTCACGGAAACCCTCTTCTCCCCAAAAAGCCATGGCATGATTGCGCATCTGATCCGGAAAAAGGTAGATGACATTGGGCCCGGCAGTTCTTTGAGGTTCGGGGCTACAACCCGGAAGAGCGGCTGCACAGCAACCGCTCAACACGAGAGAAAAAAGGTTGGGTTTCATCTTATTTTGTGTTCTGCTCCAGACTTCGTTTGCGCAGGAGTGCCTCCAGATAGTAGTAGTCAGCGTAGTTCAACGGTACATCAATCTCCTGACCATGGGGAATGCTGCCCACGGAGTGCATCAGGATAAAGTTGTTGTTGGTCCCGACGGGAGCACGATAGGCGGGCGAGGAGAGACTCTCCATAATCTTGTCGGCTTTCTCCTTGTAGCCTTTGTCTGGAACGTAGGTGCTCAATTCGTAGAGTGCCGAGGCGGTGCAGGCGGCTGCCGAAACGTCGCGCGGTTCGTTGGGAATGTTCGGTGCATCATAGTCCCAATAGGGAACCAGATCGGCAGGCAGGTTTTTATTGTTAAAAATGAAATTCGCAACTTTTTCAGCCTGTTTCAGATAACGCTCATCCTTCGTGTAACGGTAGCAAAGCGTGTATCCGTAAAGTGCCCAGGCCTGTCCGCGGGCCCAAGCCGATTCGTCGGCATATCCCTGGGCGGTTTGACGTGCCCGTACGGCACCCGTCTCGGGATCGTAGTCCACCACATGGTAGCAACTGTTGTCGGGACGGAAATGGTTGGCCATGGTCGTATTGGCATGATTCACGGCAATGTTCCACAGAGTCGTGTCACCCGACAGCAGAGAGGCCTCGAACAGAAGTTCGAGATTCATCATATTGTCGATAATCACCGGACATTTCCAGCCTCGTTCGGACTGCCAGCCGCGATCCACATTCCACGATTGGATGGTGCGGGCTCCCGGCCGATAGCGTGTGGCCAGCGAACGGGCCGCCTGTACGATCACATCTTTATAGGCGGGCAGGGAGTCGAAACGGTACCCGTTCAGGTAACTGCATCCAATCATGAAACCTACGTCGTGGTGCCAAGTGAGATATTGTACCGAGTCGAGAGCTTCGGTATATTTTTTCGCCAGCGGCAACCATTTCGGATCGTCCGTAAGGCGATAGATATACCACATGGTCCCGGGGAAGAATCCGCTGGTCCAGTCGTCGATGGGAATGTACTGGATACTTCCATCGGCTTTGGTGGTGCGGGGATTGAGAATGCGTCCCGATTGTTCGATCAGATCGGTTTGCAGGGTGAGCTGTTGTGCCGCATTGGCCACGTTCTCTTCGATAAAGTTCCCTTTGTCGGCGGAGGGAGAACCGCATCCGACGGCTAACAGTACCGACAGACCGAGAAGTTTTGAGAGTCCCTTCATAGTTAACAGGTGATTTTTGAATTGTATGTTTTTTTCCCAGTCACGAAAGTAGACAGAGCAAGCCGTTTCGGGGGGATAAAATCGTACATTAATCGTCCAAAATCATCTGAACCGTTTTTTTGAGGGATTTTTTTAATCGAATATCAACTCTCCGAACCACTCGGGACGATGAAAATCAGGTTGAGCAGTATGAATCGGATGCCACGACAGAAAATGAGGTTCGGGCAATTCGTCTCCGCATTTGTAGAAATTGCCGCGCATCGTGTCGCCAGATTTCGGAGAGAGAACGGTGTTCTGAAACAGAGTATAGGGGAGGGAAAGAGCCACTTCCCAGGCTCCGTCGGCCGATCGGGTTTCGAATGGAGTGCGACCCAGGGAGGCATAGCGGTCTGCTTTCTGAAGAAGTGCGTTCGGAATACGGGTACGATCATGGCGCCCGGGTCCTGTCCCCATGAGCAGAGTGCCGATACAGTTGCATTCAATGTTGTAATAGGGACCTTCCGGGTGGGGTTGCAGGAAAAATTCCACGCATGAATCTGTCCATACCGAACCGTTGTCCTCTCCGTACCGGGCCCGTAAATGGGGCTCTTCGACCCGATAGTGGAGATAGAAACCCGTCGGAGAATAGGCTATGCGGAAGGCTGCCTGGGGACGGAACGGGTATTCTGACCAGTTGATCGAAGAGATCGGTTGCCATGAGAGATGGGCTTTATCCATGGTTTCTGGCAGTTTTTCGGCAGGTATGTCGGCCGGAAGCGATGTGATGTGAAGTGGTTCCATAAGATGGTTGTTTGGAGGATGAAAGATAATGTTTTTTACGGAAAATCTTTCTTCGGAGTGCCGGAACGAAGGGAAAAAAGATGAAATTCTCGTTTTTTATGTACTAAAAACGACTCTCGGACGGTTTATCTGTAATAAATTTGGTATATTTGTTACATACGATTAATTTCCCTTTATGCTCAAATTGCTGAAGAGACTCCTATTGGCAGGATTGATCCTGGGAGCGGTTGTGCCGTTGTCGGCTCGGAATATCTCTTTCGGGCATCTGACTCCGGATAACGGTTTGTCGCAGGTATCGGTCAATGCCCTGTATATCGATGCACGTGGATTCGTGTGGATCGGAACTCGTGAGGGACTCAATCTATACAACGGAAATGATATCAAGACTTTTCGGCTCGATAAGGACGATCCTAAAAGTCTGTTCTGCAATAATGTGTTGAGGATCACGGGCGATCACCAAGGCAATATCTATCTGATTTGTACCGAAGGGCTGGCCCGTTTGGATTTGCATCGGGATGAATTCTCCACTTTATACGAAGGAAATGTGTCGGCTTTTTGCTACGATAGTGTCCTGTATGTGGCTCGCGGCAAGGAGATAGCACGTTACGATCCTCAGTCGGGGAGGTTCGATCCGTGGTATAATCTTCCGGGAGAGGAATCTTTTTCGATTTCAGCTCTGTATCGTGACCCTTACGGAGTGATGTGGATCGGAACCGATCAGGCGGGTGTTTTTTCGTTGGACGGGGAACTGAAACTGGAACACCCGGTTTCGGAAGGTAATGTGACGGCCTTCTATCTGGATTCCAAGGAGAATCTTTGGGCCGGTACGTGGAACCATGGTCTTTGGCGACGCGATGCACAAAATCGGTGGAGCAATATGAGGCAGACGCAAAACGGATTGCTGTCCGATTTTGTGCGGAGTGTGTGTGAGGATAATCAGGGGAACATCTGGATCGGTACTTTTCTGGGATTGAACCGACTCGATGGCCGGACAGGAGAGATGGATGCTTTTGTAGCCGACGGTCGTCCGGGAAGTCTGACGCACTCTTCGGTGTGGTGTCTGCTCAAGGATTCTCAAGGAACGATTTGGGCTGGGACCTATTTCGGCGGAGTTAATTATTTCAATCCGGAGTATGAAATCTATACGCGTTATGAGGTTTCGGAGATCCCGGGAAAAGGCCTTAGTTCGCCGATTGTCGGTAAGATGATCGAAGATGAACGCGGACGGTTGTGGATCTGTACAGAGGGTGGCGGAGTGAATGTGTTGGATCGGGAGACGGGGCGGTTTAAGTGGTATCTCCAGCAGCCGGGCGGTATTTCTCACAATAATGTCAAGGCGATTTATTACGATCGGGCCCGTCGGGTGATGTGGTTCGGAACCCATTTGGGTGGGTTGAATCGGTTTGATATGGCCTCCGAACGATTTACGGTCTATCGGCATCGGGCGGGCGATCCATCCTCGTTGCCTTCGGATATTGTGCGGGATATCGTGCCGTGGGAACGCAATCTGGTGGTGGCTACTTCGGATGGAGTGTGTCTGTTCGAACCCGAGACGGGACATGTCTCTCAACTCTTCAAGGACACGGAAGAGGGGCGGAGAATTAAAATTGTGGCCGATTTGCATGTGGATGATCGGGGAACACTTTGGATTGCGGCTACAGGCGAAGGTCTCTATGCCTATCGTTTCGATACGCGTGAATTGAAGGTGTATCGTCATGATGCGAAGAATCCCCATAGTTTGAGCAGTAATAATATAAATAGTATCGTACAGGATCGGAACGGGAATCTGTGGCTGGCGGCTTCGGGAACGGGACTGGATCGGTATCGTTATGAGAGCGATGATTTCGAAAACTACGATGCCCGACATAATGGGCTCTCGAGCGATTGCGTCTACGATGTGAGGGATTCGCCCACCGGACGACTTTTGGTGGCAACCAACGAGGGACTTTCGCGGTTCGATCCGATGACACGACGTTTCGAGAATTATAATCATCAGAAAGGATTCCCGCTTTCGGCCGTGAATGAAAATGCTATTTGCCGGACACGTGACGGACAGATTTTCTTGGGCGGTACGCAAGGAATGGTCTCTTTTAATGAGACTTCGCTCAGTTTTACACCCAAATCGTACAAGATTGTTCCCAGCCGGCTGACGGTGAACGGACAACTGATCAAAGCGGGCGATGAGACCGGAATATTGGATTATTCGCTCTGTTACAGCAAGAAGATCACTCTGCGGAATAAGCATACAATTTTTAGTGTAGAATTTGCAACGTCGAATTTCATTCCGGCCAATCAGGACGAGATCGTCTACAAGTTGGAGGGCTTTTCCGAAGACTGGAATCCTGCCCGCGGACAACATACGATCACCTATTCGAATCTTAATCCGGGCGATTACACACTGATCATCCGTAGTGCCAAGGATTCCGGGGTCAATACGCCCGAAGCTCGTCTGGAAATCCGGGTTTTGCCTCCATTCTACCGTACGGGGTGGGCCTATCTGCTCTACATGATGGTGGCAGGGGCGATTCTTTGGTTGTTGATCCGTACCTACAGGGCCAGGATACGTTTGCAGGAGTCGTTGCGCTATGAGCAACAACATATTCGCGATGTGGAGGAGCTGAATCAATCCAAATTGCGGTTCTTTACCAATATTTCCCATGAGTTCCGTACGCCGCTCACCTTGATTATCGGGCAGGTGGAGATGCTCCTGCAGGTACAGTCGTTTACCCCTACGATTTATAATAAGATTCTGAGGGTCTATAAAAACAGTCTTCAGTTGAAGGATCTGGTGAGCGAACTGCTCGATTTCCGCAAACAGGAGCAGGGACATATGAAAATACGGGTCAGCGAGAACGATTTGGTGGCATTTCTGTATGAGAATTTCCTGATATTTATGGAATACGGAGGGTATCGCCATTTGAATCTGCTGTTCGACAAGGAGGTGGATCAACTTCAGGTGTGGTACGATCCGGGCCAGATGCAGAAAGTGATCAATAATTTGATTTCCAATGCGATGAAACATACTCCGAAAGGAGGGACCATCACCGTACGGGTGTGGAGAGAGAATGATCGGGCCCTCTTTTCGGTGAAGGATACGGGTGGAGGTATTGCTCCGGAGGATATCGATCATATTTTCGACCGTTTTTACCAGATGCGTAATCCGGATAAGGTGGCTTCACAGGGTACGGGAATTGGTTTGTCGCTGAGCAAAGGTATTGTGGAACTGCACGGAGGAACGATCGGTGTGGAGAGCGAACCGGGGTGTGGAAGTACGTTCACGGTGTCGTTGCCCTTGGGCAATGCCCATTTCAATAAGGAACAGATAGCCCGGAATGAAACGCCGAAATCGGAAACGGAGACAATCGCTCCGGAAAAGGCTTTTCTGCAGGAGAAAGAGGAGATGGATGAGGGGGTTTATGAGCGGATCAAGGGCGCACGTGTTTTGATTGTGGAGGATAACGATCAGTTGCGGGAGATGCTTGTGCGGTTGTTCGAACCGTTTTACGAGGTAGATACCGCTTCGGATGGTGAACAGGGTTGGGAATTGGTGCTTGCGCGTGAACCTCAGATTGTACTTTCGGATGTGATGATGCCCCGGCTTTCGGGAACAGAACTTTGTAAACGGATCAAGACAGATGTCAATACCTGCCATATTCCGGTGGTGCTGTTGACTGCACGGACGGCCGTGGAGCATAACATCGAGGGGTTGAGGATCGGCGCAGACGACTATATCACCAAACCGTTCAATGTGGGGCTGCTTCTTTCGCGGTGTAATAACCTGGTCAACAGCCGTATGGTGCTCCGGGAAAAGTTCAGTCGCCAGCCCGAACAGTCTCCCCGTATGATGGCTACCAATCCGATGGATAAACAGTTGATGGATCGTGCGATGGCTATTATCGAACGGTACATGGACAATCCGGAGTTTAATGTAGGTGTCTTTGCGCGGGAAATGGGGATGGCTCGGACCAACTTGTTCGCCAAGATCAAGGGTATTACCGGCTCGACACCCAACGAATTTGTGTCAACGATTCGTTTGCGTAAAGCCGCATCCCTGTTGAAGAACAATCCCGAATTGAATGTCTCGGAGATTGCCGATTGCACGGGATTCAGTTCGGCTCGTTATTTCAGCAAATGTTTCAAGGCTCTTTTCCATGTCAGCCCGCTCTCTTATCGGAAGGGATTGACGGAAGATCCTGAGGGAGACGAGGATAACGAATCTGCAGAAGAGAAAAAAGAACAGTAAAAAAGCAAAGACAGGATATAAAAAGAGGATGATTTTAAAATCATCCTCTTTTTATGCTTTTATTGCCTTGCGCTTTTTATTTCGGATCGTTTTTCAACTTTTCGTATTCAAGGCTGGCCATGATGAAAGGACCGATGGCTTTCCCTTCGTTATTGACGCGTGTCACATCTTTACCGCAAAGATAGTAGCTGGCCGAACCGTCGCGATGGGGATCCCGGGCCGGACCCAATCCGGCCGAGCGACAGGAACTTTCGATGTTGATCGTGCCGTCGGGATTACGGGTGATGAAACTTTTCAACACTCCCTTGTAGGCTTTTTCGGCCGTAGAACGGAATTCGGGACTCAATACACCGATACGAATCCCTTTCAGATAGGCATAGGCGAACATCCCCGAGGCTGAAGATTCGAGGTAGTTGGGCAGACCGCATGTTCCTTTGAAAGAGTCGTCGTAGCGCAGTAGTTGATACCATACACCGCTCTTTTTGTCCTGCCAGCGCTCCAGTCCTTTGGCAACTTGTTGGGTGATTCCGACCAGGGTGGCATAGTCGGGATGGGTTTTGGGCATTGCATCCAATACGTCGACCAGTGCGGCGAAATACCAGCCCATACCTCGCCCCCAGAACTCCTGGGAGCAACCTTTGAACGGGGCCTCTTTTTTGGCCCAGAACGAATTGGGATCAGACGGATCGGCTGACCAGCCGTGGTAATTCAGCCCGTATTCGGGATCGTAGGTGTGTTTGTTGATGACGATAAACTGGCGGGCAATATCGCTCCATGCCTCGGTATCGTTCGGCGCGAAATTCTTCAGCCATTCGGCATAATAGGCGGCCCCCATATAGAGCCCGTCCAGCCACATCTGGTTGGGATAGATATTTTTATGAAAAAAACATCCCTTTGCTTCGGGAAGTTGGATACGGGAGTATTCGTTCTTGAGATAGTCCTGCAGGAAATCCGCTGCTTTTTTATAGCGGGCAGCCCTGTTTGTGCCGTTTTTCCTGTCGAGGAGGCTTTCGTGACGGTAGAGTTCGAAGAGGACTTTTCCCGCATTGATATTGTCGATGTTGCCTTTCCTGAAGTTTTTGAACGTGCCGTCTTCATTGATCGCATTGTCGGCGTAGGCTTTGGCTAAGTCATAGTATTCCTGAGTCCAGCGGGCATTGTCGTACTGTTCGCACATCATCAGCATCGACTTGGCCACCAGCCCGTTTACGTAGTCCCAGGGTTTGCCGTGTGTCCACTCCTTGCCCTGTGAACGGGCCATTTGATGAGAGTAGGGTACATCGTTTTTCGGTGCGGCCAATGCATAGATACCCAGTAAAAGGGCGGTGGCCAAAACGGGAATTTTCTTCATGTTTAATGGTTTTTCAGGGTTTATTTTCAGACCGGGTCTGGGTTCAAAGATACGATTTTCCTCCGAAATGGAAAGTATAACCTTTAAAGAGAGCTGGGTTTTTTAGTGTTTGAGAAAGATTGATCGAGGAAACTATCTCTGGTCGGAAAAGACTATTCCCGGGAGAGATGTGCCTCGAACGAAGCCCCGTCGTGACAGGAGAATTCGAGTGTGGTGAATTTCCCGTCGGACGAAACCACTCGGCATTCGGGAGTTCCCGTTACGGACCATTTTCCCCGGAGGGTAACACGGACAGGAATCGTACCGCTCGGATTATCTATCCAGGAGCGGGAGTAGATGCTGCGTTCGATGCGTTTGCCTTCCTGGTCGTACTTTTCGTCGGCAGGGCCCCGGTAGAGGGCCAGGTCGGGGTTGCAGATGGTCAGAACAGCCTCTTTTTTGTTCGCTTCACGCAACATCACCAGTGAGGCGGTATCGACACCGCAGATAATTTCTCCGGGCAGGTGATTCGCTCTCTCAAACAGAACATAAGAAGTGGTTCGACTCGGCAGGTCATGGACGATATGGGCCGTGTGGTCGCGTTGCAGAACCTTGTAGGCCGGTTTGCGGGAGAAGTCGCGTAGCGCTTCAGGAGAGATTTGCGGGAGAATGGCGTATTCGTACGAGGCTCCCTGAGGTGCTTTGCCGTGGTCGATCACCAGTGAGACCCAGTCTCCGCGTGTCTCTTTTCCGGTCTTTTCTCCCAGGGAGAGCTGCGGAAAATGGCGTTCGAATTTCAGTCGGTTTTCGGGGTTTTGGGGGATGAAATATCCGGTACCCAGATGGTCGAGCCAGGCTCCCGATGAGGGGCGGTATTGCTGCCAGTAGGCACGGACGGTCGAATCGGGGACGGTGAGTTGGAAAATGGTGGTCTCCGTGTCGTATTCCCGATTTGTGTTCTCGATGTCGGATCCCAGGCAGATGATCCGCCCGTCGAAGAAGTGGAACGATTTTCGAGCTCGATGGGAGCCATCGTATTTGTCATGTTCATGCAGTTTCATGCCGAATGCGCCGTTGAGGCCCTCCTGACTGATGCCTCCGGCGAAGGTTTCGTCGGAGAGAAGCATCTCCTCGACTCCCGAGTAGGCGTCTACGTTATAGATACGTGCGCGAAGCTGCGCAACCGGAAGATGGATGGCCGTGGTGCCGGGTATGCGTCCCCAGTCGAATCCTTCTTCCTGCCATCCGCTTGTGGCGGGGGTCACTTCGGCTCCCGGAGCAGCGGTGAGTATCTGAAGTGACCCGTGGGCCAGGTAACGGCCGTAGAAGTTATCCGCAGCGTAGTGCTCGGAAGCCCATAGATAACGGGAATGACCGCGTGCTACGGCCGACCAGTTGCTTCGGCGTTGGACCGATACGCAACCGTAACCCAGAGCGATATTTCCCCGAGGATCCGCTTCGGCATGGAAACCCTTTGCGAGCAGGAGCTGTTGCATCCGTTTTTCGCGTCCCTTGGGCACATAAGGCATATATTCCGGATTATCCTTGTTGCTGCCCGAAGCTATCAGCCGGAGAAAGGCGGAGGCCATCTCCGGATCATATTCCTGTTTTCCGTCAGGGGTTCCTGCCAGTGCCATCGTGGCGTATTGCAGTGGATTGAGTTTGCCTTTGCCGTTGGGGTGGCGGCCCGACATGGAGAGCGGAAAATAGCGGGTATTGCAGTAGAATCGCATGGTAAGCAGAACATGCTTTACGGTGGCGTGTCCCTTCTCCGAAATGGCGAAATCGGTGCCGTGGAGCAGATAGATCATGTTGGCGGCACCTTCGAGTCCGCCTACGGCATAGGCCGGGTAGTTGTTCCGATGATGGAAGGCTCCTCCGTCTTTCTTGAATGCTCCGGCCAGTCCGGGAGCGGGTTGACAACCGTTGTCGATCCAGCGACTGAACGAGCGGAGGTAACGTACCTTTTCGGGTGAATCTTCCTGGATCAGAATACTGGCGATACGGCCCGTGGTGACGGTATTGAAGGCATCCATATCCATGCCGGCCATTGTGGGTGCGGGATAGACCTCGTTGGTGGTGGCATACCAAAGCATGGCCCGGGAGGCATCGGCCAGTCGGCCCGTACGGCGCAGGACCTCTTTCATCAGAAAATAGGAGGTATAGAATCCTCGAAAACTGTAGCCGAAGTGGGTGAAGTTGCCCCAGCAACTGCCGTGGGCCACTCCCTGGTCGGTGATGTGGTCGTACATGGCCAGAAACATCTCCTGCAGCTCGTTGCGATGCTCCTCCTTGAGGGCATTGTTGTAGGCTACGGCGATGCGGTTCATCAGATCGAAATAGGCTTTTACCTCCATTCCGTTTCGTTCCATGATTCGTTTCCAATCGGGGATCAGTCGCTCATAGGCCTCCTGTGCCCGGTTGAAGAAGATGGGCAGACCACTTATATGACCCTGTTCATCGTAGGTGATGCCGTATTTTTCATAGGCGGTACGCAACGTATTGATTGTTTTTTCGGAGGGTTTGCCCGGATTGAGGATCAGGTCTCGGAAACGGCGTTCAATCTCGGCGATTTGTTGTCTTTGGCGGGGAGTGACCGTCTTTTCCAGAGGAAGATCCGGTTGCATGCGGAAGCGTTTGAGCACCACCAGCCAGTGATTGTTGTTGGCGGCGTTGACAAAGGGTACCTGCAGATCGGCTGTTTGGTGGCGAGGATCGGTTTTGACGGCCGTGATCAGGTGGTCGATCCACAAACGTCCGGCAGTTTCCGGGGCTGCAATCCTCAGTTCGTTCATGCCTGCTTCGGGAGTCCCCTGCATATCGCGTTCGAAACAGACCCATGCCGTGCGCCATCCTTTGAATCCGAGCCACATCGGGAACCAGGTGCACTTTCGTCCGTCCTTGAAGAATTCGAAACGGAGAGAATCGTTGATGGGTTGTTCGTTGTAGATCCACACCACGAACGTGGAGAGATACAGGTCTCGATCACCTTTCTTGCGCGGTTCGAACTTCAGATCCCGGTTCAGGGAGAGGATCCCTCCTGGTTGAAATTGCCAAGACAAGGAGTGGCTTCCGTCTTTATAGTGGGTCTCGGAGAGAGAAATTTCGGATTTTTTTGTCGAGATATCTGAGAGCGACGAGGCATCTTCGAACGAGAGAAGGCGTTCGTGTCGGACAATCTGAGCAGCAAGCGGGTAGGCGGTCAGAATAAAAAGACAAAAAAGAATGGTCGATCGTAAAAAAGTTCTTTCGGACATGATGGTTGTAAGGTTAGGTGATTTTTGATTATACGAAGGACGTAATTTTTTCGTTTATCCTGTGGTGAAAATCGTACGGAATTACTCATTTTTCATTTCGGGACCTGTGAGACGGATTTTCTCTCGGCGATCTTTCTTCGCCTTTTTCGTGCGGTAAAACCCCCTTCTGGATGTATTGTGGCAGGTATCCGAAAAAATATGAACGATTTTATACATTCAAAGAACTAGAGGTGCACCTGAATGTTTTTCAGACTTTATACCTTAGCCATACAAATTAGATGTCGCATGTGAACCTTAAACTTTTTATATGCTTATGAAAACCTTTACTAATCTGCTACTCGGCCTGTTTTCGATAGCGATCGCGGCTTTCCTCTTTACGGGGTGTGACGACGACGTGTCGGGCGACCGATTGACGGAATTAACCTATTCCGATGGGGAAGCGGCCTTGGGTCAGACTTATGTTTCTGCCCAACCTTCGGTCTATTCGCCCAGTACACCTTCCTTTGCCGTGACCAGAGTGAAACATAATGGTACGGTGATTGACGACCAGACCATGATGTCGATCGATGCATCTACGGGTGTGATCACTGCTGCGGCTGTGAACGATCAGCAGGGACTCGGTGAATATCTGGTGTCGGTACGTGTGACCAACGATGCGGGCAGTACGGTCTATGACGATGTTTTCCGGTTGGTGGTTAAAGGAATTTTGTTCGGCGATGATGTTAAAGTCACTCGAGGTGAAAAGAAAACTTTCTCCGTGGAGGGTGCCTATTTTGTTCAGGAAGAAGGTACCGTATTTTCATTGGTGCTGCCCGAAGGAAAAACGGAGGAAGATTACAAGGGTATCTCGCTCGATCCCGAGACTTGCGCTCTGACTGTCGACGAAACGGCCGAAGCGGGTTTCTATCCCATTTCGGTGAGCGTGAAGAATCTGACCAATTCCTCCGGAACGACTTTCTCCGATCTGACCACACTGATCGTGGAGAGCGAGCCTTACGATTTGGCGTATGCCCCTGCACAGGTGACGTTGGTTACCAGCGAAGGACATACTTCTGCCGTGCCGACTGTCAAAGCTGCTTCGCAAGCAGACGGATTGACGGTCACTTATGCCTTGGCCAACAATTTTGACAACCAATTCTCGATTGATCCTGCAACGGGTGTTATTTCTTTGCCCGAAGACAATGCATTGCCGGCAGAACTCAAGAGTTATAAACTTTCGGTAGAGGTGACCAACAGTCTCGGCACGACTACCTTTACAGATATATATGAGGTGATTCTCGATCCCGACAAGCCGATCGATCCGATTACGGCTGTCACTTATCCGGATGCTTTCCCAGTGGAATTGGGACCGGGCGAGGCATGGACTTCGGGCCGTCCTACGGTGACGGGTGCTGCTATCGGTGTGCGCTACGAACTGGTGGGTGCTCCGCAGGGCGTGACGATCGACAACAAAACCGGAATCATTTCGTTCGCGGCCGGTCACCGGATGCCTTTTGCGGAAGATAACAAGCTGACTGTTAGCGTGAAGAATTCGGGTATGGACGAAGGATTCGAAGCGCAGGTGGGCGATTTCTTCGTGAATCCAGTGCTGTGGACCGTCGTCATATCGGGCAACGATAAAGATGATGCTTTGGTGAACAGTGGTATTGGCAATATGGATCGTTATTCTTATATGGGGCCCATTATGGGAACGACCTCTTCACAAGTGAAATTGGCTTGGGGTAAGTCTTCTTCGGGCGATTATATCGACTATGTCGGTAGTGCAAGACTGGCAGACAATGCAACTTTGGCTCAAAACAATGATTGGCTTGTATCGGAGGAGATCGAAATTCCCGATTATGGATTCAATCCGGCCGTGATGTTCGATATATCGAACCGATATGGATCGGATGTTCAAAATCTATTGGAACTCTATATTGTAGAGATTAACGCTTCCAATGTATATTTACAAGGGGAGGAGGAACAGAATGGAAATCTTGACTCGAAACCTTCGTCTCTGCCTTGGGAATTGATCAGTGAAATCAGTCCTTATACAGTTAATGCTTGGGGTAATGTACAGGCCAGAGTTTACGATATTCCTGCCCAATTTAAAGGTAAGACTATTCGCTTTGCACTGCGATACTACAATCCTTCGGCCAATCAAAATAATACACGTACTTACCGGATTCAGAATCTGCGCGTGGAGGATCACATGACCGAATAACCCAAGAACCTTAAACCTTTCATATTCACTGTTATGAAACAAATTGTAAAAAATATAGGCGTTACGTTGATAGCGTTGTTGGGAGCCACTGTGCTTTGGGCACAGACGATTCCTGTGGCCGGTACGGTCTATAACGAAGAAAATCAACCCCTGGCCGGTGTAACCGTCATTATTCAGAAGACCAACAAGGGTGTCGTGACGGATGCCAAAGGCCAGTTCAAGATCGAGGCCGAAAAGGGTCAGTTCATAGAACTCTCCTTTATCGGGTACAAGAATCGTGTGATGGAGGTCAAGGATCGTATGACGGGCCTTTCCATTCAGTTGCAGCCCGACGTGAACAAGATCGACGAGGTGCTGGTGACCGTGGGTTACGGTCAGGTGGCCAAGAAAGATTTGTCGGGAGCGGTGGCTACGGTGCAACTATCCGATCTGGAGAAGACCATGTCTGCCAATCTTTCGGATGCACTGGCAGGCCGGATGGCCGGTGTACAGGTGACCAGTTCCGAAGGTGGCCCGGGAGCCGGGGTGGATATTACGATCCGTGGAGGTAACTCGCTCACGGGCAGCAATGCTCCGCTTTGGGTAATCGACGGTTTCCCGGTGGACGATCCCAATACTTTCTCCATCGATTCGAAAGATATCGAACAGATGCAGGTGCTTAAAGATGCTTCCGCAACGGCAATCTACGGTGCTCGGGGTGCCAATGGTGTCATTATCATCGAAACCAAGAAGGGCGCTTCTGGAAATAAGGTGAATGTAGAGTACAATGGTTCGTTCTCGATCAGCAGCCTGCCCAAATCGCGTCAGATAGAGATGGCTCAGGGACTCGATTTCCTTCGGTTGGCTCGTGCTATCGCCGCCCAGAATTCCAGCGACGGTTCGACCACTGCTTTTGACGATCGTTATCTGGTGAATGACCTCTATAAGAGGGTTTCTCCGGGAGGAGAGTATATGCTGGATTCGGGTGGTGAGAAAATTCCGTTGACTTATGCCAATGCGGCCGATTGGGAAAAATTGACTATCGAAGATTACGCCAACTATCCTTCCTATATGCACAACTGGCAGGATGAGGCTTTCGAAACGGCTTACACGCATTCGCACCGGGTGGCTGTGAGCGGAGGCAATGACCAGACGAAATACAGCGTCTCGATGAATGCTTTCCTGCAGGACGGTATTCTGCTCAAGACGGGCATTGACAAATACAATATCCGTGCGAGTCTCGACCAGAAAATCAGCAAGAAGATCAAGTTTACCGGTTTGGTCAACTACAATGCTACGCGGCGTCATGGTCTTCAGAGTTCGGAGGGCGCCCGTAACTCGGTGATCCGTGATATTCTGCAATATCAACCTGTCAACCCTATCAAATACGGGGAACTCGATTCGGAGGATATTCCCGCCGATGTGGATGCCGATGAGAATAACCTGACCTATCCTCCGATCAGGAACATAAACAATGCCTATCGGGAGACCTATATCGATCAGCTGACCTTCAATGGATCGTTGAATTATCAGATTCTCAAAAAGCTGAGATTGATGGTTCGTGGCGGTTATACTCACTATACGGTATTGGCCGACGTGTTCAACAATGCCAACAGCCGTTATGGTCATCCGATCCTTTCGGCCAACGGAATCAATGCCTCGAAAGCCAGCACCGTGCGTGATACATGGTTCAATGAGTACACGTTGAACTACAATACGAAATGGGGCAAGAACCGTTTCGATGCCATGGCCGGTTATACGATGGAGGGTTATAAGAACCGTTATATCTTCAATCAGTGGATCAAGTTCCCGACCGATATTCTCGGTATGAACGACATGAGTCAGGGTACGCCTGTCCCGGCCCAGAATTCGCTGGAGGAGTGGTTCTCGATGTCGTTCCTCGGACGGGTCAATTATGTCTATGACGACAAATATATCTTTACCGCTTCGTTCCGCGCCGACGGTTCGAGCAAATTCCTCGGGGATAATCGTTTCGGTTACTTTCCCTCGGGAGCTGTGGCATGGCGTATGTCGCAGGAGCCGTGGCTGAGAGATGTGGCCTGGTTGTCCAATCTGAAACTGCGTGGATCGTGGGGTATGACCGGTAATAACCGGATCGCTGCCTCGAGCGTGTACGGTGCCTTGAGCAGCAACAATGCTACGGGATATCCTTTCGATAACGACTATGTGATGGGGTATCTGCCCTCCCGCGTGGCCAATCCCGCGCTGAAGTGGGAAACAACCCGTCAGACCGATGTGGGTGTCGACTTTGCCGTGCTCAACAATCGGATCAGTCTGACCGTAGACTGGTATCACAAGGTGACCAAAGATCTGCTGCTGAATACCGATCTTCCCAATTCGTCGGGTTACAGCAAGGCCCAGAAAAATGTGGGTTCGATTCAGAATACCGGATGGGAGTTCTCGCTCAATACGTTGAATATCGACCGCAAGAACTTTTCCTGGACCACTTCTTTCAATATCTCTTTCAACCGGAATAAGGTGTTGGCGCTTAATAGCAATCAACGATACATGTTGACCAATCCGAACTGGTATCATCAGTATACGCAGGATCAGTATATCGCCGAAATCGGTCGTCCTGCTTCGATGATATACGGTTATGTGTTCGAGGGAATCTATCAGAACAGCGATTTTTATTACGTGGACGGGAAATATGTCGTCAAGGACGGTTTGCCCAATCTGGTGGGATCGGCTGCTCCCCAACCCGGAAGTATCAAGTATAAGGATATGGACAATAACGGAACGATCGATGCCAACGATATGACCATTATCGGCGATCCCAATCCGAAACACTATGGTGGTTTTACCAATAATTTCCGGCTCTATAATTTCGACCTGTCGATCTTCTTCACCTGGTCATACGGAAACGATATCTTGAACGCCAATGATGTCTATTTCACTACGTTCGAAAACTATCGCAATAATTATCTGGCGAAATCTCTGAACTACTGGAGTCCGACCAATCCTACGAACTCCATGTCGGCCCCGAAGTCTTTCGACAAGTGGGTGACCTCGCGTTCGGTGGAAGATGGATCCTATCTGCGTCTGAGCAATGTGACGTTGGGGTATAATCTCGATGCACGAAAGGTGAAATTCCTCAAAAAACTTGGCCTTAATACGGTGCGTATCTATGCCGCTGCGGATAATTTGTTTGTGCTGACCAATTATTCCGGCTACGATCCGGAGGTGAATACGAACTCTTCGGCTCTGATCCGAGGACTCGACTATTGTTCTTATCCGCGTGCACGGACCTTCACCTTTGGACTCGACCTTAAATTCTGATCTTTAAAATGAACCCGGATATGAAAAAATATATGATAGTGGCCGCAGTGGTGGGCCTGTTTGCTACGGTGGCCTGCAATAAATTCGATATCGCTCCCAAGGATGAGATCAACGACAGGGAGATGGCTTACAAGAACGATGTGATTCGTAATCAGATACTGACCGGAATATATTCTCTGCTTTATAACGACGGTACGTGGGGCAATATGATCCCGATCCGTTTGGAAGCCGCTACCGATGTACAGATTACCCGTATGTCGACCAGCGGATCGCCCGAGAACAATTCGCATACCTCCCAAAGTGATCTGATTGAGGAGAACTGGCGGGTACTCTATCAGGGAATCAATGCCGCCAACGAGTTCCTCTATTATTCCGATCTGTATGTGCCCGAGGGGGAGAGTAAAACGCAAGGTATGGGGGAAGCCCGGTTCCTGCGTGCTTACTTCTATTTCACGTTGGTGAGACTTTATGGTGATGTGCCTTTCCGCACCGAACCTATGCTGGATGTGGCCAATACGGATATTGCTCGTACTTCGGCGGTGGAGATATACGATTTTATCGTGAAGGAATTGGAAAAGGCTCAGCATGAATTGGGGGATCCTCTGGATGTTTCCTACGGACGTGTTTCGAAAACTGCGGCTCAGACGGCTTTGGCGGATGTCTATCTGAATTTGGCCGGCGAATTGATGAAAAACCGACTCCCGGCCGATTCCACTTCGGAGTTGATGCACCAACGGGCCGCCTATTGGTGTGAGCAGGTGCTGGCCAATCCCGCCCACGATATTACGGCTACGGAATATTCTACTATCTTTCTGAATCAGGTTCGCAGTGTGACCAATATCGCCGAGCAGATTTGGGAGCTGCAGCCCAGATATATGATCGAAGAGGGGTATCGTTGCGATTCTCGTCTGGGTAAGTACAATGGAATGGGGAATGCCGTGGATAAGGTTTACAATGCACGTGCAGCCATTTATGCAGGTATTCCTCTGAGAAATCTCTATGGCAAGATCTCTGCTGACGATCTGGAAAACGATGACCGCTATGACTGGAACTGTCCCTGGACCAGGATCGGAAACGGTTCGAGACTTGGGTCGCCTGTTTACGTGGAAATTGATAATCAGCACAGAAATATTTACAGGCTTTTCCCCGGAAAGTGGCGGACGATTTTCGCCAATACGGTGGCCGAATCGAGCGATATCAATTATAGTGGAGCCCGGTTGTCGATCTATCGTATCGCGGATGTGCATCTGATGTATGCCGAAGCACTCAATGGCGGTGACAACGATCAGGCCGGTGCGATCGAACAACTTAACAAGGTGCGCACTCGCGCTCATGCTTCGGCAATTCCGACTTCCCCGATGCCTTCCAAAGAGGAGGTGTTCGAGATGATCGTAGATGAGCGTGCCCGGGAACTTTGCTATGAAGGCAAGCGTCGGTTCGATCTGATTCGTTGGGGACTCTATGAAGAGAAGGTTCTTGAAACAGCACCCTTGTATGATAATCCGATCAATACCGCATGGGTGACCTCGCAGATGACAGCCGGGTTTACCAATTTCAATGCTGCCCGACATGAAATTCTTCCGATTCCGCAGAGTGAAATCAGCCGGAATGCCTTGATCCCGCAAAGTGAACAGAATGAGGGTTGGGGTGGAAATCGTAAATGGAAATAAAAAACAACAGTTGGTTTATGAGGATGACATGTGTGGTGGCCATCGTGGCTACGTTGATGTTGGTAGCCTCCCCCCGGACGCAAGTCCGGGCGGAGGTTGCCGTTATGGGAGTGTCCGCTCCTGATGCCAAACCCAACAAGGGGGAGATGAGGACGATCAAGAAACGAATGCATCGTTCATTCTTGCCCGGAAAGCCTTCGGATGCCGTGGTGGAGGAGTTGATGAAGGATATGGATACCGATGGATCTTTTTCGGAGGTGGATTATTCCTCGGAGGAGTTCAATTCGGGGGGCGAGAAACGTAAACATCTGGCTAATTTGGCAAAAATGGCTCGGGCTTACGAAACTCCGGGAGGAACTTATTATAAGAGTAAGGACCTCTATGCAGCTATTGCATCGGGGCTCAAGTATTGGGTGGAGAATAACTATGAGGATCAGAACTGGTGGCACAGGATCATCGGTTTCCCGAAAGATATGATGGTGACAGTCGTGCTGATGAACGACGATATGAAACGGTATGACAAGGAGTTGTATCAGAAGTGTACCGATTATCTGCTTTATTCCTGGTCGCAGCCCAAACAGCGTGCACAGGAGGGGGCCAATGGAACCGATATTTGTAAATTCACTTTTGCCGCTGCAGTTATTACCGAGAATGAGACCTTATTGAGAGAGGTGATCGAAAAGGTTAATTCTCTGGTCAAGATCGCTACGGGCGATCGCGAAGAGGGTATTCAGCCCGATTACTCTTTTGCTCAGCACAATGGCAGCGGGCGTCAACTTTATTTGGGAACCTACGGTAGGGAGTATATCGACGGGGTGCTCTATTTCATGGAGTTTGTGGCGGGAACTTCCTTTGAACTGGCTCCCGAGAAGGTGAACATGTTCGAAGAACTTTTCCTGGAGGGTGTTGCCTGGAGCTGGTATAAAAATGAGATGGATATCAATCTTTGTGGGCGGGGATTGCTTCGTGCCAATACGGGGCCCTCGTTTGTGACGTTGACCCAGCGTCTGGCTGCACTCGGAACTCCTCGGAAAGAGGCTCTGGAGGGGATGGTTGCCATGATGAAAGGCGGTCGGGAACTCAATGGGAACAAGATGTTCTGGCGGATGGACTATATGGTACATCGTCCGAAGGGTGCCATGATCGTGTCGCGAATGACTTCGACCCGGACTGTCGGCAATGAAGCCGGTAACGGTGAGGGTCTTGATAATTATCATACGGGTGACGGAGCCAATTATATCAAAGTGCACGGCGACGAATATACGCCGATCATGGCCGGTTGGAATTGGAAACGGATTCCGGGTACCACGGTGATCGAGGATACGCGTAAGATGCCTGCTCCCATGTGGGGCGAGGGAGGTGCCGGAGGAAGTGATTTTGCGGGCGGTGTCTCTGATGGCAGGAATGGCGTTTGTGGGTTTATCTATTCGAAAGACAG
>CALVFY010000010.1 GCA_944326945.1 uncultured Rikenellaceae bacterium
GTCCTCTGGGGGAAAAGTAAAAGGTTTTTCAGTGATCTTCCGAGTGTGGGGAGTCCCTGAAAGGGATGTTTAGTAGACTTTGTTCTGGGGGTCGAATTCCGTCCAACCGGCCATCCAGTTGTCAGCTTCCGATGTGCTGGCAAAAGCTCCGGCATAACCGTTACCTTGGGTGTCGAATCCCTCCGGTACGGTAAGTGCATTGTTTTTCAGAATGCTTGTTCCGTCGGGGGCTACGGCTACCGTAAGGTTCGTGCCCGAAAGTACGCCCAAGCCCAATTCGGCGATGGTCTCTTTCACCGTGTTGTTGCGAAGAGCTTCTACTACATAGGAGTGGGAGAAAGAGTAGGGTTTGCTGTCGTCGTAGGAGGTTCCTGCATTGTCGGAGTAGCGGTCGGTGAAATTTTTGTTTACGTCGCTGCCCAGAATACAAGCGGCGTCTTTCGTGTTGTCGTAGCTGGTGGCTTCGGTGTCGAAACCGCCGAAGAAGACATTTTCTACCGAGTTGTTCGACGAAGCATAGGTCTGTGTGGCCGAACCCTTGTCGTTTTCGATGATCAGACCTACAGGCCAGCCCGATACCACCGAATTGGCCAGGGTGATGTGGGAATTGCGTCGAATCTGTACTCCGCTTTGGAATTGACCCAGCTTGGAACCGTTATTGGGATTATAGGTCCCGCCGTCGATGTAGTTGCCGGTGCCGCTGAGGTTCACGAAATTATCGTCCTGACCTACGGGGCCGATCAGGGAAACATTGCAGAAAGCGGCCTGTGTGAAGGGTTCTTCGGTGCTGGCATCGGCGTTGTTGTCCGATTCGAAGCCGTTTGAATAGGAGGTGTCGGCCAGTTTCGGATTGCGTACGCTCAACAGGAACTGCATGCGGCCCCGGAATCCGTTGTCTGTGTCGAAGTCGTCGTCCCAGCCGTGGTAGGCCACCAAATATTTGCAGTTGACCGATCCGCCGAACCATTCGAACGAGTCGTCATTGGAGTAGGAGACCTGTATGTGATCTACCTGAGTGCCGCTGCCTACCGAACCGAACGTGATTCCGTTGATCTCCTTGTCGGTCTCGAACGGATAGCCCGCAAACTCTACGCGGACATAGCTCAGGATACCCGAATTGTCGTCCTCCTTGTTGCCTCCGTGGGTGGTGCGGGGACCCCCTTCGATCTGTTGGCTGGTTTTGTTGTTGATACCGTTACCGCAGATGATCAGTCCTCCCCAGTCGCCCGGTTTGCGTTGTCCGGCCGGTTGGTTCGAAGTGAAGACGATCGGTGCGGTACTCGTACCCTGGGCAATGATCTGGGCCCCCGGTTCGATGATCAACGAAGCCATGGTTTCTTTGTCGCCTTTGATGATCGTGCCGGCAGGAATGGTGATTTTCGATCCGCTCTGGATGTAAACCCAGCCGCGCAGTACATATTTTTTAGAAGCATCCAGCTTGTAGTCGCCTGTCGGAGCCGGAAAATGTTTATCTCCATTACCGATATAGTTTATGCCGTTTTCGGTGAAAACCAGTCCGGTTTCGCCGGTGCTGGGATCTCCTCCGTCGTCATTTCCATTGTTGTCTGAGCAGCCGGAAATGATCATCGCGCAGGCTGCTGCCACTAAAATCAGATACTTTTTCATCGTTTGATTTTTTAAAAAAGTTGGTTGTTTTCTATATATGTTCCTTTAGAAAGTTGCTGTGAGCGAGAGTGAGAAACTGCGTCCGGGATTGTAACTCTTGGTGATCTGACGCCGTTCGTGTACCTGGCCCGATTCGTCTTTAAATTCGGGGTATTGGGCGAAAATCACTCTTTGGCAAAGCAAGTCGCGGGCATAGCCTTTCAGCTCGAAGGTTTTGCTCAGACGGATACCGAACGTGAGGTCTACCGCATCGCGAGGCATCTCGTACATGTCGGGAATGTTGTTGTTGAAATTGTCGCCACTCGAGGTGCTGACCCGGCCGATTCCTACGATCCGTTTTCCGATCCGGTTGTAGAGTGCTCCTATACTCAGGCCCAGTTTCGGATTTTGATAGAACACACCGGCGTTGATCAGATAGGGCGATTGGCCCTGCATCGGGCGATCGTGTTCCAGACTCTCTTCGCTGAAGTGGACATTGCTTTCGATCCAGGCGGCATTGAGCGAGAGTGTGAAGTTTTTCATGCCTATGAATGAAAGGTCTTTGCGGATATCTATCTCTACGCCATAGTTGTCGGCCGAGAGAGCGTTTTCGAACGAGAACTGATAGGAACCGCCCGCATCGACGTAGATCCATTCGATCGGATTCTGAAACCGTTTGTAGAAGAGCGACAGAGAGACCGTCTCCCCTGCGCCGGGATAGAGTTCGTAGCGGAGGTCTATGTTGTGGATCGTAGCCTGTTTCAGCTCCGGATTACCGGTGATCGTGCTGAACATATCGAAATCGTAGTAGGTGGAGGGCGAAAGTTCGCGGAATTCCGGTCGGTTGACGCTCATGCCGTAGGCGAGTCGCAACAGCGATTTTTTTGTCAGGTCGTAGGTGAAGTTGGCCGAAGGGAAGAGGTTGGTATAGTCGTAATCGTAGGTACGCGTACGGTTGCCGCTCGTTTGGGTATAGCTGGTGAGCGAGGTGACGAAACGTTCGAAACGGACTCCTCCATAGAGGTTGAAACGGCCTATCGGCAGGTTCACGGCGGCATAGGCGGCCATCAGATAGTTGTCGGCCGAGTAGTTGTCCGTATTGTCGGTATTGTCCTGGATGGTCAGTTTCCCGGTGCCGAGGTGTTCCGGAGAGAAGATTTGGTCGGTCGGCAGAGAGGTGAATCCGTCCGGAAGATCGTTGTTAGAGTTGTCCCATTTATAGATGAAATCGCGGGTATCGTATCGGCGGGTTTTGTATTCGCCGTAGAGACCGGCCCGCAGTTCGGCCGGTTTGTTCGCCGAGGGGTTGAGCGTGTAGTGGAGGTTGGTTCCGGCCGAGACGAGATGTTCGTGCAGGGAGGTGAAGTAACGCGATACGCTGCCCTGGTCGATCGAGTATTCGTAGATTTCGTTCTCAGGGTTCTTTTCCCGTTCGATGATGCGACGATCGGGCTGGTTACGGTTCGAGTAGGAGTAGGCTGCATTCCAATCCACTTTCATACGTGTCATCTGGTGTTCACCGGCGAATTGTCCGGTGTAGGCCGTACGGCTTGCGTAGAGGTATTCATCCTGTTGTTGCTCGTAGTAGCCGCTTACGTTGCGCCATCCCTCGCGGGTGGTGTAGCGCGATACGCCCAACTGGTTGAAAATGTTGCGGAACTCGTACTTGCTGGAGGTCTCTCCCTGGGGTTTGGGTACCCACGAGACGTTGAGCATGGCTCCCAGTTTCACATCGTTGGTGTACTGGTCGTCGGTGTACTTGAAATTGGCCTGGGGCTTGTCTTCCCGGTAGTTGTAGACCCCGTACTGGTTGTTCTCCATATCGAGCAGGCTTTTGTTCGAGTTGGAGTAGTTGACCGAGAAAAGAAGGCCGATTTTATCTTCCTTACGGGTGCGATAGAAACGGTTGACGGCTATGTTCAGTTTCTGATCCCAGAGGGGATTCCGGGTGCGGACCCGCCAATCGTTGTTGAATCCCTCGCGGGTGATCCGGTCTACCAGGGCGGCATCGCTGTTGTCGATCCGGCTGTCGGGACCGTTGAAACTGCGCATTCCGTTGTCCCAACCCAGAAAGTCGGTGCCGCTGCCTTTTATGTATTTGAAATCTTTGAAATGTGTGGCCGTATTGATTCCGGTTCCGTAGCTGATCGAGATCGAGTTCTTTTCCGGAACGATCTTGGTGCGCAATTGTACAAATCCGCCGGCAAAATCGGCCGGGACTTCCGCTACGGGCGACTTGACAATCATTACGTTTTCGATCTGCGAGGAGGGAATGATGTCGAACGAGAAGGCCCGGGTATCGGCTTCCGAACTGGGTACGGCAGCGCCGTTGATCCAGGTATTGTTGTAGCGTTGGGCCAGACCGCGGACGATGATGAATTTGTTGTCGATGATCGAGATTCCCGGAATACGGCGCACGATTTCCGAGGCATCCTTATCTTGTGTACGGGCGATGTGCTGGGCCGATACGCCGCTGGCCACCAGAGAGGCTTCCCGGATCTGGGAGATGAGTCCTGCATCGGTTCCCACGGGCCGCGAGATTACGACCACTACGTTTTCCAGTTCGCTGACCTGCTCGTTGAGGGCCACATCCAAGACCAATTCCTGACCTTTTTTCAGTACGAGCGGTTCGGAGAGAAACGGTTTATAGGTGAGCATCGAGATACGGATCCGGTAGGTGCCGGGAGCCAGATCGGTCAATCGGAACTCTCCTTTTTCGTTGGAGGATACTCCCCGGGAAGTCCCCTCGATGATGACACTGGCACCGATGATCGGTTCTTTGGTCTGTGCATTGGTGATGCATCCCCGAATGAGACTGGGGCGGGGTTGGGCACCGAGCGAGAGGGTGAGTGCAAGAATGAAAAGGATCGTAAGGTAGTAGTGGCGTCCTGTTATTATCATGTAATTTTAACGTTTGGTTTCTGTTTTCAACGGCAAAATTAGAGGGGGTATGTTTCCCGAATGTAAAGCGGAGACGAAGTAATATTTATGTTTGTGTTACGTGAATATTAATTCTTTGGGAGAAAAGAATCCGGTCCTTACGTTTTTGAATCCCGGCTAAAAATGCTTTACTTTGTGCCGTTTCTTGCTTGGTATATTATTTGTTCGATACCTTTGTCTGAGAAAAATCAAGCGTTATGGCAAAAGATAAAAACAAAGAGAAAATGAAAAGTAAGGGTTTTGATAATCAGAATGTTGCTGATAAGAGAAACTCTGAGAAAACAGAGACTGCCTCTGCTCAGGAAGAGGGGAAGGGTGTCAATCTGGCAGACGATGCGGTGAATTCCGGTGACAAATCGGCATCCGTGGCAGAGAATGCCTCCGAGAGTGGTGAGGTGGCAGCTGCCCTCGCCGAAGCTGCTCAGTGGAAAGATAAGTATTTGCGTCTGTCGGCGGAGTTCGACAACTACCGTAAACGTACGCTGAAGGAGAAGATGGATCTGATCGCTGCCGGTGGTGAGGATGTCATCAAATCGATTTTGGGTATTGTGGACGATTTGGACCGTGCGCTGTTGGCCGTAGAGAATGCAAAGGATGTGGAGTCGTTACGCGAGGGTGTGCGCTTGATCGCTCAGAAACTCGATGGTACCTTGAAGAGTAGAGGTGTGTCGGAGATCGAGGCCATCGGACTCCCGCTGGATACCGATCTGCACGAAGCCGTGGCTAAAATACCCGTGCAGGAGGAGGCCAAGAAGGGTAAGATCATTGATGTGGTGCAGAAGGGGTATAAACTCAAAGATAAAGTGGTTCGTTACGCGAAAGTGGTGGTAGGAGAGTAGTACTATGGCAGAAAAAAGAGATTACTACGAGGTATTGGGCGTTTCCCGGGATGCGAGTGCCGACGAGATCAAAAAGGCATATCGTAAGGCCGCCATTAAATATCACCCAGACAAAAACCCGGGAGATAAAGAGGCCGAAGAGAAATTTAAAGAGGCGGCCGAGGCGTATGACGTGTTGAGCAATCCCGATAAAAAGGCTCGTTACGACCAATTCGGCCATGCCGGAATGAGTGGTGCCGGTGGCTTTGGCGGCGGCACTGGCGGATTCGGCGGTTTTTCGATGGAAGATATTTTCAGCCAGTTCGGAGATATTTTCGGAGGCCATTTCTCCGGAGGAGGTTTTTCGGGTGGTTTCGGCGGATTTGGCGGTGGCCAGCAACGTGTAAATCGGGGGTCTGATTTGCGGATCAAAGTGAAACTGACTTTGAAGGAGATCGCCAATGGGACAACCAAAAAATTGAAAATCAACAAACTGAATCAGTGCGACCGTTGCGGCGGAACCGGAGCCAAAGACAGCGGTGCATTCAAGACTTGTCCTACGTGTAACGGAGCGGGATATGTGACACAGGTGGTCAATACGTTTTTCGGACGTACGCAGAGTACGCAGACCTGTCCTACGTGTCACGGAGAGGGTAAGGTGGTGACTGATCCCTGCCCGAAGTGTCACGGCGACGGGACTGTCAAGGGGGAAGACGTGATCGAGATCAAGATCCCGGCCGGTGTGGGTGAAGGTATGCAATTGTCGGTGAGTGGAAAAGGCAATGCTGCTCATCATGGCGGAGTGAATGGCGATCTGCTGGTATTGATCGAAGAGGAGAAAGATCCTGATTTCGTACGAGACGGTAATGACCTGATTTATAACTTGAATATTACGGTACCGACAGCTTTGCTGGGGGGGGCCGTGGAGGTGCCTACGGTAGATTCCCGTGTGAAGATCAAGATCGATCCCGGTACGCAGGCCGGTAAGGTGTTGAGATTGAAGGGAAAAGGATTGCCCGATGTGAATGGATACGGACGAGGTGATATCTTGGTGGTGATCGATGTGGCTGTGCCTGCCAAACTCTCTGCCGATGAGAAACGATTGGTGGAGCAATTGGCTCAGAGTCCGAGTTTTCGCAGTGCCGAGAGCACTTCCAAACAGAATATTTTCGACCGGATGCGTAGCTTCTTCCGGTAGAAATTCCGATCATTTGCCGCCGTTCCTGTCTCCTTTTAGAGGCGGGAACGGTTTTTGTTATCCGGACTATGCGTGAAACATCGGTAAATATTCGTATATTTGTAACGAAAGACGAAAAAATATGTTAGGTTTTGGAGCATTCCGACGCAAACCGCGTCAATTTGAATACCGACCGTTGCATTACGATCCTCAACAAGAGGCTCGGGAACAGCGGAGAAAAGAGTTGTTGGGTGAAGATGCCGAGTCGCCAATGGCCGGCGCTTCCAAGGAGTATAAACCGGGACAGTATATCCAAAGAGGTTTCCGACAAAATTCTTTGTCCCAGCACGAAAAGGTCAGTCAACGTAAGATGATCCGTTCGATTGCGGCGCTGATCATGTTGGCTGCTATTTTGATTTGGATCCTTGTGACTGCATAATTCCTATCTTTTGATCCATGTCAGACCGTATCAGACTACTGCCCGATTCCGTTTCCAATCAGATCGCTGCCGGTGAAGTGGTCAATCGTCCTGCCTCCGTGGTGAAGGAGATGATGGAGAATGCTGTGGATGCCGGGGCTCATAATGTGACTGTCAATTTCAGAGATGGCGGTAAGGAGTTGATACAGGTGGTGGATGATGGGTGTGGAATGTCGCCTATCGATGCCCGATTGGCCTTTGACCGTCATGCTACCAGCAAGATTTCTCGTGTGGACGATATCTATACGCTCACCACATTCGGATTCAGGGGAGAGGCGTTGGCTTCGATCGCTGCGGTGGCCGAGGTTCAGTTGCGTACGCGGCAGCATGAGGATGAATTGGGTACGCAGATAGAGATTGCTGGAGGAGCATTTAGAAGCCAACAAGTGGTCAGTTGCCCTCCGGGAACGCAGTTTGTGGTGCGGAATCTGTTCTATAATGTGCCAGCCCGGCGACGTTTTTTGGATAAAAGTGCCACCGAAGCGCGCCATATCACGGCAGAGTTTCAGCGCGTGGTGCTTTGCCATCCGGAGATTGCATTCCAACTTTATAACAACGATGCTCCACTCTATAATCTGCCGTCGGCCTCGTTCCGCCAACGGATCGTGGGTGTGATCGGTAAACACATTGCGAACAATCTGCTGGAGGTGGGGGCCGATACGTCGATCGTGCAGATTTCGGGTTTCGTGGGACGTCCTTCGGCCAGCAAACAGACCAACCGGGATCAATTCCTCTTCGTCAATGGACGCTATTTCAAAAGTGCCTATTTCCATAAGGCCATTTTACAGGCTTATGAAAATTTGATTCCTGCCGGGACCCAACCTTCTTATTTTCTCTATCTGAAGATCGATCCGGAGAGAATCGATGTGAATGTTCATCCTCAGAAGATAGAGATTAAGTTCGACGACAATAATGCCGTTTGGCAAATTATTAATGCTGCTGTGCGTGAAAGTCTCGGCAAGTTGGGTATGGTCCCGATGATGGATTTCGATGTCGATACCTCGGTGGAGATTCCGGTTTATCGTAAGGGAATGCCGGTCCGATCGCCCGAGGTGGTGCCCAATCCGGATTTCAACCCCTTCAATGAGGACTACGGCTCGCAGTCGGAGATCGGACAGCTCCGAAAAGAGGGGCATTCTTCGGCTGTTTCGCGACCGGTAACCGCTCCGGAGAGTAAAATCCGGGAAGATATTGCTGTTTCGGAAGAGATGTATCCCGTTTCGGATGCCGATGCGGAGACAGAGACGGATCCGCAGTTGATGGAGTTTATCTCGGGCGATGAGGCGGAACAGGGGTTGTTGGAGATCGAAAGCGGCAGTGCTTTCGGTCCGGTGATTCGTCTGGGACAGAGTTATGTCGTCACAACGATGGCTGAAAACGTGGTAGTGGTCGATATACGACGGGCCTACGAGGCGGTGCTTTATGACCGCTATATGATGATGCTGGGCAGTGGAAACAGCGCCAGTCAACAGTTGCTGTTTCCGGAACGGATTCCCCTTTCGATCGACGACTACAATCTGATGAAACTTTTTAGGGATGATCTGAGTGCATTCGGATTCGATCTGGAGTTCGGAGAGGATGAATATTGGGTGGAGGTGACCGGTATCCCTGCCGATTTTGTCTCTTCGGCAGTGGAGGAGTTGCTCTTTGATCTGCTCGATGGCTTGCGTGAGGAGACCCGTTCGCCCGGAGAGCTGCGTCGTGTGCGATTGGCTTCGATCATGTCGCGTAACGGAGCTTCGGCCTTCTCCAGAAATCTCGGTCAGGAGGAGTTGGAGGGTCTGCTTTCGGCATTGGCTGCGTGTGGCAATAGTTGTTATACCCCCTCGGGACGACCCGTGATGACGGTGTTCCAGGAAAGTGAAATTAAGAAAAGATTTAAATAAGAATCCATTATGTTCAGATCGAGCGGATATTTTTCAACCCCACCTGTGGTACTGAATCTGATTATCATCAACTGCCTTTTCTTTATGGCAACGGCTTTGTTGCCTGGAGATATCGGTTGGATGATCGAACAAAAATTGGGACTTTACTTCTGGGAGAGCAATAACTTCAGACTCTATCAGTTGGTGACCCATATGTTTTTGCATGCCAATTTCCCGCATCTGTTCATGAATATGTTCGCATTGTGGATGTTCGGACGGGTGCTGGAATATGATCTGGGCGGCAAGCGATTCTTGATCTATTATATGGCAACGGGTATCGGTGCTGCGCTGTTGCATCTGGGAGTGAGTTGGATCGAAGTCTCCCGGATTCATGGATTGATTGCCGAGTATGGTGCACAGCCCGATTTGGTGCGTGCATTGGTGAGCCGGGTCAATGTGGTTACGGTAGGTGCATCGGGGGCCGTATTCGGTGTGTTGCTGGCTTTCGGAATGATGCATCCAAACAGTATTATCATGTTGATGATCCCTCCGATTCCGATCAAAGCCAAGTATTTTGTGATCGGATACGGCGTGATCGAACTGTTTTTGGGTATCTCCAATTCGGGAGGGAATGTGGCTCATTTTGCCCACGTGGGAGGTATGCTGTGGGGGTATCTGTTGCTGAGATGGTGGAAATACAAAAGAGTGATCTTCTATTGACGGATTGCGTGTCGGAGAGAGAGTCGATAGTCTGGTTTGGAAAGGTGGTGTACGATGAAAAAAGAGGTGTACGGAGAGTACCGAAGAACCGATCATAAGTCCCGTGTGCGGAGACGGGGGATGAATCTGTTGGATTATGTCCTGCTGATCGTTACGGTTGTGGGTGCCGTATTGCTTCTTTTGGCCTATATGGCTCGCTATATCAATCCCAACGACGGATGGGTGTTTGCCTTTATGGGGTTGGCTGCTCCGATTTTCTATATAGTGAATGTGGCGTTGCTGCTCTATTGGGTACTTCGGTGGAGGGTGTATGCTTTTGTGCCGCTGGTGGTGTTGCTGATTGGGATAGGGGGGATTTCCTCCTTTTTCCGTCCTGTACTCAGTAAGCATTATGTGAAACCTGTTGCCGAGCGTTCGCTGACGGTGGTCAGTTATAATGTGATGGGTTTTTTGAGCAAGGGAGATCCGCTTCGTGTCTCCACAATGCGGAAAACAGTCTCTTTTATCGACTCTTTATCGCCCGATCTGCTTTTTATTCAGGAGTATCAGTCCACTCCGAAAGCTCCTTCCCGTGAGATCGACAGTCTGTTGGCCGCACTCCCTTATCGTGTGATCAACTATCGGGTATCGGCTACTCCGGGACATGGTTGGGGGTTGGCCATATACAGCCGTTATCCCTTGATTCGGTCGGGACATGTGGATTTTGAGAATTCGACCAATTCTGCACTTTGGGCCGATGTGGTGATCGAGAAGGGAGACACATTGCGCCTGTTCAACAACCACCTCCAAACCACGTCGATCAACTCTTCGGATCGGGATTTCATCACTACGCCGGAGTTTATACAGAGTAATCATGAGGAGAAAAAAGAACGGATGCGCAATATTGTTCGTAAATTGCGGCAGAATTATAAGATAAGAGCCCAGCAAGCCGATTCATTGGCCCCGATGATCTCCTCCAGTCCTTATCCGGTGATCGTGTGCGGAGATTTCAACGATACCCCCATGTCTTATGTCTATCATACGATACGGGGAGAGCTTTCGGATGCATTCAACGAAAAGGGACACGGTATGACCAATACTTATCGGGGATTCTTTAATCTCTTTAGGATCGATTATGTCCTTCACTCTCCGGAGATCGAAACTCTCAGCTATGCTACACTCTCATCCGATCAATCGGATCATAATCCGGTGCTGGTACGGCTGAAATTACCCGAAATAAAATCCGGTCGGAAATAATCTTTTTACAAAATCCGTCCGGAAAGATACAGCAGATTGATCTCAGAAACTTTGGCTTGGTAAATAGCGTCCAGTTTACGTTCCACCGCTTGCAGATAGCTGCGTTGGATCTCCCTGAATTCGACTCCTGACATGGTTCCCAGACGATACATCTCCATGGCTGCGTCGAGGTTTTCCAATGCGGCATCAGCCGACTCCTGTTCGAAACCGATCATCATGAAGTTTTTACGGTAGGTGTTGAACAGTCGGGAAATTTCGCTCGTGACGCCGAGTTGGGTCTGTTGGAGCGACAGTTCGCTGTTGTCGAGTTCGAGTTTGGCGTTTTTGATTTTACGGTTGGTCTCCAGACGATCGAAGAGTTTGATCGAAGCTGTAAATCCCCAAGTGGCTCCATGTAGTTGACTGAATCGGGGGGCCAGGTTGCCGTTGGCACTGTGATCGAACCGGTAGGCGGCTGTAAAGTCGAGTGTGGGGTAGCGTGACGAACGGGCAATCTTCAGATCGAGTTCCGAGATTTTTTGTCCGGAACGGGCCAATAGAATCGAAGTATTGTGATCCATAGCCTCTGTACGTAGCTCTTCCAGAGAGAGCTGGCCGTTCGGAGTGATCGTATCGCACAACTGGGCTTTGGTTTTTAGGTCGATATTCATCATCTCGTAGAGCATGATGTAGGCGTTTCGAATGATCTCCTGCTGGAGGACCAGTTTTGAACTGTCGGCATTCAGGTCGATTTTTGCTTGTGTTTTTTCCAGCCCGGAGATGCTCCCCAGATTGTATTTTTCGAGTGCCTGGTTGTAACGTAGGGTCGAAATAGCCAGATAGAGTTTGGCCGCTTCCAGCCGATTCTGTTCGGTGACGATGTAATAGTATTGTTCCGAAATGTCCGATACGAGGCGTTCGATATTGCCTCGCAGATTGAGTTCTCCTGCCTTGAGCAGCTCCTTTTGGGTATCATAGGTGGCGAACATCGACATGCCATCGAACAGACGCCAGTCGAGCGACAGGTCGGCCGAGTAGGTATTGGCGATGTAATCCTGTTTGACAGTAGGTTCATCTCCCCGGTAGACGTCGCGATTGGAGAGACGTTCCTGACTTTGGTCGAGTTCGGCCGAGAGTACAGGCAGAAAGGGGGCTGCCGTATGGTTGTTTTGGGCGATCTCCTGCTCATTCCGGGCGATTTTGATCGAGTAATTCCTTTCGATTGCCTCTTTCAGACACTCTTCCAGCGACAGCATTTTCGTATCGGGTGATGGCGCTTCGGGTTGCATATACTGCAACAAGTCGTTCAGTGTGAGAGGCAGGCTTGTCTGAGGAACCGGATTTTCTGCCCGTACGGGAAGAATGGCAAAAATCAACAGGACCAGGGGGGGGAGTATTGTATTGCGAATCATGATTATTTTTCCGATTTGTTGGGGTGGCTGAGATAACTGTAAATAGCGGGAATGACAAACAGCGTAAGGAACGTGGCACAGAACATGCCGCCTACGACCGTAATACCCATAGCGATACGGCTTTCCGAACCGGCACCTGTGGAGATGGCCATCGGGAGGATACCCAGAATGGTGGCCAAAGAGGTCATCAGAATCGGTCGCAGACGGGATACGGCTGCATCCGTGATGGCGTCGTGTACCGACAGTCCGTGGCCTTTGCGTTGGTTGGCGAATTCGACGATCAGAATACCGTTTTTAGTGACCAGTCCGATCAACATGATGATGCCGATCTGGCTGAAGATGTTCATCGTCTGCGAGAAGAGATACATCGACAGCAAGGCTCCGATCAGGGCCAGCGGTACGGTAAGCATAATGATGAGCGGATCTCGGAAACTTTCGAACTGTGCGGCCAATACCAGATAGATCAGAATCAAGGCCAGCGAGAAGGCAAAGATCAGACTCGAGGAACTCTCCACGAAATCTTTCGAGTTACCGCTAAGTGTCGTGCTGAATGTATCGTCGAGCACCTTTTTCGCAATGCGATCCATCTCTTCCAATCCGTCGCCCAATGTTTTGCCCTTTACCATATCGGCCGATACGGTGGCCGATACAAAACGATTGTAGTGATAAAGTTTGGGGGGAGTACTGCTTTCGGTCAGAGTGACGAAGTTGTCGAGTTGAATCAATTCGCCTTTGTTGTTGCGCACATAGATGCCGGCCAAATCGGTCGGTTTGCTTCGGCTCGGCCGATCGAACATACTGAGAATTTCGTATTGTTTCCCGTTCCGGATATAATAGCCGATACGTTGTTCGCTCATGGCCAACTGAAGTGTTTCGGCGATATTCTGTACCGTGACGCCCATGGTGGCTGCCCGGTCACGATTGATGCTGACGGTCAGTTCCGGTTTGGTAAATTTCAGGTTCACATCCGAAACCGAAAATACGGGACTGGCTGCAACTTCGTTCATGAATCGTGGCAAGGCTTCGCGCATGGCTTCCAGGCTTTGGGCTTGCAGCACGTATTGTACCGGAAGACCTCCTTTTTGATTACCGAAGGTCTGTTGTTGGGAAACGATTGTTCGGGCACCGGTCATCTTTGTAAGACGGGGCGTCAGATCGGCTGCGATCTCCTGCTGGGTACGTTCTCGTTGGTCGGCATCCTTGAGGATGATGGTGAAGTTGGAACTGTTGACCGTGTTCCGCATACCCACCATAGCCAAGTGACCTCCGTCTTGTTCGGGAACATATTTATTAATGGTATCGGTTACCCGATCGGTATAGGCCAGCATATAGTCGTAGGAGGTGCCTTCCGGTGCGGTCGACGTGGCTTTCAGCTGCGAACGGTCTTCGAGCGGAGCCATTTCCGAGGGAATTTGCGTCCACAACCAGCCTACTACTCCTAATGTTACCACGAGGATAACCACCGCAATCCATCGACGTTTGAGGAAGCCGAGCAGACAGCGTTTATAGAATGCGGTAAGCCAGGTAAAGAATGGTTCGGTGATGCGGTAGAGTTTTCCTTGGGTAGAGGTGCCGCTGAGCATCTTTACCGTGATCATCGGGGTGAAGGTGAGGGCCACAAAGGCGGAGATCACCACGGCTCCGGCGATTACCAGACTGAATTCCCGAAACAGACGACCCGTAACACCTTGCAGGAAGACGATAGGGAAGAATACGGCCACCAATGCCACTGTCGTGGAGATAACGGCGAAGAAGATCTCTTGCGTACCCTTGATACCGGCCTCTTCGGGCGACATGCCTTGTTCGATTTTCGAATAGATATTTTCCATCACCACGATTGCGTCGTCCACCACCAGGCCGATGGCCAGCACGATGGCCAGCAAGGTGAGGATATTGATCGAGAAGCCGCAGATGTACATGATGAAGAAGGCTCCGATCAGTGAAACGGGGATAGCCAGTACGGGAATCAAGGTCGTACGCCATGTTCTCAGGAAGAGGAAGATGATGAGCACCACCAGAACGAAGGCCTCGATGATGGTGTGTTGTACTTCGTTGATCGACTGTCGGATAAATTTGGTATTATCGAAACCGGTACGAATTACGATATCTTCCGGAAGGTCTTTTTTGATCTGTTCGATCCCTTTGATCGCATTGTCGACGATCGTGATATAGTTGGCTCCCGGTTGGGGAATCAGCATACACGACACCATGGTTACACCGTTGCGCTTGAGGATCGAACGGGTATTTTGAGCTTCGATAATAGCCTCGCCCACATCCGAAAAACGCACAACACGTTCTCCTTCCTGAGAGATGATCAGGTTATTGAAGTCGTCGATGGTCTCCAGACGCCCCAATGTACGGATAATGAGTTCCGTGTTGTCTCCCTCGATACGACCCGCGGGAAGTTCTATGTTTTCGCGGGTGACCGCATCGCGTACGTCCATCGGGGTCAGCCCGTAAGCGGCCAACAGCATGGGATCCATCTTCAAACGGATGGACATACGGCGTGAACCACGTACATCCACCGATGAAACGCCCGGAATGGTTTGCAGACGTTCTTTGAAATTGACTTCGGCATATTCGCTCAGGTCAATGATCGAACGGATTTCGCTTTCGAGCGTGACACTATAAATAGGTTCCGCATCCGCATCGGCTTTGGTCACGACGGGAGGATCCACGTCTGCAGGCAGCTTGCGCTGTGCTTCGGATACTTTGTTACGGACGTCGTTGGCGGCCGTCTCCAGATCCACCTCGATATTGAACTCTACGGTGATGTAACTCGTTCCGTCGGAACTTACGCTGGAGATGGACCGAATACCGGGGATACCGTTGATAGAGGCTTCGAGAGGTTCCGTGATCTGAGTTTCGATGACATCTGCGTTGGCTCCGGAGAAGGTCGTACGCACGGAGATGATCGGCGGATCGACACTGGGATAGTCTCGCACGCCGAGGAATGAGAAACCGATAAAACCGATAATCAGTACGAAGATATTGAGTACGGTGGCCAGTACCGGGCGTTTTATGCAGACAGAGGCAAGACTCATGATAAGGTTGTTTGGGTTAGGATATGATTATTTTAGGGAAGGGTTGATTTAATGAGTGATCTGGAGGGGCGAATTGTCTCTGAGCTGGAGTAATCCGGTAATAATCACACTGTCGCCCTTGTTCAGACCTTTCGTGATTTCTACCATGGTTTCTCCGCGAACTCCGGTTGTCACGGGAACCGATACGGCATGATTGTTTTTCACGATCCAAACCTTTTTATGATCGGCTTCGGGTACGATTGCCTCGGTAGGGATTTGGAGCGTGGATCCTGTTTTCTGGCCGGTAGTGACACTGGCGAACATGCCCGGAAGCAGTTGCATGGAACTGTTGTCGAACAGGGCGCGCATGGAGACCGTACGTGTTTTTTCGTCCACTTTGGGGTCTATGGCATAGATGATGGCCCGGTTGATGGTTTTGTTTCCCTCGGTCGTGAAACTGATGGGCGAGCCTACCCGCGATGCGTGGTGATATTTCTCCGGTATGGAAAATTCCACTTTCAGTTTGGAGTAATCGACCAGTCGTGCGATCAATGTATTGGGTTGCAGATAGCTTCCCAGACTGATGTATCGGAATCCGATCACTCCGTCGAATGGCGCACGAATTTCGGTTTTGTCTATTTTCACCTGGAGCAATTGAATGTCGGCTTCGATCATGTTGTAGTCGGTTTCGATCTGGTCGAAGGCCTCCCGACTGATGGCATCCTTTTCGAGCAGAATGCGATTTCTGCCCAGTTTTTCCTTGAGCAGATCACGTTGGAAAATGGCTCGTTTCAATTGGGATTGCAGATCGTCGTCATTGACTTTGACCAACAGATCGCCTTTTTTCACTGGAGTACCCTCTTTAAAGGTGATTTTTTCCACTTTTCCTGCGATTTCGCTCGAGATATCCACCTCTTCGTTGGGAAGTAGCGTGCCTACGGCGCGAATACCCTCGTCCAGCCGCATGAAATCGGCGACATGAACCACAACAGGAACAACGCGATTTCCTTTGCTTTTGCCTTTATTTTCTTTGGTTTGGGCGGCTGCCGCGCGTTCCGGATCGGGTGTCTCCGGTGAACGGGATGAGAAATAGTTATGCAACAAAATGGCTCCCACAGCGATAACGGGGATGAGGATCAATACCGTGATCTTGGATTTACGTACCATAGAATAAAAGTAGTCGATAGGGTAGTACATTAAATTATGCGCAAATTACGAAAAATCCGTGAAACGTCCAATTTTAGGGGGTGAAACGGCAAAATGGCGGGGTCAAATGACTTCGGCAGGTATGTGATTCGGAAAATAATTCGTAACTTTGTTTAATCTTTGCGATAGTTAACCTTTTAATGTGAATCATTATGATATTGGATGCTGTATCGAACGGAGAGTTTTATAATACGCTAAATCCCCGTTTCGCCAAGGCTTTTGCCTATCTGAAAACGATTGATCCCGCTGCGATGGCTGAGGGTAAGTATGAAATCGACGGTAAGGAGATCTTTATGTCGGTTGTGGAAAGAGATCTGAAAACCCCCGAAGAAGCTGCTCTGGAGGTACATGATAAATATATAGATATTCAGATTGTAGTGGCCGGCCAGGAGAGTTTCGGTTGGAAGGACCGTAAGGTATGTGCTTCGCCGCGGGGAGAGATGTCGGTAGAGAAGGACATTCTTTTCTATGACGACAAGCCTTCGACCTATTTCACTTTGCAACCGGGTGAATTCGCTATTTTCTTCCCGGGAGATGCGCATGCTCCGCTGGTAGGACAGGGCCATATCAAAAAGTGCATTATTAAGGTGCTTGCTTAATTGTCTTGCTCTTAGCGAAAAAAATAAACCTCGATCAACTGATCGAGGTTTATTTTTTATTCGGTTCCGGTTCGGGAATGCCGTCCCGGGAATAGAGATTCCGTCTATTTGGAAAAATCGCCTCCGTCATACGCCCATTTCAAGAACGTGGATCCCCATGTATATCCTCCGCCGAAAGTGGCCAGAATCAGATTGTCTCCTTTTTTCAGACGACTTTCGTAGTCCCATAGGCAGATCGGAAGTGTTCCCGCAGTCGTGTTCCCGAATTTGTCGATATTGATCATGCATTTTTCCTTGGGCAGACCCATCCGATGAGCAGTTGCCTCGATAATGCGCAGGTTGGCTTGATGGGGTACCAGGAAACGGATATCGTCCGGAGTCAGATGGTTGCGTTCCATGAGTTCCACCGAAACGTCTGCCATATTGGAGACAGCGGCTTTAAATACGGCTTGTCCTTCCTGATGTACGTAGTGCCATTTGTTGGTGACGGTTTCGATCGTAGAGGGGTAGGCCGAACCGCCTGCTTTCATATACAGGTGTTTGGCACCTCCTCCGTCGGAATGCAGAATGGCATCCTGGATTCCGAGACCTTCCGTGTTCGGCTCCAGCAATACGGCGCCGGCACCGTCTCCGAAGATCGGACAAGTGGTTCTGTCTTCATAGTCGATAATGGACGACATTTTGTCGGCACCCACAATGATCACCTTCTTATAGGTCCCGTTCATAATGAATTGGGCTCCTGTGTTGAGTGCGAAAAGGAAACCGCTGCATGCAGCCGAGACATCGAATCCGAAGGCATTTTTCAGTCCTGCCTTGTAGCAGATCAGATTGGCTGTCGAGGGGAAGAACATGTCGGGGGTCACCGTAGCGCAGATCAGCAGGTCGATGTCCTGAGGATCGACACCGGTTTTTTCGAGCAGATCCCGAACGGCTCGTTCGCCGAGATAGGAGGTGCCTAACCCCTCGCCTTTGAGAATATGTCTGGTTTTGATACCGATACGAGTCATGATCCACTCGTCGGAGGTATCGACCATTTTACTGAGTTCAAAGTTGTCGAGTATGTATTCGGGCAGGTATGCTCCGACGCCGGTGATGGCGGCTGTAATTTTTCCCATTAATTGAAAGTTTCTCGTAATTTATTGACCAAATCGGCCTTAACGGTCTTTTCGGTCTGAAGAATCATGTTTTTAATTGCCAAAGGACTCGAACATCCGTGACCGATAATGACGGCACCGTTGATGCCCAGTACCGGAGTACCTCCTACGCGTTCGTAATTGAGTCGTTCGATGAAACTGTCGTGCACGCCTTGTGCCTTGGCTATTTCATAAAAACCTTCAGCCTGTTTGAGGATAGTATTACCCACGAAACCGTCGCATACGATTACATCGGCTATGTCTCCCGTAAAAAGATGTTTGGCTTCGATGTTCCCCACGAAATGGAATGCGGAGGATTCTGCCATCATTTCGTAAGTGGCCTTGGTTTGGAGATTGCCCTTCTCTTTTTCTTCTCCGATATTGAGCAATGCCACGCGAGGCTCCCGAATTCCCAATACATTTTTTGCGTAGATATTTCCGATGATTCCGTATTGGTGTAATACGTCGGGTTTGCAGTCCACATTCAGCCCCACATCCAGCAGTAGCGACGGAATTCCTGTGATTGTCGGGATGGTCGACGATATGGCCGGACGAATCACACCGCTAATCTGTTTGACTGTGTACATACACCCGACCATCATCGCGCCAGTGCTTCCTGCGCTGGCAAATCCGTCTATTTTTTTATGGAGCAGATGCCCGAAGCCGACTGCAATGCTCGAATCCGGTTTTTTGGTGAAAGCCTGAGCCGGATGGTCTCCCATTTCGATCACCTGCGTAGTGGGTACTATTTCGAAAGTGTCCGTGGGGAGATTTTCCTCACGGAGGATCTGTTCGATCTGTGTCTGGTCGCCAAACAGGATAATTTTACTATCGCTGTCGAGTTCGGCATGAGCCGCGATGGCTCCCTTCACGACAGCCGACGGAGCATAGTCTCCGCCCATAGCATCTATTCCTATTTTCAGCATATTGGAGTTGCTTGGTGAGCGACCTGACTTTATTCTGCTTTTTTCTCTACGGCCAGTTTACCGCGGTAGAAACCGCATTCGGGACATACGCGATGGTACAGTACGGCCGAACCGCAGTTGGAGCAGACCGATACCGTAGGAACTTCTGCCTTGTAATGGGTTCTTCTTTTATCTCTCCGAGTTGAGGAGACTTTGTGTTTAGGATGTGCCATGGTTGAAAATGATATTATAAGTTTAACTTCATGTTTACTATTCCATTTTGTCTTTCAACGCTTTCAACTTTTCGAATGCGGGATTGGGAACTGCGTGTTCTTCGGCCTGCCGTTCGATTCGGTCGAATTCGTCTTGGGTGACGATTTTGAATCGGGCCAGCATATCCGGGTCGCAGGTCGGAATCCCGTTTTCGTCTGTGGAATGGACTCTCTGGTAGGGCAGGCTCAGACAAATGCTTTCGTATATGTACTGAGCCAGGTTCACTTCCGTTTCGGCCGGGGAGAGCCACAAGACCTCTCCGTCGTATTCCGCTTCGGTTTCTGAGAAACGAACGATTAATTCGCCGTTATAGTGTACGGGAATCGAACAATCTTCCAGACAACGGTCGCAGGCTACGATTACCTCGCCCTCTATCTCCACATTCAGCGTCAGCAGAGTGGTGTTTTTGGTCAATACAACTCCCACATGGGCATGTCCTCGTTTGATTTCGGAATTTTCGAACGCTTCGAAAAAGCGGTCGTCCACTTCGAAATCGAAACGGTGTTTGCCAATACTGAGCCCTTTGTAGGGGATGATGTATTTTTTCAAAATATCCACTTCTGTCCGAAAATAGAGCACAAAGGTAAAAATTATTACTGTAATTACAAAGTTTTCGTTACTTTTATCGGCTGAATGGTTCCTGCGGTATGGGTTTCGGCCTGTGGGGAATGGGTGGGCAGAAGACAATCTGAGGACAATTTGAATGAAAATAATCTCTATGGGAAAATACGTTTATCGAGTCCGGCTTTTGTGTGATTACGAACAGTGGTGGCGCTACAATATTTTCATGACTGTGGTGGAGTTCGATGCCGAAGGACATTTGACCGGATATCGTAATTTTATCGATCGGGTGTATGAGGTGGATGACGGTGATGACGACCGGACTGCTCCCGAGGGGTATACCAACGACAGGGGGGCTGAGATCACTACCGAACCCTGCCAGCGTATAGAGATATACCTGTATGTCATTACCAATACATTTCCTGTTTCGGCTGTGATTCGTGATTCGCCTCCTTTTCCGGCACGTTTGGTGGTGGAGCGAGACGGAAAGACGGTGGTCGATCGGCAGTGGGAGGTCAATCAATGGGGGGGGCTTACCCTGGTGGGATTCCCTGTGGGAGAGACTCATGCCAAGTGAATGTGTGTGAATACTGAAATTTTGTCGTAAATATCTGACAATCAACTGTTGAAATGTCGTGTAGTGATCTGCAAAAATAGCAGTTTTCGTGACGCTTCGTCATCTTGGAATGTCAAAAGGGCTCATGAGCGAGATGGCACAGAATTTGAACTCTCCTCCTGTGAAAGCGGTTCGAAAGAGCCGCCGGAAATAAGAAATGTTTAATTAAAATATAGGAGGATTTAGTTATGTTACCTATTAGAAGAACTCAAGGTTGGTTGCCTGACATTTTCAATGATTTTCTGGACAACGAATGGATGACTCGCACAAATGCTACGGCTCCGGCTGTGAACGTCATCGAGACCGAAAAAGATTATAAGATTGAGATTGCCGCTCCCGGTATGAACAAGGAGGATTTCAAGGTGAAGATCAATGAGGATAATCAGCTGGTTGTCTCCATGGAGAAGAAAGAGGAGAAGAACGAAGACAAGAAGAAAGGTAAATATCTGCGTCGTGAGTTCTCTTACTCGCAATTCCAACAGACGATGATCCTGCCCGAGAACATCGAGCACGACAAGATCGAAGCCAAGATGGAGAATGGTGTGCTGAACATCGACATTCCGAAGAAGGTCGAGATGCCCGAAGTCAAGAAAGAGAAACAAATCGAAGTGAAATAGGCCGGATGTTCCGGACGATGGAACATGTGCCGTGATAAAAAAAGCGCCTGTAAAGGCGCTTTTTTTATTTATATTCGTTTCTGAAAGAGGCTATCGATTCAGTAGCCACAGATCGGCAAGTCCGATGGCTACGGCCGATTCGATGACCACCGGAGCTCGCAGGGCGATGCATGCGTCGTGACGGCCTTTGATCCGTAATTCTTCCACTTTGCCTGTGGCCGTATTGAGCGTCTGTTGAGGTGAGGCGATGCTGGCCGTGGGTTTGACAGCCACGCGTACCACGAGCGGATTGCCATTGGTGATGCCTCCGCAAATACCGCCTGCATGGTTGGTCGATGTCTGACCGGAGGGCGCAATAATCGGATCGTTGTTTTGGGAGCCACGCAAACGGGCCGAGGCAAAACCGTCGCCGAATTCAACCCCCTTAATCGCCGGAACGGAGAAGAGCAGGTGGCTGATGATGCTTTCGGCCGAGTCGAAAAAGGGTTCGCCCAATCCTACAGGGACGTTCTCTACGCGGCATTCGATGATTCCTCCCACCGAATCGGTCTCCTTCATGGCGGTCTCCACAATGTCCGGCCAGCGTTCCGAATCGGTACATCCTCCGATTTCGAGAATGCGGGAGGAGATGGATATCTCTTTAAGTATCTTTTTCGCTACGACTCCTGCCACGACCAGTCCCAGGGTGAGTCTGCCCGAGAAGTGCCCTCCGCCCCGGTAATCGGCATATCCGTGATATTTCTGCAGGGCCACCCAATCCGCATGGGAAGGACGCGGATGGGTCACCAGATTACGATAGTCGCCCGAGAGAGTATTTTCATTGGCGAAAACCACTGTCAGAGGGGCTCCTGTAGTTTTTTCGTTGAACAGGCCTGACAGAATGACCGGTTGATCGCTCTCTTTGCGGGGGGTAGTGCCTCGTTGACCGCTCTTGCGACGGGCCAGATCGGCCATGAAGTCGTCTTCACACAAAGGTATGCCGGCCGGTACTCCGTCCAGCACGACTCCGATGGCTCCCCCGTGCGACTCTCCGAAAATGGAAACCCTGTATTTACGTCCGAAACTGTTCATTGTCTGTTTTGTTTATGTCTGTTTACCTCGATTGTATGGCTGTCTTTCCCGAAAGTCCTTTGAGTGCTTCCAGGTCGGTCCAGAAATCGGGATAGGATTTGTTGACCGCTTCTGCGTGTCGGATGGTCACTGCCCGGTCGGCTCTCAGAGCTGCCGTGGCCAATGCCATGGCGATCCGATGGTCGTTGTGACTGTCTGTAATGCCTCCTGTGATCGGGCCGCCTTCGACGCGCATCGTGTTCTCTTCCGAAATATCGACCCGGATACCCAATTCCGAAAACTCGTCGGCCAGGGTTTGGGCCCGATTGCTCTCTTTGTGCAGGAGTCTCCGGGTCCCTTTTATTGTACTGACACCTTTACAGGCCGAAGCCAATGCCACCAGGGCAGGGAAAAGATCGGGGCAATCCGTGGCGTCGAATTCAAAGGCCGAAAGTGTCCTGCTGTGTACGGTTACACTTTGCGGGGTGGAGATCACTTCCGCACCTGCATGGATCAGTGCATTGATGATGGCTGCGTCGGCCTGAAGCGAGAGCATGTTCATATTTTCCACGGTCACTTCGCCGGCGATGGCTCCCGCCACCAGCAGACACGAGGCTCCGCTCCAGTCGCCTTCTATGTTGTAGAGGGTCGGTTCATAGCATTGTCCGCCCTCCACGAAAAATTCTTCATAGTTGTTGTGGTCGATCCGGATGCCGAAATGTTTGGCCACGGCGATTGTCATGTCAATATATGGACGGCTTCGGAGTCCCTCTACGTGCAGGGTGGTGTCGTTTTTCGCCAGGGGCAGTGCCATCAGCAGACCCGTGAGAAACTGCGAACTGAGGGAACCGTCTACCCGTACCTCGCCTCCCTTGAGAGGTCCTTGTACGGTCAGTGGCAGAAATCCTTTTTTCGTCTTTATCTCTGCTCCCAACTGGCGTAAGGGTTCTTCCATCATTCCCACCGGTCTCGAGAGAATAGATCCTTTGCCCGAGAGGGTGATTTTGCGTCCGCACAGAGCTGCAATCGGAGTGAAAAGCCGTGTGGCCAAGCCCGATTCGCCCACATTCAGATGGTCGGCCAGAGGAGATAACATGCCGGATTGGAGTCCGCCCTGTACTGAATAGTCCCATCGGGTATTTTCGACAGGGGTGATGCGAGCACCGAGATTTTCGGCTATCTTCATGGCGGCACGAGTGTCGTCGCACCACTCCATGTTGGTCAGTTCGGACACTCCCTCACACAGCAGTGAGGCGGCCAGGGCTCGCTGGGCATAACTTTTCGACGAGGGAGCCAATACGGTTCCTGCGACACTCCCCGGGGTGATGGTTTTCTCCATGGCGTGCGCTATCTGAGTTGGAAATCTTTCCCGAGATACACCTTGCGGACGGTTTCGTCGTTGGCAAGGTCTTCGGCCGAACCCGCTTTCAGGATTTTCCCTTCGAACAGCAGGTAGGTGCGGTCGGTGATGGCCAGGGTTTCGTGTACGTTATGGTCGGTGATGATAACCCCGATATTTTTATTTTTCAGCGTACCAACGATGCTTTGTATGTCTTCGACCGCGATCGGGTCGACGCCCGCGAAAGGTTCGTCCAACAGAATGAATTTCGGGTTGATGGCTACGGCCCGGGCAATTTCGGTTCGGCGTCGTTCGCCTCCGGAGAGCTGTATGCCGAGGCTTTTGCGGACTTTTTGCAGACGGAACTCTTCGATCAGGCTTTCGAGACGTTCTTTCTGATACTCTTTCGTGAAGTCGGTCATCTCCAGAACGGCCTTGATATTGTCTTCCACGCTCAAGCGACGGAAGACGGATGCCTCCTGGGCCAGATAGCCCACGCCCATTTGGGCACGTCGGTAAACCGGTTCCTTGGTCAGTTCGAGTATCTGTCCGTCTCCTTCCAGAAAAATATGGCCCTCATTGGGTTTGATGAGTCCTACGATCATGTAGAACGTGGTGGTTTTTCCGGCGCCGTTGGGGCCAAGGAGTCCTACGATTTCGCCTTGTTCCACCTCTATGGAGACGTGATCGACTACGGTTCGTGTCTTGTATCGTTTTACCAGGTCTTTTGTGTATAGCCTCATCTGAGCTTCGAAAGTTGTGAGTAATCTTCGCAAAGATAGGCTTTTTACCCCGAAAGGGAAAGGAACAACTCTATTTTTTACCGGAATTGCCGTTTTTGAGCCTTTTTTTATTTTTCTTATGGCGAAGAGTTGGGGAGGGCGATCGAGGAAAGTATTGTTATTTTTTTTGTCAAAATTGTGAGAATTTGGAAAAAATGAATATCTTTAGGTGATGAAGTGTTTTGCGTTAGTTTGAAAAATATTGTATATCAGGAGTAAGGACAGATGAATCAAAAGGAAGATACCCAACTGCACGATAAACTGAAAGAGTATTTCGGTTTCTCATCGTTCAAGGGGAATCAGGAAGCAGTCATACGGAATGTATTGTCGGGGCGCGATACGTTTGTGCTCATGCCTACAGGGGGAGGCAAATCGCTGTGTTACCAGTTGCCTGCCCTGCTGATGGATGGCGTGGCTATTATCATATCGCCATTGATCGCTCTGATGAAGAATCAGGTCGATGCCATGCGCACGTTCAGTGCCGACGACGGGATTGCCCACTTCCTTAATTCGTCGCTCAACAAGGCGGCGATCACCAAGGTGCGTAATGACGTGTCGTCCGGTCGGACCAAGCTGCTCTATTTCGCTCCCGAATCGCTCACGAAAGAGGATAATGTCTCTTTTTTGCGCAAGATAAAGATTTCGTTCTATGCCATCGACGAGGCTCACTGTATTTCGGAATGGGGGCATGACTTCCGTCCGGAGTATCGTCGTATTCGGCCTATTATCAATGATATCGGACATGCGCCGTTGATCGCCCTCACGGCTACGGCCACTCCGAAGGTACAGATGGATATCCAAAAGAATCTGGGAATGCTCGACGCCACGGTGTTCAAGTCGTCGTTCAATCGCCCGAACCTTTATTATGAGATTCGGCCCAAGTTCGATGCCGCAAAGGAGATCATCCGTTACATCAAGCAGAATCCGGGTAAATCGGGGATCATCTATTGCCTCAGCCGTAAGAAGGTGGAGGAGTTGACCGAGCTTTTGCAGGCCAACGATATTCGGGCTTTGGCCTATCATGCGGGGATGGACGCGGCTCAACGTGCTCAGAATCAGGATAAGTTTCTGATGGAGGAAGTGGAGGTGATCGTGGCAACCATTGCTTTCGGGATGGGAATCGACAAGCCCGATGTTCGCTATGTGATCCATTACGATATACCCAAAAGTCTCGAAGGGTACTATCAGGAGACGGGTCGGGCCGGACGAGACGGCGGAGAGGGCCATTGTATTGCCTTTTACAGTTATAAGGATATTCAAAAACTGGAGAAGTTCATGCAGGGCAAACCGGTGGCCGAACAGGAGATCGGGAAATTGTTGCTCATGGAGACGGTCTCCTATGTGGAGTCGGCAATTTGTCGAAGGAAGACCCTGTTGCACTATTTCGGAGAGGAGTATCCCGAAGAGAATTGCGGTTGTTGCGATAACTGTACCCATCCCAAGCCTCGTATAGAGGGGAAAGAACAGATGCAGTTGGCTCTGAAGGTATTGCGATTCATCGGCGATAAGTTCAAGATGGATTATCTGATCAATGTGCTGGTGGGACGTAATACGGCTCTTATCAAGTCCTACGGACATCATAAGAGCGAATGGTTTGGTGCCGGAGCCGATCAGAATGATCGTTTCTGGGGTGCTGTCATTCGCCAGGGACTGATTCTGGGGCTGATCGACAAGAATATCGAAAATTACGGGTTGCTTTCGGTCAATGCCAAGGGTGAAGAGTATATCGAACATCCGTTTTCGGTGATGATCGTGCTGGATCATGACTACGAGGAGGAACAGGAGGAAGAGGCTGCTCTGCCTACGGGTAAAGGAGGGGCTGCCGATGAGGAACTCTTCTCGATGCTTAAGGATCTTCGTAAAAAAGTGGCTAAACAGCATGATTTGCCTCCGTTTGTGATATTCCAGGATCCGTCGTTGGAGGACATGTCGATTCAATATCCGATCACCCTCGAGGAGATGCAGAATATCAGCGGGGTGGGAGTGGGTAAGGCCAAAAAGTTCGGTGAACCTTTCATCAAACTCATCAAGGCCTATGTCGAAGAGAAAGAGATCATCCGGCCGCAGGATATGGTGGTCAAGAGCGTGGTGAATCGTAGCGGGAATAAGGTCTTCATAATCCAAAGTATCGACCGAAAGATGGATTTCGAGGATATCGCCCGGGCTCGTGATTTGGAATTCGATGAACTGCTCACCGAAATCGAGGCCATTGTCAATTCGGGAACCAAACTCAATATCAACTACTATATCTCGGAGGCGATGGACGAAGACAAAGCCGAAGAGATTTATCTCTATTTCAAAGAGGATGCCCAGAGCGATTCGCTCGACGAGGCTCTCGAAGAGTTGGGCAGCGATTTCACGGAAGAAGAGATTCGGTTGGTCCGCATCAAGTTTATTTGCGAACAGGGAAATTAACAGAGTATCGTGGGTAGAGACTATCGCATGAGGAAGACGGTCGGACGAGAAAAAAGACCGGTCGGAGAGGATGTTGTTGTGGCCGGTGGCCGTGATTCTCGGAAGGGAGATGCTGTACGGGCCAAAAAAGAACTCGGTCAGCACTTTTTGACCGATTTGAATATCGCTCGCCGAATCTGTGACAGTCTTTCCCTGTCGGAGGGTACCCCGGAGGGAAAAGGAAACGCACCTTCCGCCGTGCTCGAAGTGGGGCCGGGAATGGGCGTGCTTACTCAATTTCTGTTGCAGCGTAACGATATTGTTCTTTATGCGGCCGAGATCGATACGGAAAGTGTTGCCTATCTGCGTTGTCACTATCCCGATTTGGCACCTCGTCTGATTGAGGGCGATTTTCTGCAGATGAATCTGCCGGAGCTTTTCCCGGAGGGCCTGCGTGTGATAGGGAATTTCCCGTATAACATTTCGTCACAGATTTTTTTCAAGATACTCGAGTGTCGCGATCTGATTCCCGAAACGGTCGGAATGGTCCAGCGTGAAGTGGCGGTACGGATCGCCGAACCGCCCGGAAGTAGGGACTATGGCATTTTGAGCGTATTGCTGCAGGCGTGGTACCATATCGATTATCTGTTTACGGTGAGTGAAGGGGTATTCAATCCGCCACCCAAGGTGAAGAGTGCCGTGATACGTCTTCGGCGCAATGGGGTGATGAGTCTCGATTGTGACGAACAACTGTTCGTGAAGGTGGTCAAGGCCTCGTTCGGTCAGCGAAGGAAGATGTTGCGAAATTCGTTGCGAGCCGTATTCGGTGATTTCGGCGGGGAAGAACATCCGTTTTTCTCTTCGCGAGCCGAGCAGTTGGGCGTTCCTCAATTTGTGGAGTTGACCCGGTGGGTCTCCGACCACATGGTCCGATAGTGCCTTTATTCTGTCCACCGGCTGGTCAGCCACAGTAACAGCCATGCCAAAAATACCATGATACACAATCCTCCGGTCAGCCATAGAGCCGATCGCAGGGCAGCTCCTTTGCGTGGTGGTTGAGACGATCCTTGTTCGGCGGTCTCACGGATGATTTTTAGTTCTTCTCGAGAGAGTTTATCGTACATGGTGTTTAGTATTTAGGGTAAAGGTACGATTTCCTGACGAAAAAAGTTTTTTTTATTTGGCATTTTTTTTGCGACTGGATGGGTCGTCGATTATGTAATGGAAGAAAGTATCTAACATTTAATTTAAGAAATTATGAAAAAATTTTTACTGTCCGTCGCCGGATTATTCCTTATCGGCCTCTGTGCCAACGCGCAGCCTTGGGGCTTTGGTCCCAAGGCTGGTGCGTCTTTCTCTACGGTTAACGGTGTTGAAGGCGCCAAGATGCGTGCCGGGGTAGTGGCCGGTGTCTTTGCCGATCGTATGATCAACGACTGGTTGAGTGTGGAGGCCGATTTGCTTTACGCCATGAATGGCTATCGTTTTCACGATCTTAATGGCGTTGAATCCAAAATCAATCTGGACTACATCTACATGCCTGTAGTGGCTAAGTTTTATCTGACCGACGGACTCAATTTTCAATTGGGTGCTCGATTCGGATATCTGGTCACCAGTAAGGAGGATATAGATGGTGGGGATAAATTTACGATTCGTGATGCCATCAATCGATATGATGCCGATTTCCTGACGGGTTTGGCTTACGATTTCGATTTCGGGATGATTGTCGAGGGACGTTACAATATAGGCTTGACCAATATGTTGCGTATGTCTTCGGAGGTTCCCGTGACTAATGGCGCCCTTGAGTTTGTAGTGGGATGGCGATTCTGAGAATCTGCCTTTGAAAGTCAAAAAGAGGCCGGACATTGTGTCCCGGCCTCTTTTTTGTCTGAAGAGGGGATTGTTCTCGGAGAGGTTACTCTACGGGAATGTCTTTGTTTACATTTTTGCTTCCGTACAGTGCATAGAAAAGCAGATAAACCAATCCGACGAATACGATCCAGTAGCTGGGCAGATAACCTATCCGATCCGACAGTGCGTTCTGAAGCAATGGCAGGATACCTCCACCGCACACCATCATCATGAATATGCCGGATGCGGGAGCGACATATTTGCCCAGTCCTTCGACAGCCAGGTTGAAAATCGCCCCCCACATGACCGAGGTACACAGACCGATCAGTACCAGATAGAGCGCATTGATCGGCACTTGTTGTGTGCCGAACAGAATTCCCGCTTCGGAGGTCTGGAATACGGGCATGTGAATCGTGTGAGTGGGCGAGGATACGATCGCCAGCAAAATCAGTGCGACACCCAGTACGGAAACTCCTCCAAGCATGGTTTTGCTGCCGCATTTCGCTGCGATGGAGACTCCCAGCAGACGTCCCACAAGCATGAGAATGTAATAGGTTCCCACCACGGTTCCCGCAACAGCTGCCGTAAGTCCGGAGTCGACCAGGAAAAAGTTCATCGTACCGGGTACTCCCACTTCAATGCCTGTGCTGATAAAAATGGCGATTGCTCCCAATACGAAATGACGGAAGGACCAGGGGGTGTGGCTCTCTTTTTCTGTTTTGTCCTGTTGGATCGCGATATGAGGTTCGGGGATTTTCACCAGCGAGAGGACGATTCCGATCAACAGAAAGGTCCCCATGGCGATGAACAGCAAGGGATTCACGTCTGAAATGGCGGTGTTTTTGGTCACTTCCCCTACGAGCATGCCTACCAAAATTGGTACGCATGTGGCCATCAGCGAACTGAATGTTCCTCCGATTTGAATCAATTGATTGCCTCGTTTGCCTCCTCCCCCCAAGGTGTTCAGCATGGGATTCACCACCGTGTTCAGCATGCACATCGAGAATCCGGCGATGAATGCCCCGATCAGGTAGATGCTGAAACTGGCGGCTATGCCCGACAGGTATTGTACGCTCACTCCGACAAAACCGACCATAATGGCGGCCAGAGCGGTCTTTTTATATCCGATTCGTTTGAGCAGTTTGCCGGCAGGAATCCCCATGAGCGCATAGGCGATGAAATTGGCAAAATTGCCGAGCATCCCCAGAAAACTGGATGCATAGAACTGTTCCTTGATGACGACACCCAGTGGGGCCGCCAGATTCGTGACGAAAGCGATCATTCCGAACAGAAGGATCATCATCACAATGGGTACGGTATATCTGTTTTGTGCTGCCATATATGAAATTTTATAAGGCCCACTTTTGGGCGGTTTCGACGAATTTCTTTACATTTTCATCGGGAGCATTCCTCGGGATGGCACAGCCGGCGTTGATTACCAATCGCGGACAGCCGTCGTATTTCTTCAGAAGCTCGATGGTCTTCTCTTCCACCTGTTTCGGGGTACCGAAAGTGATCACGCCGCTCGGATCGACCGTGCCGAAGAGGGTGCATTTGTCGTGCATGACTTCATAGATCTTGTCGATCGAGGTTTTGTAGTCCAACTCCACGGCATCCAGCCCGATGGTGGCCATATCCTCCAGAATGAGATTGGTGTTGCCGCAGATGTGGAGCAGGTAGGGCTTTCCGCATTCGTGCGAATAGTCGCATACCATCTTTTCATAGGGCAGGGCGAATGTCCGGTACATCTCGGGCGAAATCATATCCGGACCGGCCGGACTGTCGCCGTTGGAGAGCATGTCGGCACCCGTGGAGGCCATCAAACCGATCATCTGTCTGGTGATACCGGTGGTGTATCGGAGCAGTTTCACCGAATTCTCTTCGTCGAGCATCAGATCCATCATGAAATTGGCCGGTGTACGTACCATGGTGGCCAACGAAAATGGCGATTGATCGCAGTTGCCGCGGACATACACCTCGTCTTTGAAATAGTTTTTCAGGATACGAACCGTCTCCAATGCGTGTTGGATACGGACGCTTTTCGAGATGTCTACCTCCTGAAGCGAATCCACATCGGCGAGGTTTTCGAGCATCGGATCGTGAGTACGCGCCGGTTCGTCAATGGGATAATCGGTCTTGACTCCGATAGCCGAAGCCAGCAGGGCAGTGTCCACGTCGAACAACACACCGTCCAGGTTGTATCGTTCGACCGATTCGATCAGACATTTGGCGGCCAGTTCGGGACTCTCTCTGTATTGTTTCATGTTGATTCCGGCCATTTCGGCAGCTTGCAGAAAATTGTGCAGCATCACCGGACGACGGTCGGGCATTCGGCCTTCGAGAGCGGCCTTGATTCTTTCATATCCGTTCATTGCGTTTTTGTTTTAAGTCGGACACGGAAGAGATATGGCGTAGATGACGAGAGAATTCCGGGTACTGAGCGGTACTTTTTTATGGCATCCTTTATAGGGAATCCCTGTCCCTCCCGAACAATTCCCGACAAATAGCCCGTATAGGGGTGATTTCAACCTCGAATACGGACTCCTTATGCCGAGAATCATATACAGACTCTCTCCCTGGTCCATATTTTGGAATCTCGGTAAAGATAGAAAAAAATTTGGGAAAATTGTGAAATAGAAATTGTCTTCGGGAGATAACTTTTGGGTATATAGTACGCCGGAAACCGGTAAAAAATCGGTACCTTTGTCGGGTATGAGTGAGACTACACGACATCGGTTGTTTTTTTCCGTTTATACGCCTCTTCTGCCTTTATATGGAAAAGAGGAGGCTCGAGCCATTGCCGGCCGGGTTTGTGAACAGGTGGGCGGCTTTTCTCGGTTGGATATGGCTGTGGATCCTCGGGCAGAGGTGGCATGGCGTCCCGGTTATGAAGCTGTGACGGTGGAGCGGATGATTGACGAGCTGGCCGGCGGACGTCCCGTACAGTATGTGCTGGGAGTGACTCCTTTTTATGGCCGGGAGTTTCAGGTCGGCGAGGGGGTGTTGATCCCGCGTCCGGAGACGGAGGAGTTGGTACGTTGGATCGTAACGGAGAGTCGTACTCTCCCTCCGGGCCGCATATTGGATATAGGAGTCGGTAGCGGATGCATTGCTGTGACATTGGCCCTGGAGTTGGCGGGAGCCGACGTATGGGGGGTGGATCTCTCTGCCGAGGCATTGGCTTTTGTGAGGAAGAATGCCGAACGACTGGAAGCTACGGTCCACATGGCCAGGGCAGATGTCCTCGACGGGGAGGATCCTTTTTGGAGGAATGGCTTGCGCTGGGAGACTATCGTATCGAATCCGCCCTATGTACCGATGTCCGATCGGGCGGCCATGTACATGAATGTCCGGGATTATGAACCCTCGGAGGCATTGTTTGTGCCCGATCAGGATCCGTTGCTTTTCTATCGGGCCATTGCTCGCCGAGGACAGCGTGTATTGGAGAGAGGTGGCTCTCTCTATTTCGAAATCTACGAAGGATTGGCTTCTCAGACGGCTCAACTGTTGGGCGATGAAGGTTATACGGAGGTGGAGATCCGTCGGGACATGAATGATAAACCCAGAATGATCCGATGCAAAAAGAGAGAATAAAAAGAGCGGAGAGACCCCCGGGGCCGCGGACCAAGACGCCGGAACAGGCTCTGCGATCGTTGATGAATCTGTGCGCCAAGAGCGAGAAGTCGTCCGGCGATGCGCGACGCCTGATGACACGATGGGGGGTAGAGGCCTCCGAACAGGAGAAGATACTGAAGAAGTTGATCGATCAGCGTTTTATTGACGACGAGCGTTATGCCGTTGCCTTCGTACGAGAAAAGATACGTTTGAGCGGATGGGGGGTCTACAAGATACGGGCAGCCCTGTCGGCCAAGAGGATCGCCCGGGAGGTGATCGATGAGGCCTTGTCGGAGATCGATACAGAAGCCATGGAGGGTCGTTTGCGCGAGGCGATGATCCGTCGGAAACGAAGTCTGAAAGCCGATACGCCTTTTCAGATGAAGGGTAAATTGATGCGTTACGGATTGTCGTTGGGGTATGAGTATGACACGGTGCTCGCTATGGTGGAGGAGTTGGTAAATGAAGAATGATTTGTATGATGAAGCATATTTTTTGGAGACGAATACTGTTCATTATCTGTTTGACGGGGGGATGTTGCGGATTTTCCGGAATTCGTGCGGCGACTCCCTCTCCGGGATACTATTGTTTTCCGCTCGATATGCCACAATTGCTTTCGGCCAATTTCGGCGAGGTGAGGGCCAATCATCTCCACTCGGGGATCGACATTAAGACCGGGGGTACGGTGGGGCATCCTGTCCTGGCGGCGGCCGACGGATATGTGGCCCGGGTGACGCTCAATCCGTTCGGCTTCGGCCGGGCGCTGTATGTGGCTCATCCCAACGGAACGACCACCGTCTACGGCCATTTGGACCGTTTCACGCCGGCAATCGAACGCTACCTGCACGAGGAACTCTGTCGTCAGGAGCGATGGAAGGTCGATCTGTTTCCCGAATCGGATCGTTTCCCGGTACGCCGGGGAGAGACAATCGCCTATTCGGGTAATTCGGGATTTTCGATGGGACCGCATCTTCATTTCGAGATTCGTCAGACAGCCTCCCAACGGACGATCAACCCTCTTTCGCTGCGACTGTTTCCGGTGAAGGACGATTTGCCTCCCCGTCTGGTGAAACTCTATTGGTTTGCGGTAGATACGCTTCGAGGGGTACCCGTTCATTCTGCACCTCGTGCCGTTATGCTTCGGGAGAGTGCTCCGGGACAGTATGTGACGGTCGACACCTCGGCTTTGGTGGTGGGAGCACGCGGCTATTTCGCCATAGAGACCACCGATCGGAAAAACGGTACGGCCAATACGATGGGGGCATATCGGGTGACCATGAAACTGGATGGAGATCTGTTGTTCGATTTCGCCAAAGACGGCTTTCTCTTCTCCAATACGCGTTATGTCAATTCCGTATCGGTCTATCCTCTGCAACGGGGCGCTCGCAACGAGTTTTATCGTCTGGCGCTTCAGGCGGGTAATTTTCTGCCTTCCTATCGTACGGTACGGAATCGGGGAGTGATTGCTCTGACCGATTCCCTGCTGCACGGGGTGGAGATCGGTATCGAAGACGACAATGGCAATCTCTCCTGTTTATCGTTCCGCATCCGGCGGGGTGCTGTCGAGGAGCCGTTACGATTGCCTGCCGATACGGCGGCCCGTGTGGTGGATTGCAGTCGTCCGTTCGCCAGCGATCGCGATGGATTCCGGATATCGATTCCCGCCCGATCACTTTACGAATCGGTGTTCTATGAACAAACGGTCGAGACGAAAACTTTTTCAGCCCGTCCGGTCTATTCGCCGGTTTGCACGGTGTTGTCTACAGACATTCCCCTGCATCGTTCGGTGAGCATAGGTATACGGGCCACAGAATTGCCTGTATCGCTTCGGCGTGGAGCCTGCCTGGCACGGGTCTCTCCGCGGGGAACACTCTCCTGTGTGGGAGGTCGCTGGAAAGAGGGATGGGTGACCGCTACGGTGCGCGAATTGGGTAGTTATTGTGTGGTGGCCGATACGGTTCCTCCGCGTATTGTCCCGGCTTTCCGTTCGGGAGCCGATTTGCGGAAGAGTTCGACTCTTTCGTTTGTGATTTCTGACGATTTTTCGGGAGTATCCGACTTTCGGGCGACGGTCGACGGGCGATGGGCGCTTTTCGAATACGACGCAAAGAGACACCGGATCATGCATCGTTTCGACTCCTCTTGTCCTGTGTCCGGTACGCGTCATCGCATTGCGCTCGTGGTGACGGATGGACAGGGCAACAAAACCACCTATGAGGGCTCTTTCTTGCGGTAGAGGGTTTGTTAACGGATTCCGAATTCGAACTCTTTGGCCCGGACGGCCCGATCGAGAATGGCCCCCGTTTTCTCGGCGACGATGTTGAATCCCAGTCGGCCGTTCCACTCTTTCAGACTGACCACGCCTTGGGGTGTCATGCAGAACAGTTCGTCGCAACGTTTGAGCATCTCTTCCGTGAGGACCGATTCTTCGACCTCCAATGCCGCTTCCTGGCAGAGGCGGATCCCAAGGTGACGCCATAGGCTCTCTGCTGCTCCATTTTCGATCGATGTGGTAAGGACCCTGTTGTCGAATACCGCAAACAGGGGATTTTCGCCGGCACCCGTCACCACACCCGATCCGTTTTCGGTCAGTGCCAGGTCACATCCCGTTCGGAGGGCATAGCCCTGAGCGAAGGTGTGTGCAATGCGTGAGAGAGCGGTTTCATGCTCCGGAAATGGATAATCATAGGGAAGAGTACAGGCTCTGAGGCGGGAGTGCCATAACGTATAGCCCGGATACACGAATGTCTCCGTACAACTGATCATCCGGCTTCCCGGCCTCTCCTCCCGAGGCGCAAACAGGTAGAGTGTAACCAGATTGCTGACCTCGGGATAGCGATTCTCCCGTAGGGTCAGAGCTATCTCTTGCCGCAGAGTCTCTTCGTCCAAGGCGAGTTCTATTCCGTAGAGAATTCGGTAACTTTTCTGGATCAACCTGAGGTGGGTGGCGATGTGGAGCGGACGGTGTTCGAATGTATGGATGCGTTGATAGAGATATCCTTGGGACAATACCCTGTCGGGATCGAACCTCAATTCGTCCTCTGCACGGAGCACTCCGTCAATACAGATCCGATCGCCCTGCATGGAGTCAGAATTTGAAACCCTGAAGGAAGACATGAATGAGCGACGGGCTCATCAACAACGGAAAGATAAATCCGTAGATGGCTCCGAAAATATGGGCATAGTGGTTGATCCGATCGCCTTCGCGACGAGCCGACCATCGTTCGTAAAACAGATAGAGTACTCCGAAGAGGATACCCGGTATGGGAATGACCCCGAAGAAGTAGATCAAGCCCAGCGGTTGGAAGAAAATTGAAGCGAATACCACAGCCGACACGGCTCCCGAGGCTCCGATCGACGAGTAATAGGGGTTGTCTCTCCATTTGAACAGATCGTAGAGCGAGGCCACGACCATCCCTCCGAAGTAGAGCAGAAAATAGGTGAGATAGGGGTTGAGAATCACTCCGGCGAACTCCTGTATTTTGAAAATCTGCTCCATGAGTGCCCCGAACGACCACAGTACAAACATATTGACGATCAGATGCGTGTAGTCTGCGTGGACAAACCCGTGGGTGATCAGCCTCCACCATTCCCGACGATGCCACACGGCATAGGGATCCATCGAGAGTTTCGAAGCCAGTTCCCGGTTGTTGAAACACACGATCGAGATGACGGCCGTAAGAAATATGAGTATGTAGGTCATGTTTCTGTGGAGGTTTATGCCCGGAGGCGGTTATAGATAGAATATTTTCAGCAACAGTTCTCTGAGCAGTTCGCCCTCGTCGGCCGATCCGCTGTTCATGCCCTTGCTTTTAAGATCGTACTGGCGAAGGAGTCCCAGAATAGTGAACACTTTTTTGTTGGGATACAGAGCGGCAGCCTGTTTGTATTCGTTCAGAAAGAACGGATTGGGCAGTTTGAGCATTCTGCTCAACTCCATATCCGAAGGCATTTGCATACCCCGGTGCCGCACCAGCCAACGTTGGTAGTTGAGGATGAAGATCCGCTGGAAATGGCTGAACAGGGTGCTGATCGTGACAATCAGCGGATTCTCCTTGGGGTTGTGGGCGAAATGGTCGGCAATCATCAGGGCTTTCTCCATGTTGCGTTCCGAGAGGGCTCTGGTCAATTCGAAGTTGTTGAAATCCTTGCTGATCCCGATATTCTGTTCGATATGGTCGGCCGTGATGGTCTTTGTGTCCTCGGGCAAAAAGGTCAGCAACTTGGTCAGTTCGTTGGAGATTTTGGCAATATCCACACCAAGATGTTCTGTGAGCATCGTGAGTGCTTTGGGGTCGATCGAACAACCCTTCGAGCGGATAAAATCGGCGAGCCAGGGACCTATTTCATAGTCGCGCGGGCGGGTCGATTCGAATACTTCGCCTTGTTGGGCGATCTGTTTGTAGAGTTGGGTCCGTTTGTCGAGACTCTTCTCCTTGTGGCAGAGTACCAGAATCGTCGAGGCGGCAGGTGCCTGCGTATAGAGCGAGAGTTGCTCGATTTTACGTAATTGCTGGGCTTCTCTCACGATCACCACCTGATAGCTGCCCATCATGGGCATCTGACGGCAGAAGTTGATGATGGCTCCGCATTCGCTGTCCTTTCCGTAGACCACAATCTGATTGAATGCCCGTTCGGCTTCCGAGAGGATCCCCTCGGCCAGTTGATCGCACAGTCGGTCGATGAAATAACCCTCTTCGCCCATGAGCAGATAGACGGGGGCGAATTTACGGGCTGCAATATCGCGTTGTAATCGACTGAATTCAGCGACGCTCTCTTTGAATGTGGTTTTACCGCTCTTTGCCATAATCAGGACAAAGATACGAAGATTTCGTTTAAAAATCGGTCTGTGAGGGAATGAATCTCGAGTCTGTTCTCTGTTTCCGGAAAAGGAGGTGTCGGAAAATCGGGGAGATAAGGAGTATTTATTCTTGAATAATGTTAATTTTGTATTGATTTAACCTAAAAAATGACTTTATGAATAGTTTCCGAAAAATCGTTTGCTCATTGTTGTCGTGTTTGACGTTGACTTTGTCTCTGTCTCTCCAGGCGGAGAACCGTACGCCGGTTTTCAATTATGATCGTTCCGGCGGTCATCCTCGTATTTTGTTGAATGAACAAGAGTTTCGTCAGTTGCGGAAAACGGTGGCGAAACACTCTCCGCTTCAGATCGTGCACAATCAGATACTGACGATCAGCGATGAACTTCTCGATAAACCCGTTCTTGTGCGTAAAATGATCGGACGTCGTATGTTGTCGGTTTCCCGCGATGCCCTGCAACGGATATTTTATCTTTCGTATGCCTATCGTATGACGGGTAGGAAGGCCTATTTGAATCGGGCCGGTGAGGAGTTGGCTGCTGTGAGCCGTTTTACGGATTGGAATCCTACTCATTTTTTGGATTGTGCCGAGATGACCATGGCTGTGGCAATCGGTTACGACTGGTTGTACAAGGATCTGCCGGCTACGGTACGCGACCAGGCTCGTCGGGCGATTGTCGAGAAAGGGCTTTTGGCCTCTTTTGACCGGTCGTATGAAAAGATGTTCACCACTCGAAAGAATAACTGGAATCAGGTTTGTCATGCGGGGATGGTCTATGGAGCGATGGCCGTGATGGAAACGGATCGGGACCTGGCAGAGAGGACCATCGAGCGTGCCGTAGCCAACAATCCGATTGTGATGGAGATGTATGCTCCCGACGGGGTTTATCCCGAGGGATTCAGCTACTGGGGATATGGCACCACATTCGAGGTGATGATGCTGGCTGCACTTGAACACACTTTCGGATCGGATGGAGGACTTTCTCTTTATAAAGGTTTCGACCGTACGGCGGGATATATGCTCTATATGGTGGGAACAAGTGGCGCTCCGTTCAACTATTCCGATTCGGGTACGGGGGTAGCTCCTCATCCGGCTTTGTATTGGTTCGCTCAGCGTTATGGAAATTTATCTTGGGTATGGAATGACTGTAAATTGATCGAGACCAAATTGGGTAAGGATAGGCTGTTGCCGGCAATCGTTATTTTTGCTCGGGATCTGGATTTTGATAAAATCGTGCCTCCGACGGAAAAAGTATGGGCTGGAAATGGACCTAATCCTGTGGTGTTGGTGCGTACCGGCTGGAAAGGCGATCCGCAAGACAAATATCTGGCCATGAAAGGAGGGTCCGCTCAATTGAGTCATACGCATTTGGATGCCGGATCGTTCGTGTATGATGCAGCTGGATTGCGTTGGGCAATGGATTTGGGTACGGTGAATTATAATTCGTTGGAGAGCAGAGGGGTAAAGTTGTGGGGACGGACTCAGGATTCCGAACGTTGGACGGTGTTCCGTTATAATAATTACGCACATAATACGCTGACCGTAAACGGAAAACTACATAATGTGAAAGGTTTTGTTCCCGTAACGGAGGTCTATCGCGAGGGACGCGAATTGGGAGGTGAAATGGATCTGACGGCGTTGTTCCCTGACTTGAAACGTGCGGTTCGTAAGGCGGTGCTTGTCGACGGGAAGCGATTGGTCATTGAAGATCGGGTCGAGGGGGGAGAAAATCCGGCTACATTGCGTTTCAGTATGGTGACTCCTGCCCGGGTGGAGATGGTGGATGGAAGTACTGTGAGGTTGACGCAGAGAGGTAAAACGATGCTGATGCATTTTAAGGGGAGCCAGCCGTGTACGATCAAAACTTGGTCGACCAAACCCGAACGTTCGTATGAACCCTCGAACGAGGGAACGATAATTGTGGGATTCGAGGCGACCGTCCCGGCAGGAGGGAAGGAAAGTTTCGAGGTGACTCTTGAAGAACCTGTTGGATAGTCTGCCTGGAAGGTAAAAAAACAGACGAAAATCCCCTTGAGATTTTCGTCTGTTTTTTTTGTGCCGGATTGGTTTAGATGGCCGTGCTGATCAAGAAGACGGCAGCTACGCCCAAAATAGCATACAATTCGGGGTAGGCGGCCAGAATCAGTGTGTTACCGAATACGTTGTGGCCGTTGCCGATGGCGGCGATCCCGTTGGCACAGGTCTGTCCCTGACGGATCGAACTCAGCAGACCTATGAATCCCATGATCAGACCTCCTCCCAGGATAGCTGCTGCTTGGGTCATGGTGATTTCGGGGGTCAGAAAATCTTTGACCATGAAGTAGCTGACAAATCCATACAGACCCTGGCTTCCGGGTAGAGCGGAGAGGATCATGTAGTTACCGAAAGCGCCGCTGTTCTTTTTCATTGCGCCCACTGTCGCATTACCTGCGATTGTCGTTCCATAGGCGCTGCCGATACCGGCCAGTCCCACCATCAGTGCTACGCCGAAATAGGCTAATAAAATAGGTGTCATACGTGTTTTGAATTTTTAGTTAAGTTTCTATGCTTGATTTTTTGTGTCGTGTTTGAACGGAGTGAAGGGTCGTTGACTTTCTTCGAATCCGGCGTTTTTGTAGAATTCCACAAAGGTCAGACGCATCGGGTGAACAAACGAGCCGAGCGACGACATGAACAGGTTGATCCCGTGGCCGATCAACAGGATGATAATCGTTACGATCACTCCCACGACCGGAATATCCGGACTCAATCCGAGAGCCAGATCGTTGAATACCAGGGCCAGTACACTGCCCGACAGTCCGATGGCAAACAGACGGATATAACTCAATACGTCACTCATCAGACCCGTCACATCGTTGTAGGTGTTCCACAGACCGGCTCCGAAGTTGGCCAGCGGATTTTTCCCCGGCGAGTTGAGGAACAGCATCATGAAGAGCCCTATTCCAAGGCAGATGAGATAGCCGATGGAACTCATCGAGAAGCCCGTCAATCCCAGATCCGGCAGGAACATGGCGGCGATGGTGGAGACGATGACGATCATCCAGCCGATTGTGGAGAGGGCATAGCGGAATCCGAACAGCCGTGTGGTGACGGCCGTTTTGAGAGCCATGCCGAAGAGTATTTGTATCAGACCCAGTGCGATCGACAGATTAAAGAGTTTCTCCGACGAGAGGAAATAATCTCGGAATTGGGAGAACAATGGCAATCCTGCCAATTGAACGCCGAAGAATGATCCTGTCAGCAGTCCGAACAATACGGTAGCGGCTCCGCACCAGATAGTAAGGCCCGCTGTTTGACGTAATTTCATGCCGCCCTTCCATCGCATCAGCAATCCGGCCAGCACGAAGAGTAGTCCGTAGCCGCCGTCGCCCAGACAGAATCCGAAAAAGATCATGTAGAATGGCCCGAAATAGGGAGTCAAATCCATCGTGCCGTATTTGGGCAGCGAATAGAATCTTCCGATCAGTTCAAACAGCCGTGCGAACCGGTTGTTTTTCAATAGAATGGGAGTGTCGTCGTCCGGAGTGGGGTCGGATTTCAGGTAGATGAGATCCGAAAACTCCTCCAGCATGGCATCCACCTTGTCGGCTGTCTCACAGGTCGCCCAACCCTCCAGTAAGACTAATGATCCATCGGCTGCGGACTTCCCCGAGTCATGCACCTGTCGGAATTGGAGCCGTTCCCGCAGACTTTTTTCGTGTGCTGCGATAGCCTCCTGCGAGGCGGCACAACGAGCCAGCTGCCGATTCCATTTTTCCAGTTCCGCCTCGAGAGAGGCGATTTCTCTCAATTTGTCGTTGCGAGTGGCGTCGGGTTTGCGCAACTCCTGGGCATTGATCGCAACATCCGTATCCGGGGAGACGATGGCTACGAAATAGGTGAAACCTTCCTCCGAGGCGATTCGTTCGATGATATATTGTTCCCTCCAAGTGGCGACATGATTGTCGAAATCCTTGTCGTAGGTCGAGAAGAAACGGAGTTCTACTCCCGACTCTTCCAGTCGGGCGATCTTTTCAGGAGAAAATTCGCCCCATACAGCCAACTCGTCGGCCTCCTTGTGCAGCCGAGCGATACGTGCCGTGAGGGATTCGATCTCACGAACGGCTTCCTGATAATGGACGAAAGCCTCTTTCCCCGAGGCGAAAGGTTCGCCCGGAGTGAAATCTTTGCGCGCAGTCAGATCCTTGAAACGGTTGGCTGCCTGACGATGTTGTTCGATTTGTGCGAGCAGGCGGCGGTCATCCTCCGAGGGTTCCCATCCGGTGGTGGTGATATCCACCAGCCCCAACTCTTGCAATTGCTCCAGGAAATTTTCGTAGCAACCGTAATGAAGCACGAAATCGTATTTGATCATGGGTACGATCATGATTGCACCTCCTCTCCGATTTGTCCGTGTCGGGTTTTTACGATCTTCTGGGCACTTTTCGAGAGATTCTCCTCGTCTTCCAGAAAACGTTTGATTTTACGGATCGCGTCTTCGTAACCCGGAATCTGAACCTTTTCATAGAGGTTCACTTTCTGGGTGGTTTTTTTGCGGGCATGGTCCAACAGCTGCATTTTATGATCATAAAATGCGTGCTCGATGCCCAACGTGGCGATGCGTTTGAGCACCTCCACTCCGTCGGCGATCCAGACCGGACTGCTGAACAGATCGTAGGTCTTTACGGCGAAGTCGATTTTCCGCAGGACGGGAATACGTACTCCGGCGATCTTGACCGTTGCCAGCTCCACGTCCCGGATACTCACCAACTCCGGATCGAATTCGTTCCACAGGGCGGCCATATAGTCGTAGCGCGAAGAGAGTTCGTCCAACTGTCGGGCATATTCCGCGGCGGTATCTTTCGCTTTCTTCACCTCCACGCGCAGGGCCGATTCCTTGCTCTTGATCGTAGGCAGGGCACGGGTACGCATCCGAAGCTGTTTGCCCAGTTCGTTCAGCGATGTTTTGTTATATTGAAACTTGATAGCCATAGGTGTACGGGTTTAGGCTACGCCTCTTTCGGCCAGTATTTTTCCACCAATTCGTCTTTGATGGCCACTTCGCTCTTGCTGAAATACTTCGCGAACAGACTCCAGGCTCGGTCGAGCATTCGGGTGATATCGATATTGACGTCGATCGAGAGCAGATGTTCCGAATAGTCGTGAGCGAAGGCAAGGGCACGTTCGTCGTAGTCCGACAGGTCGAATCCGTTCTCCAGTTTTGTCTTGGCATTGGCGGCGTCGGCATACAGACGCACGGCGGCATTCATCACCTGAGGATGGTCCTCGCGGGTCTTCTTGCCGATCACCAGCTGTTTGAGTCGGCTCAACGAGCGGAACGGATCGACGATCACCTTGCCCGTATCGGAATCGTTGCGCAGGAACAGCTGACCCTCGGTGATGTATCCCGTATTGTCGGGTACGGCATGGGTGATATCGCCGCCCGAAAGGGTGGTTACGGCGATGATGGTGATCGAGCCTCCGTTAGGCAGTTGTACGGCTTTCTCGTAGATACGAGCCAGGTCCGAGTAGAGCGAACCGGGCATGGAGTCTTTCGAGGGAATCTGGTCCATACGGTTGGATACGATGGCCAATGCGTCGGCATAGAGGGTCATGTCGGTCAACAGCACCAGAACCTTTTCGCCTTTGTCCGCAGCGAAATATTCGGCGGCCGTAAGGGCCATGTCCGGTACGAGCAGACGTTCCACCGGTGGATTGTCGGTCGTATTCACGAAACTCACGATACGATCGAGTGCTCCGGCATTCTCGAAAACCTGTTTGAAGAAGAGAAAATCGTCGTTGGTCAATCCCATGCCCCCCAGAATGATCTTGTCGGCCTTGGCCCGGAGAGCCACCATGGCCATTACCTGGTTGTAGGGTTGGTCCGGATCGGCGAAGAAAGGAATCTTCTGACCCGATACGATTGTATTGTTGAGGTCGATGCCGGCGATACCCGTGGCGATCAGTTCCGAGGGTTGGATCCGTTTGAACGGGTTCACCGTAGGACCTCCGATTTCGCGAGCTTCGCCTTCGAGTTGGGCGCCTCCCTCCATGGGCTCACCGTAGGCGTTGAGGAATCGCCCTGCCAGATCGTCGCTTACCTTGAGCATGGGCGGAGTCCCGTGGAAAATCACCTCCGAATTGGTCGCGATGCCCTCCGTGCCGGCAAAGACCTGAAGGGTTACGCGATCGCCGTCGGTTTTTACCACCTGGGCCAGTTTACCTCCCACCGTGGCCAATTCATCGTTGCCCACACCCCGGGCCCGAAGGCTCACCGTGGCTTTGGTGATGTTGTCGATCTTGGTATATATCTTTTGAAATGCTTTCGTCTCCATGGCTGCTTATGCTTCTTTGGTTTTGGCGGCTACCATTTGATCTATCTGGCTACGGTAGTCGCGGAATTTGTCGCTGTCCCATTCCGAGTAGTTCATCTGCTTGAAGAGGTTGATAAGTCCTTTGAAGAAAGAGGTACACTCCTCGAATCCGGCGAAATCGAACTCCTTGCGGCAGACATCCAACACCAGTTTGTACATATATTGTTGGCGGACGATCGGACAGTTGGCGTCGATCTTGTCGAAGGCATCCTGCTGAAGGATCACGAAGTCGATCAGTTCCGATTTCCAGAAGCGTTCGTGATACTCGGTCGGTACTCCGTCGTCACCCAGAATATTGATCTGTTCATAGGCTTCCTTACCCTGCTGTACGAGTGTCTTGCCTTGCATCACCAACGATACCCACTCCGGTTCGATCCGCTTGTCGAGATAGGCTTTGATTTCGGAATATTCCAGGTATTTCGAGTAACTTTCCAGCGGGTCGATAGCCGGATAACGTTTACTGTCGGCACGTCCTTGGGAGAGGGCATAGAAACAGCGGGCCGCTTTTTTCGTAGACTCGGTCACCGGTTCTTTCAGGTTGCCTCCCGCGGGCGAAACTGTTCCGATGAAGGTCACCGAACCGTATTTCCCGTTGGGTAAGAGTACCATTCCTGCCCGGGCGTAGAAGTTGGAGATGATGGCCGACAGGTCCATCGGGAACGCGTCCTGACCCGGCAACTCCTCCAGTCGGTTGCTCATCTCGCGCAATGCCTGGGCCCAGCGCGAAGTGGAGTCGGCCAGAATCAGCACTTTCAGCCCCATGGCTCTGTAATACTCGCCGATGGTCATTCCCGTGTAGACCGATGCTTCACGGGCAGCCACGGGCATATTCGAGGTGTTACAGATGATCGTGGTACGTTCCATCAGTTTGTGGCCCGTGCGCGGGTCATCCAATTTTGGGAATTCGGTGAAGATCTCCACCACCTCGTTGGCTCGTTCTCCGCAGGCCACGAAGATAATGACATCCGCATCGGCCTGTTTCGAAATGGCGTGCTGGAGAACGGTTTTGCCTGCTCCGAAGGGGCCCGGAATGAATCCCGTACCGCCCACGGCGATCGGATTGAACGTGTCGATAGCCCGGACTCCCGTCTCCATGATCCGAGAGGGACGCGGTTTCTCGACGAATGCTCGGATCGGCTGTTTCACCGGCCACTTCTGGACCATCGTGATTTCATGATCCTTTCCCTCCGCATCGGTAATCACGGCGATAGTGTCCTTTATGCGGTAATTCCCGGCGGGGGCTACGCTTTTGACCGTATAGCGACCCGTCATGGCAAAGGGAACCATGATCTTGTGTTCAATCCACTTCTCCTGTACCTGTCCCAGCCAGGCTCCTGCAGAGACTTTCTCTCCCGGAGCGGCCAGCGGTTTGAATTCCCACTGTTTTTCGTAGTCGAGAGGATCGGTATGCGATCCTCTTTTGATGAACAGACCCTCCAGTTTCGCCAGGTCATTCTGCAGACCGTCGTAGTTTTGAGAGAGGATACCCGGACCCAATGTCGCCTCCAGCATATGTCCTTCGAACTCTACCCGGTCGCCGACCTTCAATCCTCGTGTGGAGTCGTATACCTGTACGTAGGCGTTCTCGCCGATCACCTTGATCACCTCGGCCATCATGCGGATGTCGCCCAGATAGACGGAACAGATCTCATTCTGTCCCACGGGGCCGTCTGCCTTCACCACCACAATGTTGGAGATGATACCGACCACCTGTCCTGTTGTCTTCATAGTGTATTTTTATTGTTTTTTATTCGTTCGTTTTTTCGGCTTGTTCGATCAGCGAGCTTCCGTCCAGCGAAGCCAGCAGTCGGGTGAACATCTCCTGACCTCGTTCGCGATCCAATGCCTGCCAACGGGCCACAATGCCCACTCGGACCAGATAGCCCAGAATGAAGTCGATGTTGAAGTAGTCGAACGTGGTGAGCTCTTCCGACATCTCCCAACGCAGGGAGTCTATCCTATGTTCTTTCTCGAGCAGATTCTCTTCGTCGGCCACGGCCGCGATCACCCGATCCAGATAGCCGACTTCGCCTTTGAGTCCGAAGTCGGCCGCCGAACTGCGGACCAGCGACTCCACGACATAGCCTTTGCCCACGACCACGTCTGCCACCGGGATTCCCATTCGCCGAGCCGTAAGAGCGGCACACACATTACGCAGATTGCGGTCGAATTGGCTCCATTCGCGCAGAAAACGACTCTTGGACGAATCGCATATCCGATAATAGATCTCCAGTAGCGAGCGTTCCAGGGCTTTGCTTCGGTCGATCTCTTCGTAATCGCTGTTTTCGGGTTCGGCATAGGCTGCCAATACCTCGCTTATGAAGCGGGGCAGACGTTCGGGTCTGATCAGTTCCTCCTCCAGTTCTTCCCGAGTAAAATTGCCCAGAGAAGAGAACTGCCTCCGACCTGCTTTCAATTGTACGATATTCTCGATATCATAATAGGTATGGAGTAATTCCACCTTCAGACGATCTTTCCGGTCGATCTCCTCTTCGATTTCTCTACGGATAGAGGAGGCGTCGAATCCTTTGTGTTCGCCTTCCCGGGAGAATTCTCTCAGGCCCGCCACCAGACAGTAATAGTTTTTCGCCATCGCCGTCGTTTATTGTTTTTCTCCGTAGAGCAATTCGGCCACTTGGGGACGCAGATATTCCTCCAGCAGTGCGTTGAAATCCGTGTCCGAGAAGCTGAGATAATAACCTCCATCTTTAGGCCCGATCCGGAACCCATTCTTTACACCGTCTGCATATTCCAGCTCCACGCCCTCTTCGAGCAGGGATTTCGTGCTGGCTGCAAAGGCCGCTTCCAATTCCTGACGGCGGGCAGCGGGCAATAAGACTTTCAGTTGGGAGTCTTCTCCATTGGTTTTCCAGTTTCGGACGACCTCCAGCAGCAATTCTTTGACGAATTTCTCGTCGAGCATTGCTCCGCTGACGGCTTTGTCGGCGGTACGGGTCACGATCATCGTGCGAATCGACTCTTTGAGTGTGGCTACGCTTTGGCGAGCGGCCAGAGCGATTTCCGTCTGAGTATTCTTTTTCAGTTCATTGGCGCTCTGTTGGGCTTCGATCAGGATTCTTTCGGCTTCGGCCCGTGCATCGGCAACGATTTTTTTCGCTTTTTCTTCAGCTTCGGCCACCAGTTCGTCTGCCCGGGCTCTCCCTTTCGATAATCCTTCGTCATAGAGCTTACGGGTCAGCTGTTCCAGTTTGTTTTCCATAGGTTTGGTATTATTTCGGTTTTGTTGTTGCAGGTTACTGATGTTGCGGACGCAGCAGGTCGTTCACCACTTTCACTGGAGAGAAGGTGGTGATGGGAACCTCCACGAAGACCGTATTCCAGCGGGCCATGGCTCCGTTCCACAGACCGGGAAGTTCCTGAGCTTTCAGTGCCCGGCCATCCTTGGATTTGTTGGAGATGAAACCCGTGCTCTGATCCACATAACGGAGCAGATCAAATTTCTTGCCTTTATAGTCTTTTACGCCGCAGACCAGATCTACCGGATTGAAATGAGTGGCTTTCTTCATCAGTTCGATCTGTGCCGGGGCGATTTGGGACGATTCGGCGATCTGAAGCGATTGGGCTCCGTTGGGGTCATTCACCCAGAAAGGACCTCCGCCCGGTTCTCCTTCGTTGCGGACCATACCGCAGACACGGATGGGCCGGTCGAGCAGCGAATGCAACAGAGAGGCACGTGCTTCGGCAGTCATTTGGGCGTAGTTGCCCGGCAGACGACAGGAGAGCTCCTCTTCGAGGAATGTGGCAATTTCGCGGTTCAAATCCTCGTCGGGACCCACCTGGTCCAGCGTCTCCAGCAGAGCGAATGCCTCCTCCTGCAGTTGGACGAGCAGCCCTCCCAGCGCTTTTTTATAGGCCACCGTATCGACTTTCAGTCGGTCGGGAGCCACGTTGTCCACCGTCTTGATGAAGATCAGATCGGCATCTATGTCATTGAGGTTTTCGATCAGTGCTCCGTGACCGGCAGGCCGGAACAGCAGAGAACCGTCCTCCTCGCGGAAGGGTTCGTTCTCGGGGGTCACGGCAATCGTGTCGGTACCGGGTTTCTGGATCGAGTAGTCGATCCGGAATTTTACCCCATACTGCTCTTCATAGCGAGGCAGGACCCGTTCCATCAACGCATCGAACTCTGTGCGGTGTTCGGGTGAGACGGTGAAATGGATGTTTACCTCTCCTCCTGCGGCAGCATAGAGGGCTCCTTCCACCAGATGCTCTTCGGCGGCCGTGCGGCTGCCTTCGTCATATTTGTGGAACAGGATCAAGGCTTTGGGCTTTGAACCGTAATTCAGTCCCTCTTTGATGATCGCCGAAACGAGTTTCTGGGGGTTGCTCTCTTCGCCCACTATTTTCTTCAATTCGGGCCAGAAGGCGAATCGTTTGATGTTTTCCAACAATGAATCGATGCCTTTGCTCCGTTTCCCTTCGTTGACGAATTCGAACAACTCCTTGAACATGCGGGTCGCTGCGCCGGAAGCCGGTACGAATTTGACGATCCGGGCGTTGTGGCAGTGTGTAGAATAGATGTCTGCGAAATGATTCATCTGTTCCTTGTCGAAAACACGGATACCGTCGCCGGCAACGGCTGCCCGGTCGATCGACAGAAAAGCGAAACCTTGCCGGAAATTTTCCAACTGTTTTTCTACGCTTTCGAGCGTGAGTCCGTGGTTCTTGATTTGGGATAAATCTTTGTCGGTAAACATATTATATCTGTTTTTGATCGGATGTGTTTCTCGAACCCCCTAAATGTAGTCATTTTTATCGAAACTCTTTTCGCGTTGTTGATTTTTTCGTTGATAAATGTTGATAAATCACAAGAATAGGAGCGGTAAACTATTTTTGTTTTTTAAGTTTTTTCGAGAGAACTCCTCTTTGTGTCGGAATATTTTCGCACCTTTGTTTACTGAAAGGGACGGAGATGAAAGATTTTACTCAGGGACGCGAATGGAGACAAATTCTCGATTTCGCGTTGCCCATGCTGTTGGGCAATCTGTTCATGCAGCTTTATCAGTTTGTGGATACGGCCATCGTGGGACGCTTCGTGGGGAAAGAGGCGCTCGCGGCGGTGGGTGCCTCTACGCCCGTTATATTCACGACCATAGCATTGGTTGTCGGAATGGGGGTCGGAGCTTCGATCGTCATCTCTCAGTATTTCGGCATGAAACAGTATCTCAAGGTCCAGGCTACCTCGGATACGTTGATGATCTTTTTGGCAGGAGCGGCGGTGGTGATTACCCTGCTGGGGGTATTCTTTTCGGGGGAGATTTTGCGGCTGATGAAACTTCCCGAGGAGATTGTCCCGCTGGCGGCCGACTATCTGGAGATCTATTTCGGCGGGTCATTGTTTTTGTTCGGATTCAATAGTGTGTCGGCCGTATTGCGAGGGGTGGGCGATGCCAAAACACCCCTCTATTTTCTGGTGATCTCCTCCGTGCTGAACGTGGGACTCGATTTCTTGTTTATTGTGGGACTGGATTGGGGTGTACCCGGTGCCGCATGGGCCACGGTGATTGCCCAGGGAGTGGCTTTCGTATTGGCGGTGCTGTATGTGAATAAGAAACATACATTGTTGAAATTCAATGTGATCAATCCGAAATTCGATGGCGGATTATTCCGGCAGTGTTTGCGTATGGGACTTCCTTCGGGCTTCCAGCAGACTTTTGTGGCGGTGGGGATGATGGCTCTGATGGGGGTGGTCAACGGCTTCGGGACCGACGTGATTGCCGCCTATTCGGCTGTTAACCGAATCGATACGTTTGTGGCGTTGCCGGTGATGACTTTTGCTGCGGCACTTACTTCGTTTACCGGACAGAATGCGGGTGCGGGCAAATGGATGCGTATCCGTCGCGGATTGCGCGATACGTTGTGGATGTCCAGCGGCTGTGTGGTGGTGATCAATGTGGCGTTGATTCTTTTCGGACGTGCCGTGTTGCGTATCTTTACGGATGATCCCGCCGTGCTCGATGTGGGGTATGAGTGTCTGGTGGTGATGAACTCCACTTATGTGCTTTTTAATCTGATGTTTATTATCAACGGCATGCTGCGGGGGGCGGGGGCCACTGTCTTTACGATGTGTATCACTTTCGTGTCGTTATGGCTGTTCAGAGTGCCGGCAGCCGTGTTCCTGTCGCGTATTTTCGGAGAGACGGGTATCTGGTGGGCCATACCCTTGGGGTGGGGAGCCGGTCTGGCCGGATCGGCCATCTATTTCTACTCCGGACGCTGGAAAAACAAGGGCGTTAATCGTCTGCAAGGATCGGCAGAGGTGCCTCCGGCCGAGGAGGGCCTTTGATTATTTTTGTCTTTTGCCTGAAAATCCACTACATTTGCCTTTATGAAAGAAGATTTTCGGAACATAGACCTGACTGCCTGCAATAGTTTCGGTATCTCGGTACGGGCCGACCGAATGGTGACTTTCGACAGTCGGGAGGCCTTGTGCGAACTGCTTGCCGACGGAGAGATTCTCTCCGGAAAATGGGGCGTGTTGAGCGGTGGAAATAATATTCTCTTTACGGAAGATTTTCACGGTACGTTGCTCCATCCGGTGGGAAGACAGATCGAGATGCTCTCATCGGATGATTCACGGGTGCGGGTGCGGGTGCAGGCCGGTCTCGAATGGGACGATTTGGTGGCCTGGGCCGTGGAACGCGATTTGTGGGGATTGGAAAACCTGTCGTTGATCCCGGGATATGTGGGCGCTGCACCGGTGCAGAATATTGGAGCCTACGGTGCCGAGGTCAAGGATACGATCGAAGCGGTCGAGTTGCTCGACACGGATTCGTTGGCCCCCATCACGTTGGCTGCGGCCCATTGTGGATTCGGTTACCGGGAAAGCGTATTCAAGGGAGTGCTCAAAGGACGAGTGGTCATTACGGCCGTCCTGTTTTCGTTGAGCAGGGTGCCGCATCCTTCGTTGGGATACGGCGACCTGTTGAAGGAGACCGAAGCTTTGGGAGGGCCTGCCTTGAAAAATATACGTGAGGCGGTAATTGCCATTCGCCGCAGGAAATTGCCCGATCCGAAGGAGACCGGTAATGCGGGCAGTTTCTTTAAAAATCCGGTGGTGGAACGATCCGTGGCCGAAAAATTGAAGGAGAAATATCCCGACATGCCGCTCTATCCGGCCCAGGACGAGGCTCATAGAAAATTACCGGCCGGATGGTTGATCGATCGGGCCGGATGGAAAGGCCGTATGCGGGCAACGGTGGGTGTACATGCGGCCCAGGCGTTGGTGCTCGTCAATCGTGGGGGCGCTACCGGAACCGAGGTGCTGGAATTGGCTTCCGACATACGGCGTGATGTGGAGCGTCAATTCGGAGTGACGATCGAAATGGAGGTGAATCTCTGGTGATTATAAAACAGATAGACAATGGAAAAGCTGCTTGAGAAATTTCAGAATTATATCCGGGAAAACGAATTGGTGACACCTGCGGAGCGGGTGCTGCTCACCGTGAGCGGCGGTGTCGATTCGATGGTGATGCTCTCGCTGTTTGCCCGTAGCGGCTATACGATCGGTGTGGCTCATTGTAATTTCCAGTTGAGGGGGGCTGAATCCGATGAAGATGAGATGTTGGTGAAGGACGAGGCTGCCCGGTATGAGATTCCTTTTTATAATATGCGTTTCGATACGAAGGCCGAGATGGAGCGTACCGGTGAATCGGTGCAGATGGTTGCCCGGCGGTTGCGTTACGATTGGTTCAATAAGTTGTGTGCCGAACAGGGTTACGATGCCATCGCTATTGCCCATCATGCCGACGATTCGGTCGAGACATTTTTCATCAATCTGCTCCGGGGAACGGGATTGAGAGGATTGACCGGAATTCATGTCGTGAACGGACGGATCATTCGGCCGTTGTTGTTCGCCTCGCGTCGTGATATTCTTGACTATGCCCATGCCGAGCAGATTCCCTTTCGGGAGGACTCTTCGAACCGTTCCACCAAGTATCTGCGCAATAAGGTGCGTTTGGGGCTGATTCCCCGTATCCGGGAGATCAATCCCAAGTTCACCGAACAGATGTGTGCCAACATCGAACGATTGACCGATGCCCAACTTTTCATCAGCCGGGGAATGGAACGTATTCGGGCGGAGGTGGTTGAGCGACAGAATGGTCTGAGTGTGATTGATCCCGGCAAGATCGATCCCGATTTTCCGGTGAATTTCGTTATCTACGAGCTGCTGAATACCTACGGATTCAAGGGAGATGTGATAGATTCCCTGTGCCGGGCCATGCGGCACGATGCTACCGGAAAGAGATTCTATTCCAAAGAAAACGTGGCTTATATCGATCGGGGGAAGATCATCGTGGCTCCGATCGAAGAGGGTGACGCCTGTGCGGTGGAACTGAAGGAAGGAATGACCAAGGTGTATTGTGGCAATTCGGTGCTCTATCTGGAAGAACTCGATATCGACGATATCGATACTTTTGCACAGCCGGAAAATGTGGCTCTGCTCGACCGGGATAAACTTGCCTTTCCGTTGGTGGTGCGTCGGTGGAATGAGGGTGACAGTTTTGTGCCGTTCGGAATGACCGGTCGCAAAAAGGTGAGCGATTTTTTGATCGATGCCAAGGTCTCGATGGCTGAAAAACAGCGTCAATTTGTCGTGGTTAACGGTCAAGGGGGCGAAAATGAGGGACAGATCGTCTGGCTGGTGGGCCGGAGAATCGACGATCGATTCAAATTGGACTCGAAAATCGAAAACGTATTGAAAATTACCCGGGAAGTGTTGTGACCTGAAAAGCAGGCAAAATGAGGCTTTTCTCCGATTTATTTTTAGTGTAGGATAATAAAAAATTCGATCTTTCATTTTATTCTATTCTAAATAGTTTTATATTTGTGGTATAAACTACCCAAAAGACTAACTACCCTAAAAAAAAACGGATGAAAAAACTGCTACTTCTGGCCTTGTTTTCTGTCTCAATCATGGCCCTTTCGGCTCAACAACGTGTCTTCTATGGAGTGAAGGCCGGTGCCAATCTGTCTCAACTCTATCATAAGTTCGCTCAAGACGGTTCGGATTTGCGATGCGGTCCTGTGGCGGGTGCTTTTGTCTATTATCGTTTCGCGGGAGAACGGCTGGGCGTTCAGGCCGAATTGCTCTATTCGGAGCGGGGTGGACGCTATGGCAGTGTGTCGCGTGCCTACGATTATGTGGATGTCCCGCTGTTGCTGAAAGTGAAACTGTATGGAAATCTCGATTTGAATGTGGGCGGACAGTATGGTTACCTGTTCAATGCACAGGAGAAAAGAAAAAATACCAAACCCAAAGCCATTACCGATGCCCGGGAGCATGAATTTTCCGCGGTGGGCGGTTTGAGTTATGATATTACGGAACATCTGTTCATCGACGGCCGGGTGGTGATCGGTACCATGAGGCTGCAGAACATCGATGTGAAGAACAGTAAGAAGATCTACTCCTCGTCAGCGGCTCTGTCGTTGGGGCTGCGTTTCTGAGGAGCTAACCCCAACTTGATGTTGTGGGCCGTACCGGAAGGACGGCCCCTTTTTTGTGTCTGATTATCCTCTGTTTTTTTTGTTGTGGATAGAGGATATTATCGGAAAATCGGTTACATTTGAGCGTTCTGCCGGGGTTTCCCGGTTCATGGTAATATGGTTATGGGCAAACATACGCTTACAAAAGAGATTGTACAGAAAGAACTCAAGTATCTGCAGTTGCTTTCTAAAAGCTTTCCGACCGTGTCGGATGCCACCACGGAGATCATAAATCTGGAGGCAATCCTCAATCTGCCCAAGGGAACGGAACATTTTCTGACAGACCTGCACGGGGAGTATGAGGCATTCCAACACGTCTTGAAAAATGCTTCGGGGGTGGTGCGCCGTAAGGTGGAAGATCTGTTCGTGCATACGCTCCGCGAATCGGAACGGCGGGATCTGTGTACATTGATCTACTATCCGGAGCAGAAACTGGAACTGATCAAGGCCCGGGAACGGAATATGGAAGATTGGTATCGCATCACGCTTCATCAGTTGATCCGTGTGTGTCAGAATGTCTCCTCGAAATATACCCGGTCGAAGGTTCGAAAGGCCCTGCCTCCCGAGTACTCCTATATCATTCAGGAACTCCTGCATGAGTCGCAGGCCGAACCCAACAAGTTCGACTATATCAACGGAATTATCGGGGCGATCATCTCTACGGGCAGGGCCGACCATTTCATTACGGCCATGAGTTATCTGATTCAGCGTCTGACTATCGATATGCTTCATATCGTGGGCGATATTTACGACCGAGGTCCGGGTGCCCATATCATTATGGATACGCTGTGCCGGTATCATAATTTCGATATTCAATGGGGAAATCACGATATCCTGTGGATGGGGGCAGCTGCCGGCAATGAGGCCTGTATGGCCAATGTCGTGCGGATCGCTTTGCGTTATGCCAATCTGGCTACACTCGAAGACGGTTACGGGATCAATCTGTTGCCTCTGGCTACCTTTGCCATGGAACAGTATGGCGATGATCCCTGTCAGATATTTGCACCCAAGGCCGGAGGCGATGCTTCGTCGGACGAGAAAACCCTACGCCTGATCGCCCAGATGCATAAAGCGATTACGATCGTGCAGTTCAAACTGGAGGGACAACTCATTGCTCGCAGACCGGAGTTCGGAATGTCGGATCGCTTGTTGCTCGACAAGGTCGATTCCGGGAGAGGGGTGCTGCGGGTCGATGGACGGGAGATTCCCTTGAGAGACAGCCGTTTTCCTACGGTCGATCCGGCCGATCCCTATCGGCTTACCCCGGAAGAAAAAGAGTTGGTGGCAAAATTGCGCCATTCGTTCCTCGCCAGCGAGAAACTGCGACTCCATATGCGGTGTCTCTATGCTCATGGAAGTCTCTATCTGGTGAGAAATTCCAATCTGATGTTCCATGCCTCGATCCCTTTCGATGAGGATGGTTCCTTCAGAGAAGTGACTCTGCTCGGAAAACAATATGCCGGACGTCGTCTGTTGGATCGGATCGACGCATTGGTGCGCACGGCCTATTTCGGTGGCGGATCGACTCGTGAGTGTCAGTTTGCACTGGATTATATGTGGTATCTGTGGTGCGGGCCCGATTCCCCGCTCTTCGACAAGAGCAAAATGGCCACTTTCGAGCGTTATTTCGCGGCGGACAAAGAGGCCCAGCGGGAAGTCAAGGGCCATTATTATACGCTTCGTAATGATCCGGAGGTTTGTGACCGTATTTTTGCGGAGTTCGGATTGGGTGTGGAGCGTTCTCATATCATCAATGGTCATGTGCCGGTCAAGACACTCCGCGGTGAGAAACCGATGAAAGCCGGCGGGAAACTGCTGGTGATAGACGGAGGGTTTTCGAAAGCCTATCAGCCCGAAACGGGAATTGCAGGCTATACGCTCATCTATAATTCTCATGGATTGCAACTGGTACAGCATGAGCCGTTCCAGTCCGCTGCACGGGCCATCGAAGAGGGACTTGACATTCGTTCGGCGTTGCTGGTACTGGAGTTCACCGAACGTCGGATGATGGTCCGCGATACCGATATCGGTCACGAACTTGAAAAACAGGTCGAGGATCTGAATAAATTGTTGTTTGCCTACCGTGGCGGATTGATCAAGGAACGTTCGTAGGTGTCTCGGGGAAAGAGCCGTCAGGATGTTTTGCAAAAGTGCAGGCCTGCGTTTTTATCCCCGTTTTACGAGCAGATCCAGTTCGGAACCGATTATCCCTTCGTGTCGGGTGATGTCGAGCAAGCGTTGTTCTGTCTCTTGAGGGGGGAGAATCTGTCCTTTTGCCTCGGGATGTAGACGTAAATAGAGTGCACCTTCGTTATGAAGCGTCATTGTCGCATCTATGTATCTGAGCAGAGTCGGTTCTTCGAGCATGAAATTAAGCGGAGCCTTGTGTTCCAATACCCGTTCGGAGGGAATGGAGGGACCGTATTCGTCATCGACTCCCATATTGGCTAACAGTGCTGTGGAGTGAATGAGTTTTTCCGCGGGGATACGACCCTCTAATGCGTGAAGAGTTCCGGTGGCCGTTACCACCGCATAGGCATTCTCCAGCGTACGGGCTACGGAGGGAAGATCTCGGAAATCCGTAATCTCCTCGCTGCATGTCTTTACGCGGGCATCGGCTGTTGCAGGGTCGGTTACGACGAACACCCGGGCACCGGCCTTGAATGCTTGCAGAATGATGCCTGTACCCACTTTGCCACTTCCGAAGACGACCAGTTTCCGGCCTTTCCATGCTTCGTGGCCGAGTGCTTTCATGGCTCTCAGATAGCTCTCTCCCGTACCCAGACAGGTTTCGATCTGTTTGATGATTCCTTCGTCGGCCATGAATACCGGGCGGGGACAATGTGCATAGGCCTGCGCTCCGGAACGGGTGAGTTCGGCATATCCGATTCGGGCCTCTCGCGACGAAAATGCTCCTGCACAATCCAGAATCAGATCGTAGGTTTTCGGTGCGGGGGCTTCGGCTCTGTCGAAGGGAATATCTGTCTGTGACAGCGCTTCCAGCAAATGGGTGTCGTTGGGAAGCAGGTTCGAAACTCCTAATGTGAGTCGCGCTCCTGCTGACAGCAGGGCCAGGTGTTTGAGCAGGGTGTTGCGGAAAATGGGAGTGGCATCTAAAATTTCCATACCCTCTAACGGCCGGCTCTTTTTCCAGCGGTGAGTTTGTTCTCTCAATGTGGGATATTCTTCGGGAAGATAACGTCCGGCAATTAGCTTTTCGATCTGATTTGTCAGCATACTAATGAATATTTTCGCTAAAATACTAAGTTTGGTAAGAAATACAATTTCAATAGGATTAAATTATCGGTGGTTTGCGTTGAGAAAGGTGGTGATATTTTTGTCGCAGGGCGGGGTGGGCGAAGGAAGCGGAACGAAGACTCTGGAAATGGAATATGGACGAAATGTGTCGTTATTCCGGACAATATTGGTCATCCATTTTTGCCGGAAAAGTTACTTTTGTATGTGGGAATTTTGATGCGGATATCCATTTTCTTCGAATAAATTTATAGTTTTACGATTCATAAAATTCCAAAGGTTATGAACAGCAATTATAATTTGCAGATCGACGGAGGCCTGATTACCGAAGGCGTGCCGTATGACATTATTCATCGCTACGAGCGAATCAAAACGTCTGTATTCCCTACCGAATACGACGGGGTGCAACATGCTGCGGATATTATCGTCGGAATGATAAACGATCACTGCCGGGAAACTGTCGGTGCAGGAATCGATTACTCTGCCACTCCTTTCGCTTTGGGGCTGAGTACCGGACGTACGCCGGTGGGTCTTTATCGGGAGCTGGTGAAACGATATGAAAAGGGTGAAGTGAGTTTTCGGGAGGTTGCCGTATACAGTCTCGATGAATTTTATCCGATCACCGCACAGGAACAACAGAGTCGTAATTTCCGGATTCATGAAGATTTCTTGAATCACGTGGACATTCTGCCGGAGAATATTCATATCCCCGACGGTTCGATTCCTGCCGAAGAGGTCACTTCCTATTGTGCTGCCTATGACATGGAGGCATCCAATATCGATCTGATGATTATCGGTATGGGTATCCAGGGTCAGGTGGGCTTCAATGAGCCGGGTAGTTATCGGAATTCCCATACACGGTTGGTGGCATTGAATAATTCTACTCGTGAATCGATCTCTTCGATCTTCTATAATAATGTGGAGGATACTCCCAGAATGGCCATTACGCTCGGTATGGAGACCATCATGAAGGCCAAACGGATCATTCTGTTGGCTTGGGGTGAGGAAAAATCCGATGTGATAAGCAAGCTGGTCGAGGGCGACGTGACGATGCAGGTGCCTGTTTCCCTGTTGCAGGAGCACGAAAACGTCGAAGTGATTGTGGATGAAAATGCCGCTCAGGGGCTGACCCGTATTCAGGCTCCGTGGCTGGTGGGACCTTGCCGTTGGACCCCCAAGTTCATCCGTAAGGCGGCTGTATGGTTGTGTCAGCAGGTGGACCGTCCGATCCTGAAGTTGACCTATCAGGATTATATCGACCATTCGTTGGGTGGCTTGCTCGAGGGCGCGGGCCGTACCTATGATAAGATCAACATCGACGTCTTCAATGATCTGCAACATACCATTACCGGATGGCCGGGCGGAAAACCCAATGCCGACGATTCGACACGTCCTGTCCCCTCGAAGCCTTATCCGAAACGGGTGATCGTCTTCTCCCCTCACCCTGACGACGATGTGATTTCGATGGGTGGAACGTTGCATAGACTGGTCTCCCAGGGGCATAACGTGCATGTGGCTTATCAGACTTCGGGAAATGTGGCTGTACATGACGATATGGTGCTGCAGGTGATGGATACCGCTCGTGAAGTGGGCCTCGGGGATCGTTACGACGAGATTCGCAAAGTGATCGCTTCTAAAAAACGCGGTGAACCCGAACCTCGGGAGTTGCTCGATGTAAAGGGGGCTATCCGTCGCGGAGAGGCCAAGGCGGCTTGCCGTTTATTCGGTCTGAACGATGAGACGAATGTCCATTTTCTCAATATGCCGTTCTATGAAACGGGGGGTATCAAGAAAAGTCGGTTGGGTGAGACCGATATCCAGATCATAGTCGATCTGCTGAGACAGATTCAGCCTCATCAGATCTATGCGGCCGGTGACCTTTCCGATCCCCATGGGACGCATCGTGTCTGCATCGAGGCTGTGCTGGAAGCTTTGAAGCGGGTGAAAGATGATCCGTGGATGAAAGGATGCACCATGTGGCTCTATCGGGGCGCTTGGCAGGAATGGGATCTGGGTGTAGTGGATATGGCTGTGCCGTTGAGTCCCGCAGAGATGATAGCCAAACGTCACGCTATCTATCGTCACCTCTCTCAGAAAGATATCGTGCCTTTCCCCGGAGCCGACAAACGGGAGTTCTGGCAACGGGCTGAAGAGCGTACCCAGAACACCGCTCGTCTATACGATAAGTTGGGTATGGCCGAATATCAGGCCATTGAAGTGTTCGTGAGAATGTTCTGATAGACCGTAAAACACGGAAATGTTCGACGAGGATGAATCTCTTTGTGGTTCGTCCTCGTCTTTTTTCTTCGGTTTTCCGCTGGCGGATCGTGAATTATTGTTACCTTCGCATTCAAAGTGTTTTAATTATGGAAAGAATCGCATTGTTTCCCGGATCGTTCGATCCATTCACGTTGGGTCACCAGATCATCGTGGAACAAGGTTTGCGGATATTCGATCGTATTATCGTAGGAGTGGGCGCCAACAGCGAAAAAAGAGGGCTGCTCACCGTGGAGAACCGGGTGCGCCTGATCGCCGATATCTATCGGGATAATTCCCGAGTGGAGGCGGTCTCGTATGATGGTCTTACGGGCGATTATTGCCGGCAGATAGGGGCAAGATTCATTCTGAGAGGGATGCGCAATACGGTGGACTATGAGTACGAACGGAGTATGATGCTGATCAATCAGCGGCTCTATCCCGAGATTACCACGGTGTTGTTGTTCACACCGCCGGAGTTCGTGGCCATCTCTTCGAGCATGATTCGGGAACTGGTCTGCTACGGTAATGATCCCATCGAACTCATGCCCAGTAATATCGATATTAAAAATTATCTATAAAAGCAATCAATCATGGAATTTACAGCCGAAATCATAGCAGGGTTTCTGGGCGGAGAAATCGCCGGAGACAAAGATGCAAAAGTGTGGACGATAGCCAAAATCGAGGAGGGTACTCCCGGAGCTTTGTCGTTTCTCGCCAATCCCAAATATGAACATTACATCTACGATACGGACTCTTCGATTGTGATCGTGGGCAAGGAGTTCGTTCCGGCTCATCCCGTACGGGCAACCATGATCCGGGTGGACGACCCCTATGGATGTTTCGCCAAATTGCTGGAACTTTACGTGGCCAATAAACCTCAAAAGGAGGGTGTCAGCCCGCTCAGTTCGATCCATGCTTCGGCCAGGGTGGGTGAAAAATGTTATGTGGGTGAGTTTGCCGTGATCAGCGAAGGTGCTGTGGTGGGCGATAACTGCAAGATCTATCCTCAGGTGTATGTCGGCGACCGGGTGCGTCTGGGAAAAAACGTGACGCTTTATCCCGGAGTACGCATCTATGAGGAGTGTGTGATCGGAGACAATGTGATTCTGCATGCCGGTTGTGTGATCGGTGCGGACGGATTCGGTTTTGCCCCCAACGACAAGGGCGAATTTGAGAAGATTCCCCAGATCGGAAACGTAGTGATCGAGGACAATGTGGAGATCGGTGCAAATACCTGTGTGGACCGCGCTACGATGGGGTCGACACGGATCAAGAAGGGGGTTAAACTCGACAATCTGATTCAGATCGGTCATAATGTGGTGGTCGGAGAGAATACGGTGTGCGCTTCGCAGGTGGGCATTGCCGGTTCGACGAAAGTGGGACACAGTTGTATGATGGGCGGACAGGTAGGTATCGCCGGTCACCTGACGATTGGCAACGGAGTGAAACTGGCCTCCAAAAGCGGAGTGTCGAACAGCATCGACGACGGACAGACCTATATGGGTTCGCCGGCCCTGCCCGGAACCAAATTCCATCGGGCTCATGCCGTGTATCGGAATCTGCCTGAGTTGAGCAATCGGGTGCACCAGTTGGAGAAGGCCCTCGAGAAGTTGTTGAAAGAGCGGGAAGAAGCTTAATGGTCGCATAACCCTCTGGCGTGGATGAAAGAATTGCCCCGAAGAATTATTATGGGTATCGACCCCGGTACCAATACGGCCGGATATGGCTTTCTGGAGGTGCAGGGACGTTCGGTTCGTTGTCTCGTATTGGGCGATATCGCACTGCATGCCCTCAAGGACCCTTATCGCAAATTGAGGCATCTGTTTGATCGGGTGGGGGCTTTGATCGAGATGTATCATCCGGACGAAGTGGCTTTGGAGTCGCCTTTTTTCGGAGAGAACGTACAGAGTATGCTGAAACTCGGACGGGCTCAGGGGGTGGCTATGGCGGCCGCTTTGACTCATGATCTGCCGGTATTCGAATATGCTCCGCGTCGCATCAAGCAGGCAATCACCGGACGGGGCAGCGCCTCCAAGGAGCAAGTGGCCGCTCTGCTGAAGAGCATGTTGCACGTGGAGTATGATATCCGACGATTGGATGCTACGGATGGATTGGCGGTGGCCATGTGCCACTATTTTCTGAGTTCTGCTCCGATTAACGAAGCTTGTGGCGGAGAGCGGAAAAAGGCACTGGGGGGAGGTTTGAAAGCTACTTCCCGTCAGGGAAGCAGTTCGTGGGAGAGTTTTGTGAATGCCAATCCGGACAGACTTGTGCAACCTGAGAAGACGAAGCGTACGGCAGGAAATTTGGAAAATAAGTCGAAACAGACAATTCAAAAAATAAAACCATGAAAAAACGAATATGGAGTACGGTTTTGCTGGCCGGTGTATTGGTCGGATGCGGCGGAAGCGGCGGGTACAAAGTGGAGGGTGATCTGAAGGGGCTTTCCGGAGAGGTGTATCTCAATGTCGACGGACAGATGATGGATACGGCTACGGTGGAAAACGGAAAGTTCGTGTTCAAGGGTAAGATGGATCGGCCTTCGGTGGCGATTTTGATGAACGATCAGGGCCCGATCACCTCTTTTTTCCTGGAAAACAGTCGGATCGTTTTGACCGGAGAGATGGATTCGCAGCAGATCAAAGCCACGGGTACGCCCAGTAATGACCGTTACGGGCAGATCCGTGAGCAATTGATGTCTCGTGTGGAACGGTATATGGCTGCCGCCTCGGAAGATGAAAAACAGGCTGCCATGGCTTCGTTTGACTCGTTGCTTTGGGCTTCGATCGATGCCAATCTTGATAATATATTAGGCGTGGCGTTGTTATATCAGGCTGCGCAGGGTGATGATCCGGATCGTGTCGTTGCGTTGATCGGAGAATTTTCCGAAGAGATGCAGAATCATCCCATGATGGAAGAGGCTCGCCGGATAGCTTCGGTGGCCCGGAAAACGGCCATAGGACAGGCTTATATGGAAATTCAGTTGCCGGATGCCGAAGGTAAAACAGTCGCTCTTTCGTCGTTGGTGGGACAGGGACGTTATGTGTTGCTCGATTTTTGGGCTTCATGGTGCGGCCCCTGTCGCGAGGAGTTTCCTTATCTGGTGGAGGCCTACAAAAAGTATCGCGGCAAGGGTTTTGAGATTTACGGCGTGTCGTTGGATCAGGATCGTGAGGAGTGGTTGAAGGCTATGGATCGTTATGGGTTGGATTGGACCAATGTAATGGCTGCGGATGCGAGTCAGAGTACTGCGGCACAGGATTATGGAATCAATTCTATTCCGGCTAATTTTCTGATTGCTCCTGACGGGAAGATCGTTGCGCGTGATTTGCGCGGTGAAGATGTTGCGAAAAAATTGGAAGAATTGTTGAAATAGTCGGCTTGACGAATAAAAAAAGAGGAAATATTTGCCTAAATATTTGCAGTATCATCAAAAATGACTATATTTGCACTCGCAAATCAGGAACGGCTCCGTAGCTTAACTGAATAGAGCACTTGACTACGGATCAAGAGGTTACAGGTTTGAATCCTGTCGGAGTCACTGAAAACGAGCAACTCACAGAAATGTGGGTTGCTTTTTTTATGTCGTTTGGGGGAGGTTTTCGGTCCGAATTATCCCATTTGTTTAAACCAGTGTTTAAACCGAAAATCGGCATGAACACATCAGTCTCAGCAGTGCTATTTACCTCAAAAACACTTGCTAACGGAGAACATCCTTTAATGCTTCGTCTGACAAAAAATCGCAAATTGAAGTACGTAAGCCTACATCTTTCTCTTGCACCCCAATATTGGGATGCATCTAAAGGTCGTCCACGTCGTCATTGTCCCGATCGGGAAAAGATTATCGCTTTGATCGAACGGAAAATCAATGAATATGAACAGCAGATCATCGAATTTAAAACCAACCAGCGGGACTATACTCTACACACGCTCGTAGACAAGGCCTCTGCTAAGGTCGTGCGTCAGACCGTAGGAGAATATCTTTCGGCCTATATCCAACGATTGAATGGGGAAAACCGTATCGGTAATGCCATGACTTTCACACACCTGAAAACTGCCCTGCAGCGTTGTTTCGGCTCCCTCGATTTCTATTTTATCGACATTGATCATGATTTTCTCAGAAAGTTTGAAATGTGGCTAAGAACGCAAGCGCATTACTCAGACAATTCGATCGGAATCCGTTTCCGTTCGCTGCGTGCACTCTATAATCAAGCTATCTCCGATAATTTGATCAAAAAGGCCAATTATCCGTTCGATACATTTAAGGTCAGCAGGTTCAAGGAAGCAACCGCTAAACGAGCTATCTCTAAAGAAGATATTATGCGTTTAGTGAATTTGGATGTTCGGACACTTACCAAATATCCTAAACCGTTCCTTGCACTAAGCAAAGATTTGTTCCTATTCAGTTATCTCGGTTGTGGCATCAATCTTACAGACATGCTGCATCTGAAATATTGTGATTTGACAGGCGATCGAGTAACCTTCAATCGTCAAAAGACGGGAAAATTAATCACATTTCGATTGCAACCTGCTGCGGTGGATATTTTACGGAAATATATGAAAGCAGAGCACAATTCTGACGATTATATTTTCCCCTGCCTTAAACGGACCATTCATGTAACGGCAGAACAACAATACGCTCGAGTGAAGCGGGTTACAAAATTGGTAAACAGATATTTAAAGATGATCGGAGAATATTTGAAATTTCCAATTCCGCTGACCACATACGTTGCCCGACACTCATTTGCAACCGTTCTGAAACGTTCGGGAGTCAGCACGTCGATTATTAGTGAATCGTTAGGACACAGTTCAGAGAAAATCACCCAAATCTATCTGGATAGTTTCGAGAACAGTCAGATCGACGAGGCTATGAGTAACTTACTATGATGATTGAAAGAAAGGACAAACTTTGGAAAAGGGGTTAAATTGAGACCCCTTTTCAAAGTCTGTCCTCCTAATTATTTAGTTCGATATTATATAATTAGCTAAAAATCGTAACTTTGATCTACTAAAATAATCCTATGGAAGAGTTATCGTATCAAGTGACTACAGAATACTTTTTTGAATGCTTGCCCTTATTGGAGAAATATTTCGGCATCACGGCAGGTTATTTCAACGAAGAACTCTTACAGGCAAAATGCCTGATTCCACACCGAGTGGGTAATGCCATACGATACGACATCAAGGAGAACAGCCAACTGGATTTATTGTTTCAACACGTCGAATGCCCTAATCTATTATCCCTTATCAACTCTTACGGGGCATTCTCTCCATTATTGGAAGAAACCCTTCTGTTGGTAGCCTATTGCATTCGGGAACGTAAATTTAGCGAGGAAGAATACGACGCCCTCATTGAATATCATTCCTGGGATGAGTACCAAAGCGAGTGGGCAAAACTTATGCTTTTTATGGAACAATTGGAGTCGAGAGCATTCCAATCTGCCCAGCAAGGGAAGGAATCCACAGCAATTACGATTCGTACTGATCATGGCATAACAGAAAAGGTTTCTATTCCCAATCGTGACAATTGGCTGTTTCGCTTGATAAGAAAGGAACTTGCAGGCTACTTTCCCGAAGTCCAATCCGCAGAGGAGGCACAACAGGATATTCAGAACCGAAAACCTTCCGCAGGACGAAAAAAGGATAATGCTCTATATTCGGCTGTCGCATACGGCATCTATCGGATGTTGCATGAAGAAAACGCGATTCCCAGCCAGCCCGATATGCCGAACGAATTGTGCAGGTTTATATATGACTGTACCCGTTGCATTGGCTGTTATCCTGATAATAAAGGTTGGAGCGGAGATTATGATCCGAAAGTGATCCGTGCCGACCTCGCCGCCTATCTGAAACGATCCTTCGTAAACCAAGCACCGAGATTCAGGCCAATACCATTACGAGAACAGATCATCATGCAGGATTTCAGTAGTCCGCTGCTGGATTGATCCGATCTGATACTTATATTGTCCGAGGGAGTCGCTACAATACGGCTCCTTCTCTTTTTCTGCCAAAAATTCCGATTTGTCATGACATGTCAATATGTCATATAATATACAGATTTTCAGTTATTTCACATCATTTTCAAATCATCTAAATCACAGGGGTAATGAATAGGTCTTAAATCCGCACATATTATCTATTTTTTTGAGGCATGGCACGGTGGGGTTTATGTGGTGTCTCGGCTCGCAATCACTGTCAGAGCGTACGGCTGATCAGGGTTGCGGGAGAAAGCCGAAAGCCCATAAGAAGTGGAGGCACAATTAAAAAAAATAAATCAATGATTTTAAAAGATTTATCAATCGAGAAGAACCAATGGTTATCAGATGTTCTTCCTCTGATCCCCACCAACACCATCCTAAACAAAGTAATGACAGGCTGTGGCGCAACGACGCTGGAGATCAATGCTCCCCGTCACTCCATTATCATCGAACCGAACGTGCCCGTGATCATCGGGAAAAAGGATCAACATCCCTTCCTCTTCACCGTGTACGAAGGCACATCCAAAGAAGATGTGAAGGCCTACCTCTCAGGCGAGGAAGATGGATTCAGAAAAATCATAACAACACCAGAGGGCTTCGACAAAAAAGTCCTGCCCGCCATGTACGAGTTAGACCTCCCTATCTATGAGAACTATTTCCTCCTGTTCGACGAGTGCGAGAAGCCCATACAGGACATTGGATATCGCGGGGATATCTACCTGCCTGTAGAGGATTTTTTCAAATTCAAAAACAAGGCGATGGTTTCGGCGACGCCCATCATCCCCTCCGACCCTCGCTTCGAGGAGCAGGGGTTTGAGATGCTGCGGATTGTTCCCACCTACGACTACTGCAAGGACTTGACGGTGGTTGTAACAAATAATACGGTGCGAGTACTATGGAAGTTACTAGACCGTTATCACAAGGCAGGAGAGGTGACTTGTATCTTCCTTAACTCAACAGATACGATCCTAAGTCTCATTCAAACCCTCAAACTGCAAGGAAGAAGTAAAGTTTTCTGCGCCGAAAAAAGTGTTCGGAAACTTAAAAAGGAGGGATTCTCCGATGTGAGCGATCATCTTACCAAATTGGCCGAAGTCAATTTTTTCACCAGCCGTTTCTATTCGGCCGTGGACATCAAGTTGGACTACAAGCCGAACGTCATCGTATTGACAGACGTATTCCACGCACCGTACTCGATGATCGACCCGCAAACCGAGGTGGTGCAGGCGATCGGTCGCTTCCGTAACGGTGTGGCGAAAGCCTATCATGTAACGAATACCAATAGTCAAATTGAATGCCTGCCTCGTGCAACTCTCTACCATCAGTTAGGATGCAAGGAGACCATCTATAACAAAGTGGCCACTATTCCGACAACCAACGAGATCGAAAAGGAGGCATTGGCAGAGGCTGTCAAGGGTATGGATTACCAACGTTTCATAACCCGTGAGGGTAACAGAAACCACTTCATGTGGGACAATGCTTGGGAGGACGAGAAGATAAGAGCCTATTACAAATCACCCACGACAATAAGGGAAGTCTATAAGGGAGCTCCCTTCCATACGAAGGTCGTCGAATACAAGCTGCCCATTACCGACGAGGATCGACTGAAACGAAAACAGGCAGGGCTGAAAAGCACCAAAGATTTATGGCGCGAGGTAGTAGGCCAGCTCGACAGGCTGCATACGGCGAACCCTGAAGCCGAACCGAGTTACCTGCTTGACGAGTTGGGAGAGGAGTTCGAGGCAATGGTGAAGGCCCATACGATACTCGGCTCAAGGCGGATCGAAGAACTCGGTTACGATCGTCGGAAAATCGAGGCTGCAATGGGAAACGTGGAAGAGAACCAACTGTTGACCTCGGAGAAGATGCAACGGGCCGTTTATGCCCGCTATCATACGGGTGACATTGTTCCCGTAAATGAAGTTAATGCCTTTATGAGGCAATTGATCTCTGATAATGGAATCCCGTGCGAGAAACGGGTAGACCGAAAGATTATCGGACTATTCTTCGAACTGGAAGACTGCAAACAAGGCGGAGCGAGGGCCTTCAAATTCGGCAAAAAGAAATACGAACTTTAGTAGAATCATCAAACAGAGGACGAACATTGACAGGGGGTCTAAGATTAACCCCCATGTCGATGTTTGTCCTCTGTTTTTTATACCATATACCTCCCTCACACAGATACATTATATCAATCCCCCTCCCCATATCGGGAGGGAAAACCGAATGATTTCCTGTCATGGTTCATGGATATATGTGGAGTTATTTTTTAACAGATAGGTGGGAATAACTTAAATCATATAGACCATGAGAACATTAAATGAACGGGCAGCAGAGATTCTGTGTAACCTATTAAAAGAACCAAAACCACGCCTCTTAAATCCCAGGTCAGTCCAAACAAAAGTGACAGGGCGCATCGGAAAATTCAATATTGTTTCATTTGTGTGGCACATCGAAATAAAGGGTGTTCGTTATCGCGATCCCGAAATCATCATCGGCCATGACACGAGAAAACAACTGTTCATCCCTTACCATTACATGAACGATTTCTTCGGGGTGGAACAATGTTACGCCCAACCAACCGCCGACGACATGATCCTTCACGATGAATTCGGGCAATACAACCTGGCAAGTCTAACCAACCGTTTGCTATTACAAACGGCTTCAAAACAGGTTATCCGATGAATGCGCAACGAATCGTAGAAAACTGTGTTTTGAAGAATCAAAGCACAGTCGTGGAAGAGATGATACAGGCAAATTTGATCTCTTTGGAATATCTTGATCTG
>CALVFY010000011.1 GCA_944326945.1 uncultured Rikenellaceae bacterium
CTTGACTGATTAAATAGGTGTTGTCACTTCTGATTTCCTTTTTCAGGTAGCCAAAGGATTGCCAAAAGAGGGAAAATACATGCTTTTTCAAGAAAACATATATTAGTTATATTGTTGATTATATGATTCTTTATTTCTATTGTTTTCTTTTGAATATATGATGTTGGATGGGTACAATATCGGCTCTGGGTACTGGAAAAACCCCACATGATTTTAAACGAATCATGTGGGGTTTTTGGGGTGGGAAAGAATTCCCGGAATAAGATACTAATCTGTACTTTCTGTTTAGGTTGGCCTGTTGCAGGCATATACATAAAAGGAGTAGCCTATGCGGTCGCCTGAAGTTTTATTTCTGTATAGTAGACTCCCGAACGAATGTAGACCCGATATTGTTTGCCGACTTTTACTTCCGGATCCGTGATTTGGATCGTTACGTGGTCTGAACCGAAACTGAATTGAAGCATGTTATTTTGGGGAGTGGCGCATTCGCTGTCGTTGGATTTCTCCGGAAGGGGAATAGTAACCGATTTTCCCTCTTTCAGTGTTACATTATAGACTGTTTCCCACTCAGGAAGACCATGCTTTTCGGGTTGTTGAATTACGTATCTGATAGAGGCTCCCACGGTTTTGCCATCTTTCTTGAGCCAGTCGGTTACGTATATTTTGGAGAATTCGGAGGCGATCGCAATGCCCCATTTCCCTGAAGTAAACTCCATCAGAGAGATATCTTTACATACGAAATATCCGTGTTGGGGTTGTACAGCTATTTCTCCCGATAATTTTTCGAGGTTTAAGGCTCCCAAGGCATTCAAGTCCGATAGCTGACCGGCATCAACGAACGAATAGCGGTTGTTGCCTATGAATTTGCCCTCTGCATCGATATATATGGCGTTGCCGAAGAGGGTTTTGCCATTGTTTTCGTTATACATGTCGAGGGCGGTTCCCTCCGATAGAGTCGGGTCCTTATCCAGTTTGAATTCGATCTTCACCTGTTCGGATGCCTTGATTGTCCGACTGATCGTCCATACACGATGGTCTTTCGAATCCTCTTCCAGTTTGACAACGAAAGTTACCGTCCGGCTGCCGGATTCGAACCATTTCTGGTAGGGCAGTCGGTAATTGACTTTGCCGTCGGGCAGAGTCATCGTGGCTCCGGCAGGAGAGACGGGTTTGTTTTGTTTGAACTCTTCGTAGCCTTTTTCGTCGTAGATCATGACGGGAATACCGGCGAGAGGTTTTTCTTGTTCGTCGAGTACGGTGATATGGATGATTGCGTCTTTGTTATCGGGTTCGTACGTCTCTTTCGAACAAGCCGAGAAAAGGAAAGCCCCTGCTGCCATTGTGATAAGAAAAAATTTCAATGTTTTCATGTTGAAAATATATGGTTAATTAGACGTTAAATTCTCCGAGGTTTTCCGAAATGTCCGGAGAGGATTGTTTTTCCGGGTGCAAAGATAGAGAGTCCGTGTCGCTTTTCTGTTGCGATACGGACTTATGAATCTAACAGTGTTTAAAAAAATATGCTGGTAATCAGTGGATTGATAGTGTGCGAAGAGGGTTTTTCTAACACGGGTCTGACATCTATCCAAGTAGGGTGATGAAAAGCTCCTTGTCGGGGGCATCGGATGCCTTGATCCGAGATTTCAGTCGCGATTTTCGGGCATAGATGTTGGCTACGGTATCGTCCATGAAGAGACTGATGACTTGAGGGGAGAATCCTCCGAAAATGTAGCATAGCAGTCGAATGTCCGACTGTTTCATCTTCGGAAAATTATTTCTCAGTTTTTGCATGGCATTGTCGTGGGCCATATCTACAATCTGTTCCAGCTCTTGCAACATTTCGCCATTTTCGGTGAATCCGTCAATCAGCTGTTTCACCTGGCGAACCATGACGGCTTGTCCCGAGACCGTGTTTTCCCGTTCGTACAGGGTTTTGCCAAGTTGGTCTACAATGTCGAAACGAGAGGTGATGAATCCTTTCAGTCGTGTCTCTGCGTGATCTTTCTGTGCCATGTGCCGGGAGAGCTTCTGGTATTCGGATTGGGCTTCGCGTACGAGCAACAGATACCGTTCGTTACGCTCTTTGTGCAGACGGATCCTCTGCCAGATTACATATCCTGCGATTCCTGCCAGGAGAATGATTGCCAGAGCGATTACACTCTCCCATGTCCGGCGATTCTGTATCCGATAGTCGGCAAAGGCACTCCGTTCTCGGAAGTAATCCTTTTCGATCATTCCGGCAGAGGCTTGGAGGGCTGTTCGAGTCAGCGAATCGTTTAGAAAGATGAACCGGTGGATGTGTCGTGTGGCCTCCGGGTATCGTTTGGCCGATAGATCGATGCGATATGCCGTATAAAATAACATGGGCATATCGTCGGGATTTTCTGTGCGTTTTTCTGCCAGTTTGAGATAATGACAGGCACTGTCGAGACGATTCTGCAGTAGTTGGGTCTGGGCTTGGGTGCATAATCCCAAGGCTGTCGTATCTCCGTGGACCGCCTGTTCGATGCGTTGCAACAGATCGGATGGGATACGTTCTGTTTCGGACACGGTATATAGTGTGGCGAAATAGCCGAGACTACGTTTCATCAGGGTGTCGTCTCGCAATTCATCGGCCAGTTCGAGGGCCATCGTGCAGTCGCGGCGTGCACGACCCAAATCTCTCATCCGTAGGGCCGATGCGGTCATGCCCAGGAGCGCTTCGGCGGTCTGCCGGTCTTTCCCCGAACGTATGAACAGATCCCGTGCGTCCCGGAAGTAACGGTAGGCTCTCACGAAATTCAATTCGGCATGATAGACCTCGCCGATACGCAGATAAAGGAGCCCCTGATAATAGGGTTCGTCGATTCGGCGTAGTTTTTCCTCCACTTCGAGAAACAGTCGTAAGGCTCCCGGTTTGTCGCCTTGGCGTAGCTTGCTTTTCCCTTGATAGAAGAGAGTCTTGCAGAGGTTTCGGGTATCGTGAGGTCGTTCCCGGTAGTATTGTCTGGCGATCAAAAGCAGGGAATCGTTGTTCTGGCCGGTTTGGGCTCGATCTGATGCTTCGGCATATAACAGGGCGTATTGGGCGCGTGTTGCACGATTGTTGAGCCATTCGGAGGGCGTGTTTTGCAGGAGATTCAGGGCACTGTCCGGAGCATTGGCGATTATCTCTTCGATATGAGAGAAAGATTTTGTTGAGTGGATGTGGCTCGTGCAACAGACGAGCCATATGGTGAATGGGAGGAGAAAAGATCCGGATAGAAGCCGTTTCATAGTATTCGGTATTGGCGATACGACTACCGAAGGTAATGAATCTCCGGGATCTGTGCAAATTTGTTGAGAATCTACTTTCCCCAATGGGGGGTGATTCCGATGAAAAATTCGACGTTAATGCCCGGCATCGGTCGGGAGAGTACCGACAGATAGTCTTCGTTGAAGAGATTGTTGACGGTCCCCTTGAGTGAAAAGTCGGCCCATCGAGCAAAGAATTTCTTCTCCAGCGACAGGTTGTTCATAAAATAGGGTGTCAGACGACCGGTAAGGGTGGCGTCGTTGCTCGACATCGTATAGCGTTCGCTGTAATAGCACCATTGGTAGAGCAGGCTCCAGGTTCGAAAGGTCAGACGACCGGTGGTTGTGGCCGAAAATTCCGGTTCGTAGGGCAATTGTTTGCCGACTGATTGGTCGGCCGGGCTCATCGGTTCGCTCTCGTTGATCGAAGGCGCCCACGAAAAGGTTCCGTTTAATTCCAATTTCCACTCCGGTGAGAGAATGGTGGCCAGCGTGGCTTGCAGTTCCGTGCCGTAGGCGTGTACTTTCTTGACGTTGACCGGCGAAAAGAATCCCTTGGTGGTAGGTAGCCACAGAATCCAGTCGTTGATGTGCTGCTCGTACCAAGAGGCCGAACCCGACAGGGTGTAACGATTCTCCTTGCCCACGGAGAATGAAATACCCGCCTCATAGGAAAATCCGCTTTCGCTTTTCAGATCGGGGTTGCCTCCGGGCAGGAAATAGAGGTCATTGAGAGTCGGGAAACGGTAGTTGCGCGATATGGAGGCTTTGGCTACGATATTACCACGTTTCGAGAGCAGGTAGTCGGCAAAGAGGGCCGGAATCGGGGCCCATTGGGTGCCGTACATCTCTCCTCGCATGATCATCGAGATTCCCATGCGTTCCATAGGGCGCCATTTGGCCGATACCGAAGCCGAGAGTTCGATGCGGCTTTGATCATAACCGACAATGGCTTGGTTCCCTTGCTGCAGGATGATGTTTTTATCGGCGCTTTCGACCATTTGTTGATGGGCCGACAGATCTACGGTAAAAAGCCAGCGGTCGTTGGGCGTGTATTCGCCCTCTGCCTCTCCGTAAAAGGTGTCGATCTTGCTGCGCGAACGGGTCATGGAGGTCATGATGCCGTTGCCGGGGTCTCGTTTATAATCGTAGGCCATCCAGGTGTGGATGTAACCGGCCTTGATGCTTGTCTTCCAGTTGCGGCGCAGGTGGTCCCAGGAGAGGATGCTCCGCAGGGTGTGCTCCCGCTGACGGTTTTCGAAATCGGTGTCGTCGGCGTAGTCGGTGGTCAACAGCGGCAACTCCCGGTTGGAATCGAGATACCAGGCATTCAGTCCGAAACGGTCGCCTTTGCCCGTATTGTAATAGACCTCTTGCAGCAGGTGCAGATCACGGAATGCTCCGCTTTTGTTCCGTTCGATGGGATAATAGGAGCCGATGATCTGTTTGTTCTCGTCGTAGATGTTCTCTTTCTTGTCGTGGTTCCGATATTTGAAGTCGTTGGCCGAGGATTGGAGTACGGCTCGGGTGGAGACTTGCCAGTGGTCGTTGCCCCAGGTCAGACGCAGGAATTCGTCGAAGGTTTTGAACATGCCGATCCCTTGTACGTATTGCAGTCCGAATCCGTTGGCTTTGGCCGGTTGGGTTGCCAGTTGAACCAGTCCGCCCAGTCCTCCGCCCGTTTTGTTGACCGACGAGGTGCCGTGCAGCAGCGAGGCATCGTCGATGAAGTAGGTCGGAATCATTGAAAAGTCGGTCATGCCCAGCATCGGATTGTTGATCTTCATTCCGTTCCAGGTGACCTGTGTGTGGGAGGGACCCGTCCCGCGGAACGATACGGTCGAAAGCGTGGCCCGACCGTACTGTTTGACGAACAGCGACGAGTTGAAGGTCAATACGTCGGCGATCGAAAGGGCAATATTCTCTTTCAGAACGGCCGAATCGAGTCGGGTCTCCTCCACTCCGATCTGTTTCATCGGGCGGCGTCCCCAGACAAAGATCTTGCGGATGGATATCCCCTTGCGTTGCCAGTCGCTCGGTGTGGAGGAATTTGTCGTGGAATCGGTTCCTTGTGCGGCCAGGGTGATCGGAAGCAGCAGCAGAATCAAGCCTGTGAGAAGAAGCGGTTTTTTCATGGCGTTTCCGATTTTATTTCCAACAGAAGGCTCCGGGAGTGATTCCTACATAGAATTGGTCGATTGTCTCTCCCGTGGACGAATAACGATAGACGACTCCCTGTTGCTGGTAGTCGATGGCGTCGGCCACATAGATCTCTTCGTTGCGGGGATCGACCGTCAGTCCGTAGAATTTCGTGTCGCGGTATGCGATGAAAGGCTTGACCGGCAGACGATCCTCGTCGATCGACATTTGCCAGATATCCTGGTTGATCCAATAGATTTTATCCCCCGTACCGTTGATTTGGAGTTCCGAGGGGGTGTCGCCCAGACGGAAACGAAACTGTTTCTCGACGGTGAAGGTCTCCGGATCGATGCGATACAGCGAGGGGGCTTCGTAACCATAGGGGCTTCCCTCGTAACCGCCGTCGGTGATTGTCCACAGTTTTTGGTTGCGGTCCATCACCAGCGAGATGGGCTGGATGCCTACCTCCAGTTGGTCGACCACCTGATCCGTTTCGGTGTCGATTTTCAGAATACGGTTCTGGTACGACCACCCGTTCACAAAGAGGTAGCGGCCGTATTGCACCATCTGTTCCGTGGAGCCCGACTCCATGGTCATGCCCGGACATTCGATATAGCCCGTGATCTCGTAACGTTTGGGGTTGACGATGAAGATCCTGTTATCCCAGAGTTGTGTCACGTAGGCTTTTTCGTCCGAAAGGAAATGGATATAGCGCGGGGAGGTGAGGTTCGTGATACGTCCGACCTCTTTGAAGGTATGGATGTCGATGGCGAAAATCACGTGGGAATTGTTCACTACCACCCAACCGATTCCGTCGCGGATGGTCATCGACTGAGCCACGTCGCCCAGTTTCATGCCGTTGGCCCGGTAGAAGATTTCGTTTTCCACGCTTTTTGTCGAGGGATCGTAATAGGAGAGGGTGGCATTGCCGTATTGGAAATTCCCCTCATTGACGATGAAAAGTCCGTTGCTTGTTGCCGAAAACTCTTCGATCGTGCCGTAGTCCCATTTCATGCAGCCGACCAACACCGGCATGCAGCCGATCAACGGAAACAGATATCGCAAGAGACTTTTCATCGTTATGGCGGATTATTGCAGAATGTTCATGTCTTTGAACCGGAACACTTCGGTCGAGAGTTCTCCTATGGCGCCCGCCGTGGCATTGACTCCGGTCTGTACCTTGATGAAGTCGATGTAGTCGAGGTCGGCGGGTGTTCCGTCCGGTTGGACGGCATCGCTGATACGGAAAAAGGTGTCGCGGGCTTCGCCCTCCTGCCCGTTATCGCCGGAGGTGATGCGATTACTGCCGTAGTTGTCGGCATATCCCCAGTCGTAGGCATCACAACGCCACAGCCCGTTGATGAGCGTAAGATGAGGTTCCAGACGTGTGCCGTAGAGTGTGTAGCTGTCCTCTTCGATCCAGGTCGGATAGTAGTAGGGCTGTGAATGATATCCCTTCATGTAAGGAATCGAACCGGTGTTGTCGAGATTGTCCGTCCAACCGACCTTCATGTAGGGTGCCTGGGGGCGGTAATACGTGATCGCATAGTCCTGCAGGGTAGTCTGCTTGCCGTATTCGCTTCCCTTGAGTTCATACCATTCGTCATCCGGCAGGCCGTTGCCGTTGGTATCCTGCATGACGTAGACAATTCCCGGTTCAGATCCTCCGTCGAAAGCATTGCCCGTGATGGCGAAATCATAGGAGGCTCCCTCTAATTGATAACCTCCTTTGTTTTCGACACTGTGATCAAAACCGACGATGATATAACCGCCCCATCCACCCAGTGAAACGTACCGATTTTCCTTCAGACGTGATTCGGCATGGGCGATGGCCTTTTCGTGGGTCGTCTCATCGCCCGTATAACCGGCCTCGTTTGTGTCGTTGACAAATTGTCCCGGAGCGGGGACGATGGCATAGACCTGGTCGCCGTAGGGAGAACTCTCCGCGGTGGCGGTCCGTTTGTACGTGCCCTCGGCCTCGCAGCAGATCACGGTGATTTCGTCCGAGTCGGTAAGGATCCCGTTCTGTGTGATGTTTCGGGTAATGGCACTTGCATCGTCAGGATTTTCTTCTGTGACGGTTACCTTGATGCGGTAACTTCTCTGTTCGGTGGGGGTAAAGGCATAGATCCGTTGATTGGCGTTTTCTATCGGTTGTCCATCCACTTCCCATTGGTAGGTAGGGTGAGTGGTGTGTTCGATATGGGGTACCAGATAAATGGTACGTCCCTGGGCCACGGTTTTGTCGTTCGAGGTGGCGTAATGGTAGGGTTTGGGAAAGAGAACGACAATGGGATAATGTTCTACGACGACAATCGGAATCGTGTATTGGGAGGATCCGTCCTCATTTTCGACCGTCAGTTCGAGTGTATAATTGCCCGTATCGGTTGCACTGAAAGTATAAGAAGTTTCTGTTCCGCAGACAGTTCCGTCCAGTTTCCATTCGTATGTCGCATTCTCTCCGTGCTGTACGTCGGGAGTCAGCGTGTAGGAACGTCCTGTCTCGGCGGTCAATCCGCTTTCGGGCAGTGCGAAAGAGATGACGGGGGGAGTCAGTTCAAGCACCTCGATACGGATATCCTCCGAAGCTGTCCCCGCTTTGGTCGTTACCTGGAAAGTGAAGTAGTAGGTCCCGGTTTGGGTGGCGGTAAAAATGAAACTCGGAGTCGACCCGATGAGCTCTCCTTCCTGTAACCATGCATAGGAAGCTCCTTCGGCGTGCTCCACCGATGGCGAAATGGTCAATGTATTACCTGTCTTGACCGTATAGACCCCTGTTTCGCTGTCGAGCGTGATGACGGGTTTGGGTCCGACCTCTTCCGTAATTACTTCGTTTTTGTTACAGGCCACGCCGATCAGAAGGCCGATCAGCAGAACCGTTATGTGGGATAGTTTCGATCGTGTATTCATTGGTTCATGCGCATAATGAGGGTGAACGATATTTATGTTTTGTAGCGATCTGTGCCGGACGGAGACCTGTCGGGGAAGATGGATGCGGAAATTGACCAAAGAGTCCACTCCTACCCGAAATCCCGCGGGAACAGATGGGTTGTCAAGGCAGGTCTTCTGACTTGTCCCCGTTCGTTGCGCCTTCCCGGTGAATGTTGTCCCAGTGGCAAAGAGTGCGACGAATGGTCTCTCCCTAAGGAGGGGGACTTACAGCAGCGAGTACTGTCCCGGATTCTCACCGGATTCCCTTTTCATCCCTACCGAATAAAGTCGGATGGGAACCATGACACTGCAAAGATAGCTATTTTTTTTGTTTTTGGTGTCATGGATCGGCCGTAGAGGGAAATGGAAAATTTTTTACCCGACTGCTGCGCAGGCTGGGAGTCAGCTATCCGGTGCTTTATCGGAGGTGGAAGAGTCTCACAGCACGTACTCCGGTCGATCGTCTCCGAGAGGTGCGTTTGCGTATGTTTTTTTGAGAGAACTGCCGGGAGCTTTAATGAGAAAAAGGCAGAGGTCGATTATTCGACCTCTGCCTTTTTCTGTGGAATTGGAGAAATATCTTATTTGTTCTCTTCGTTCCAGATGATTCGGCCGTTGCCGCGGGTGATCTCTGCCTGGTGTTTTTGCAGATCGTAAGTCACCTCGCCTACCGAGTCGATCGAGTCCAGGAATACGGAGAAGTGTTTGGTGACCACATATCCGCCCACGACCAGTGTCCCTTTTTGCGGGAGTTCGGGTACCGGATGCGGGGATAATGCTTTACGAGTCAAAGCTCTTCGTTGTTCGAGCTGTTCGGGGGTGATGTTGCCCTAGTGGTCGCGCGTACCTACTCCCGGAAGCTCCAGGTAGGTAACCTGTTTCCCCAATGCTTGTGCTTTTTCCACATAGTTGCGCGAATGGGTTACCGGCACCCGGGGATCGGTTTCTCCATGAGCAATATAGAGCGGCGTGAGTACATTGGCCACGGTGGTGATGCCGCTTCGGGAGGCATAGGCTTCGGGATTCTGTTCCGGAGTGAATCCGATCCAGACATCCATTTCGTCGCGGAACTCTTTCAATACACTGTCCTGTCGATACCATTCGGCATAGTCGGTCGTGCCGCAGGAGAGCATGGCACTGCAGAACAGGTCGGGAAATTTGCCTACCAGTCCGTAGCCGTTGGCTCCGCCTCCACTGCCTCCCGTGTAGTAGACCTGCTCCGGGTCGGAGATGTAGAGTTTGTAGTGTTCCACGACATATTTATAGGCGTCATAGAAATCATACAGTTCATATCCGTTGCAGTCTTGTTTCCCGGTCGAGTATTTCCGGCCGCGCATATCCACCTGGACGGTCAGAAATCCCGAGTTGAGGTTGGCCGATTCTGGTGTGGGCGGTTTTACGGTCATGTGCCATCCGTGCGACATGAGCAGAATGGGGGATGGTTTGGAAGGTTTGTAGACGGCAATGGCGAATTTTACACTGTCGGAGATGGTGGAAGGAATCTGAATGAAGTCGACTTTATCCGATCGGAAGAATTCGCTGCTTTCTTTGAACTGACCGTCCTCGAAAAGTTCGTCCACATTGTTTTGTGCGCAGGCCGTGGTCAGTATTCCCGACAGGAGCGCCACGACACAGGTGAGTGTTGTTTTTTTCGTCATGTTTTTTTAGGTGTTGGTTTTCTTGCAAAGATAATTTTTTTGTCATTTCAAGAAAAGAAAAAGTGTCGGATCGTATCTGAAGCAAGTCGAAAAAACGGTTTGGTTTAAAAATCGGGAAAGGGTGGGATTTTCGCGGAGGACTCTGTGTCTTTGTCCGATCGGGCCCGGATGGCATAAGTCAAGGCTGCATGTACACTGTGGTCAAGACCCCGAATGAATCCGGCCCGAAGGTCCGGTATGCGGAATCGGGTGGTGTCGGCCCCGAAACGATCCCCAATGGCTTCGTAGAGTTCGCTGTATTCCTGTTTGTCGAGATGCCGTCCGTCACAGGGGATCCAGCCTGCCGGGAATCGTTCGCCGGCAAAGGTGAGTACGGTCCCTGTGGGAATCGCTTCGCGAAACGACTTTTCCAAAGCTTTTTTGTCGAGAGTTTCGTCTGAAATCCGATTCCATTCCGTTTGTTGGTCTTCGGTGACGAATCGGTGGCGATCGTCCTGGACGGCTTCGATAAATTCCCGATTCTCCCCGTCGGCATCGATGACCAGACACGGTAGTCCGGGATGAGTGGTGTGTACTCGGATTTCGTAACGGAAAGCGATGGGGCGGGTGGCTTCGGTGTCTGTTTTTAGGGTGTTTTTGTGGAGAGTCAGATAGGCGGGGAATTGTTCTACGTGATCCGCGCCGGGGAAACGAAGCAGGCGAAACACTCGCCGGGAGTTGTCGATTCCTGCCAGGGCAACAATGCCCGGTGTGATCCGATTGCCGATCACTTCACAACCTCGGACGATGCAAGATCCGTACTGTTCGAAAAATCCGTCGAGCAAACTGTTGGGTTCGTCTCTTAGTTCGATCAGTTCTCGTTCCCGGGGCAGATGATTGGGTTCGGGTGTTAGGTTTCCAGCTTTTTCCATATTCTTTTCCATACCTTGAAAATTGTAATAGTAAGTGATGAAAGTTGAAAGTTGTCGTTGATTTCTTCGAGGCGCCCATGGGTTTATCGAAGAAAATTCCTATATTTGCAAATGATTTCACGCAAATATCGAAAACAATTTCGTTATATGCAACTGAAATCGAAAAATATTTCGAAAATAATATAAAAAAGAGTAGAGCAATGAGTAGTATATCGAATCGGATCCAGGAGTTGATCAACCAATTTTGTCACGGAAACAATTCGGAATTTGCCCGAATCGTTGGTACCAGCGAGGCTAATGTCCGTAATTATTTGGCCGGGACTCAGCCTCGTTTCGATATTTTGCAGGCGATCGTAGAAAATTTCGATATCAATTGCCAGTGGCTGCTGACCGGTCGGGGGGAGATGTCTGCAAAAGAGCCTTATGTCGTTGCGAATAAATTCCGGCTTATGACCGATCGAAGTGTGGAGATGCAACGGGTGCCGCTTTACGATTTGGAGGCAACGGCAGGATTGGTCTCGTTGTTTCTGGATACCCATGCCAAGACTCCGATCGACTATATTTCGATTCCAGACCTGCCGATCTGCGACGGTGCGGTTTATGTGCGGGGCGATTCGATGTATCCGCTGCTTAAATCGGGGGATATCGTGCTCTATAAGCAGATTGCCGATATGCAGTACGGTATTTTCTGGGGGGAGATGTATCTGATTGCGTTTAATGTGGACGGAGAGGAGTATGTAGCTATCAAATATGTGCAGAAGTCGGATCAGGAGGGGTATATCCGTTTGGTCAGCTACAATCCGCACCATAGCCCGCAGGATATTCCGTTGAATCGTGTGCGGGCCATGGCATTGGTAAAGGCCAGTATTCGTTATAATACGATGCGGTAGGAGGGGGTTATTTCCCTGTTGTGGCGGTTTCCGGGGTATGTTTGTATCGGAAAACCATCAGGAAAACGAAGGCTATCAGTAGGGAGTATCCCGAGAAGATGAACCATGAATCGGGCCATCCGAAATGGTCCACCACTGCACCCGCGGCATAGGATCCGATAAAGGCACCGAATCCGTTGGTCATAATCATGAATACCCCCTGAGCGCTCGATCGGATGGAGGGATCGGTCTCTTTTTCCACGTAGAGGGAACCCGAGATGTTGAAAAAATCGAAAGCCACTCCATAGACGATCATCGAGAGGATCAGCATCCAGACGCCTCCGCCCGGATTGCCGGCTCCGAGCAGTCCGAACCGGAGCACCCAGGCCAGCATGCTGATCAACATGACATTTTTGATGCCGAATCTTTTCAGAAAGAAGGGGATCAACAGAATACAGAGTGTTTCCGAGGCCTGGGACAGGGAGATGAGGATGTTGGCATGTTCTACGCCGAAGGTTCCCTGGTAAAGGGGTTTGTTTCCGAAGAAGTTGGTCAGATAGTCGTTCGCGTAGGCATTGGTGATCTGGAGCGACATTCCGAGCATCATCGAAAAGAGAAAAAAGATGGCCATCTTACGTTGTTTGAACAAGGTAAAGGCTCTTAATCCGAGTGCATCCACCCATGATTGTTTGCGAGGGGTTCGGTCTATGGCACATTCGGGCAGAGTGAAGGAGTAGATGCCCAAAATCACGGCGGCTCCGGCTGCAACGTAGAGTTGTCCGGCCGAAGAGTCGAATCCGAGCAGGTCGACGGCAATCATGGCGCAGATGAATCCCACGGTTCCCCATACGCGAATGGGAGGAAACGTTTTCACCGTATCGTAACCCTTCATTTCCAAAGCATTGTATGCAACGGAATTGGATAGGGCGATAGTCGGCATGTAGAACATCACGCTGCACAAAATCAGTGTATACAGGGGACCATACTGATGTTGCGGTGCGGCGGCCACCAGAAAAGCGGCTCCTATCAGATGGCAGATACCCAGCAGTTTTTGGGCGGGGATCCATCGGTCGGCAATAATGCCCATGAGAGCCGGCATGAAGAGAGAGGCGATGCCCATTGTGGCGAAAAAACTTCCAATCTGAAGTCCGGAAAATTGCAGAGTGCCTCCCAGATAGGCTCCCAGAGAGATGAGCCATGCTCCCCAGATGAAATATTGCAGGAAGTTCATGGCTATCAAACGGAATTTTATATTCATAAAAGGAAAAGGTTTTAGGTCGTTGTCATTACAATGATGTAAATGTAACAAATTTTTCGAAAAATCATTTCTCTTGCGATTTTATCCTCCTGAAATTTTGTGGGGGGTGTTGCATAATCGCTTATATTTGAGTATATTTATGACGGTTTTTGCGATACGACTTTGTGAGGAGAAGAAAAATCCGAACGCAATTCATTGCTTGCCAACGAGTTGTGTCGTGATACCCGACGCCCTGAAAACTAAAAAAAACTAACCCTAAACTCTTATCTATGAAAAAAATCGTCTCTTTGTTTTTTTTCGTATTGCTGGTTTGTTGGACTTCGGCACAGGTGACCACATCCAGTTTTAGCGGAAAAGTGACGGACGACTCGGGGGCCCCCGTAGTCGGAGTGGCAGTGATCGCCCTGCATGTTCCTTCGGGGACGGAATATGGTACGGTATCGGATGCCAAAGGTAATTTCCGTATTATGAACGTGCGTCCTGGAGGGCCGTATAATGTGACTTTCCGGATGCTCGGCTACAAGACTTTTGTCGAAAAGGATATGCAGGTTCCTCTGGGCAATAATTACGTCTTGCGTCCGATACTTGCCGAGGAGAGTACCAATATCGACGCCGTAGAGGTCTCTTTCGGGAAAAATCCGATCATGAATGCCGATCGGAGCGGAACGGCGACCAATGTCAACACTCGTCAGCTGATGACGTTGCCGACCCTCAGCCGCAGTATCAACGATTTTACGCGTCTTTCCCCGCAGGCCGGTCACGACAACTCTTTCGCGGGACGGGATGGTCGTTACAATAATATTACGATCGACGGGGCTGCATTCAACAACAGTTTCGGACTGAGTACGGCCAACAATATGCCGGGAGGCGACTCTCAACCCATCTCGTTGGATGCCATTCAGGAGGTGACTGTCAATGTTTCGCCGTTTGATGTGCGTCAGTCGGGTTTTACGGGGGCAGGAGTGAATGCCGTGACCCGTAGTGGTGACAACAACTACCAGGGCTCGGTCTATACATATTTCCGTCCGAAATATTTTACGGGCGAAAATGTCCGGGATAAAGTGGTGCCGGATGCCAAGACCACGATGTATAAGACCGTGGGAATGCGAGTGGGCGGTCCGATCGTACGTAATAAACTCTTCTTCTTTGTGAACGGAGAGATCGGAAGCGAAGCCACTCAGGGGATTCGTTGGCGTCCTTCGCAGAAGAATACGGCCGGTCCGGGTGTGGGCGATGCGGGAAACTATATCTCGCGCACCTCTACCTACGATCTGGAGCGAGTGAGGAATCATCTGCTCACTACCTATGGATATGATCCGGGTTCCTATTCCGATTTTCCGAATTTCGCGGTGGATGACTATCGGATCATGGCGCGTTTGGACTGGAATATCAATGACCGGAACCAGGTGATGGTGCGTTACAATATGCTGAATTCGGTCTCCGATCAGACCGTCAGCGGGTCCATGCCCACGGGACTGGGTTCCTCGGCCAGCCGATACAGCGTGAATGCTTTCAACTTCTCCAATGCCAATTACGGATTTCTGAACAAGGTGCATTCGCTCACGGGCGAGTGGAACAGTCAGTTCTCGTCGAGGGTATCCAATAAACTGTTGGTGACCTGGATGAGCAACGAATCGGTGCGGACGAGTCCCAGTGCGGAATTCCCCTTTGTGGATATTCTGGAGAATGGTACGCAGTATATGTCGTTCGGTTACGAACTGTTTTCATATAACAATAGCGTGATCAATCGGTCGTTTGCCGTGACCGACAATGTGACCATCGGTTTGGGCGACCATACGCTCACGGCAGGCGCTTCGTTCGAACGTCAGTATTTCCTGAATTCATATATTCGGGAGGGGCTGAGTTATTATCGCTACAATTCCGTGGACGATTTTCTGAATAATGCTAAGCCGGCAGCTTTTGCCTTGACCTATCCCTTCGCCGGTGATGATGCTATCGAAGGGACGGAGTTGACTTTCGGTATGGCCAGCGCTTATGTGCAGGACGAATGGCAGATGAATCCCAAATTCAAGTTGACGGCCGGTGTTCGTTTCGAGATGCCCTTCTGTTTCAATGAACTGGGTAAGGATACGCAGATCGAAGGAGTGGGCTATGTGAAAGATCTGGCTTTCGATCGGAACGAAAAATACGATCTGGGAGTATGGCCCAAGAGCCGGCTGATGGTATCGCCCCGGATCGGCTTCAACTGGGATGTGAAAGGCGATCGTAGCTGGCAGGTGCGTGGAGGAACGGGTATTTTTACCGGATTTGTACCTTTTGTATGGTATACGAATCAACCGCAGGGTGCCGGATATATTCAGGCGGCCGAGACAGCCTGGAGCGGATCCATGGTGCCCGACGACATGCGCTTCGAACCCGATTATCGCAAACAACTCTCGAAATATTCGGCCCTGTTGCCCAACGACAAACGCGGAGTGATCGGTATGGGAGGAAGCTTGAGTAAGGTGGCCGATAATTTCAAGTTGCCTCAGGTGTGGCGTACGACGGTGGCCACCGATATTCAGCTGCCGTGGAATACGGTGCTGACCGTAGAGGCAATTTATTCGAAAGATATCAATGCCGTGATGATGCGTAATGCCAACCTTTCGTCGCAGACTTACGGTCACTTCAGTGGTGCGGACAATCGTCCCGTATGGTGGCAGGGTGATGGGAATTGGATTGACAGCGATCGCAGTAAACCCTCTCAGGCACGTCGGACTGTACAACCCTCGGTCAATTCAATGACGGTGATGGAAAATACACGACTGGGTCGTCAGTTCCTGGCTACCGTACAGTTGACCAAAAGTTTCTCGAATGGATTTTCGGGCATGATCTCCTATACCTATAATAATTCCCGGGATGTGGGCGTGAATGCCGGTTCCAATGGCAATTCGGCCTGGCGATCGAACGTGGCCGTCAATAATCTGAACTATCCGGGACTCTCCTATTCGATGTTCTCGGTGCCTCATCGGGTGAATGGTTATGTCTCCTATTCCATTCAGTACGCCAAGAAACATCTCTCGACCACCGTGTCCCTCTATTATACCGGTTCGCATACGGCTCGTCTCTCCTATATCTATTCAAACGACCTGAATGGCGACGGGCAGGCTTGTGATCTGATTTATGTGCCACGCGATGCGAGTGAAATCCGATTTGTGGATGTGGTGGGAAATGACGGTACGGTGACCTATTCCGCGGAAGATCAGTCGGCTGATTTCTTTGCCTATGTGGACGGGAACAAATACCTGAAGAAACGCAAAGGACAGTATGCCGAACGGGGCGGGGCTTTGGCTCCGTGGCTCAATCGCTTTGATGTGAAGATCGTGCAGGATATCGTTACCCGCTTCGGAACAGACAAACGTTATACCCTGCAGCTGACGGCCGATATTCTGAACGTGGGAAATCTGCTTTGCTCGGATTGGGGTATTTACTATGCCAACGGTCTGCGCGATTACGATAACATTATGCCGCTGACCTATCGCGGAGTAGATGCTTCGAAGACCCCGACCTTTACGCTCAATGCGACCGATCGCGAAAGTTTCCGTAAAAATTCAGGGTGGACAGGAGAACTCTCCACGGGCAGTACGTGGGGGTGTCAGTTCGGTGTGCGATTGATATTCTAAACGGTGCGGAAGTCCTGGTCGGAACCGAATTGAATCGGTTTCCGAAGTGATGTATGATATGGGAAAAAGGAAGATGTGAAGATTGTTTTCTTGTCTTCCTTTTTGTGTGAAGATCATTTGGCGGGGTAGGCCTGTGGCGAAAGCCAGGAGGTGTAATGAATGGAATACCGGGAAAACAGACGGGAATTGAAGCTTTCTTGCCGCAGAAGGGATGTTTTTATGAAAAAAAAGTTTTAACTTTGCAGAAATTTCCTTCAGAAACTAAATAACCTGAAATAATTGTATGAAAAAAAACGTTCTTTCCCGTCGGGAATTCCTGAAAGAATGCGGTTTGTTGGCCGGAGCAACAGCTGTTGCCACTTCTTTTCCTTGGATGACGGCTCTCTCCGAAGAGAATCAGAAAGCTACGGACGGTGAAAAATTACGTGTCGCCGTGGTCGGTCCCGGATCCAGAGGACGTTACCATCTGAATTTTTTGGTACGTAATCCTAAAGTGGAGGTAAAATGGCTGTGCGATATTTATCAGCCCAGTCTGGATAAGGCATTGGAGATCGCTCCCGAAGCCAAGACCTGTAAAGACTATCGTGTGGTATTGGACGATCCGGAAGTGGATGCCATTTACGTGGTTACTCCGCTCGATACTCATAAACAGATTACTGTTGATGCCTTTGAGGCGGGGAAACATGTTTTCTGTGAGAAGTCGTTGTCGCACACCTGTCCCGATGCTCTCGAAATGTATAACGCCCATCTGCGTACCGGAAAGGTTTTCTTCGTGGGTCAGCAACGTCTTTATGATCCCTATTATCTGGAGGCGATCCGGATGATCGAAGAGGGGGTATTCGGGCCGATCGAGGGAATCAAGACTTTCTGGTATCGGAATGCCGATTGGCGTCGGGCCGTTCCTTCGCCCGAATTGGAACGGCTGATCAACTGGCGTCTTTATCGGGCTCACTCTTGTGGATTGATGACCGAGTTGGCCTGTCACCAGGTGCAGTTGGGGACGTGGATCTATAAAGATATCCCTGAAACAATCATGGGATCCGGAGCCATTACCTTCTGGAAAGACGGTCGCGAAGTGGAGGACAATGTGAATGTCATATACACCTATAAGGATGGTCGTCGGGTGAGCTTCGAGTCGATCATTTCGAATAAGTTCTATGGACTCGAAGAGCAGATCATGGGTCATTTGGGTACGGTGGAACCCGAAAAGGGGAAGTACTACTTCGAACAGACCCCGCCCATGCCGGGATTCCTGCGCATGATCAACGATCTGGAGAAGGACATCTACGGCGATCTTTCGTTTGCGGGGCCGAGTTGGGATCCTGAAATAGCCCGACAGAATCACGGGGAGTTCATACTGGGGAAGAAACGGCCGCCGCGCAATGACGGATCGGGTTATTTGAACGATGCGTTTGTGGAGGCTTCACTGACCGGGAAACAGCCTCCGATGGTGGCAGAAGAGGGTTATTATGCCACGATCATGTCGTTGCTGGGTCAGCAGGCCATCGACGAAAAACGAATTATTACCTTCCCCGAAGAATTTAAAATCGATTACAACTACAAGTAGCCATGAAAGACATTGTATTGAAGGGCCGGATCGTTAAACGCGAGATCATTATCTATGTCATTTGTCTCGTGGTGACTTATCTGTTGAATATCTATGCGATTGCTACATACGACGATACTTCTTGGAAAGAGCTGTATCAGGTCTGGTATGCGGTATTATTCGTGTCGTTTGTGCTGTATGGTCTGACGATTCTCGTACGATTGATTGTGTGGGGTTTGTGGGCATTGATTCGGCCGTTGGTGTGCCGTAAGAAATGCAGTAGGGCTTAGCAAATCCAAACGTTTCGATGGATTATTCCTTTCGGGTATCGGCTGGAGGAATCGCTCTGTGGTACGGGTGGTTCGAGGCTATGCATACTCGAATGGATATTCTGTTGACCGGACTGCCCGAGTGTGAGGCGGTAGCTGTTTCGGAACAGATCCGGAAAGAGGTGACCCGATTGGAACGACGTTTCAATCGTTTCGATCGTCGTAGTGATTTGTGGAAAATCAACCATACACCCGGTGGGGATCAGATTGTTTTGGATGAGGAGTGGCTTTCTGTTTTTGGAGAGGCCGAACGTTTCCGCCAATTAACCGAAGGTTGGTTTGATATTGCGGTATCTACGCCTGATCATACCCGTTTGGGCGAGACTTACCAGGTGGATGCTTCCCGCGGAGAGCTCATCCGATTGAGAGAAGGGGTCGTGTTCGACTTTGGAGGCTATGCCAAAGGTTATGCCTTGGAACGGGTTGAACGCATTGTACGTGAGGCCGGAGTGAAGCATGGAATGATCAGTTTTGGTAATAGTTCCGTTTGTTGTGTGGGTCATCATCCGAAAGGAGATTTTTGGCGTGTGGGCGTAGAACATCCTCGAGAACGGCGTCCGCTTGTCTTTTTTGAATTGTGTGATGCATCACTCTCTTCGTCGGGCAACAATGGCCGTAATGACGGACATATCGTGGCGGCAGGGAAGGGAGGAGTGACCCTGTCGGAGATTATCTCCGTGGCTGCCGTATCTCCGTTGTTGTGCGAGGTGCTTTCGACCGCTCTTTTCGCTTCATTGGCAGAGGTGGACGATGATGGACGAAGACAAATACTTGCCCGATTCGATGTGCAACGAGCCGTACGGATGGATTATCGGGAGGGTATGGAGGTGGTCGAATTGATTCCCGATGCATGATTTCCGAACAGTTGTTTCCCTACATGAAGTTTTTTTTGTATTTTGCTTTTCCGTTCACGGTGAATATATGATTGAATTATCTGTCGTTATAGCAACCTATAATCGGGCACAACCGCTCTTGCGGACGCTCGACTCTTTGGCTCGTCAGACCTTCGATCCTGCATTGTGGGAGGTGGTCGTGGTGGACAATAATTGTGTGGATGATACGGCGGTACGTTTTAGGGAGTGGGCGGAAGCGCATCCGAAAGTGAATGCCCGTCTGACCCGGGAGGAGAAGCAGGGACTTTCGCCTGCACGTAATCGGGGAGTGGCCGAATCGACAGGAGCCTACGTTGTCATTATTGATGACGATGAAGAGGTCAATCCTGAGTTTGCAGAGAGTTATTATCGGTTTTTTAGGGATTATCCGGGAGTTGCGGCGGCCGGCGGCCGAATTGTACCCTTGTATGAATATCCCGCTCCGAAGTGGTTGTCCCCCTATACGGAGCGTCCGATTGCGGGGACACTCGACCTGGGGCCGGAACCCAGGCCTTTCCCTGCGAAGAAGTTTCCCGGTGGGGGGAATATGGCTGTGCGACGCACAATATTGAAACGTTACGGCCTGTTCGATCCGGCATTGGGGCGTACGGGCGCCAATCCTCTGGCGGGCGAAGAGAAGGAGCTGTTCGGACGATTGAGGGCAGGGGGCGAAGAGATTTGGTATGTCCCGGGAGCCGTGATCTATCATATTATCCCCGAATCGAAATTCGATCCGCTCTATTTCGACCGGCTGACTCGTCAATCCGGAGTGAGCGAACGGATCCGTACGAAAGGTGTCTCACGGGGTGCCTATCTGAAACGACTTTGTGCCGAGGCGGTTAAATGGGGAGGGACGTTGGTCTTGGCTGCCGGATACGCTCTTCGTGGGGAGGCGATCAAGGGACGTTATCTGATTCGAATGCGTCGGAATATCACTTGCGGTTTGTTGCAAGGCTGACAGTTCCCCCTTTGTGGAGCATATTCAGAGGCCCTTTCGGGCAATTATCCAGGCCAGTTTATTGTAGACAGCAAGAAGCCCGGGACGCCATTTGCGGGGCAATCGGTTGAGCAGATAGAGCTTTTTCCAGCCGAAACGGTAGCGTCGGGTGTAACGGAAGAATCGTTCGGCTTTGCGTCCGCTTTCGGTATCACCTTTGGCGGTGATGGTGATTGCTTTGGCAATGCCACATCGGGCAATATATTCATTCAGAGAGTCGTTCCCTTCCGTGTATAGGTCTTGAAAAGAGAATGCCGTCCGTTCCGGTGTATAGATCGACGAAGATCGGTTGGAGGCTGTCACGCTGTAATTTACCAAAGGGTGAGGTGAAAAACAGACAGAATGGCGAGCGGCAATTTTTGTCCACAGGTAGAGGTCTTCTCCGAGCTTCATTCCGGGGGGGAATCCTCCCGTGTCGATCAACAGGCGGCGAGGCAGACAGCTGGTCGAAGGCAGGCAGATGTAACGGGTCATGGCCTGTTCGAAGAAGTCTGTTACGATACCGCGTTGTTCTGGCTGATGGGCCGGGTAGTAATGCCCGTCGCGGACAATTCGGAAGGCGGTAGCGTAGATACCGCATCCGGGAAACTCTCGGATTAGGCTGGCGATCTCCTCCAGAAAACCGGGCTCCCACCAGTCGTCGGCATCCAGAAAAGCGATGAAATCACCCGAAGCGGCTTCTGTTCCTCGGTTACGTGCTGCGGAGACTCCTGCATTGGACTGCCGGATCAGATGTATGGAGTCTGAAACAAACTCCTCGGCCACGGCAGCACTCCGGTCGGAACTTCCATCGTCTACAATGATCGTTTCGAAAGGTGCGTATTTTTGTTCTGCGACGGAACGAATAGCCCGAGCCACTTCGCCCTCCTTGTTGTAGAGCGGGATAACGACGGTTATGCGAAGACGATCGGTGTCCATAGGCTTTTTTATAGGTTTCGGAGAGTCTCTTCGGCCTGCCGGCGGGCAGCGGTTACCCGTTCGGTGATCTCGTGGCGGAGTTGTTCGTAGTGGGTCAGTACATAGTCGGTTTTTTCGGCTACCCGTTTCACGATCTGTCCACTCTCCCACAGTTCGTTGTCGTTGGCCTCGATGATCAGGTCGCAGCGACCCAGCCCGCGTCCGATTACTCCTTCGTATTTGGCGCTGTACGAGAGGGCGATTGCCGGACGCCCTCCCTGAAACGTGGAGACGGCGGCGTGCATTCGTCCCGTAATGGTCAGCAGTCCGTGACCCAGAATAGCTCGTGCCCGGGTGGGACCGATCTTTTCGGGGATCGTTACGATACGTTGCCGTTCGTCGGGAGAGAGATCCTCCGCAACGGTTCGGATGGCGGCCGGTTCGTCGCCGTGGCTGCCGAAGGTGTGGGCAAGCAGGACGATCTGTTTTCCGGCAAGTCGCCGATCGGATAACAGGTGCCGGATGATTTCCCGGAAACGAGTAATATAGGTGTTGGAGTTTTGACAATAATATTTTCCTCCGGTCTGGCATCCGGAGACGATCACGGTGACATATTCCGCCTCTACCAGCCCGTAATTCGACAGAGGAGTGGATCCCGTTTCGTGCTGAAGGGGCAGGTCGCATAAAGCCAGGTCGGCCGAGAGACGGGGTTGCAGGCCGAACTGCTCAGAGAGATAGTCCGCATTGGGTTGGTCTCTCGTGTAGAGTTCCATACGGGGCATCAGATGGCGAGCCAGGAATCGGTTGAGGGGGCGGTGAAACGGTCCAACGGTCTGGCCGAGCAGAATGATCCGAGTGTGGAATGAGGCTCTCCATTTGCGGATCAGAGCCAGAGCGGGTGCCCACGGGGAGTAATACTCCGAGAGGTCGTCACCACCCAGAACGATCAGCATATCGAATTCCCGTCCTTCGTTTTCGAAGAGAAGGCTCCACAATCGGGCTGCCTTGCGACGCAGGGGTGAAAGGCCTGCCGTACGTTGATCGGGGGTCGGGCGACGGATGAGCCGGATTCCGGCAGGAAGTTCGGACCGAACCTCTTCCAATGCTTGCTGATCGGCAAAGTCGCAATGGAATTCCACCTCCTGCGGTCCGAAACGACGGGCCAAGGCAGCTACCGTGACCAGTCCCATCATCCCGGTGCCGTAGTTGTCGAGGCTTTTGAAGTATTCGATCCGGATTCGTTTCATCGTTTTCCGGTTTTGAGACCCAATCGGGTGGCCAGTTTGCCTGCCTTTTTGCGTAGTCGTTTGAGAAACGGAGTGCGGGTCAGACGAGCTACGGTGGTCGACACACTCTCTTGGCGGATCATTCTGAAAAACCTGTCGCGGGCGGCCGGACGACGTTCGGGGCAGACGATAGCTTGATTCATGGCCAGAGCACAGTCGAGTGTGGACGGCTGCGCCACGAATTCATCTTCCACGGCGTGCAGGATCTCTTCGCCGCGGGGGGTGAGGGTGATGGCAAGCGAAGTCCCCCGGTCGTCGTCCATCTCGGGATGACAACGGTCCACTCCCCAGTAGTCGGCCAGCAACAGATCGGCTCCCGAGGTGAAATTCTTCACCGGGCAGGCATGGCAGCAGGGCCGAATGAAGAGATTCCGCAGAAAACCTCGCATGAAAGCATTGCGGAAAAAGGGTTCGGAGAGGATCGTTTCTCCTTGCGGACCGCTGTATCGGGCCGAGACCCGATAACGTTTCCATCCGTTGCTTTTGTCCCGGAAAGAGAAGTGCTCGAGTCGGGCGGGTACTCCTACGGCATTTTCGGCTTCGGTGCGTTGTTCGGCGAGGAATCGGTGCCATACGGCAGGCGAGGGAACCCCATGACAGGCCACCTCTACACAGGTCAGATTTGGATCTTCCCGTCTTAAAAATCCTTTCAGGCCGGCGATCTGACATCCCGTTCCGCTGAAAAGCACGGGTTTCCCCTCTTTCAGTAATTTTCGTACACGAGGATAGCAGTCGCCCATGTCGCTTTGTACGTATTTCGATCCGCGGAAACGGACAATCTCCTCGAGGGTGTCGGCTCCGTCGTGAACAATGTCGAATTGTGCGTCGAACCGGGCTCCGAAGACCGTTCCTCCGGCAGCTATGGTCTTTTCTGCCAGCAGCGAGAACACTCCTCCCGAAGAACTGGCCCGACGAACCTCTTCGTCTCGGTTTCGAAGAGCATATACATGCGTATTCTCTCTGCGACTGGGACGCCGGTTAAGTACCGGACAGATTTTTTCACAGAGTCCGCATTCCGTACAGCGGTCGGGATCGGCTTTGGCATAGCGATATCCTTCCTCGTCCTCTTCGAACCGGATGCAGTGTGCCGGACATGCCTCTACACAGGCTGAACAGCCGCAACAATCCTCTTTTTTTTCTATCCGGATCATGACACTATTGTATTAACAGATTGCATCCACGGATTTCACTGTGGTCGGCCCGACCCAATATCGAAAATCGTCCGTCGGGCCACAGTCGCCCCACGTCTTGTGTCTGAATGAAGGCGCACGAGGTGAGATTGGCCAAGTCGGTTACGTTGATGCCTCCCGAAGAGGAGGAGGTGCGCATACCGGGCAACGTGATGTCGAACGGGTCGTTCAGATCCCTCAACGATACCTCCATCCAGGGCGGACAACAGAAAATGCCCTTTCCGTCGGAATAGGCCTGTGAGGTGAGTTCGGCCATGCCGTATTCGGAATGGATCCGCTCTGTGCCGAAACTCCGACAAAGCAAGGCGTGGAACTCCTCCTTGGGGAGTTCTTCCCGACGGCCCTTCATGCCTCCGGTCTCCATGACCACGGTATTGGATAGTTTGGGGGCATATTGTTCGGCCAGATCCCACAGGGCATAACTCACTCCCAGCAGGATTTTCGGACCGGATTCCCGTTCCATATCGGCGATCAGTTTCGGATAATCGTCCAAATAGAATCCTCCGCCACCTGCGGCGATCAGCCGATCGACCATATAGACCAGCGATGAACCTTGCCGTTGCAGATAATTAGGCAGCAGACCGTAGATTTTTATTTCGGAAGCCGGACCATAGAAGAGTTCGAATGCCTTTCGGAATGTTTTTTCGTAGACTTCCAAAGAGGCCATCGGATGGCGTGAAGGCGAGATCCCTCCTGTATTGCTGCTGGTGAAAACGATCTCCGGTTCCTTCTCTCCGCAATAGACCGTGTGACTTTTGAATAGTTCGATCGGAAGGAACGGTATCTTTTCGGGTGTATCCACTCGACGAGGGTCGATGCCCAACAGAGCGATATATTCCCGATAAGGTGCGCATGCCTCCGCCTGGAATGCAAACACCTCCATGGCTGCTTCGCGCATTTGACGCGGAGTGCGGATCGAGAGTATGTCGTCTATGCCGAGCATGGCGATGTGTTCTGGGGAATTTAACGGGAATGAAGATAGCGTTCGCAATCGAGAGCCGCTACACAACCGCTGCCGGCCGCCGTGATTGCCTGGCGGTAGTGGGGATCCTGCACGTCTCCTGCTGCGAAAACCCCTTCGATGTTGGTCTTCGAAGTTCCCGGCAGGGTTTTGATATACCCCTCGGCATCCAGTTCGAGCTGACCCTTGAAGATCTCGGTGTTGGGATGATGTCCGATGGCCAAAAACAGTCCGCTTACATCGATTGTACGGGTCTCTCCCTTCGTGTTTTTAAGCAGCAGACCTGTTACTCCTTGCTCATCGCCAAGTACCTCTTCCGTGACATGACCGAAAAGGATTTCGATATTGGGGGTATTCATGACACGATCCTGCATGGCTTGTGAAGCACGCATGTGATCTTTGCGGATGATCAGGTAAACTTTGTTGCAGAGCGAAGCCAGATAGGTCGCCTCTTCACAGGCGGTATCGCCGCCACCTACTACGGCCACATCTTTTTTGCGGTAGAAAAATCCGTCACAGGTGGCACAGGCCGACACGCCCATTCCGCGGAATTTCTGTTCGGAGGGCAGGCCCAGGTATTTGGCGGAGGCTCCAGTGGCGATGATCACCGACTCGGCCTCTATCGAACGAGTCCCGTCTGCCGTTGCCCGGAAAGGCCGACTGCTGAAGTCAATCTGGGTAATGACTCCGAAGCGGACATCGGCTCCAAAACGAACTGCCTGTTTTTTAAGGTCTTCCATAAGTGCGGTGCCCGTCACTCCTTCCGGATAACCCGGAAAATTTTCCACTTCGGTGGTGGTGGTGAGCTGGCCTCCGGGTTCTATGCCTTCGTAGACCACGGGATTCAGTCCTGCCCGGGCGGTATAGATGGCAGCGGTATATCCGGCGGGGCCACTGCCTATGATGAGACACTTGATCTGTTCGTTTTCCATAAGAGTCTGTGTTTTTATTCTACGCAAAGATAGGCGAATATTTAAAAAAATCGTACTTTTATCGCGGTTAAAGAGAATTACATGACACGACGTATTATTCTTTGTTGGGCGGCTTCTGGTGTACTCCTTGTGGGATGCGGCACTCAGCAGTCGCTTTATCGCCCCCCCCAGGCGGAGATTCCTTCCACTCCTTCTCAACGGATCCTCTATCCCGAGACTAACGATCGTTCGGTGGGCGAGGTGATTCGGCAGCAAACATCCGTTGTCCCGAAAGAATCTGTCCGGGAGCCTGATGTTCCTGAAAAAGTGGAACGTCCGCGGATTACTTTTACCGGGGTGGAGAGTGCTCACGTGCGGGTTCCCGGAGTGAATCCGCTTCCGGCATCGGGACTGTTGACTGTCCCGCTCGAGGCGTTGCAGGAGGAGTTCTGTTATCCCTATCGGGGCAAGGTGATCTCTCCTTATGGTCAGCGGGGACGTTCGATGCACACCGGAGTGGATATCAAGGCCGTACCGGGCGATACGATACGGGCGGCACTGTCGGGTGTGGTGCGTATGAGCAAGTATTACAGCGGATACGGTAATATAGTGGTGATTCGTCACTATACGGGTTTCGAGACGGTCTACGCTCATAATGTGAAGAATCTGGTAGAGGTGAACGAGGTAGTGGAGGCGGGCGATCCCATTGCATTGGCCGGGCGTACTGGACGTGCTACTACGGAACACCTTCATTTTGAATTACGTGCTGCCGGGGAGCCGCTCGATCCGATGAAACTCATCGACGGAGAGGCGATGAGCTTGCGATCCGACACTCTCTATATCAGCAATCGTTCCGGAAAGATTTATGCCTATAATACGATGGCCGAGGGACGTCGGTTGGGAGCGTTGAACACTCCCGTGACCGATGAACGGTCTGAAAGCGAAGGCGGAGGTCTGACGGAAGAGCCTGAGGTATTGCCTGCTGCGAAACTTACCCCGGCGAAGCCTGTCGCTTCGAAACCGGCTGCGACGAAACCGGTGTATTATACCGTACGGGCAGGTGATACACTGACCCAGATTGCGCGGCGCAACGGGACTACGGTGGCGGCACTCTGCAAACTGAACAATATAGACAAGGACAGTGTGATCCGGATCGGACAGCGTCTGCGGATCAGGTAGTGCAAAGATCGTTTTGGCGTGGGGATCAGAGGTCGGCCACGGTGAAGGTACTGCCGCCGACGAAGATCATGTCGCGGGGCGAGGCCAGACGACGGGCCTGTTCGTAGGCATTTCTTACGCCGGGGACCGTTTCTCCGTGCAGACCGTAACGGGCGGCTTCTTCGGCCAGTCGGGCGGCAGGGAGAGCTCTTTCGACCGATGCTTGTGTGAAAAGATAGTGGGCATCGGTCGGCAATAGAGGAAGAATGCCGTGCAGGTCTTTGTCGTTCACGACTCCCAGTACGAAGTATAGTTTGTCGTAATGTTGATGACGGATTTGGTCTGCCACCAGTCGTAGACCGTGTTGGTTGTGTCCCGTGTCGCATACGGTGAGAGGGGCCCGGTCGAGGATCTCCCAACGACCCCGCAGGCCAGTGGTGCGGGCGGCCGAAGCACATCCTTCCAGAATGTCTCGCCGGCTGATGCTGAGCGGTGTGAGACGGTTGAGCGTCTGGAGGGCGGCCATTACCGTTACGATGTTATGCCGTTGATATTCTCCCAGCAGGTCGAGTTCTACTGAGAGACAATCGCCATCCTCGATTCTCTCCACGGTCAATCGGCGACGGGGAGTGCCGTCCGCTCCGGTGTGGTAGTCCTCCTCGGCTCCCGTGCAGCGGAAAAGTGATTCGGCGAAAAATAGGTCGGACCCCATCTCTTGTGCTTTGGCCCGGAAAACAGGGGCGCTTTCGGGATCTTCTTCGCCGATGATGACCGGGATTCCCGGTTTGATGATCCCTGCCTTTTCCGCGGCGATTTTAGGAAGTGTGTCGCCCAGCAGGGCCATGTGGTCGAATCCGATATTGGTGATGATACTCACCAGCGGACGGATGATGTTGGTCGAATCGAGTCGTCCTCCCAGACCGGTTTCGATGACGGCTGCTTCAACCTCCTGTCGGGTGAAGTGGTCAAAGGCCATACCTACGGTCATCTCGAAAAAGGAGAGGCCCAGATCCACCATTTTCTCCTTATGACGGGCTACGAATTCCACGACCTCCTGTTCGGAGATGGGGGTGCCGTTTACCCTGATCCTCTCTCGGAAATCCTTCAAATGGGGCGAGGTGTAGAGTCCCACCCGGTAGCCGGCGGCCTGGAGTACGGAGGCCAGCAGATGAGAGACGGAGCCTTTGCCGTTGGTGCCGGCCACGTGGATCGTGACAAAATTACGGTCGGGCCGGCCCAGATAGTCGTTGAAAGCGATGGTGTGTTCCAGACCCGGTTTGTAGGCCGAGGGGCCGCTTTGTTGGAAGACGGGGAGTGAGTGGAACAGAAAATCGAGGGTTTCGGAGTAGGTCATGGTACCAGATGGTTACGGCGCCGGGTACGATAGGCTACGTAATAGAGCAGTCCGAGCAGGAAAACGTAGGAGCAGAGGCGACCGATGTAGTCGCCGTACCGGGTGTAGAAGGTGATTGTATCGTTTGTTTTCAGTTGTTCGGTGAGGATTCCCCGCTGGTCCCAGCCGAGTGTTTGCAACACATCGCCCCGAGGAGTGATGAATCCCGAAATACCGGTATTGGCACTGCGGGCGATGCTGCGGCGGGTTTCGATGGCGCGCAGCCGGGAGAAGGAGAAGTGCTGGCGGTATCCGGGTGTATCTCCCCACCAGCCGTCGTTGGTGATCACGAATAGCAGATTGGCTCCTTTTCGGATGAATTCGGTCATATATTCTCCGTAGACCGATTCGAAACAGATGGCTGTTCCGGCTTTCAGACCGTCGGGACGGACGAAGACTTGCCGGATGCTGTCGGTTCCGAGTTGCCCCGATATGCCACCCAGGTCGACAATCAGAAATTCCAGATGTTTCAGCAGTTCGTAATAGGGCATTTTCTCCACACCTACCACCAGTTTCGACTTGTGATGAATCGCCACCCGACGGGAGGTGTCTATCTCCAGGGCGCTGTTGTAGACATCATACCAGTAATTGATGTTGTCGTTGGTCCGGGCGGTAGAGGAGTGGGGTTCGAGAGCTTCGTAGCGCCGGAACGTGGTGGCACCCACGATCATCCGGGCTTGTGGATAGCGGCTGTAAATCACATGACGCAGGGCTTCTACGCTCGGAGAGTATTCCAGCATGCCTTCCCACAGATGGTCGTCTACGGCGGTTTCTGGCATCACGATATAATCCACGTTCGCGGGTGCCTCTTCGGCCAGACGGACCAACAGGGCTGTTTGATCGGCTTGGGCGATGTCGAATTTTTCGTTATAGGGATCGATGTTGGGCTGGACGACGGAGACGGTCACCTGACTGCTGTTTTTGGGGGTGAAGGTGACGTAACGGACGATGGAGAGGAGCATCGGAAGCAGGATGACGGCTGTCGGAGCGATCCATCGGCGCATTTGTCGAGGCTCTTTTATGGCATTGTATATGCAGAGGTTGGCGATGAGTACCCAAAGCGAACCTCCGAACACGCCCGTGTATTCGTACCATTGTACCAGCCAGGGGTCATTGGCGAATCCGTTGCCGAGCGTGAGCCACGGGAAGGAGACCTGCCCCGTGGTATAGAGATATTCGCAGGCGATCCATCCGGTTGTCAGAATCGTGTAGGCCAGGGGCAATCTGGCTCGGAGGCGGACCCAATGATAAAGCATGAAGATGGCGCCCATCAACACAATGGTGATCAGTACCGAAAGGATGGCTCCGATGGCGGCTGCGTGCCAGATCCACCATGTGGTCACTCCGCTCCACAGACCCAGCGTGAGGGCGGTCCATCCGGCCAGTTTCCAGAAGGGGCGGCGTCCCGGGCCGTAGTCGTCGGCAACCAACAGTAGCGGAACCAGAGCCACAAGGAGAGGGATTCCGCTCAGGGAGAGCCATCCCGTACTCAAAAGCAGGGCGCTCAGAAGCGATAGCAGAAGGTGTTTGCGCATTTTCGTTTCCGTTTTATCTGCAAAGATAGATTATATTTACTAATTTTGCACCCTACCAATCGTTCGTCGAGATATGTGGTTTGAACTTTACATACGAGGGATTCTGATCGGGTTGACGGCTTCCATTCCGTTGGGGCCGATCGGCATATTATGTGTCCAGCGTACGTTGAGCAAGAGTCACAAGTCGGGATTCGTGTCGGGACTCGGAGCCTCCAGTGCCGATACGCTTTTCGCTACGATTGCCTTCTTTTCGCTTTCGGTGGTGCTTTCGTTCATCGAGAACAATATGATGCTTATCAAGGCATTGGGAGGTATCTGTGTGGTGATCGTGGGGATGAAGATCTTTCTCACTAATCCCGTGGTCCAGATCCGTCGTAACCGGGCCGGGAAAGGAAATCTATGGCAGGATTATCTTTCGTTGTTCTTTATTACGTTGGCCAATCCTGCTTTTATTTTGATCTTCGTGGCGTTGTTTGCTGCATTCGGTGTGAGCGGCGCTTCTTTGGGAGTGGGCAAGGGACTCTTCATGATCGCAGGGGTCTTTACGGGCGGAGCTTTGTGGTGGTTTACCCTGACCTTTATCGTGAGTCTGTTGCGAAAAAGGTTCCGGCCCCGTCATCTGCTGTGGATCAACCGTATTTCGGGTGCGGTGATCGTACTGTTGGGTGCGGCGGCGGTGTTGTTGATGTTTGTTAATACTCCCGTGGATGAAATGTTGCCCAAATAACAAAAAGAAAATCGTGATTGCCGTCGATGGATTCTCTTCGTGCGGCAAAAGTACTTTTGCTAAAGAGATAGCAGCCCGGTTGGGTTATATTTTTATTGATACCGGAGCCATGTATCGGGCCGTTACGTTGTGCGGTCTGCGGGCAGGGGTGGTCTCTGCTCGGGGGATCGATCGCGAAGGGCTGGTGGCTTTGCTCGACCGGATCGACATCTCGTTCCGATTCAATTCCGAGCGTGGAGCCAGTGATATTTATGTCAACGGCGAATGCGTAGAGCGGGAGATCCGTTCGATTGAGGTGAGTGGGTGCGTGAGTGCGGTGAGTAGTGTCGCCGAAGTACGTAGCCGGTTGGTGGCTCTTCAGCAGCAGATGGGCAAGAACAAGGGGATCGTGATGGACGGTCGGGATATCGGTACGGTGGTTTTTCCCGATGCAGAACTCAAGATCTTCATGACGGCCGATCCGATGGTTCGGGCCCGGCGTCGTTACGACGAGTTGCGAGCCAAGGGTGAAGAGATTTCGATGGAAGAGGTGGAGGAGAATATCCGTAGTCGGGATATTGCCGATCAGACACGGGCGATCAGTCCTTTGCGGAAGGCTGAAGATGCCGTGGTGCTGGACAACAGCCGGATGACGGTGGCTGACCAGATGGAGTGGGTGCTCGAGCGGTTGCGTAAGATGGGTGTCTGTGAATAGGGAATGGATATGAAGGTCGAGATAGACGATAAATCGGGATTCTGTTTCGGGGTGGTGACGGCCATTACCCGGGCCGAGGAGTCGATTGCCGGCGGACGGGAGGTTTTTTCGTTGGGGGATATCGTGCACAATCGGGTGGAGATGCAGCGGCTGGAGAAAATGGGACTCAAGACCATTCAACATGAAGAGCTTTCTTCGTTACACGGGAGTACGCTGCTGATCCGGGCCCATGGTGAGCCGCCGGCTACTTATGTCCTGGCAGAGGCGAACGGATTGAAGGTGATCGATGCTACGTGTCCTGTGGTGGCGAGACTTCAGAAACTGGTGTTGAAAGCTCACGAGCAGATGATGCCGGTGGGAGGACAGGTGGTGATTCTCGGGAAGAGAGGCCATGCCGAAGTGGTCGGGTTGACCGGACAGGTGGGTGGCGATGCCCTGGTGGTGGAGAGCGTGGCCGACCTGGATGTGGTTGATTTTTCGCGGCCGGTCTATCTGCTTTCGCAGACCACTCAAAGTCTGGCTTTGTTCGAAGAGGTGAAACGGACAATCCTGGCGCGGGCAGCCGATCCTTCGGCCGTGACGGTCAACGATACGATATGCCGGCAGGTGGCCAATCGGGAACCTCATTTGCGGGAGTTCGCGGCACGGTATGATGTGGTGCTCTTCGTGGCGGGGCGCAAAAGCTCGAATGGACGGGTGCTTTTTGAAGTGTGTCGCGGAGTCAACCCGAAGAGTTTCAATATAGAGGATGAAAGTGAATTGGAGTCTGAGTGGTTTGAAGGGGTGTCGTCAGTGGGGATTTGTGGGGCTACTTCCACTCCCGGCTGGCTGATGCGTCAGGTGGCTGATGCGGTAGAGAGATTGTGTGGGGAGAGGAAAATAAAATAGCTCGAAAATTGTTATATTTACAGAAATCTTTTTCGTGGAAACGATTCTGCGAAAACATATACGAAAACAAGAGATGAAGAACAGATATCTGATCCGGTCGCTGAAATATCTCGTACAGTTGCTCGTCTTTTTGGCGATTCTATTCGTTGCGATGGCCTTGACCAAGACCTCTCGGGTGGCACCCGATGAACTTTTCGAGGCGATTTTCATGTCACGCAGGGGGGCTATGCTGCTCGTTGCCATCGTCCTGTTGGCGGCTTTTTATCCGCGATTCGGTTTTGTGCGTCGGGAGGTGGCGATCGATTGGGTCTGTGATCGGACGAAAATTATCGAAATACTGGCACTTTGTGGGTACGAACCGGTGAACGAAGAGTTGGATCGGGTGGTGTTTCGGGCATCGACCCCGTTGAAAAAACTGACCTCGTTGGGAGAGGATGCCGTCGTGCTGACTCCGGAGGAGGGGAAAATCACTCTCGAGGGGCTTCGTAAAGAGGTGGTGAAGATCGAATTCCGGCTTCAGTCCTATTTGAATAATCGTTGATGATGAACAAGAAGATAAAATATGCACTGGGAGTCCTGTTGGTAGCAGGAGTGGTGCTGGTCTTTTCCGGAGCGGACAAGTCTGAAAATTCCGATTTCCGTCTGGGACGAAATATGGAAATATTGATGAATCTTTTCCGGGATGTGAATCTTTTCTATGTGGATTCCGTCTCGCCCGATAAACTGCTCGAAGATGCCGCGACGGGAATGACCGGAAAACTCGACCCCTATACGGAGTATATCCCGGAGGAGGATATGGCCGATTTCGAAATACTGACCACCGGTAAATATGGAGGAATTGGCGCTTTGATCCGAAAGAAAGGCGATTGGGTGGTAATTGCCCAGCCTTATAAGGGATTTCCGGCTGACCGGGCGGGGTTGAAGATCGGCGACAAAATTGTGGAGATCGAGGGGCAGGATGCCCGGGGATTCGATCCTGCCAGGGTGAGTTCGCTGCTCAAGGGAGATCCCGGAACAACCGTCAGACTCAAGGTGGAGCGTTTTGCCACGGGGAAAGTGGAGCCGGTGAGTATTCGTCGGGAACGGATCGTGATTTCGGGAGTGCCCTATCACGGTTTCGTTGCGGACAGTATCGGCTATATCCAGCATAGCGATTTTACGGAGGATTGCAGTACCGATCTGCGGAAAGCCCTTATGGAGTTGAAAGCTTCGGGACGTCTGAAAGGGTTGATTCTTGATCTGAGAGGAAATGGAGGAGGTATTCTGCAGGAGGCCGTGAAGATTCTTTCGCTCTTTGTGCCCAAGGGTACGGAGGTGGTGAGTATGCGTGGGAAGTTCAAACAGATGGACGCTACTTTCAAGACCGAAGGAGAACCCGTGGATACGGAACTTCCGATCGTGGTGCTGACCGACCGGGGATCGGCTTCGGCGGCTGAAATCGTGTCGGGTTCGTTGCAGGATCTGGATCGGGCCGTGTTGCTCGGGCAGCGTACTTTCGGCAAGGGATTGGTTCAATCGACCCGTCCGCTGGGCTATAACTCCTATCTGAAGGTGACCACAGCCAAGTATTACATCCCGACGGGACGTTGCATCCAGGCGATTGATTATGCTCATCGTAATGAGGACGGCAGTGTGGGATATATCCCCGATTCATTGATCCGGGAGTTTCGTACGAAGGCCGGTCGGAAGGTCTACGATGGAGGAGGCATTATGCCCGATGTGCGGATGGAGCCGAACTATGTGAGCCGTTTTGCCATGATTCTCTATGGGAAAGGCTATATCGAGGATTTTGTCGACGACTATATGAAACGTCATCCGGAGCCGGTGGATGTGGATCGTTTTGCCCTGACCGATGCCGACTATGCCGATTTCACGGCATTCATGAAGGATAAGGATGTGGAGTTTCAGTCGGAAAGCAAACGGGCATTGGCCCGGTTGCGGGAAAAGGCGAAACAGGAACGTTATCTCGATCGGATCGAGTCGCAATTGGATGAGATCGAAAAGGGATTGAAGGATGATAAGGAGAGCAATCTGAAACTATATCGTAAGGAGTTGTCGCGGATCATCGAAGACGAAATCATTCTGCGAAGTCATTATGCACAGGGGGTAACCCGTCATAAACTTCTTTCGGACGAAGAGGTGAAAGCCGCCGTCGAGTTGCTTGGCGACAAGGATCGTTATCGGACTATTCTTGCCTCGCAGGATACGGCCCGTAAATAGAATCTGTTGGTCGGACCGGAGCGTTCGGCTGAGTAAATAGTTGTGGAAATGGAACGTAGACGGAATATAATGCCACGGTTTAAGAAACATGTATTCTCGTTTCGTCATCGAGTTGCGGTCATCGTGCTCGGATTGGCTATTGGGACTACTTCGCTGTTGTTTACGGATCATATGGCTCAGCGCTTGCGGGAAAAGGAACAGAACGAAGTGGCTCTGTGGTCGTATGCTATGGGGCGTATGGGCGAGTTCGATCGTAATAATCCGTTGATTCAGCAGATCGTCAACAATAAGAACAATATACCGTTTATCGTGACGGACGATCAGTTGCGGGTGGAAGGCTCTCACTTGATACCGGAAAGGATCGTAAATCATCCCGATTTGTTGCGCGAAGAGATCGAAAAACTCGCTTCGATCAACCAGCCTCTCGAGATCAATACCTATAGCGGGTACCGTTTTTTTATCTTCTACGGAGAATCTCAGTTGCTTAAAATGTTGGTCTATTTTCCGTTTATTCAGTTGGTGGTGATTGCCGTGTTTATCGCTTTCGGATATATCACTTTCCGCTCTTCGAAACAGGATGAACAGAACAGGTTGTGGATCGGCTTGGCCAAGGAGACGGCTCATCAATTGGGAACACCTACCTCTTCGCTGTTGGGGTGGATCGAGTATCTACGCAGTCAGCCGGTGGATCAGAGTGCTGTGGATGAAATGAATAAGGATCTTACCCGATTGATGAAGGTGGTGGATCGGTTCTCGAAGATCGGTTCCGAGACGATTCTGTCGCCCGGTACGGTGAATGAATTGGTCGGGAACAGTGTGCTCTATTTCCGGACCCGAATTCCTCGAAATGTGTCGCTCGACTATAACGGACTGGCTATTGCTCCGATCAAGGCGATGGTTAATGAGGCTCTTTTCGAGTGGGTGGTGGAGAATCTGTTGAAGAATGCACTCGACGCCCTTCAGGGAAAGGGTCGAATTAGTGTGAAGATTACGGAAGATGCGAATAATGTCTATATTGACGTGTCGGATACGGGAAAAGGAATCGCAAAGGCTAATTTCAAGCGGATTTTCGATCCGGGATTTACCACTAAAACCCGTGGATGGGGATTGGGACTCTCGTTGAGCCGACGTATCATCGAGGACTATCATAAAGGCAAAATCGGTGTGCTGGAGTCGGAGATCGACAAGGGAACGACAATTCGGATAACCCTTAAAAAATTGGAGTCATAGAGATCTTGCTGTCCGTAGTAGAGGAGTGTAATGAAAAAAGAAACAGTATATGCCGGGAGTGGGGATTGATACACTGTCGAAAGTGCAAGGATACGGGTTGCCGTATGACTCGCTTTTCCCGGGGATGTCCCATCATCTCTGTCCGGCAGTGGCTGATACGGCCTCTGTAGAGGCGGAAGTGCAGGCTGTGGATCTGTTCGGTCCGCAGAGTGTGGTTGCTTCGACGGACAATGTATGGCCTGTGGCGAATGATCTTTTTTTATTGACGGACAATTTGGTGTTTGAATTGTTGGTCGTACTGATTTTTATCGGCTATTGTTATACGATCTATTATTTTCGGGAACCGGTCGCAGCTCTGCTCAAAATCGGGAAAAGTCAACCGTATGGTGAAAAATTGATGGCGGAACACGGTTATATGTTTTCGCAGTTTCTTCATACAGCGTTGATTGTCGGATTGTTGGCGGTGTGTGTGTCGATTGTGCGTTGTGCCGAGTTGACATCATCTCCTCTGTTGCGGATGTTGCCAGGATGGACCATCCCTCTGCTGACCATAGGATGTGGAGTGGGTGTGTTGTTGGTTGTCTGTTTTCAAAGATTAGTGCTTCGTGTGGCCGGATTTTTGACGCAAGACGTCGCTTTTACGGACCATCTGTTCTTTCTGAGGCAATTGTTGGCTGCATTTTCGGTAATTATTTGGGTGCCTGTGGTGTTGTTGTGGGTGCTTAATGAGGGTACGATGAGCGATGTTTTGCTCTATCTTGTTGTGACCGAATTCATTATGATTCTGATATTCTGGTTGTATAAAACGTGTCAGTTCTTTCTCTGTCAAAAAGTTTCGATTTTGCATTGGTTTTTGTACCTTTGCGGCGTTGAAATTTTTCCCATCAGCGTTTTCGTACTGCTCGTGCTTCGTAACGGCTGATCGGTCAGAAGGTAAAAACAAAAAGGAAAGGCTTTGAAAATCAAGAGCATTTTAGTTTCGCAACCGACCCCTGCGGTTCCTGAGAAATCTCCGTTTTACGAAATTTCCGCTAAATACGGTGCAAAAATTACATTCCGACCTTTTATCCGGGTGCAGGGAGTGAGTCTGAAAGAGTTCCGCAGTCAGCGGACCGAAATCCTGGATTATACAGCTGTCATTTTTACCAGTCGTTCGACAGTTGATCATTTCTTCCGCATTTGCGAGGAGGCCCGTATCACGGTGCCTGAAACGATGAAGTATCTGTGTAACACGGAGGCTGTGGCCCTCTATCTGCAGAAGTATATCGTTTATCGTAAACGTAAAATATCTTTTGCGAACGGTTCTTTTGCCAATTTCATGGAGTTGATTCTCAAACATCGCGATGAGAAATTGTTGCTTACGCTTTCCGAACCTCACAAGCCGGAATTGCCGATGACGATGGAGAAATTGAAACTCAATTTCCATAAAGTGATTCTCTCTCGCACTGTCAGCAATGATGTCTCTGATGTGAAACCTTCCGATTATGATTTGATGGTCTTTTATAGCCCGTCGGAGATAGCCGCTCTGATATCCGCATTCGGAACCGAAAATTTGCCGATGATCGGAACGTTCGGCGACGGAACTACGCGTGCAGCGATCGAGGCTGGACTTACCGTGCAGGTGATGGCTCCTACGCCCGAGGCTCTTTCGATGACCAAGGCTGTGGATCTGTTTGTGGCCAAGATCAATGCCGGAGAGACAGTGGTACCCGTACAGGTCAATACGCCTCGTCAGTCGGATGAATTTATTAAGGCTCAGGAAGCCAAACCGGTGAAGAAGAGCCGTGTGAAGAAAGCCGATGGCGCTGCGTCGAAGTCCACAGGGAAAACGGTTCGTTCGGTAGCGGCCCGTTCGGTGGTCAAAGAGGTTAAAAAAAGCATGTGACAGATTGGCTTGTCTTCGTGCGGGGCAGGTTGTAAGGAGGAAAATCATGACGGAATTTTCCCTGACCAAAGCAGAAAGATTGTCGGGTGAGCAGAGAATCGCTCGCTTGTTTCAGCGTGGGAAGGGGGGATTTGTCTATCCGTTTCGTTATGTGTGCCTTTGGGGGGAGACGGAATCGGAGGCGATAAATTCGGCCGTGTTGATCTCCGTTTCTAAACGCTATCATAAACGGGCCAATCGACGCAATTTGCTTAAGCGCAGAATCCGTGAAGCCTATCGACTGCACAAACACTCTTTGGTGGAGAGTGTACGAATCCGGAAAAAGAGTTTGGATATTGCATTGATATATACTTCGAAAGAGATTGTCCCCTATAAAACGACGGAAGATGCTGTGCGGAAAATTCTGGAAAAAATTCTGCGGGAGCCTTAAGTGGCTTCTTTCTTCTCCTTTTATTCTGCTGATAAGGTTCTATCAGTATTGTATCTCTCCGTTTACTCCGGCAGCGTGTCGTTATACGCCGACCTGTTCTCAGTATGCGCTGGAGGCGATCCGTAAATACGGAATATTGAAAGGCGGGTGGCTGGCTCTCAAAAGGATTCTTTCTTGCCATCCGTGGGGGGGCAGTGGATATGATCCGGTGCCATGAACCGTGTATAAAGTAAAAGAGCCACCTTCTTCGGGTGACTCTTTTGTTTTACCTTGTGTGGCTCAATTATTTGGTAGCGCACGCGGTCGTGTCTGCACAAGTGCTGTCAGCGCAGATGCTGTCGCATTCAATGGCAACGCTGTCTTCTACAACAGTCTCGATAACGGCAGTAGAATCAGCTGCAGTTTCAGTAGCCTTGTTGGCATTTCCGGCACACGACATAGCCATTGCAGCAACGGCAACGACGAATACAGAAGTCAAAGTTTTCATAACGTAAAGGGTTTATAATTAAACTTATTAAAGTCGTGCCAAAAGTATAGTATTCGTTTGAAATATCCAAAAGTTTTTTTTATATTCCCCGAGATTTTTTGTATTATTCTCCCAACAGCTTGACAAGGAACTCTTCACGCACTACGAAAGCTCTGTCGAAATCGCCTTTAATGCGGCCCCAGAGGATGATGGCTTCCTCGAAAGAGAGGCAGTTTCCTACGGTTACTTTAAAATAGGGGTTTTCGTAAACCATATAAGCAGGGGTGTCTGGATAGAGTTCCTTAAAACGGGTTAAAATGTTTTCTGCAGAAGTTCTGGCACTTTGACTGTTATCGAAAAAGATTCGTACACGGTAACCGCGGAACTTTTCTTCGCCCGTAATGGGGCGTTTCAGACTACGTATTGCCTGGGCTGCATTTCCCTCTTCCGTGACGGTCACATGTGATCGATGCAATGAATCGGGCAGAGCCAATTTCGTTTTGAAGTCGTCGATATTCTGGGCACAGAGTGCCGTGCAGGAGAGTAAGGCGGCTCCTGAGAGCAGTGGGAAAATGGATATTCGTTTCATGGTTGAATCATCTTGAACAACTCGTCCGTATCGGCCCCAAAAGTACGAAGAAAATCGGTAAACGGTACCTTATCGAAACGTATTTTTTTACGGGCCCACCCTGCTTTTGCGGTGATTTCACCCGAAACGGTGAGTTGAGAGAGGGTGCTTTTCAGGTTGCTCATCATACTCAGTGCCCCCAGCGGATTGGACAATTTGAGGCGCAGAGAGACCGGAATACTGCTGGTCGATTTACGGGGGACGATTACCTGTTGACCCAGTTTCAGGTCGACCAACGACATTTCTCCGTGTCGCAGATCGAGCCGGGCATCTTCTATGCGGAGTTTGGAACCCGATTGGTTTTCAACTTTCAGGGTGAGGTCTATGCGAGAGAAACCTTGTACGGAGACATTTTCCACCTCGTGAAGCATAATGTCGTCCTGTTTGATACAGGAGCCCAGCCACAGGGGGAGTGTGAGAAGCAGAATTCGGATAGTGATTTTTGCAGTCATGATATGGATATGTTATTTTTTCCCGGTATGAATATAAGCCACCCCTCCGAACAGTGCCCGCGAGTGACAATCCCGGAATCCTGCCTGGGTCATTATTTCACGGAGTCGTTCGGGGGCGGGAAATTCATCCACGGAACGGGGAAGGTAATGATAGGCCTTGCGGTCTTTGGAGAACCATCCTCCGACGGTGGGGAGTATCCGGTGGAAATAGAAACGATAAAGCGGGCCGAATATTTTGCCGTGGGGAGTGTCGAATTCCAGAATGAAGAGAGTTCCCCCCGGGCGCAATACCCGTTGCATGTGGGTCAGGCCGGAGGCGATGTCTGCGAAGTTGCGTACACCGAAGGCGACCGTGGCGGCATCGAATGAATTTTCGGGGAAGGGTAATGCCTCTACGTCGGCCACACTGTACGAAATGGTATCGCGGGGGATTTGTCCTTGAGTTTCGGCGGCAGAAGTTTTCTTTTGGGCGATTTCGATCATCTGCGGGGAGAGATCGACTCCTTCGATCCGGATGTCGGGAATTCTTCGTGCAATGGCTAAGGCTAAATCGCCTGTCCCGGTGGCTACGTCGATCACCCGGCGGGGACGGGTTGCGGCAAGCATCTTGACGGTCTTGCGTCGCCAACTGCGGTCGATACCCAACGAGAGCAAATGGTTGAGTCGATCGTAGACCGGAGCGATACGATCGAACATGTCTCGGATTTGCTGTGTCTTGGGGCGGTTGTCGTTATAAGGTTTCATGATTTGCTATTGATAACGGATCGTGACGTCGGGTCGGATACGGGAGACGATGAGAGTAGGAACAGTCATCAGTGCCACGATCAGGATGAATGTTCCGGCATTGAGCCCGATCCACCAGTCCCAGTTCAACTCGATGGGGACCGACGAAAGGAAATAACCCGACTGATTGAGTTTTACTAAATGGGTTTGGGCCTGCAACAGACAGAGTGCCACTCCGGCGATATTTCCCCAAAACATGCCGCGAAGCACGATGAAGGCCGACCGGATGACGAATATCTTTTGCAACGAACGATTGTTCATGCCCAGGGCTTTGAGTACGCCGATCATCCGAGTCCGTTCGAGCAGGATGATAAGCAGGGCCGAGATCATGTTGAGCAGAGCCACAAGCAGCATAATGGTGATGATTACCGCCACATTTACGTTGTGGGCCTGCAGCCAGTCGAAAAGGTTCGGAAATTTCTCCCGGATGCTGACGGCCATCAGACTCTCTTCGCCGATCGGATCGGTCTGGACCAATACATCGTAGACCTCGTCGGCGAAACGGTCCAGTTGGCTGAAAGCGTCGGTGGTGACTTCATAGCCGGTGATCTGAGTCGAATCCCAACCATTGAGGCGTTGTACATTTCTGATGTCGGTGGGGATCACCATCTTGTCGAGCTCCTCGAAGCCCGAATCATAGAGTCCGCTGATCTTGAAACGATCCCGGCGAGGAGAACGTCCTTCGCGAATGAAGAGCATCTCCACCCGGTCGTCCACCTTCAGTTTCATCAATCGGGCCAGGGTGGTGGAGATCAGGATGTCTTTCGTGCGGAGCGAGTCTCCTACACGGGGAAGTTCTCCTTCTCGGAGATTTTGTTCGAAGAAAGACCAGTCGTAGTCGCGATCCACCCCTTTGAGCATGATTCCCTGCATGGTTTCGTCCGTTTTGAGAATTCCTCCCTTGATGGCAAAGGGGTGGGCGGCGGCGAAATCGGGAATTTCGGAGAGATGTTTTTCCAGAATGGGATTACGCGGAATGGGATTGGTCTCCAGGGAGTTGTTTCCGTCGAGATTCACGACCTGGACATGGGCTCCGAAGCCGATCAGTTTCCCGGTGATTTCGTTTCGGAATCCGGTGATTACGGCCAGCGAAACGATCATTACCGCCATGCCGATCCCTACGGTGAGAGAAGCGATACGTATCATGACACCTCGTCCGGCGCCGCCTTTCGAGGCGGCGATACGTCGGGCGATGAAGAGTTCGGTATTGATTTTGGACATCTCTGTACGGAACGGTGAAGATTTCGTGCAAAGTAACATAAAATTTGGTACTTTTGTGCAATAAAACCGAAACGATTATGGGAAAGACTGCTTTGATTACGGGTGCTACGTCGGGAATCGGCGAGGCTACGGCGCGTCTGTTGGCCGAAGAGGGCTACGATTTGATTATTACCGGTCGCCGTTCACAGCGGCTTCGTGCCCTGAAAAAGGAGTTGGAAAAGAATTTTAGGGTGGAGGTATTGCCACTGAGTTTCGATGTCCGCGACCGGCAACAGTGTGAGGCGGAATTGGGCAGTCTGCCGGAGGGATTCCGGGAGATCGATCTGCTGGTGAACAATGCCGGTTTGGCTGCCGGACTGGAACATATTGACAAGGGAGATCCTCTCGATTGGGATGCGATGATCGACACCAATGTGAAGGGGTTGCTCTATATTACGCGGGTCGTATCGGGGATGATGGTGCGTCAGGGTCACGGCCATATCGTCAATATCGGATCGATTGCCGGTACGCAACCCTATGAGAACGGTGCGGTATATTGTTCCACCAAACATGCCGTACATGCGTTGAGCCAGGCGATGCGGGCCGATTTGCTCCGTTCGGGGATCAGGGTGACCGAGATCCGGCCGGGAATGGTCGAGACCGAATTTTCGGTGGTTCGTTTTCATGGCGACAAGGAACGGGCCGATCAGGTATATGAAGATATTACCCCGTTGACGGGCGAAGATATTGCCGAGGCTGTGGTTTGGGCGGTGAGTCAGCCGGCTCATGTCAATGTGGACGAGATTGTGATTACGGCTTCGCAACAGGCTGGCGCTTATTACACCTATCGGAAAGAGAAGCAGGTTTGAACGTGCGGAGCGTTCCGGACAATAAGCAGCGAAATAACACGTTCTATTGTACAGTAAGAAAAAACTAAAAATTAGAAGATTATGTATCCTTTTCATCTGAATGCCGAATGGCTTCTGATTATTATCATCGGTGTTGTGGGAATACTCGTGCAGTTCCGCCTGCAATCCGTGTTCAAGAAATATTCGAAAGTGATGTTTCCCGGGGGGCTGACCGGAAAGGATGTGGCCGAAAAGATGTTGCGGGACAATGGTATCCGGGACGTGAAGGTGGTCTCCACGCCGGGGCACCTGACCGACCATTATAACCCCAAGACCAAGACCGTCAATTTGAGCGAAAGCGTCTATGCAAGTAATAGCGTGGCTGCGGCTGCCGTGGCGGCTCATGAGTGTGGTCATGCCGTACAACATGCCCGGGCATATGCCCCGCTGGAGATGCGTTCGGCTCTGGTGCCTGTTATCAGTTTTTCGTCGATGTGGTCGACATGGGTGATCATTGCCGGGATTCTGCTGATCAATACCTTCCCGGTGCTGTTTTGGATCGGAATCGTGATGATTGCTCTTTCGGCACTCTTTTCACTGATCACTTTGCCGGTGGAGTACAATGCTTCGGCTCGTGCCATGGAGTGGCTCAAGAGCAGCGGAACCTTACAGGGAGGACAGGTGGCCCAGGCAAAGGAGGCTCTCTCGTGGGCGGCACGTACGTATCTGGTGGCGGCTCTGTCGGCAATTGCAACGTTGCTCTATTATCTGAGTTTTGCACGTAATCGGGAGTAACCGACCGGTACACGGATGAAATATCAAGGGGCTGTCCGAGGTAATCGGACAGCCCCTTTTATGGATGTAAGTGGTTTAGAGAATCAATCGGGAGAGTTTTTTCGAGATGGCGCTGCGTTCCTGGTTGAGTGCCGCGATACGGTACAAGATATCGTCCTCCTGTTCCTCGGAGAGATCGGGGGCTGCCAGTTGGCTTTGGAGGTCGGCGATGATGTGTCCGATGGCTTTCGATTTATAGAGGATGACGGCACGGGGTACCGCTTCGGCCAGTCGGTCCTTTTCGCTCTCCACAATGATGTCGTGTTTTTTCCACAATTTGCTCGCCGTGTAGTTGTCGTCGCTGGTGAGCAGATCGACCACCGCATTGCAGACGGCCGGATCGGGATGATTGATGAAGTGATGCATCGAGACGGGTTCTCCCGAACGATAGAGTTTCAGGTATTCGTTGTAGATGGTGCGGTAGCGCTCGTCCTGGAAAACGATGCCATTGGCATCCAGGTCACCGATAATTACTTCGGCAACATTGAGCGAGACCACTTGACGCCCCTCCTTGTAGTCGAAGTTCTCGGAACCGTATTTGAGCAGGTATTTGACCAGTTCTTTTTCCAATTCCTCCATGCTGCTGCCCGGGTGGAGCGTACGGGGCAGGATGGCCGCCTCGATTTCGGCTATCTCTCCGGTTGATTCTCCAGCATAATAAATCTCCGTAGGGAGAGTGTTTTCGTCGGCAAATCGGGAGTCGTTTCCCGGCGGCGTGTTTCGAACACGATCGTATCCTTCGGCACGTTGACGGGCCTGTTGACGACGAATAAAGTCGCCAGCTTCTTTTCCTCCGGTACGGGTGGCCCGTTTGCGGGCCACTTCGGTCAGGAGCAACTGCTCGTCGACATCCATTGCGCGGGCGCACTCCTTGATGTAGACCGAACGGGTGATCGGTTCCGGAATTTCGGCGATCGAAGAGACAATATCCGTAATCAGGCCGGCCTTTTTGATCGGGTCGTTCCCCGCATCGGCCATCAACAGCCTTGTTTTGAACGAGATGAAATCCTCTTCAGCCGAGCGGATGAATTCACGCAGTTCGGTGGCGTTGTGTGTGCGGGCGAAAGAGTCCGGATCGTCGCCGTCGGGCAACAGGACTACCCGTACGTTGAGTCCTTCGCGGAGAATCATGTCGATTCCCCGCAAGGAAGCCTTGATGCCGGCCGAATCGCCGTCGTAGATCACCGTCACGTTCTTCGTAAAACGACTGATCAGGCGTATCTGTCCCTCGGTGAGCGAGGTGCCCGAAGAGGCCACCACATTCTCCACACCCGATTGGTGCATCGAGATGACATCCGTGTAGCCCTCCACCAGAATACAGTAGTCTTCCTGCGTGATGGCCTTCTTGGCGAAGAAAAGACCGTAGAGGACATCGCTTTTATGATAAATCTCGCTTTCGGGCGAATTGAGGTATTTGGCGACTTTCTTGTCCGTACGCAGCGTTCGTCCTCCGAAGGCCGTCACGCGGCCGCTGATGCTGTGGATCGGGAAGATGACCCGTCCCGCGAACCGGTCACGGTAATCGCCTTGTTCCCGTTTGATTGTCAGACCCGTGCCTATGAGAAACTCCTCTTTGTAGCCGGCGGCAAGGGCGGCCCGGGTGAATGCATCGCCCACGGCGGGACAAAATCCGAGCCCGAATTTGCGGATTGTGGCATCCGAAAATCCCCGCTGACGAAAATATCCGATCCCCACGTTACGTCCTTCGTCGGTTTCGAGGAGTGTGTGTTGAAAATATTCGGCCGCATAACTGCTCACCACCATCATGCTCTCCCGATCGTCGTTGCGGCGAACCTCTTCCGGCGTGAGTTCGCGCTCCTGTACCTCGATGCCGTATTTTTTTGCCACGTATTTCAACGCGTCGACATAATTCATGTTTTCGTGTTCCATGACGAAGCTGACGGCATTGCCTCCCTTGCCGCATCCGAAACATTTGAAGAGTCCCTTGCTCGGTGAGACAACAAACGAGGGGGTCTTTTCGTTATGGAACGGGCAACACGCCTGATAGTTCACCCCCTTTTTCTTGAGGGTGACGAAATCGCTGATCACTTCTACGATGTTGGCGGCAGCGTATATACGGTCTATGGTGGCGCGGTCGATCATTGTCGATGTGTTTTGCAGAGGGTAAAGGTACTAATTAATCCGGAGAGGGCGAATCACTTCCGGTATTATTTCATAACTTTGTGGTATGAATTTCAAGTTGGTTTCTGAATATCAACCTACAGGCGATCAGCCCGAGGCCATCGAACAGTTGGTTGCCGCACTCCGTGGACACAGTCAGCACAATACGTTGCTGGGTGTTACGGGGTCGGGAAAGACCTTTACGGTGGCCAATGTCATTGCCGCAATGAACAAGCCCACGCTTGTGCTCAGTCATAACAAGACGCTTGCGGCCCAGCTTTACGGGGAGTTCAAGAACTTTTTCCCGGAGAATGCCGTGGAGTATTTTGTCTCCTATTACGACTATTACCAGCCGGAGGCCTATCTGCCTGCGACCGATACCTATATCGAGAAGGATCTTTCGATCAACGAGGAGATCGAGAAGATGCGGCTCAAAACTACCTCGTCGCTTCTTTCGGGACGAAACGATATTATTGTCGTGTCGAGTGTGTCGTGTCTGTACGGCATCGGAAATCCTGCCGATTTCCATGCCACTTCGATCCAGTTGGCCAAGGGGGAGACCTTTGCCCGGAAAAAGTTGCTTTATGCGCTGGTGGAGGCGCTCTATACCCGTAGTGAGAACGAATTGACGCGCGGTACGTTTCGTGTGAACGGGGAGACGATCGACATTGCCATGGCTTATGGCGATGTCTGTTACCGGATCATGTACTATGATGACGAAATCGAGTCGATCGCTTCGATCGATCCGGCTACCGGACAACGTCTTGAATTCCTGGATCGGGTGGTGATCTATCCGGCCAACCTTTTCGTGACTACCAAAGAACGAATCAATTCCGCCATTCGTCAGATTCAGCTCGATCTGGGAAAGCAGATCGAATTTTTCGAGAAACAGGGCCGTATGGTCGAGGCCCAGCGTCTGAAACAACGCGTGGAGTATGACGTGGAGATGATCAAGGAGTTGGGATACTGTCCGGGGATTGAGAACTATTCGCGTTATTTCGACGGGCGTCCTCCCGGAGCTCGTCCGTTCTGTCTGATCGATTACTTTCCGGAGGACTATCTGCTGGTTATCGACGAAAGTCATGTGACCATTCCTCAGATTCGGGCCATGTATGGCGGCGACCGTGCACGGAAGGAGAATCTGGTGGAGTATGGCTATCGGTTGCCGGCCGCCGTGGATAATCGTCCGCTCAAGTTCGATGAATTCGAGTCGATGGCCGGGCAGTGTATCTATGTGAGTGCTACGCCGGCCGATTATGAGTTGATCAAGTCGGAAGGGGCCGTGGTGGAGCAGTTGATCCGTCCTACGGGATTGATCGATCCCCCTTTGAAGGTCAAGATTACGGAGAATCAGATCGACGATCTGATGGAGGAGATCAATGTCCGTATTAAATTGAACGAGAAGGTGCTGGTGACTACCCTGACCAAACGGATGGCAGAGGAGTTGTCGAAATATTTCGATCGGCTCGGGATTCGCAACCGTTACATTCATTCCGATGTGGAGACTCTGGAGCGGGTGAAGATTCTCGATGAATTGCGTGACGGGGTGTTTGATGTGCTGATCGGGGTCAATCTGTTGAGGGAGGGACTCGATCTGCCCGAAGTGTCACTGGTGGCCATCATGGATGCCGACAAGGAGGGTTTTCTGCGCAGTGAACGTTCTTTGACTCAGACGGCTGGTCGGGCGGCACGTCATGCCAATGGGAATGTCATTATGTATGCCGAATGGAGGACCGATTCAATGCGGATGGCGATTGCCGAGAGTAATCGGCGTCGCGAAAAGCAGATCAGTTACAACATGAAGCAGCATTTGTTGCCCCGACAGGCCTTCAAGAGCGGGCGTTCGATTCTCTCCGGTGAACCTCTTCGCAAGTCTGATATGCTCTATCCGACCAGGGAGGGCGGCTATGGGGTGGCAGCCGATACAGGGGCTGTTTATGTGACACAGACCGATTTGAAGAGTGCGATTGAAGAGGTGCGGGGAAAAATGGAAGCGGCTGCCAAGGAACTCGATTTTATTACGGCGGCCAAGTTCCGCGACGAAATGTATGCCTTGCAGGCTAAACTTAAAGAGTACGAAAAGGCATGAAGGGAGGGAAATCTGTCGTGGAGTCGCCCGAATCTGTCGGGGAATCGGTGTCGGAGCGTGTTTCTGTTCTTCGCAGGTGTTCGCGGGCGTTGGCTCGTGGTTTGATACGAGTGGTGGACTGGTTCTATATTGCGCCGGTGAGGGCGGTGATGCCCGTCCAGACGTTTCGTTATGCGGCGTGCGGCGGGGCCAATTTGGTGTTGAGTTGGGTGTTGTACGCGCTGGTCTATAATTTTATTCTGGATAAACAGTTGGTCGATTTGGGGGTTGTGGCCGTATCGGCTCCGATCGCTGCCTTCCTGATCGTCTTTCCGATCACCTATCTCACCGGATTCTGGTTGCAGAAATACATCGCCTTCAGGTCTTCTCCGCTCCGGACACGAACCCAGTTGATCCGTTATCTGCTCAGTGTGTGCGGGTCGGTGGTGCTGAATTATGCGGGTTTGAAGTTTTTCGTGGAGGTGGTTCACCTGTGGCCGACCTTCTCGCAAGTCATCACTTCGCTCATTACCATCGTGTATAGTTACGCGATGCAGAAGTATTTCACGTTTCGCGGCTGTGTGGAGTCGTAGGGTTAAAGACCGAACATCCGAATGGCATTTCGGGTGGTGTATTCTGCAATCGTTTCGGGAGCAAGTCTGTAGATTTCGGCCACTTTGTCGCAGACTATCCGTACGTAGGAACTTTCATTCCGCTTGCCGCGGTAGGGTACGGGGGGAAGATAGGGTGAATCGGTCTCCAGGACCAGATCTTCCGGCGACATATGGGGAAGCAGTGCCGCTATTTCACTTTTTTTATAGGTCACCACACCGCCGATTCCGAAGAGAAAATCCCCCCATTGTTTGAGTTGTCGATAGATCTCCTCGGTACCCGAAAAAGCATGCATCACTCCGCGCAGACCTTGGTTCCGATAGGATTCGAGTGTGGACAACATCTCCTCCCAGGCATTGCGGGTGTGGATTGCCAGAGGTAGGTCGAGTTCCAGAGCCAGTTCGATCTGTCTGCGGAAGACCTCGGTCTGTTCCTGTTTCCGGTCGCTGCTCCAGTAGAAATCGAGTCCCACCTCGCCTACGGCACAAAAACGGCCTTTAGGGGATTCCCGTAACAGGTGTTCTACCAGGTTGAGTTCGGCCTGGTAGTCTTCCATTTCGTTGACCGAAGTGGGGTGGAGACCCATCATCGGCCGGCAATGGTCGGGGTGTCGACGACAGAGTTCGAACAATGCTTCATGGCTTTGGGAGTCGATGGCCGGCAGCAGAATACGCTCTATTCCGGCTTCTATGGCTCGTTGGAAAACCGCCTCCCGATCCTCGGCGAAGGCGGTGTCGTAGATATGGGAGTGGGTGTCTATCAAGGTCATGACAGTAGTTTTTCGTAACGATTTCCGGGGAGAGTACGGATGGCTCCTGCCATCTCCAGCCCCAGAATCAGTGGAGCCAGTTGTGCCGGAGTGAGTCCGCTCCATTCGAGCAACTCCTCTGAGGAGACAATCTCTCGATCGCGGAAGCAACTCAACAGACCGCGTTCATCTTTACTCAGGTCGAGTTCTTGCGCTTCCGGGGAGAGTGAATCTTCGTCGGTGGTGGCGGGTTCCCAATTCAGCTCCCGAATGATATCGTAGGCAGAGCAGACCATGCGTGCCTTCAGTTGTTTGATCAGGTTGTTGGCTCCGGCTGATGCGGAATCCGTGGCACGTCCGGGAACTGCCATCAGGCAGCGGTCGTAATCCAGGGCAAAATTGGCTGTAGTGAGCGATCCACTCTCGGCCGGAGACTCTACGATGACTGTCCCCGGAGTCAATCCGGCGATGAGCCGATTCCGTTGCAGGAATACCGAGGCATGAGGTGTGAATCGGGAGTGAAATTCGGTGAGAATGCCTCCTCCGAGCCGAACCATTTCCCGGGCCATATTTGTATTATGGGAGGGGTAGATGTGGGTCAAGGCGTTGGGCAGGATTCCCAGCGTGGGAATACCTGCCTCTAAGGCTGCCCGGTGGCAGGCTGAGTCTACGCCGGCCGATAAACCGCTGACGATTACCAGATCCGGAATCTGAGAGGCCAATCCGAAAACGAGTTCTTCACACATTTTCAATCCATAGGTGGAGACACTGCGAGTACCGGCCATTGAGATCATGGGTCGATCGAACAGAGATTGGTCTCCTTTCAGATAGAGAACATGCGGGTAGTCCGGGCACTCCTTTAGAAGGGGTGGATAGTCGGGTGAGGTGGCTACGAGAGGGTGAATATCATGTTTTTTGATAAAAGAGAGTTCCTGTTCTGCCTGACGATGGAATTTCTTCAAGGTGATGGACTTGGCTAATTCCGGTCGGAGCTGGGATTTTTGTATGATTTCTTGTGCTGTCGCAGCGTAGAGTGCTTCGGCTGATGGGAAACACTCCATGAGATGGATGGCTGTTTTAGGCCCTATTTCGGGTTCCAGGGTGAGCGCGATGTCGTCGACAAGCATGGAGTAGAATGAGGAATAAATTTCGGGTAAAAGTAGTGAAAAGATTTCGGTTACGGAAGTTTTGGAGAATACATATTATTTATTATCTTTGCGGTCTCGAATGGAGGCTAACCATATAGAGGTTATTTGGATTCGGTCTTCATGAGATAAGGTCTGATGGCCGAGTGGCTAGGCACAGCTCTGCAAAAGCTGCTACAGCGGTTCGAGTCCGCTTCAGACCTCAAAGAAGCCGCGTTGTAGATTCTACAACGCGGCTTTCGTTTCATATCAGACAGTTCTATATTGAATTTTATATCCCCTTTAGATTAGGTAGACTTTGAATTTGTGACCAATAGAAGTTGGATAACCATTTCGCTATAGGGTTTTGGATAGTTCGTGTGCATGAAAAGGGGATCGATTGTTAGTGATGAACAGAATGAAAGGCCTTTTCGGAAGGGAAGTTTTCGGAAGAAAGCAGGATTAACTCTTTTGTTTTTAGATCTGTGTTGCGGGATGAGGAACCTATCATAATTTGGAATGTTCCTTGCTCAGCCACTCTGTTGAATTGTTTGTCTAAATGAGAAAGGGTGTATGTGTCAATGATGAATGACACTTTTCTTTTCTCTCCCGGAGCAAGTGATATGCGTTTGTATCCTTTCAGTTCTTTGACAGGACGTGTAATTTGGGCTAAATCATCTTTGATATATAACTGGACAATCTCCTGGCCGGACATCTTTCCTGTGTTGGAGACTTCTATTGATGCAGTGATTTTTCCTCCCGGTTCGATTGAAGTACTTGATAGCTCGATTTCCGAATAGGAGAAAGAAGTGTAACTTAATCCATATCCGAACTCATACAACGGGGTGGTTTTAATGTCGATAGGAGGGTGGAAGTAGTGGAGATTTTTGGCATTATAATATATTTTTGTCTGCCCTACGTGGCGGGGAATGGTAGCGGTGAGTTTTCCGCTCGGGTTTATATCCCCCCAGAGTATATCGCTTACTGCTTGTCCCCCCATGCATCCTGGTTCCCAGGCCCATACGATTCCATCGGCATGATCGGCGATCCATTCTTCAGTCAGAGGCCGTCCGGAAACGAATACGACGATAACAGGAATATTTCTGGCTTTTATCTTTTGGACCAAATCCCGCTGATTGTTAAGTAGCTCCAGGCCTGCTCTGTCCCGATTTTCGCAACAGGTCGAATTGTTTAAATAGCGCAGCGTGTTTTCGCCTACTACGATGACGGCCAGATCGCAATCACGGGCTGCATTTGCCGCTTCGTCTGACAGGTCAGGAATATCGTATCGCGAGACGATTTTCCCGCAATTGAAATATTTGAATCCGACCCCTCTCTCCTGGCAGGCTTTTTCGAGACCTTCCCGGATTGTTATTACATTTTCTTCCGGTTGCGGATTGGACCAGTCTCCCAAAATCGTATGATTGTCTGCATTGAGTCCGGTCAGCAGGATTTTGCGTATATTTTTGTGTCTATTCAAGGGTAGTACATTTTCATTTTTCAGCAGGATGATTCCTTTTTGGGCCGCCTCCAGGGCCGTGGCTCTATGTTCCGCAGTGAATACTTTGTTTGCGAACTCTTGTTCATCTACCATCGCATTTTCGAACAGTCCCAAACGGAATTTGGCCTCGAGGATCTTGGCGCATGCTTGGTCGATACGGGATTCTTTGATCGTACCGTTTTTGACATTTTCAAGGATCGCTTCGAAAAATCCCGGACCATGCATGTGCATGTCAATGCCACTGGTGACGCTCTTTACAAAGGCATCCTGCATGTTTTTTGCCACTCCATGCAGGGTAAGTCTTTCGATATCCATCCAGTCGCTGACGATAAATCCCTGCAATCCGTACTCCTTGTGCAGGATTTCCTGCATGAAATGTTCGTTGCAATGGCTGGGGATCCCGTTCACTTCGTTGTGGGACATCATGACCGTATAGACTCCCTCTTCTTTGACTGCTTTTAAGTAGGGCGGAAGATGAATCTCCCGCATTGTCCGTTCTGATATGTCTGTCGGGGCAGCGTTGGTCCCATTGATAGGGTTGCCTCCCCCCAACATGTGTTTGGCACATGCTATGACTTTATCTTCTCCCGTAAAGTCGTCGGTTTGAAATCCTCTGATCTGAGCCGCTCCCATACGTCCGACCAAATAGGGATCTTCGCCTGCTGTCTCCCCAAATCGTCCCCAGCGGGCATCCAGGGCAATGTCTATGTTGGGGGTAAATGTCCAGTGGGCTCCCATTGCCCTCATCTCCACTGCCGTTTGTCTGGATATGACGGTGAGCAACGAATCGCACCATGTCGAAGATAGTGTGATGGGCGACGGATAGACGGTGGAGCCTTTTACAAGAGCATTGCCATGAATGGCGTCGATGCCGATCAATAGGGGTATTTTTAAAGGACTTTGCGCTGCTAATGATTGCAAATAATTGGTTTCGGCAGCGGTAACCACATGAAGAAACGAACCGATCAACCCTTTTCGTACCAATTCCTCGATTTGTTCGATTGTCATGTTGGGATATATGCCGTTTGCATCATTATTGAGAATCTGTTCGGGTGTCATGTTTTTCATCGATTCCCGGATATGTTCGGGACCCACATATTGGCACATTTGTCCGATCTTTTGTTCGAGTGTCATTCTGGACATCAAATCTTTTACCCGGACATCGACGGGTTGGGTCGGGTCCAGGTAAAGCATCTTGTTGTTTGTCTGACAGCAGCAGCAACATGCCGATAGACAGATAACGGATAGAGATTTGAATAATGTTTTCATATCATTTATTTGGGTTAAGAAATTTTTCTTGAATATTCTCAGGATTGTTTCCCTTTCGAAGATTTGGCTGCCTGTTGGGCCAGGATATATTCAGTCGGAGAGATGCCGTATTGACGTTTGAAACAGGTGGCAAAGTACGAAGGTGTGTCGAATCCCACCTTGTATGCGATTTCAGAGATAGACAGACGTGTTGTTACCAATAATTCGGCTGCTACCTTCAGTCGTATTGTCAGAATGAAGACACTGGGCGGCATGCCTGTGAGGGCTTTGAATTTACGATACAACTGTGTGCGTTCCAATTGCATGAAATGACTGAAGTGGTCGATATTGAGTCCACTGTTGTCGATATTTTCTCTTACGAAATCGTAGGCCTGTGACAGGAACAGTTCGTCCTTTTTGCTTATATCTTTCAAAGGAATATCTATTTTGAAGTTTTTCATCAAAGCTTCCTTGATGTGTTTGCGGTTGGTGATAAGTGTGTCGACTTTTGCCTTCAGCAGCTCGATGTTGAAGGGTTTGGTGATGTAGTCTTCTGCACCCAAACCTAGTCCCTCTTTGATTTGATGGATCGAGGTATGTGCGGTTAGTAGAATAATGGGAATATGACTTGTTTTTTGATCGGTTTTCAGTTCTCGGGAAAGTTCTAAACCGTCTTTTATGGGCATCATTATATCGCTGATTATCAGATCTGGAAGTACATTTTTGGCTATTTTCAATCCCACTTCTCCATTTTCGGCTTCGTAGACGATATATTGATCGTTGAGATGGTTGTTGATATAGGCACGAATGTCGGCGTTGTCTTCGACGACCAAGATCAACGCTCGATTGCGTTGTGAAGAGCTCGATGGAGAGATGGTTTTCGTGATGTTTTCCACCAATGCTTCTTGTTGCGGCGTATGGTTGTGTTTGTCGGATATGATGTCTTCCGGGCTGTACAATGTGTTATCAATCGGTAATACTACATTAAAAATAGAGCCTTGTTTGATTTGACTCTCCGCCCAGATAATTCCATGATGAAGCGTGACGATACTTTTGGACAGAGACAGGCCGATTCCTGTGCCATTGGCTCTCATCCCTGATTCTGAAATTACTTGGAAAAATGGGTCGAAAATCCGTTCTATGTCGTCTTGCGGAATACCCGGACCGTTGTCCTGGATCTTTATATGGACGTAAGACGATGCTTCGGGGATCTTGTCCCGTGCATTTTTCGGACACTCCTCTGTCGTTGTAATACTTATATTTACAAAACCGTTGTCGGGAGTATATTTCATGGCATTCGACAGGATGTTGAAAAATACTTTCTCCATCAGAAACGGATCGAAGTACATCATTAATTTATTGTTGATGTGTTAAAATTCATGTTGATATTGTGGGCTTGGGCCATCTCTCTGAAGATGATGGTTATCTCTTGGATAAATTTTACGATGTCATCCCGTTTGACTTTCAGTTGCATTTGACCGGATTCCTGTTTCTTCAGATCCATTAGCTGATTGACGAGTTCTAACATTTTGAGAGCACTTTGATTGATGATCTCCAGTGGTTTTTTGAACTTTTCAGGAAGGGTTTTATCGGCCAATATATTTTTCAGCGGGTCGAGGATTAGAGTCAGGGGTGTACGTAACTCATGAGAAAAATTTGTAAAGAGATTGATGCTCATTTGGTGATTTTTTTCAAGTGTTTGCTTTTCCATCTGCTTGAGAACGATATCATGTTTGAGCTTGATTTTCATCGTGTAGTGACGTATAATCATGTATATGACCCCCAACGTGAAAATGATGTACAGGCACCAGGCCCACCAAGTTGTCCATGGCGCAGGCAAAACATGGATGGTTAGGGTAATCCCTTCGGTATTCCATACACCGCTGTCATTGCTGGCCCTGATTCTGAATCTATACGTTCCACTGGGCAGGTTCGTATAAGTTGCATAGTGTCGATATTTGGGCTCGGTCCACTCTTTATCATATCCTTCCAATATATAAGAATATTGATTGTTTTGTGGATAAATATAATTGAGTGCCGCAAATTGCAGGGTAATGTCAGTTTGGTTGTGTTTGAGAGATATTTCTTTGGTTAACTGGATTGACTTTTTTAAAATTCCTGTCGCATCGAGAGGCAAGACGGTTTTGTTATGCAGAGACAGTTCTGTAATTATGATTTTTGGGGGAATGGTGTTATAGGTGATTTTACTCGGATCAAAGGAGACGAAGGCATTATTGCCTCCGATGTAAATCTGTCCTTTGGAAGAGAGAACTTGAAGTCCTGATTTCAGACTGAGTATCTCTATGGGGAAATTTCCTCTTCGATAACTGAAATTGATCAATGAATTGTTTTTCGGATTGTAGCAAGACAATCCTCCCATTGTGCTGATCCAATAATTCGAATCGTTATACTCGATGATGCTGCATATATTGTTGTTTGGCAACCCATTTTCCGTCGAGATGTGTTGGAATGACTTTGTCGTGGGATCATAAATATTTACTCCTCCTCCGTGAGTTCCTATCCATATTCTGTGGTGCGAATCTTCCCATATTACGCTAATGTAGTCGCAGGAGAGTTCTGTGTTGGAGGAACTGATACGACGCTGGAATTTCCCATCCCTCATTACGAAGATGCCGTATTGCATGCTTCCGACCCACATCTCTCCATTGCTTAGTTCGGAAATCACCCGAATCCATTGGTAATTGATGGTGTCTGCGGCTATGCCTGATTTGTGTAACGGTTCGAAGTCGTCGCTATTGGCGCGTTTGAGATACAAACCATTATTTTGATTTGTCCCCACCCATATGTTGCCATGGCTGTCTTCGGTGATATCATTGATACTATTCATTTTCCGAAAACGGATCGGCTGTTTCGGGAATGCCTTATCCCGTATATTCACAGCCATTAAACCCATCGTGCCTGTGCCAATCCAAAGAAGACCGTCGCTGTCTATATGTAGATCGCGGATTGCGTTTATCGGGCGTCCTTTGATCCGGATGTCGTAATGTTGGTAGCTCTTGAACTTGGGATCGAAACAATCCAATCCTTCGCCTTCGGAACCGATCCAGATTTTGTCATTGTATTCTAATAGAGGACCTATGTGTCCCATGTTACGGCTTGTCTCTTTAAGCGTTTCATGAAGTTTAAATTGTCCCAGTACGGGGTTATACAGATTGACTCCTCCTCCGTATGTACCTAACCACATCGTTCCGGTACTGTCTTTGAAAATGCTGATGACGGAGTTGTGACTCAGTGAACCTGTCTTGTTGTTGTGATGGAGTACTTTGTAATCGCCATTTTCCGGATTCAGAATGATTAATCCTTCATGAGTCCCCAGCCAAAGATTTCCTTCTTTATCTTCTGACATGGATCTGAAGCGCCATGAATTCAATTTATGGTCTTCTTTCAATTTCATGGTTGTGAAATAATCATGTTTGTAGTCGTATCGACTTAACCCTTGTCTCCATTGTGTCCCTACCCATACGCATTTTTTCGAGTCAAGAAATAAGACTGAAAGGCTGTTGCTTCTGATGCTGTGTATATCCATTGGATCATGGAGGAATAATTTATATTGCAGCGTCTGAGGATTGATGCGTACAGCTCCATGATTTTGAATGGTTGCCCAGATAAAGCCTGTCCCGTCTTCAAGGATATGCTGAATACGCATATCGGCTTTTATAAAACCATCGAGAGTATGGCTGGACAGAGTTTCTGTTTTTAGGTTATATAGGTATATGGCTCCGTCAGTGGCAATCCAGAGTCGTTGGGAAGAGTCTATGCAGAGTGAGCGAATGATGTTGTTTCCCATGTGACGGTAAAACTTCTGTTTGTCCGGATCGTATTTGTTGAGTCCGCTGTTTGTGCCAATCCATAAACAGCCATTACCGTCTTCGGCTATACAATGAATGCGGTTATTGCTTATTGAAAGGGAGTCCTGTGGAACATGTGTGAAACTTTTTAATTCGTCTCCATTATAGCAACTCAATCCGTCTCCGGTTCCGAACCACATGAGCCCCTGCTTGTCTTCATGAATGCAATAGACATTCACATGAGGCAAACCGTCTCTGACAGATATGTTGGTAAAATAGGGCTCAGCGTCGTATGAGCCTATTACTTTCCATGGCAACAATATTAAAAAGTAGGCAATAAGTTTTTTGATTGTCATAAATAGAGCCTTTTCAGGTAAAATTAACACTTTTTCTGATAAAAAAATGTGTTTTAGTCCGGCCGTGTCTCTATTGTATCCCGAAAATGCAACCAAAATAAATGTTTGCAACCAATGTAAAGGAATTGCAATAAAATCAAAGTTATCGGGCAGGATTCGGAAAGAGATTGTATGGCGGCTTTTATAATTTTGTTTTTGAATTTAAAACTATAATTACAATGAAGAAATTACTACTACTATTTATTATTGGGGTATTGTCTTCATGCTCGGAGAAGGACTCGTCTGGCGATTCGCAGATGACATCGACGGGCATAAAGGTCTTTCTTCCGGACATAACGAGCCGCCTCGGTTACTCTGAAGGAGAGGATTATCTCGTTGAATCGAAATGGGGGGATGGGGATGAGATCGCAATCATCTATACCGGTAATGATAACTATGCGATAAATAGGTATGTTATAGATCCTGCATCCATTGCCCAAGATGGGAAAAGTGCTTATTTTATCTCTGAATCGGGTTTGCCATCGCATGGTAAAGCTTTTCTTGCATTTTATCCTTATGCAAAAGCTCCGCAGGGCGATGACGATATGATTTCTCCCGAAGGGCAGGTGCAGGATGGGAATAATGGCATGCAGCATATTGCTCAGTACGACTTTATGCAGTCGATCGGCTATTATGAACAGGGGAAGGATATCTATATGCGCCGGATGATGGCGATGATGACTTTCGATATGACCATCCCTTCGGCTGTGGCCAAGAATATCACTGAATTGGAGATGACTTCGTCCAATCCCGATCTGTTCAAAAAGAAGACGATCCTGGGCAGGGAAGAGATCCTGGACAATTTTGTTCTTGCTGTTAAAAACGTGTCGGTTTCGGAGGAGAGTTCCGCTGTCCTTAATGTTATGGTATATCCTGCGGAACTGAACAAGGGCGATAAATTGTTCCTGACTTTGAAATGTAGTGACAACAGTGAGTACCGTTACACAAAGACCTTCGATGAACGGACGGAGCTGACAGCCGGAAAACGTCTTGTCACCCGATTCACCGATGTGTTAATCATTAATTATGCATTTGCCGAAGATTATTCTCCTCTGCCGGAGGATCTGACTACGTTTACCTTGGCAAGTTATGATAAATCCACACAATCGATTGATGAGGTAACCAGTGGGATGAAGCCTTTCGGAACGTATGTTTATCATGCGGAAAATGGGCGTACTTTACAGGCGGCTGAGGTTGGAGCCGATTATCCGTACAGCTATGTGGCCGATAACAACAACCGAGGTCAGATTCTTAAAGAGGGTGAGTACAGTACGGTGCTTGTTACACCTGCATATACTTTCTCGGAATATCAAAATAAATATTATATCGTATTCAATCGAAACGATGAGATGAAGGTGTCTCCGATGTTTGATAATACGATTGAAGGTGATGCTCCTGTGGTGATTTCGGAATTATCGAAGCCGACTCCGCTGGGTGCCAATATAACGTTCAACTTCCAAGCTTCGGAAGAGGAAGCCGGCAAGTTCCAGATTAGCGATCTTGTATTGCACAATGCGGGTCAACGTGGGTGGTATAATCCTGTCGATGGGCCAACGGGTGAATTTTTCGGTCATGTTGTTCCGGGCATCAATCTCGTTTTTTGGTAGCATCGGATCGTCAGCCATGGTGTCTCCGTGATAGAGGCGGACTCTCGATTCCAGAATGCCGAGTCTCTTGAGGAAAGCCCATCGTTTCCCTTCGAAATGGAGTTCCCGGGCATGCTCATCGACAATGTCCTCGAGGGTCAACGGACCGTTGAATCGCGTATTGCCCGCCCGTTCCCAGGTCTTGTTATAATATTCCAAGGCCAGCGCATCCGATCCGCCGTATTTCATCAAACGGGCTTCGGCTGCCATCAGGTAGGTCTCGGCCAGCCGATACACGACGATGTCTTTGAAACTGGAAGTACGTGCAGGGTCGTCGATGTTGGTCCATTTGTCGATCTGTTTGAGGGATGCCGTGTGGTATTTCTCCAGATAGTCGTTTTTCGATACGATCGGCAGTTCTCCGACCACGATCGAGGGATCACCCTCTACGGTAGTGTTATACCGCAGGTTTTTCATGAACATGTTATCCAGTCGTTTGTCCTGTTTCTTGTAGAGTCCCAGCAGATAGGTATTGGGATAGAATCGTCCCCAACCATAGCCTCCGTATTCTGACGTGACATTGAATCCGGGCAATTTACTGTAGGAGGGGGTAACGTTGAGGGCTAAGCGGTGACCCGATACTTTCCCGGCGCTGACAGAGTTGCCACCTCCCGTATTGCGCGAGAATTGGTAAGACATCAGCACCTCTTTGCAATTCAGATTCTCTCCGGTGAAACAATCTATCCCTTGAGGCATCATGTCGTAGTCGGTACACTCGAAGATATCTTCACATTGCTCGATGGCCGTATCCCAATCTTTAAGCCACAGTGCCACTTCGGCTCTGACATGTTTGGCGACGGCCTTCGTGCCACGTCCGGGATATTCGGTGGTCCAATCCAACACTTCGATGGCGTCGTCGAGGTCTTGGGTGATCAGTTCGAAGATCTTTTCTTTGGAAGCCGGTTTGTGATACGGTCCAGGTTGCCGATATGAGTCGGACGGGTGTTCAAATAGAGACGCTCGAACCGTTTGTAAAGGTCGAAATAGCAGCGTGCACGAAGTAGTTTGGCTTCGGCCCAGGCCTGTTTTACACGGGGATCCGGGTGATTCAGCCCCACGTTGACTTCCGCTCCGTTGATAATTTCATTGGCTTTACCGATGACTCCGTAGCGATTTTCCCAGAGATGTCTGACCGGATGACTCGTTTCGGTGAAAGACGAGGAAAGGCGGTTCAGGGCGGCTGCCGTACCTCCGCGATACAGAACAATGTCTGTTGCTCCGTCGCAGGTGATCGTGACGAATGCTTCTCCTTCGGTCTCTGTCGTAACCAGTGAGCGTTCTCTGTCGTAGAGGGCCACCACGCCTCGTTCCAGCCCTTCGGGGGAGTTGTACACGTAATCGGAACTGATTTTCGTTACATTGTCCTCCATCAATTGATCTGTACATCCGATGCCTCCAAACATGAGAAGAATCATCGGTATATATGCTCTCTTTTTCATACGTTCTTAGTTAAAGGTTCGTATTCGATGTTTGGATTAGAAACTGAAATTGATGCCGAACATCCATACTTGCGGTTCCGGGTAGGCGCCCATGGTGAGTTCCGGACTGTAGGAGATATAATCCGTTTCGGTCCACAGGTTCGTTACGGTAGCGTAGAGTCTCAGTCGGCTTATCATGAATTTGCGGGTGAGACTTTCGGGGAAGGTATATCCCAGGGTCAGAGTACGGAGTCGAATGTAGTCGGTGCTTTGCATGGCCACAGTCGAATTGTAGACCGTGATGTTGGAATTGGAGGGTTTTGGGAAGGTATTGGACGGATTCTCTTTGGTCCAATAGTGAACCTTAACGCCATTGAGTTTGCCTTGTAACGATCCTCCGCTATTGGCGTCATAAAGATAGGAGTTGCGTTCATATCCGCCTGTCGAGGCATACAGATCGGCATAGAGATCAAATCCTTTCCAGGCGATCTTTGTATTGAACGAGAAGAAGAAATCGGGATCGCGTTGGAATTTGGTACGGTCGTCGACTGTAATTTTTCCGTCGCCGTTCATGTCCTTCACCTTGATCATGCCTGGTTCTACCTCGTGAGGATACTCCAGAACGGTGTCCGGGATTCCGTCGCCGTCTGAATCAATCGTGGGTTTCAGATAATATTTGTCACCGATCATGTCGAAATCACTCTCCTGGAAGATGCCGTCGAATTTGTAGTCGTAGTATACTTTCTGGGGATAGCCGATGAACCAGCGGTTGTCTACATCATCCATGTAGTTTCCGTTGGCATCTCTCAGATTGTTGACTTTGACGATCTCCTGTTTGGACTTTGAGATGTTGATCGAAGCGCTCCACAACAAATCTTTTTTGCGGATGATGTCGCCCGAGAGAGAGAACTCTATACCTTGAGTTTTCAACTCGCCCAGATTGTCCCGCATGGAGGTATAACCCAGTGCCGAGTTGATTTTCCGATCGACGAGCATATCCTTTACCCGGGTGTCGTAGAGTTCCAGGGTTCCCGATAGTCGGTTGTTGAAGAGTCCGAAATCGAGTCCGATGTTGGCCGTAATACTGGTTTCCCATTTGAGCGTGGGATTGGAGAGTTCCTGACCGGGAAGATAGCCTACCAGCAACTGGTCGCCGAATTCATAGGGATAGGAGGAGGCCAATCCGAGACTCTTGTAACTGGGAATGGCATTCTGATTGCCTACGGCACCATAGCTCAGACGTAGTTTGAGGTTGTCCACGAACTGGATCTTTTTCATGAAATTCTCCTCGGAGATTCTCCACGCAAAAGAGGCGGCAGGGAAAGAGGCCCATTTGTTGTTGACGCCGAACTTGGAGGAGCCGTCCGGCGGATCGAGGCACTAAACAGATAGTGCTCTTTGAAACTGTAATTCACACGTCCGATGAAGGAGAATACAACCTCCTTGGTGTTGGTCCGGGCATGGTCTGTCACCACGGCATCGCCTATCATATTCCAGTCGCGGTCGACCGTGAAATCGCTTCCGTCCAGATTGAGTCCGCGTCTTTTCTTGTATTCCGAACTTTGGATCAGGTTGACAGACAGCTTGTGGTTGGTTTTGGAGAGAGGAGCCGTGTAGGTGAAGATGTTATCTAGTAAATAGTCCTGGCGTTTGCTATTGTCGATCGAGCCGGTTCCGCCGCTGGGATACATCGAATCCTTGAAGGTGCCGTCTTCCGAGGAGTAGTTGCCCCAGGAGGCGTTGAACCGATAGGTCAGATCTCTCCAGGGTTTGATCTCGATGAAGGCGGCCAGACGCATACGGTCGCTCAGAATCTCCCGTTTGGAGTGCATCAGATTGTAGATGGGGTTACGATCGGCTCCGTTGTTGATGTATTCGCGCAACTCACCGTTCTCGTCGTAGATGGAACCCAGCGGGCTTCGTGTGATAAACATGTTGAAATTGCCGTCTTCCCGTTGCTCCTTCGATTTCATGTAGGAGGTGTTGAAGCCCAGTTTCAACCATTTGAAGGCTTGATATTCGGTATTGACCCGCAGATTTCCCTTTTGGTATCCGGAGTTGTAGCGGAGAATACCGTCTTGGTTTAGGTAACCCAGACTTGCGAAGATTTTGAATTTTTCGTTACCTCCTGAAACACTCAGATCGTATTTTTGGGAGAGTGCGGTGTGGAACATCTCCTTTTCCCAGTCGGTGAATCGGCCTTCGCGCCAGTTTTTTTGCATGATAGGGTCATTCAACACCTCGTCTTCGGTCATTTCGGTCCAAGCTTTGGGAGGATCGTAATCGTTGGCATAGGCATGGGCGCGGAGAGTATACCACTCTTCGGGACTGTAAAAATCGAAATTACGCCGGAGCATCTGCATGCCGAATTGCGCTTCGAAATTTACCTGGGTTTTGCCGGCATGACCCTGGCGGGTGGTGACGACCACTACACCATTGGCAGCCCGGGTACCGTAGATAGCTTGCGAGGCGGCATCTTTGAATACGTCGATCGACACCACATCCGAGGGGTTGATTGTGTTGAATTCCGCACTTTCACAGGGTACTCCGTCGATCACATAGAGTGGTTCGCTGTTGGTGTCCGAATCGCCGAAGGAACGTTTCCCTCGGATGAATATTTTGGAAGCGGAACCGGGACGACCGCTGCTGCTTTCGACGGTCATACCCGAAACCCGTCCACGGAGCATCTCCGTCAGGTTGGTGGCGGGAGTGGCCAACAGGTCGTCCGATGAAACTTGAGCAATTGCTCCTGTATAACGTCCTTACGTTGTACAGCCCCGTAACCGATGACTACCAGATCCTCGATTTGAGCCGTTGTCTCTTTGAGCTGGACGTTGAGTCGGGAGGCGCTTCCCACTTTGATCTCCTGGGAGTCCATACCCAGATAGGAGAATAGGAGAGTTTGACCTACGGAAGCCGTGATGGTGAATTTTCCGTTGGCATTGGTCGATGTGCCGGTTTGAGTTCCTTTCACGACCACCGTAACTCCCGCCAGAGGACTCCGTTGGGATCGGTGACCATACCGCCGATCTGCTTCTTTTGTGCGAAGGAGACCGAAATACCTGTCAATAGCGCTAACGCCATGATCTAGATAGTCTTTAATATGAAGGTCTTCATGTGTTTCGGATGGATTAGTTTCAGGTTCTTTCAAATTATTTCTTAATGGCATGATCCAGTCCTACGTCGATTCCGTTCCATGCCTTGAGAGAGGTCCATTGGGCCGATGGTGCACTCCAGAATTCGTCGGAGGAGGGAAGTCCCAGGGCGATGAATCCCGCACAGCAGAGGTAAAGACTGCCGGTAGAGATATAGGGCTCGCCCATGTTGGGTTGGTGGCCGGCAAATCCGACGCGTAACCAGCCGTTTTCGTTGAATGTGCCGGTGGCGTTGATCTGACGGGAGATTACAGCGGTTATTCCACTGCGTACCTGAGCAGGAGTGATCTTTTTTGGAAGCATGTGTCGATAGGAGGCATCGGACAGGGCTTGGAATGCCCCGAAACGATAGGCCAGCGAACGTCCTACGACAGGATAGGTCCCTTCGGGAGAGATGAATCTCTCTTGTTGGGCTGCATAACGGGTATAACGAGCGTGTTGTACTTTTGTCAATGAATCAAGAGGTACGGATCCATATTGGTCGGCGGTTTTCAGCACCTGCATCATCATGGGTTGGATAACGAAACTGTTGTAGTAGTCCATGTGGAAATCCTTGCCGTCGCCGTACCATCCGTCGCCTTTATACCATTGCTGGTGACGATCCAGGGCATATTGGATGCGGGAGTAATCCCATTCGTTTCCAAACTCTTTGAGTGCACACTCCACCATGGCCGCGAAGAACAGCCAGTTGGATTCCGAGGGTTTTATCACGCGTGACGATTTCAACTCATTGAGCAGTCGTTTCTGGGTAGTTGCATCGAGCCGGTCCCATAGCTGATGAGGCGCACGCAGCAGGGCATGGGCCAGGAAGGCGGCATCTACCAACGGTTGGCGTCCTTCGTTGAAATTGAGGTAGTCGGGCGAGGAGGGATCCACTCCGTGGGTGATGGACTCTACGGCCCAGTCGATATATTGCGCGCGGAGACGACCTTCCGGGGTCTGGTCCGGGCCCAGTTCGAGCCAGGGAGAGATACCCACCAAGACTCGCCCCAGAGCTTCCAGATAGGTCACCTTATAACGCGAAGAGAGATCGCGTGCATTGGATTCCACCGGCATGTTTTTCTTGAGTGTTTCCTTGCTCATGTTGCTCAACAGGGGACGTGCCACACGATTCAGTGCACTGAGCCAGATGGCTCGATCCGGCTGCTCCGAAAAAGCGGTCAGGACCTCCACTACGGGTTCTCCGGCCAGCAATCTCTTGTAGCGCATGAGTGCCTCCACGAAGTAATAGTCGGTATAGGCAATCGGTTCGTCGATTTCGTATTTTTTAGCGGTGAATCCGGTACTGTGCATCAACAGGAAATGGTTGTTTTTCCCCAGTTTGGCCCGATAGGCCGGAGAGGCCAGTGATCGGATCTGCTGTTCGGCAAAGCGAAGAATTTCTTCGCTTTGGGTCCCCTCCAGATAGGTGCTCAATTCCACCAGTGCCGAGGCTATGATGGCTCCTGCCGAGGCGTCGCGTGTCTCTTTGGGAATGTTTGGAGCATCGAAATCCCAATAAGGGATCTTGTCTTTGGGCAGACGCGGATGGTTCATGACGAAACGGGCTGCCTTCAATGCTTGGTCCAGATACTCTTTCTTGCCCGTTTGGCGATACATCATCGTGAAGCCATAGATGGCCCATGCCTGTCCGCGAGACCAGGTGGATTGATTGTTTACCCCCTGATGAGTGATCTGATTGATGACTTTGGCCGAAACGGTGTCGTAGCTGACCACCTGGAAAGAACTTCCATCGGAACGCATATGATTGCGGGAGGTCAGGTCTGCATGGGATTTGGCCATGTTGTAATGGGTGTTGTCGCCGGTCAGTCCGGAAGAGACCGTGAGCAGTTCCAGATTCATCATGTTGTCGATGATTACCGAGAACTGATAGCGGCGGCTGTTCCAGGAACGGATTGATCCCACGGTAGGTCCGAAACGGGTTGCCAAAGCATTCCCTGCATTGATCAGTGCGGTTCGGTACTCCTCTTTTCCCGTAAGACGATAACCGTTGCCGGCGCTGCAATTGATCTGAAAGCCGATATCGTGACTTGTGGTGGTGAATTGTTCGCGCAATACTCGAGAGGTCATCTCTTCTGCCGCACTGCGAACGGTGGAGTCCTGACTGTATTCGTACAGATACCATAAGGTGCCCGGAAAGAATCCGCTGGTCCACCATTTCGAATCGCAAATGATCAGTTTCCCCTTGTTGGCGGTCCGGGGAAATTTCCCCGGACGGTCTTTCATGTCATCGAACATCAGCATGGATTGCTCAACGGAGAAGTTCAACGCCTCGTCGACCACTTTCCCCATTTTGGGGTCGGGTGTAGCGGCTTTCCCGATGATTTGCGACATACAACAAGTCAATAGAATGAAAATAAATTTAGTCATTGGGTTCGATATTTTGATTTAGAAGTGATTTAAACTTATAATATATCCGATTGAAATGTACTCAAACAGCGTACAAATAGAATTGTTTATTATATTAT
>CALVFY010000012.1 GCA_944326945.1 uncultured Rikenellaceae bacterium
GAAGCCCGCCATTGACGTTAACTTTGTCAATGACGGACAACTGGCTATTTTCTAATTTTATTTCGAACTCACGTTATTTTACCAAATAGTCCTTTGCCTCCAGATGTCGATAATATTGCTGTATGACTGCTTTCAGGCGACGTTCTGCATCCCGGACAGCTTCGTTCTCCTTCCCGAGCAGATTATGCTGTTGAAGGGTGTCGTTACGGGCATACGCACCCAGCAGTTTTTCCTCGTCGAAATAGATCACCACCGAATCGGTAATGGCCTGGAAATTCTGATTGGCATAATTGACCGCCATGGGCAGCCGTTCGGGTTCACCGAGAATATCCCGTCCGAAAGCGAAATAAGGCTTGTCGTATCCGATCAATCCCAACAGGGTGGGCATCAGGTCGGTCTGTTGAGCCACCACATTATCCATACCCCGCAGAGCCCCGTCGGGAGTATACAGGAAGAGAACAATCCGGCTCCTCCCTGTAGGCGTATGAGTTTTAGGAGCAAAAATCTCCGATGAGACATGATCGGCCGTAAAGACAAAGATCGTATTACGGAACCAGTCGGTACGGGCAGCCTGTTCGAAAAACCGACGCAAGGCCAGATCCGTATAGGCCACTCCCTTATGAATCCGTGTATGTCCTTCGGGCAGAGAATCCTTGTATTTCTCGGGCACCACGAAGGGATGGTGGGAGGAGAGAGTAAAGACTGAAGCAAAGAAAGGTTGGGGCAGTTCTCCGAGAGTTTCCTCCATGAAACCAAGGAACGGTTCATCCCAAATGCCCCAATACCCGTCGTAATCTTCTGTTCCATGAGCTGCCTCATAATCCTCCTGACTATACAGCCGAGTGATCCCGGAAGCGGTGGCATAAGCGCCGAAGCCCATCGAACCGCGAGGCGATCCACAGAAAAAGGCGGTGGCATAACCCTCCTCACTCAGGATTTTCGGCAATCCACGGGTCGGCCCCAACGATTGAGGCAAGAGGACAAAAGGCGTCTTGAACGAAGGAATCGAACTGAACACGGCGGGTAATGCCTCGATCGACTTGTGTCCGTTGGCGAAACCCGAAGTAAAGGTGTAGCCTGCCAGCATCAACGAATCGAGGAAAGGCGTAAAGCCTTTGCCATCGGGATAGAGATCAGGATTGAGCAGTGCAGAATGTTCGGCACTGAAACTCTCCAAGACAAAGATCACAATATTACGCTGACCCAACACCGGACGCATCATTCCCGGCCCGGCACAGTTCATCAGCGAATCGATTTCCACCCCGGGCATTCCCGCTCCATAGCCGCCGTTGGGGTAGTGACAGGGAGTGAAGATCGATTCCAACTCTTCGGGCGTATAATATTTCGTATAGGTGATATGTCCCTTGCCCAGAGTACGGATAATGCAGAACGGATTGCTCAAAATCAGGTTGGCCTTGTCGGGGGACGGGGTGTAAAGCGTGGCATTACTCAAGGTAATGGGACGTACCGAACGACCGAAACCGCCCCGGATTCCCCCGATAACGAGTGCAATGGCACCCAGCAAAAACAGTGTTCCGACGGCCATGTATCCTCCCCGATGAGCGATCGGAGTCCGGGGACGACCGCACCGACGCCACACCCATATCATAGCTGCTATCAATACCGCTCCGACCGCAACCAGATACCAGTTTTCGGCGGCGAATTTGAGGATCAACCGCCCGGAATTGTCGTTGGAAGCGAAGAAAATCTCATCGGAAGTGAATCGTTTCTGTGTGTAATGGAAATAGATGGCATCGGCCAGATTGATGACGACAGCCACTCCATTGACCACGATCCAATATACGAACAGCACCCGTTGATAGCCGCTCTTCTCCCGTATCCGCAGAGGCAACAGCGAAAGCAGAACAAACAAGGCATTGATATATAGAATCGAAGCCGTGTCAAAAACAAGCGCCCCCTTGAACAGAGACCACCACTCCGCCCCCGACACCGGTCCCAGCAGAGAGGCGTTATAGAGATAAAACACTATTCGACACAAAAACAAAACGACATAAACCACTAACAGTCTTTTCAGCAAGACCATAATGTCGCTATTCCACCACTTGGTGCAGATTCCGCACTTCATACCGTTCGGATATTTAATTTCGTATTAGGCGAACCCCTACTTCTCCGTTTTTTCTTTTTTCTGCCGGGAAGGCCCGGCCCCTTTAATAATGATTTCGGGACGATGATAAACCCGTGAGTTGGGCGGAACCGATTCGGTAAGCCACACATTACCGCCGATTACGGTATCGTGACCGATTGTAGTATCGCCTCCCAGAATGGTACTTCCGGCATAGATGATCACATTGTCCTCTATCTTCGGATGACGCCGTACCCCTTTCAATTCCTTGTCGACATAAGCAGCACCGAGGGTCACACCCTGGTAGATTTTCACATTGTCACCAATAATGCAAGTCTCTCCGATCACGATTCCCGTTCCGTGGTCGATATAGAACCGCTTTCCGATCGTCGCTCCCGGATGGATATCGATTCCTGTCTGGCTGTGTGCCCACTCGGCCACTACACGAGGCAGGATCGGGATATTCAATTTGTACATCACATGAGCCAATCGATGAATAATCATGGCATAGAATCCCGGATAACATAGAATCACCTCCTCCTTGCAATAAGAGGCCGGATCACAACGGTCATACATTTCGGCATCCTGCATCAATCCGGTGAAGATCAAAGGAATCTCTCCGAAAAAACGTTCCGTGATCGACTCACAGCAGCAATCCTGCGAGGCACACAGCGGAGAGATGATCTTCAGAAACCGCTCCTGAATCTGTTCCCAACGCAGTTCTATCTCCTTGAGCGACATATTTTTATTGGCTCGTACCAAAAAAAGCAGATTGACCAGCGAGTCGATGAATTCACGAGCCTCCACCGTAGAGGGGACTTCTCGATAGAAAGCGCGAGTCATCTTATAGAGACGAGCCGGAAAATTTTTCAACGTATTTGTCATCGCACACCCAGATTTAATCGATTACACCAACGCAGCTATCACATAATAAAACATAAAACCGGCCGAAACCAGTTTGATACCGGTACCCAGAATGAATCCCACCAGCGAACCGAACGCTACCTTAAGGGCTTTCCACACATCTCGATTTTCGGCCCGATGACTGTATAATTCACCCAACAGAGCACCAAGAAACATTCCCCCGATCATTCCCACGGGCGGGAAGACGAAAATTCCGACCAACATACCGGCCAAAGACCAACGAGCGGCCTCTTTCGAGCCACCGGTAAGACGGGTCAAATAGGGTGGAATCAAATAGTCGATCACGGTCACAGCAGCCGTAATGATCAACCATGTGAGCAGGAACGAAGTGGAGAACTCTCCATATCCCGCCCAATGTACCAGCAACAAGCCCACATAACTGATCGGGGGGCCCGGCAAAACAGGCAGTATGCTGCCCAAGACACCCGTTATCACACACAATACGGCCAATATAATCAGTAAAGTATCCATTGTCACACGTTTCAATTTGGTAAAGGTAGTGATTTTCGCCGGAATCCCACACCCTATCTCCCGCAAACTGATTGCCCTTCATATTCGGAGAGGCATTTTTTACTCTCACCACGAGGTTCCCGCTCTCAAAACGACCTCTAAAAGAAGAGGGCATCTTTCGACGCCCTCTTCTTTCTGTATGCGAAAATTCGTTTAGTCTTTCAGTTTGGCCGACAGGAATTCGCGGTTGAGACGGGCGATATGGGAGATCGAAATGCCTTTCGGACACTCGGCCTCACAGGCACCGGTGTTGGTACAGTTACCGAAGCCCAGCTCATCCATCTTGGCGACCATAGCCTTGGCACGACGAGCACCCTCTACACGGCCCTGCGGCAACTTGGCCAGCGACGACACGCGAGCAGCCACGAACAGCATGGCCGAACCATTTTTGCAGGTAGCCACACATGCACCGCAACCGATACAGGCAGCCGCATCCATACTCTCGTCAGCATCCTTCTTGGGAATAGGAATCGCATTGGCATCGGGCACACCTCCCGTATTGACAGAGATGAATCCTCCGGCCTGCAGAATCTTGTCGAATGCACTACGATCCACAGCCAGGTCCTTGATCACCGGGAAAGCGGCAGAACGCCACGGCTCGATAGTGATCGTGTCACCGTCGTGGAACTTGCGCATGTGGAGCTGACAGGTGGTGATGTCCTCGTCGGGCCCGTGTGCATGGCCGTTGATGTGCAGCGAGCACATGCCGCAGATACCCTCACGGCAGTCGTGGTCGAAGACCACCGGTTCCTTGCCCTCGTGAATCAGATTGTTGTTGAGGATGTCGAGCATCTCCAGGAACGAAGTGTCGGGCGAGATGTTCTCCACGTGATAGGTTTCGAAACCTCCTTTGGATTTGGCGTCCTTCTGGCGCCATATTTTCAATTTCAGATTCATGATCTCTTGATTTTACACGTTTTTGATTATTCGCTCCCTCACCTTAGTCCTTATAGTTACGTTGAGCCAAGTGTACGGCCTCGAACTTGAGTTCTTCTTTATGGAGCACCGGTGCAGAATCTTTTCCGGTATATTCCCATACGGCAGCGTAAGCATAATGTTCGTCATCACGCAACGCCTCTCCCTCGGGAGTCTGATACTCTACACGGAAATGTCCGCCGCACGACTCGTTACGGTTCAAACCGTCGAGTGCCATCAGTTCGCCCAGTTCGAGGAAGTCTGCCAGACGCAATGCCTTTTCGAGCTCCTGGTTGAACTCGTTCGCCGTTCCCGGAACCTTCACATCGGCCCAGAACTCCTTACGCAGTTTCTGAATCTCGGTGATCGCTTTCTCGAGGCTCTCTTTCGTACGGGCCATACCTACATTCTCCCACATGATGTGACCCAATTTCTTATGGATTTCGTCCACGGTCTGCTTACCTTGGATCGAGAAGAGTTTTTCGATCCGGGCCTTGGCCGATTTCTCTGCCTCGTCGAACTCCTTAGTAGTTGTATCCACCTTCGGTGATTGAATCTCGTGCGAGAGATAGTCGCCGATCGTGTAAGGAAGCACGAAGTAACCGTCGGCCAGACCCTGCATCAGGGCCGAAGCTCCCAGACGGTTGGCGCCGTGATCGGAGAAGTTGGCCTCACCGATGGCATAAAGTCCGGGGATCGTGGTCATCAGGTTGTAATCCACCCAAATACCGCCCATTGTATAGTGTACGGCAGGATAGATCATCATCGGTTCGTGGTAGGGATTCACATCGGTGATCTTCTCATACATCTGGAAAAGGTTGCCGTAACGCTGACGGATCACATCCTCGCCCAGACGCTCGATAGCGGTCTTGAAATCGAGGAAGACGGCCAGACCCGTTTCGTTTACGCCGAACCCGGCATCGCACCGCTCCTTGGCAGCACGCGAAGCCACATCGCGCGGTACGAGGTTGCCGAAGGCGGGATAACGACGCTCCAAATAATAGTCGCGGTCCTCTTCGGCAATATCCGACGGCTTTTTCTTCTTGGCGCGGAGAGCCTCCACGTCCTCTTTTTTCTTGGGAACCCAGATGCGGCCGTCGTTACGCAGCGACTCGGACATCAGCGTCAGTTTCGACTGCTGGTCGCCGTGTACGGGGATACAGGTGGGGTGGATCTGCGTGAAGCAGGGATTGGCGAAGAATGCCCCCTTCTTGTAGCACTGCCAAGCGGCCGAACCGTTCGAGTTCATGGCGTTGGTCGAGAGGAAGAAGGTGTTTCCGTAACCACCCGAAGCCAATACCACGGCATGAGCGCCGAATCGTTCAATCTGCCCTGTTACCAGATTACGGGTAATAATACCACGGGCCTTACCATCGACAATAACCAATTCGAGCATCTCGTGGCGCGGAAAACTCTTCACGCTACCTTTGGCGATCTGACGGTTGAGGGCTGCATAGGCACCCAACAGCAACTGCTGTCCCGTCTGGCCACGGGCATAGAACGTACGCGATACCTGCGCCCCACCGAACGAACGGTTGTCGAGCAGACCACCGTATTCGCGAGCAAAAGGAACACCCTGAGCCACACACTGGTCGATGATCGAGTTGGAAACCTCGGCCAGACGATATACATTGGCTTCACGAGCACGATAGTCACCACCCTTGATCGTATCGTAGAAAAGGCGGAACACCGAGTCGTTATCGTTCTGGTAATTCTTGGCGGCATTGATACCGCCTTGAGCGGCGATCGAGTGGGCACGACGGGGAGAGTCGGAGATGCAGAACACCTTCACATTATAGCCCAATTCACCCAACGAAGCAGCTGCCGATGCACCGCCCAGTCCCGTACCTATAACAATAATGTCCAGTTTACGTTTGTTGGCCGGACTGACCACCTTGATCTCGGCCTTATGTTTACTCCATTTTTCAGCCAACGGGCCGGCAGGAATTTTCGAATCTAACGTTGCCATATCTTTGTTTTTATTTTTCAATTAGGAACTTAACAGGCATAGGGGCACAGGCTCCGGAAAAAGAAGACCAGTACTACCAACGCAAAGCAAAGGAATACGACAGTGGCTACGATATTGGCCAGACACTTGGTGCGCGACAACCAGATCTGATTGTTCCAACCCACGGTCTGGAACATGCTCCAAAATCCGTGAGTAAGGTGGAACCAGAGAGCGGCAAGCCATATCAGATAGAGCACCACATAGTACCACTGACTGAACGTATATTGAATCAGGGCAGCACCGTCGGTGGGCGAAAGACCCAGCGAATTTTCATGTTGTCCGAGAATCTCGACCAGCTGCATCTTACTCCAGAAGTTGAACAAGTGGAGCAACAGGCCCAACACAACGATCAGACCCAATACGAACATGTTCTTCGAAGCCCAGCTGACCCCTTGTTCGTGAGCGGTTTCAGCATAACGGATAACACCCCGGGCCTTACGGTTGCGCAGGGTAAGGATGATGGCGTAGATAAAGTGTACCGCTACGCCGGCAGCCAGTACGAGCGTTCCTATCAGCGCGTACCAGTTGGCGCCCAGGAACTCGCAGATCGCGTTATAGGCATCAGCCGAGAAAACGGCCGCCAGGTTCATGCTCATGTGGAAGAGCAGGAACAGCACCAGAAAAGCCCCCGAAACGCTCATGATCAGCTTTCTGCCGATCGATGAAGTGAACAGATTACTCATAAAATAAATTTTTTGTTTGTACGGTTTGTGCAGCGTCTGTCGCGCCGTTTAAAGCCACAAAGTTATCCGATTGTTTGTAAAATAACAACAAACACGAAACAAGTTTTTAAAAATATTTTTCATACCCCTCCATGACGACACTGCGTATCACACACTAAAGATTGATTATCATTAAATTAACCATTTTCATCGGTTCGATCAGGAAGATTCTCCTCGACAAATCTTCAATCTGCCACCCCCGACCCTATCCGGAAATTCCGGCAGTAAAAAACCTTTCATTGGAACAATAAAAATAAAAATCTATTTTTGCAGAAAACCTTCGTTCCCCAGAATTCGATCCAATCAGAAAGAAAATCGGCGCACCATGGTCCCTCGCCAAAATATCATGAATACCGAAACGGAACATGAATACATAGTCCGTATGAGCCAGGGAGATACCCGCTCATTCGAGACACTGTTCCTGGCCTGGCATCCTCGATTGATCGGATTCCTGGAGGGATTCGTCAAAAACGAAGAGACCGCTCGCGACATGGCCCAAGACATTTTCTTCACCATCTGGGAACAGAGAGAAAAATTCGTCGAAATCCGATCATTCGGGGCCTATCTGTTCCGAATGGCCCGCAATGCGGTCTACAACTACCACGACCGGAAACACGTACACGATCGTTTCGAAAACGCCTCTTCCCGATCGGAAACAGCCAGTTCGAACGAAGTGGAAGAGGCCCTTTTCGTTCAGGAACTGGAATCTCTGATACAACTTGCCGTCTCCAACATGCCTCCTCAGCGGGAATTGATCTACCGTCTGAGTCGGGAAAAGAATCTCTCCAACGAAGAGATCGCCCAAATGCTCCATATCAGCAAACGTACCGTAGAGAATCATCTCTCACTGGCACTGAGCGACATCCGTAAGATTGTGAAAATCTGCATTCTATTCTTCTATCATTAAAAATATTTCATCGCCGGCCGTGTGTAAGGGCACCCTTGACTGTCTTATAGATACAAACGGCGATTATGAAAGAAGAAGAGATCAAACGAATTATCCGTACGTTTTTCAGAAACAACTTTTCGGTCCAAACCACCGAACGTTTCTTCTATTGGCTACGTATCGACAGCGACACTCAAAAGAAAAACCAGGCCCTTCAAGAGATCTGGGAGCAAACACCTTCCATTGTCTCGGAAAAGACCCATGCCGAATACTCCCGGCTACAAGCCCGGATCGAATCGGCAAAAACAACCTCGGTCATTAGGCCCCGGCCCCTACGTCGTCTGATGCGCTACGCAGCCCTGTTCGCACTGCTGATCGCCACGGGAATATCGACCTATCTGATCACCCTATCCTCCCGGAAAGACACCGTTCAACCCGCCATGACCGAACTGTTCGTACCCTACGAAGAGTGTCAGGAAGTGACCCTCCCCGACGGATCAGTCGTCTGGGTCAACGCCGGATCGGTACTGATCTATCCCGAAACGTTTACTGGAACCACCCGCAGTGTCTATCTGAACGGAGAAGCCGATTTCAGTGTGGCGAAAAACCCCGAAAAACCTTTTATCGTACACACCAAAAATCTGCAAGTAGAGGCATTGGGTACCGTATTCTGCGTACAATCCTATCCAGGATCCCGCTATGTCCGCACCTCCCTGGAGGAGGGAAGTGTACGGGTTCGGGTCATGATGGACAAAGGTCCCGAATTCTATTCGGCCGTGCTCACCCCGAACAAACAACTCACCTATGCGCGTCATACTCACGAAGTAACCATCGACGAGGTAGATGCCTCCTCGCTGGTGATGTGGAGAGAGGGTCATCTGATTTTCCAGAACACCCCTCTCGAAGAGATCGTGCTCAAACTCGAAAAACGGTACAATATCCGGATCAATTACAATACATCTCTCTACGAAGGCAGATCCTATTACATCAAATTCCAACCTCACGAAACCGCCGAAGAAGCCGTGGCTATCCTCGCCAAACTGATTGGAGCCACATATCAATTCAATGAATCGGTGGTCTACCTGCGCTAATTCATTCTACACCATAATGAAGTCTTCTATTCAAATCTAAAAACTTTAAAAACACACAGCATGAAATTTCTAGCCTCTGCGTCTCTGCAAAAGAGCCGACACCTCTTGCAGACAATGCTTTTGCTGGGATTACTCCTGATGGCCCCGCTGGTTCACGGCCAGAATCAACGAGTAACCATCACCGGAACCCATCTCACCCTAAGAGCGGCATTCGACCAGATAGAGAGACAAACCTCCCTGTCCATCGACTACGACGCCAAATTGATCGACGTAAAAAAGACCCTGTCCACTACACCGAAAAGCGGTCCGCTCAGTGAAGTCATGAACTTCCTTCTGCAAGGCACCGGATGCACTTTTACCATCGAAGGATCTCATATCGTCATCTCCCGTCAACAGGTAAAAAGTAACGAGATCCGCACCATCACCGGAAAAGTTTCCGACGAAAAAGGCAACCCCATCATCGGAGCCAACGTCATCGTCAAGGGGACGAACACCGGCACCAGCACTGGGGTAGACGGACGATTCGCACTCAATGTCCCGACCGACGGACAACTGCTTTTCACCTTCTTGGGCTACATTCCTCAGGAGATCGAGGTGGGAAACCGCACGGTTGTCGACGTCAAACTGAAAGAAGAGTCGGTGGCCATGGAAGATGTAGTGGTGGTCGGCTACGGTATTCAGAAAAAAGTCAATCTTTCCGGTTCCGTGGCCTCGATTGACATGGAGAATCTCGGCGAGACCCGCGCCATCACCAACATGACTCAAAGCCTGCAGGGAGTCATGTCGGGTGTGCTCACCCAACAGAGCTCCGGACAACCCGGTGCCGAATCCACTTCGATCACCATCCGCGGTCAGGGCACTCTGAACAACTCCTCGCCGCTGGTGGTGGTCGACGGAATCGTGGGCAGTCTGAGCGACGTGGCACCGAGCGACGTAGCCTCGATTTCCGTTCTGAAAGATGCCGCCTCCTCCTCGATCTACGGTTCGCGCGCCGCCAATGGAGTAATCCTCGTGACCACAAAACAGGGCAGCAAAGACAAAATCCGTGTCACCTACAACACCTATCTGGGAAGTCAATGGCCCACATTCAACATTGATGTGGTGGACGATTATGCCCTCTATATGGAGACCATCAACAAAGCGCTCAATCGGGCCGGACAACCCTCGACCTTCACCGACGAAATCATTGCCGAATGGAGAGCCAATTCCGCTTCCAACCCCGAATTCTATCCCAACACCAACTGGTTTAAGGAGGTTTACAAGTCGGCTTTCATTCAGGAACATACCCTGCAGGCCAGTGGAAGTTCCGACAAGGTAGATTATATGATCTCGGTCGGTTATCTGGGCAACAACGGCTCAATGCCCGAAACCGACTATCAAAAATACAGTTTCCGCACCAACGTCAATGCGCAGGTGACCCCCTGGCTCAAGGTAGGCACCAAGGTGAGCGGATACAGAAGCATTCGGGAAAATGCCGATGTCAGCACCTATATGGGTTACGTAAGCAACTCCTCGCCGGGAACACTGCCTCGCAGTTCGGACGGTCGTCTGGGCGCAGAATGGGCCCCCGGGAGCAATCAACAGGCCAATAACGTCTTCGCCAATTTCGACGAAACCGACGACATCTACTACACCACCCGAGTATTGGGAACTCTGAGCGCTACGGTCAGCTTCACCAAAAACCTCACCTGGCACAACAGCGTAAACGTCACCTTCGACAACAGTTTCGAAAACATCCGGCAACAACCCGTAGAGTTGTGGAATCTGAAAGACAATACGATAGTCCGCACCGCCGGCGCCAGCCGCACCACCCTCAAGAACGACGACACCCGGTATTACCGTCTGATCGTGGACTCTTATCTGAATTACTCCCTTCCGATCAACGACAAACATCAATTGGATTTCATTCTGGGCTATAACCAGGAGTATGAAGAATCCTCCAACACGATCGGCACCGCTTACGACCTGCTGAGTTACGACACCGATGTGATGAACTCCGCAGCCACCCCTTCCACCATCAAGGGAGGCTTCTCCAATCGGGCCCTACGGTCCGGATTCGGTCGTATCAATTACAATTTCGACGACAAATATCTGCTGGAGGCCAATCTCCGTTACGACGGTTCCTCCAAATTCGCCAAGGGACATCGCTGGGGTCTGTTCCCATCCTTTTCCGGCGCGTGGCGAATCTCGGAAGAGAACTTCATGAAAAACATCGAATGGCTCGACAATCTCAAGCTCCGTCTTTCCTGGGGTACATTGGGAAATAACCGTACGGACGACTACGGCACTCAATCCATCTACAAGTCGGCCAACGCCGTACTGGCCGGGCAAGTGGTCACTGGTGCCGCCATGACCAATCTGGTCAACCGCGACCTGACCTGGGAATCTACGGCCATGACCAACGTGGGTCTGGACATCGACGTCCTGAATGGCCGGTTGGGCTTCGTCGGTGACTTCTTCTACAAAAAGACCAAAGACATTCTGCTTCAACTGCCGGTTCCACTCGTTCTGGGAGGCCTCTCGGCTCCCTATCAGAATGCCGGTATCGTCTCGAACCGCGGTGTGGAACTGAATATCCGATGGAACGACGCCATCCGCAACAAATTCCGTTACGGAATCAGTGCCAACTATACCTTCGTCCGCAGCAAGGTGGATCGTTATCGCGGCGAGGTAGCCACCTACAGCGGACAACGGATCCTGCTCGAAGGCATCCGACTCTATCCGTTCTATGTACGCGAGGTGGAGTGCATCGCCACACAGGACAAAATCGACGAAATGCTGGCCAATGGATACAAATTCTATCCCTCGACTCCCAAACCCGGCGATTTCATCTACAAGGATCAGCAGCAACCCGGAGAGCCCGGATACAAGATCATCAACGACGACGACCGTGTCATCAAAGGCAACTCCGTACCCGAACATTACTTCGGTCTGACACTGAACGCCGAATGGAACGGCATCGACTTTTCCGCCCTGTTCCAGGGAGTAGCCGGCGTCCACAAATATCTGAACAGCACATGGTATACCAATGTTCTGAAAAACGGTTCGCAGATCAATAAAAAATTCCTCAATGCCTGGAGTGAGGAGAATCCCACCAGCAACATTCCTGCCATCACTACCGACGACGGCGGCCGCAACACCGTGAACAACGACTTCTGGTTGCAGAACGCCTCTTACCTTCGCCTGAAAAACATCCAGATCGGCTATACCTTCCCGGCCAAATGGACCCGCAAATTCGTCGTTCAGCGTCTACGTATCTATTGCAGCGCCGAAAACCTATTTACCATCACCGGATTCGAAGGACTCGATCCCGAACTCTCCGGAGCCGACGCCTATCCCAACATGAAACGTATCGTAGGCGGTATTTCCATCACCTTTTAATCCGGTCATCAGTCATGAAAACAATCCATATGAAAAAAATATATTATCTGGCGGCATTATTTTTGGGAATGCTGCTGCAGGGATGCGACAACCAATTCCTCGACACGAATCCCAAAGAGGGCATCGGCTCCAACCTGATGTGGACCACCGAAGACGATGCCAAATTGGGGGTGGTAGCCATTTACAACTCCGTACGCAACAAACTGGCCTTTAACATGTACGGCATTAACGACTGCTTCACTCCCCTGGCATGGTGTATGAGCAAACCGGGAACCACGTTCGACGAATATCGTCAATACAAACTCTGTATCAATACCGCCACGGCCAGTGAATCGATTTTCAAGGAGAAATGGACGACTCTCTACAAAGGTATCGTGCGGGCCAACGACGCCATCAGCCATCTGCCCGGCATGAACATCGACGACAAAACGAAAAGGACCCTGTTGGCAGAGGCCAAATTCTGTCGTGCTCTGTTTTACTTCGATCTGCTCAGTTTCTACAGCGGACACGATCAACGGGATCCCGGAGTACCTCTCTACACAGAACCGACCAACTACCAGGATGCCTATCTCCCTCGAAGCAAACCGGCTCAGGTACGCGCCCAAATGATCCAGGATTTGACCGAAGCTATTCCCGATCTGCCATTCACCTCTTCGGAGGCAGGCCGAGCCAACAGTGCCGCTGCTCAAATGCTGCTCGGGAAAATCTATCTCTACAATCAACAATGGGAAAAAGCAGCTGCCGCTTTCGGGGCAGTGATAGCCCAAAACGAACGGGAACAAAAATACGAACTCTACCCGGACTATTATCTACTCTTCCAACTCGACGGAGAAGATAACAAGGAAGGTATTTTCATCATTCCCAACCTGGATATCCAAGACTACGGCAGTTTCATGATGATGATCTACGGAACCCGCTCTTCCTATGCCCAGGGAGGTACCGTTTGTGTACCCACCCCCTATCTGGTAGACTCCTATCAGAAAAAAGACGGTTCTTCTTTCAGTTGGGATGACATCCCTGCCGCCGCAGACCAAAACGCTTTCTGGAACTCCAAAACCGAAGTGGACAAAGCATTTGCCGATCGGGATCCTCGTCTCGAAGCCTCCATTATCCGCCCTTGGGCGCTTTATGAAGGAGCCTACAACTCGACCAAAAAATCCTCTACCTACGAATACCGCCCGGCTACCTACTCCGGAACGTCGGAATACATGGCTTTCACTCCCAACAACAACGAACAGGTATATGTCTGGAGAAAATTCGTCAATACGGGTAATCAATGTCCCATCCGACGCAATGCCCCGATCGATATTCCCGTCATGCGTTATGCCGATCTGCTGCTGTTGTTCGCCGAAGCGAAAAACGAAGTAGAAGGTCCTGCCGACAGCGTCTATTGGGCTATCAACAAGGTTCGCCAACGCCCCTCGGTCGAGATGCCTCCACTTTCGGGTCTCGACAAATCGGAGATGCGTCAGGCCATCCGTAACGAACGTATGTGGGAATTGGCCGGCGAAGGACACAGTTACAACGACTATCGTCGCTGGTACAAGTATGATTCCTCGTACGACATCAATACCAAGTTGAATTACAAGATAACAGGATTCAACACCAACAATTATATCTCCGATCGTGTCTTTACCGAACGTAACTGGCAATTCGCCATCCCGCAAACAGAAATAGACATGAACCGCTACCTCACTCAATATCCCGGATGGGAAAACTAACCGAAACGTCAAAATTCCAAACATCATGAACCAAATAAAAATCATACGTTCCATCGGCAACCGTTTACGGAGTAGCGTCATGCTGCTGGGACTACTGTTTTCTGTCACCTCCTGTACGGTAGACCCCATCCGGTTACCCGTCACACCCGATCCTGAGGCTCCTTATTCACTTCCCGCCTTGGACGATCTGTGGACCGAAGTAAAAGCCAACAACGACGGACTCGAATCACGTGACATCGCCGAGTTTTTGCTCCAGGCTACGGCCTATAATTGGAGTCAGAATCGGCTGAAGCTGGCCCTGACCAATCTGACCGATCTGCAAATACGCGATGCAAGCGATCCCACCTATGGCCGGTATTATGGCAACTTCCATTTTGCCAAAGGCAATGCGGAAAAAGGGGTGTCGATCGACGAAAATGCAGCCGAATTCTGTATGGAGAAGCTGGCCGTACTGCGGAAACTCTACTACGGGAACCTCAACGAAGAGAACAAAGCCCTGCTCGACGAAATGATCCGGCTGGCCATCATCGCTATCCGCCGTCATGAAGTGGCCGTCACCTACACCAATATCTATGTCATGAAGATGTGGACTCTCAGTTCGCTCGGAGAGACTACCGGAGACAGCCAAGCGGCACAAGAGGGCTACGACATGCTCAAGAACTGGATGCAGGAACTTTCGCACAACGGTGTGGCCGAATACAACAGCCCCACATACAGCGGCGTGGCAGCCGTTGCATTGGGATGTATGGCCTCACTGGTAGAGAATCCCACAGTCAAACAAGAGGCCAATATCGCCTTGGAATATTACAGTCTGATGCTGTTCGGCAACTACTTCAAAACAGGTATGTATCTGGGCGGACCACATTCGCGTGACTACAACTACCTCTCGAGCCGATCGGGCACCCTGGACGGCTTGATGGCCCATTATCTGCGTGGCTGGGATACGGACTTCTACTCTACACATGCCTTCTGGAATCCCACCTCGCAAGCCCTCGCACTCATCGACAAAACCCCACGGACAATCGTATACAAAACCGGTGAGGACGCCAATCAATACGCCATCTCCTTCATCGGCAACAAGGTCAATATGGGAAGTGCCGGTCACACCTACGGCTACGAAGACAAAAATTTCGTCATCAATCTTTCGAGTCCTGCCCGTAAACTGGTCGCCAACATCTCGTCGGTGATCGAAGGGCGCAACGATCCCTATGGTGAAAATCAGGTGATAACCGGACAAGGTCACAGCAAACCCCGTCATCTGCGCGACTATCTGTTGGCCCGGGCACAACGCAACGTCACTTCGGGAGGATCGGTATGCGGCAGTGAAATGGTCTTCCTTCTGGCAGCCGACGGCAGCGAAACTTCGGTCATCAACGACAAAATCCGCTCTCATGTGATTATCCCCTGCGGAAATAAAATAGATGGCCTGTGGAACGGCAACACGAAGATCGAAAATCTCACGTCGCTGCCTTCCACCGGAGAACCTCTCTCGGAAGAGGGTCACCATACTCTTTTTATTCGTTTCGAAGACGTAGCCGTAGGAATCCGCTATCTTTTCGCCCAGGACGATGCACAAACTGAAGTGCCGATCTATCTGTTCAACAAAAACAAAACCGATTCCAAAATGGGCGATGTGATGCATCTTTCGGCCCAACTCTCCAAAGATACTCCGGCCAGAGGGAAATACGGTGCTGTGGCCATGTGGTGGAGAGTAGAGGAGGGGATAAACGACGATGCCGCCTTCGAGCGATTCCGCCAAACGATGATCGAAGCTACGGTGACGACATCCACTCCCGTCGACCAGGCAGGTACGGTCTATACTGCCACCGTCGCACCAACCGGTGAAGAACCATTAGGCGTCTCCGGCGACTGCAATTCCAAACTCCAAACGGCCAATCAGGGAGGAATCGTCCTGCCTCAAGGCAATATTTACCTGGTGGACGGAGAGGAAGCAGCTCAGCCGATCTTCGCCAAATCGTCCTACATCAATTAATCACGCAAACCACTATCACCATGATAACCAGACAAAAAATAACAGGCATTCTTTCGGCCCTCGCCATACTCTTAACGGCGGGATTCTCGGGATGTACCGACGAGGATACCGAAAACGGATCGGCTGCCGTAGAGACGCTCGAAGCCGAAAACATAACGGTCTCCTCTGCCGATCTGAAAGGAAAAACAACCGGCAACACATCGGGTATGATGGCCCGCGGTGTCTGCTACAATACGCTCGGATCCCCCACCGTCAACGACGATATGGTATCGGTCATAAAAGGAGCCGGAGAGTTTTCCCTGACCGCCTACGAATTAGAACAAAACACAAAATACTATATTCGGGCCTTCGCCATGTATCCCTCCGGCGTGATCTACGGCGAGGAGAAAAGTTTCACCACGTTAGCGGTCGCACTGCCCTCGGTAACCATCGAGGAACCGACGGACATCACCTCCATTTCGGCCACCTTCTCGGGTGAGGTGGTCGCTGCCGGAGGGTTCCCGATTATCGAAGCCGGATTCTGCTGGAGTACGGAACCCGATCCAGACATAGAAACCGGCGAAAAATATAGCGTGGATAATCCTCAAGTAGGTCCTATCTCTTTCGACAATCAGCAACTGACCAATAACACCACCTATTATGTACGGGCCTTTGCCCGCAGCGAAGCCGGCGTAGGATACAGCGAAACGATCACCTTCTCGACTCTCGACCTGAAACTGCCCGAACTGACCCTGGCCGAGATCGGTAAAGAAGACACGGGAATCTTCTCGCTCGACGTGGAAGCCACCCTCACAGCCGAAAACGGAACCATCACCCGGAAAGGATTCTGCTGGTCCACCTCCCCCAACCCCACCATCTCCGACAACGTAATTGAGGTCGAAGATCAGGAGTTCAAAGCCACGATCGAAGGGCTGAAACCCTACACGAAATATTATGTGGCAGCCTTTGCCGTAAACGAGGGCGGTGCCGGATACAGTGCCATCACCGAAATACGTACCTTTACCTACGGTATGGCCAATGATCGGCTCGTGAAGATTGAACCGCCGGCAGGTATTGCCTACCGCATGGGCTGGACCTCGGACAAAGACGGAACCTTTACTGAACAGACCCAGATCGACCGGGGAGGCAACGAGAGCAATCCGATGCCGATGCCCGTACAGGCCAGTGAAATCGGCAACTATTGGATAGGACGATACGAGGTGACCAACAGTGAATATGCCGAATTCATGAACTACTACAAAAATGAAACCGTCGAGGTAACCGAAATCATCGACAAAAAAGAGGTGACCTTCACATCGAAACTGTTCGACGCCTCGACCATCAAGATCGAAAAAGTCGGCGATACCTGGCAGGCCAAAGGCGGGCATGAAAACAAACCCGTAGCCGGCGTCACCTATTACGGAGCACTCGAGTTCTGTAAATTCTACGGAGGGACATTGCCCAACGAGGCTCAGTGGGAATTTGCTGCACGCGGCGGCCGATACACCGACGAAGACAAGACCATGTATGCAGGTAGCGACAACTACGACGAAGTGGCTTGGCACAAAGGCAACTGTTCTGGACCGCAGGATGTGGGTCAGAAAAAACCCAACGGGTACGGACTTTACGACATGTCCGGAAACGTGGCGGAATTGACCTGTACCTGGTATCAAAACTACAAGTCCGATTGGGTGACTTTCAGTGCACAAGGCAACAACAACAATGTTGCAAAGACCACCCGAGGCGGAAGTTATTCCGTCCAGGTATCCAATACCAAGAGTGATTTACGTTGCATCCACCGCAGCACGCTGGACAAGATAACGGAGGATGCCGCCAAAGGCAATGTAGGTTTCCGTTTCTGCTTGCCCGTGACGGAATAAATCCATTCAACATCTTCGGAAGGCAGGGATAGACCCCTATCCCTGCCTTCTTAATCCTCGCAAACATGATTATCTAAACAATGAAAAAATTCATCCATCTGACGATCCTGCTGTTCTTCATCACGGTCGAAACAACTGCCGGCGATTATAACATACTCGATTTCGGAGCTATTGCCGACGGACGTACACTCGCCACTCCGGCCATCCAAAAAGCCGTAGACTACTGTTCAGCTCAAGGAGGAGGACGGGTCGTCGTCCCGGCCGGGAACTATTACACGGGAGTAATCTTCATGCGTTCCAACGTAGAGCTCCATCTGGAACAGAATGCCCGTCTGATCGGAAGCACCGACTACAAAGACTATCCCGACATGGAGAAAGAACGCAAAGGACTGATTCACTGTTCCGGAGTTTCGAACATCGCCATCACCGGTTTCGGTGAAATATACGGCAGCGGAGAGTGTCCCACCTTTCAGGTCGGAGGGCAAAACGAATTACGGCCCCATTGCGTCATCTTTCAGAATTGTCGCAAAGTCAACATCCAGGATGTCACCCTACGTAATGCAGGTTTCTGGACCCTACGCATTTTCGGCAGCCGGGAGGTATTCGTACGAGGAGTCCGCATCTACTCGCACAGCAACTTCAACAACGACGGTATCGACATCGACGGCCAGCAGATCGTGGTGTCAGACTGTCTGATCGAGGCCACCGACGACGGCATCTGTTTCAAGAGCGAAAGTCCTTCGGGAGAACCCTGTCAGGATATTGCCGTAACCAACTGCGTGGTCGCCTCCAATTGCAATGCCATCAAATTCGGAACCGCAGCCAAATGTGGTTTCCGCAACATCACCGTCAGCAACTGCGTTATCAAGACCCCTGCCGAGAACGATCTGTTCAGTTACAAATCCCATATTGTTCCGGGAGTGGCGACCCCCATACACAACAACTCGGGAATCGCACTGGAACAAGTCGACGCAGCTGTTTTCGAAAAGGTAACGATCTCCAACATCGTCATGGATAATGTCCTGACCCCGATCTTCATCCGATTCGGGGCACGCCGTCCGCGGGAACCGCGATTTTTTAAGGATGTGGTCATCTCCAACATCATCGCCAACGGAGTAAGTCACATGAGCAGTTCGATCACCGGGATTCCGGGCCATCGGGTAGAGGGAATCACCCTCAGCAACATAACGATCAACTGTTGTGGCGGAGGATTGGTCGATGCCATACACAAAGAGGTCCCGGAACAGATCAAAATGTATCCGGAAAACAAAATGTTCGGCCCGGCATTGCCCGCCTACGGTTTCTATCTGCGACATGTCGACGGCATTGTCCTGGAGAATATCCGAATCCGTCTCGACCACTCCGACCAACGGCATGCTCTCTGGCTGGAGGATGCCCATAATGTACGTATCTGTGGTCTTGAAGCCAGAGATCACGCCTCGGAACAGGCTCTGATCCGGATCGACCGATGTTCGAATCTCTCCCTGACCGGGTATGACGGGCCGAATCGCCTGCCACTGCTGCTGCAAATGAGCGGAGAGTCGACCGGTCGCATCAAACTGTTCGGAAATGACCTGAGTCGGGTAGGGCAACTTGAAAGACATTCGGAAGAGGTAGCCCCGGGAGCAATCATGGAACAATTCAACTTCAAATAGCACAAACGACATGAAACAAATCATAGGAAGAGGCTGGATCCTGATCTGTTGTCTGCTGGCAGGATACGGCATACGGGCCCAAGAGTCGCAGGTCAAACATTCGTTGGTCCACTGGGCCTTCCGGGTACCGCTGAGCTATCTGATGGAACAGGCCAAACCCCTCGGGATCCACACCCTCGAAGTAGTCGGCCCCGGGCAATGGAAACAGATTCAATCCCAAGGATTCGACATCCTGATAGCTGACGGAGCCGATCTGGGCATCGAACGCGGATTTGCCGATCCGGAATACCAACAAGAGCTGATTGCCCGCTACAAAACGATGATTCCCAGGGTTGCCCGGGCCGGGATTCCCTATTTGATATGCTACGCCGGACTCAACACCCGTTACACCTCCGAGGAGGCATTGGAAATCTGCGCCCGGGGATTGAAAGAAGTGATCCGAAGTGCCGAAAAACATCGGGTAACCCTGCTGCTGGAACTCTTCAGCAGCAAAGAAGGCAAGGATCTCTATTTCAAACACAGTTTCCCGCATTATGCGGCCGATTCGCCCGAATGGGGAGTACGTCTGTGCGAACGGGTCGGTTCCCCAAATTTAAAACTACTCTACGATATATGGCAAATGTACGATATGGGACGGGACGTATTTACCGATGTTCGAACGTTCGCACCCTACATCGCTCACTATCACATAGCAGGTCTCAAAGACCGCAAACCTCTCACTCAAAACGAACCGATCGACTTCAAAGCGCTCTCCCGAACCATCTATGCCACGGGATACAACGGATTCATCGGACACGAATACATGATCGAAAAAGAGGTCCCAGCCAAACTGAAAGAGGCCGTCAACCTACTGACATTCGACTCGTCTTATCCTCCATTTGTCCTGAACGACTGGGCCGATTCCCTGGTCTATTATGCCACCGACTGCTACCTGCCTCCTTCAAAATACCGTTGGAACTGGCGCGACGCCGTCCTGCTGCGAGGTATGGCCGACCTGTATGAGAATCAACCGGAGAAAAAAGAGGCTGCCATGCAATATATCCGTGCCTGCATGGATCGTCACCTGTCGCGAGCCTACGGCAAACATCCCAATGCAGTAGTTTCTGGTTTTGGAATGGCCTTTCTGTCGCGCTATACCAAGGATCCAAAATATATGGCTGCGGCCCGTAGAGTCTACGAAGAGTATCTGAAAATCCCACGGGCCTCCAATGGTGGAGTCTCTCACCGGGCCGACGTCATCGAACTATGGGACGATACGATCTACATGATCGGCACCTTTCTGCTGGAGATGTATCGTGCGACAGGCCAAACGGAATATCTCGACGAACTCTCGGCTCAAATCATGGCCCATTACGACAAATTGGGAGACCCCCGCACGGGCTTATGGTATCATGGATGGGACAATGATTCGATCGTAACCGACGACGGTTGCTGTCAGTTGAACTGGAGCGCGAATCCCCTGCACCGCAACCAGGAATTCTGGGGACGCGGAAACGGTTGGATTGCCATGACCCTGGCCGACTGCCTGGCCACCATGCCTAAAAACTACCCCTCCCGCAAGGAGTGTCATAAACTCTTTGTCCGCATGATGAACACGCTGCTTCCCCTGCAAGACCAGACAACGGGCCATTGGCTTCAACTTCCTCTCCATACGAAAGAACTCGATCGCGGCAACTTCATCGAAAGCTCCTGTACGGCCATGTTCGGTTATGCCATGGCCCGCGGAGTCGCTTCGGGTGCTCTGCCGGCCCGCCGATTCTTGCCTGCCATCCAACAAGCCTATCGGGGAATAGGATCCTTCAGCATCGTTCCTGCGGGCAATTACAAAACCATTGACAATGTCTGTGCGGGAACCTGTATCGGAGACAAGGCCTATTATTATCGTCGGAATGTAGTCTGCGGAACCGAATTCGCTCTCGGAGCCGCCATTCTGTTCGACAATGCCTACCAGACACTGACACAAAATCCCGTGTATAAAAAACAGCTTGAATAGATAGATTTTTACCCGAATTCCCTCCTGAAAGAGTTGTCGCCAACAACTTCATGAGTAAGATATATCGGTTTTTTCGCTACCTTTAACAAAATTTTCAGAAGCTCCTCTGTCCAATTCCAAAACATTACCAATGAAACTCCAACGATCGCCCCTTTTTGCCGCATGTCTGACAATGATCGGAATGATCTCGTGCCACAATAGCCAAACCCCGGATCTGATTCAATATGTCAATCCGTTGACCGGTACGGGAGCAAGCACCACTATCAGTGCCATGACCTTTTCGGCCGGCACGGAATCTCTGGCACAGACCACTCCCAATGTCTGCACACCGAATCCCATGACGCTATGGACACCGCAAACACGCGCCACCGAAATAAAATGTGTCGCCCCCTATTACTATAAAGACTCACTGATACAGGGATTCCGCGGTTCGCATTGGATCAACGGAGGATGTGCAGCCGATTATGGTTCGTTTACGCTGATGCCGGTGACAGGCTCTCCGGATCCGCTCTCCGAAGAACGAGCTTCGGCTTTCCGTCACGACAATGAAGTCTCCACCCCGGCCTATTATTCGGTTCGGCTGGATCGTTACAAGATAGAGGCCGAAATGACTGCCCTGCAACGTGCCGCCATCTTCCGTTTCGACTACGAGGGGGAGGAAAACCCGGCAGCCATCGTTCAGATCAACAACGACCGTGGTCTGGGTTTCATCGAAATCGACCCCTCAAAACGTGAAATCCGGGGTTATAATCCCGTCTATCGCCAATATCGAATGACTCATCTCTCGGCCCATTTGAAGGGTTATTTTGTCATCCGTTTCGACTGTGACTTTGAATCGTGGGGTATCTTCGGCAACGGGACTTTCGACTCCGGAGCGACCTCTGCCTACGATCTCAAGGATATGGGAGTCGTGGTTACATTCAAAAAGGAATCGGATATAATGGCCAAGGCCGGCACCTCTTTTACGGGTCTGGCCGGAGCTCAGGCCAATCTCGACGGAGAAATTCCCGGTTGGGATTTCGACAAAGTCCGCGAACAGGCCGAAAAGGAGTGGAACGAACATTTGGCCAAGATCCGTATAGACGAAGCGACCGAAGAGCAGAAAGATATTTTCTATACGGCTTTCTACCACACCTCCATGCTACCCCGCAAGATGAATGATCTGGACGGCCTGCGTCCGACCTTTTCCACGGGAGAGATCATCCCCTCCACACACTCCGGAGACTATTACGACGACTTCTCGATGTGGGACATCTATCGGGCGACATTGCCCCTGACCGCCATCATCGAACCGGAAAAGACCAACGACTATGTCAACTCCTTCATCACCAAATACCAAGAGGGGGGATGGCTGCCCATCTTCCCGCTCCACAACAACTACACCTCGGCCATGATCGGCGACCATGCCATTGCCATGATCGGTGATGCCTGGTGCAAGGGTATTCGCGATTATGATGCCGAAGAGGCCTATGCGGCCATGCGTCAGAACGCTTTCGAATCACCCGATTCGACCGACTACAAAATGGGAATGGGCCGCCGGGCACTCAAATCCTATCTTCAGTATGGTTATGTGCCGCTGGAGGATCCCGTACTGGACGCTTTTCACCGTGGAGAACAGGTAAGCCGGACCCTGGAGTATGCCTACGACGACTTCGTACTGGCTCAAGTAGCCAAAGACCTGGGTAAAACCGAAGACTACGAACAGTTGATCGCCCGGGCTGCCAACTATAAAAACGTATTGGATCCGGAGACGAAATGGGTCCGCGGTCGCTACGCGAACGGAAATTTCATCTCGCCATTCGACCCTACGCTGAAGGTACGTTACATCACCGAAGGAACTCCGAAACACTACACCTGGTATGTACCCCAGGATGTACAGGGATTGATCGACCTTATGGGAGAACAGGTCTTTATTGCCAATCTCGACAGTATGTTCACCCATCATTTCTACTGGCACGGCAATGAACCCGGCCATCAGACCTCGTTCCTGTTCAACTGGGTGGGTCTGCCGTGGAAAACCCAACAACACGTACGCGATATTCTCCACATCGAATATGCCGATGGCCCCGGAGGATTGTGCGGCAACGAAGATGCCGGTCAGATGTCGGCCTGGTACATGTTCGCCTCGATGGGATTCTATCCCGTATGTCCGGGTATACCTCAGTATGCCATTGCCAGTCCGATGTATCCTCGGGCAGAAATCAAACTCCCCAACGGAAAAACCTTTACGATTATCGCCAAAAATGCTTCAGACCGGAATATCTACATTCAGTCGGCCACCCTCGACGGCAAACCCTACGACAAGAGCTATTTTACTCACGACGATATAGTAAACGGTTCCACACTGGTATTCGAAATGGGGCCACAACCCAATAAAACATGGGCCGTGAGCAAAGAAGCCCGTCCCTATTCCCTGACACCGATACCTTAACCTGTCTGCCCAAGTTTTTTGTCAAACAACACAATATAATTTAACTTAACCAAAATGACTGAAATTATGCATAAAGAGTCTTTCCAACCCGATTATACAAACATCCTAAAGGTGCTCTACAATGAACGGCCCGACTATCTGCCGTTATACGAACATCATATCGACACTCCATTCATTTCCAAGGTACTCGGTCGTGAAATTTCGGCCGAAGGGAAAACAGGAGAGGATCTGGTGGAACACTATCGTACCGTCATCGGCTTTTGGCGCGACCATACTTACGACGCTTTCGATTACGAAGCAGCAATCTGCGAAATCTTTCCCGGCCACGGAGCGATTCTCGGCGGAGAAGGTCCGATTCAAAGCCGAACCGATTTCGAGAAATATCCTTTCGATGAACTGCCCGAAATTTTCTGGAAAACCTACACCCCTCATCTGGAAGCGATCCGCAAGGCACTTCCCGAAGGGATGAAAGCATACGGAGGATGCGGATACGGCATTTTCGAATCAGCTCAGGACCTGGTGGGTTATACCAGTCTCTGCCTGATGCAATACGACGATCCGGACCTTTTTACAGACCTGTTCAAACGGATCGGAGATCTGTACGAAACTCTCTGGAGCGAGATGATAAAACGTTATTCGGATATTTTCGTCTTTTTCCGGATGGGAGACGATCTCGGATTCCGCACCAACACATTGCTTGACCCACAAGTGTTGCGCGAACATGTGATACCTCAATACCGTAGAGTGATCTCCCTGGTCCACGGAACCGGCAAAAAATTCCTGATGCACAGTTGCGGCTGTATCTTCTCTCTGATGGAAGATTTGATTGCCGCAGGTATCGATGCCAAACACTCCAATGAGGATCAGATCGCACCATTTTCCCGTTGGATCACCGACTATTCTGACCGGATCGGACTTTTCGGCGGCTTCGACATGAACGAACTGATTCTCAATCCATACGATTATGTATATCACAAAGTATTGGAAGAGGGGACAGAATTTCGAGCAAAAGCACGGGGATATGGTCTCGGCTCGGGTAATTCCATTCCCGAATACGCCTCCGTAGAGGGATTCGAAGCAATGGTGGATGCCGTCAGGGAGATCCGACGCCGAGAAAAATAGACTACTCGAACAGATTCAAACCACAAGAACGAACCGTGAAACAGGAGAGGAAAAAAGAGCTCCGACAACGGATCAGACTCTTGGGCCAAAACCACGATTACATGTGGCGCAAAAAGGCCTCCCAACAAATCTGGGCGCAAATAGAGCGACTGATGCCATTCCAACAGGCTCATACCGTGGCTCTCTACTGGTCGTTGAAAGACGAAGTGGAGACTCCCCCCTTTATCCGTCGGTGGTGTGACTCGAAACGGATCCTGTTACCGGAAGTGCGAGGAGAGAATCTGGTATTTCGGAAATACGATCCGAGGGAGGGCGTGAGTCCGGGAGCCTTCGGGATCGGAGAAGCCCACGGAGAGGAGTGTCCCCCGGAAGAAGTGGATCTGATTATCGTACCCGGCGTAGCCTTTGACCGTCAAGGCGGACGCATGGGCCGGGGAAAAGGATTTTACGACCGTTTTCTTGTCCGATGTCCGGCTTATAAGATCGGCATCTGCTTCCATTATCAACTGGCAGACGAAATCCCGTGCGAAGAACACGACATACGGATGGATACCGTGATCAGCAACCCGGCCCCCCCAAAGTCATAAACAGGGAGTCCCCCTGTCAGGATGGACGCTGCAGGGAAGGTTCGCGATGTTCGAATTGCCGGAAACGGGCGATTACATCGATATCGGTGATCTCTTTCGAGAGCATCTGGATGATGTTTTCGGGCACCTTCTTCAGATCGAGCAGCATCAGTGCGTCGAGGGCGTCGCAGAAGTCGTGGTCCACATTGAAGGCCAGCACGTGGCTGTTGAGCTGGAGGTATTTGCGGATCAGAATCGGAATAGCCATTTCATCCCGTTCGATATCGCAGACGATCTTGTTGATCAGGTCGATGTTCTCCACGCCGTCGATCAGCGAGTCGTCCAACGGAAAATCGATCCCCTCCAACCCCGTAATCGGGTGGATATAAGCAGCCAATCTGGGATTCATGTGCCTTTTCTGGAGATAACGGACGATCAAAGTCTTCGAAACCCGCTCGAATTCGCCCGAAATAGTGACCGGGCCTAACAAGTTACGATACTGTTCATGCTTGAGCAATACGTAGAGGATTCCTTTCCAGAGCAGCATCAGAGAAGCCGCCTTACGTTGATAGTCGTGTACGACAAACGAACGTCCCAATTCAATGGTCTGGGCCATAATCGGCTTCATCTCTTCAGACATCCGAAACAGAGAGTTCGTATAGAATCCGTCCAAACCGAAACGAGGTACAATCTGGTCGCCCAACCCCAATCGATAAGCACCTACAAGAACCTTTTCCGCTGTATCCCAGATGAAAAGTTGATGATAGTAAGTATCGTAACGATCCATGTCGATACTCTTCATCGAGCCTTCGCCCGCTTCGCGGAAGGTGACCTCGCGCATCCGACCGATTTCGCGCATCATGTGCGGAATGGCTTCGGGCGGAGCATAATAGGTCGCATAATTGTTATATTCAAACAGCAGACACTCCTCGCGGATCGCCTGTAATTCATGGGTCAATGCTTCGAGTGCCGTAGGCGAGACTATTTCATCCGCCTCGGGACGCGCAGTCTTATGGCGGGGCAGGATCCGAACCTTTCTGCGAGGTTTTTTCTTTTTCAGATATTCGACATTGGCACGCAAATAATCGCCATAAGTCCGCAACCCCTTCAGTTCAGCCAACCGACGAGGTGTCAACACACTTCCGATATTGATATCAATCGTTGCATTTTTCTTATTGACCAATTCGTGCGGCAACAAGGCCGTCCGCAATAGCGGATGTATTTTACCCGCCAAATGAAACAGACGGCTATTGCCTCCTTCGATACAGATCGGCACTATGGGGACGTTCGCCCGACGGATAAACCGTATGACAGACGCATTCCACGGTTTATCCTTCACCACCGAGAATCCTTTCTGCCAGGTAGCCACCTCTCCGGCAGGAAAGAGCACCAACGCCCCGCCTCCCTGCAAGTGTTCGAGCGACTGACGGATACCCCGCAGGTTCTTTCTGGCGTCTTTCGAATCGAAAGGATCGACCGGAATAAAGAACTTTTTCAACGATTCGATTCTCTCCAACAGGAAATTCCCCATAAAACGGACATCGGGACGAATCCTCGAAAGCAAATCGATCAACATGATTCCATCCAACAGACCGGTCGGATGGTTCGAAATAAAAATCACGGGGCCCTTGGAGGGAATGTTCATTCGATCGTGGTCGCAGACCGACACCCTAACGTTCAATTCACGGAGCAGACTCTCCGCACAATGATCCCCTTCGTAAAGTGTATCGGCATATAATCGATTGATTTTCCTTATACCGAGCACATTCATCAACAAAGACGCCCCCATTCGAACAAAGGGTCCCTTCTTCCCGAACATCAGATCTTCACGCTCGACAAGTTGCATACGATTTGTTTTAATTCAACGAATCTGCGAACAAATTTATATGAAATTTTTATCAAAATACTTTTCCTAATGATTAATTTTGTCGAAGTTCAATCTCTTAAAAATGTCTGCTGAAACTCGCGAAAAACTCAAAGAACAGGTGGCACTGCTGCCTCTGCTGCCAGGAGTGTATCAGTTCCTGAACCGCGAGGGAGTGGTGATCTACGTAGGCAAGGCAAAGAGTCTTCGCAAACGGGTTTCTTCCTATTTTCTCGACAGCCGCGACCACACTCCGAAAGTGAGAGTATTGGTTCGGCAAATCGCCGAAATCCGCCACATCGTAGTGGCTACGGAAGCTGATGCTCTTTTGCTGGAGAACAATCTGATAAAGAGTCTCCAGCCTCGCTACAACATTCTGCTCAAGGACGACAAGACCTATCCTTGGATCGTGATCCGCAACGAGCCCTTTCCCCGGGTAGAATCCACCCGACGCATGGTACGCGACGGATCGCGTTATTTCGGGCCCTACGCTTCAGTCATGATGCAGAAGAGCATTCTGGAGATGATACGGGGGGTCTGTCAATTGCGGACCTGTTCATTGAACCTCTCTCCGGAAGCCATTGCCCGAGGAAAGTACGGCGTCTGTCTGGAGTATCACATCGGCAACTGCAAAGGCCCCTGTGTGGGTCGGCAGAGTGAAGAGGAGTATCGTCACGATATCGACCTGATCATTTCGATGTTGAGCGGCGACATGCGTACCACACGTAATTTCCTCGAAAAGCAGATGCACGCCGAAGCCCAAAAGATGAATTTCGAATTGGCTGCCCGCTATAAAACACGCCTCCAGCTACTGGAGAATTACCAAAGCAAATCGGTCATCGTAAGCAGTACGCTCTCCAATCTCGATGTTTTTTCGCTGCTGACCGACGAGGGAGTGGCCTACTGTAACTTCGTACGAATCAAGGCGGGAGCCGTGGTCAATACCTTTACGGCCGAGTTCTCTCTCGGAGCCGAAGAGGACGAAGCCTCGATCTTCACCCATGCCATCCGACAGATGAGCGAACGAATCTCCGGCGAATTGGCCCAGGAAGTGGTGGTTCCTTTCCTGCCCGAAACCTCTCTGTTTCCCGACGTGGAGTTTACCGTACCCAAACGGGGAGACAAACTGAAACTGCTCGAGTTCTCACAGCGTAGCGCCAAGATATACCGTCTCGAAAAGCTCAAAAACATCGAGATCAAGGACCCTGCCCGCCACAGCCGCCGAATCGTGGAGGCTCTGCAACGGGAGTTGAGACTTCCCGAGCCACCCCGACACATCGAATGTTTCGACAACTCCAATCTGCAGGGGACCAATCCGGTCGCCTCCTGCGTGGTGTTCCGTGACGGGAAGCCTTCCCGCAAGGAGTACCGCCATTTCAATATCAAGACGGTAGTGGGGCCGGACGATTTCGCCTCCATGCGGGAGATCATCGGCCGGCGCTATCGTCGTCTGCTGGAAGAGGGGGCCGAATTGCCCCAATTGATCATTGTGGACGGAGGAAAGGGCCAGCTCAGCTCCGCTTATGGAGTCTTGAAGGAACTGGGACTGGAAAAACGGATTCCCATCATCGGTCTGGCCAAACGTATCGAAGAGGTTTTTTATCCCAACGACCCCGAGCCCTATTATCTCGACCGTACGGGCGAACCTCTGAAAGTCATCATGCACCTGCGGGATGAAGCCCACCGGTTCGGAATCACGTTCCACCGCCATAAACGGTCGCTGGCCTTCATCAAGAGCGAACTGGAGTCGATTCCGGGTCTGGGAAGCGTCTCCGTCACCAAACTGTTACGCCAATTCAAAACGGTAAGTGCCATCCGGAAGGCTTCGGAGAAACAGTTGGCCGAAACGATCGGTCTGTCCCGAGCCAAAGCCGTCAGGACATTTTATGAAAAAAAAGAGACCTCCGTTTCAGAAGAATAGTTTTGCAGGAGAAATTCCTCACGGCCTACATCCAGGTCGTTGTTAATAAATAGGCGATAACTTTCTCCGCCTCACGACACGGAATTCCCCGCCGAAACCTACCTTTGTTCCACACAATTAAAATTCCATGCGCCATGAATGCTATGAATAAACATGAAATCGACATAGAATTGAATGAACAGATAGCCGAAGGTTCCTATTCCAATCTGGTGATCATCTCACACTCCACCTCCGAATTCGTACTCGATTTCGCAGCATTGATGCCGGGTGTTCCCAAGGCCAAGGTAAAGAATCGGATCATCCTGGCTCCGGAACATGCAAAACGGCTGCTGCTCTCTCTGCAGGAAAACATCACACGTTATGAAAGTGCCGTAGGCCGAATCAATATTCCACAAGGCCCTTCCGAAGAGGGTCAAGTGGCTATGAGTTTCAAGGTGGGCGAAGCATAAACCGACCGGAAACGGAATGAAAAGAAAGGGCACGGATCGTTATGATCCATGCCCTTTCCTGTTTTCGGGTAGTCGACTTTTCAGCCGCCCCGGAGCGCCGGGTAAAGCACTCCGGAACCGGCTGTCTTGCGTTATTTCAGTTCAATGGGTGCCAGGTCGGGTCTTTTTCCTTTGTAGGGGATCGGGTCGAGGTAGATGGCGTCGAATCCATGATCGATTTTCTGGGTTGGAACGCCCTTGTCGATCAGGACACTGCCCTTTTTAAGCCGGGCGAATTCGTCCGGCAGTTCACCGTCTGCGCTGCGGGGGGCTTCGGCGCTCTCGGGTGTGAGCGACACGAATTCGGCGGCAGGATCGTCCGTCAGACCGGACAGCTGCCACAGATTGTTATCGTATACCATGTCCGCATTCTCGAAACGGTCCTTGACAGGGGCACCCCACGAGAGGCAGTTCCTCAGCACGAACTCGGTCTTGTTCTTGTTTGGGTGATTGAAGTTGTAGTTGCGCTTATTGTAGAAGGCCATGCAGTTCTCGATGACCGCACCATAGGCGTGGTGATTCTGGTCGATGCCGTTGGAAGCATTGTTGAAGGCCACGCATCCACGCAGGACATGGGTGCCGCGCGATTCGAACCGGCATTCGCGCCCGGCAATGAAGAGACAGCCACCGCCCATCTTGAATCCGTTGCCGTTACCGTCGAACAGTTCTTCGGTCAACTCCTTGCCGGTGTGCTGGCGGTACATCTCCTTGTGATCCTCCATCATGCCCGTACTCCAGGCCCAGCAGTTGATCAGCTCGATGCCGAAACCGCATTCGAAGAAATCCCATGCATCGTCCGAATTGGCCCAGGCCCGACAGCCGATAAAGCGGTTGCCCTTGCCCGTATTCGACTGACAGGCGAACCCGTCGGTGTTGGTGCCGGGCCGGTCTTTCGTCCACCAGTCGAAATTGTGGTGGGCATCGCAGTTGATGAAAGTGTTGTAGGCAGCCTTTTCCCCGTCCAGATTGTTCTCCTCGGCGTGGGGATAGCCGATGAAGAAGCCTGTCCCCCCGTTATGGTGCGAGGTACAGCGCTCGAACGTGTTGTGCGAGGCGTCGCGGATCTTCACGCCGGCCTTGTAGGCGTTGCATACCGAAAGCCCCTTGATGTGCCACCACTGTCCCGTGGTCAGATGCAACCCCACATTGTTGTAGGTCTGCTCGCTGCAGTCGAATTCGGGTTTTTCGTCCTTATAAGCCCAGAGGTTCAGCGGTTTGGATTCCGAACCCACCTTTTTTAGGATGACGTCCTTGTGGAGCATGTACTTACCCCCTCGCATGTAGATCGTGCCGCCCGGTTCGATACGGGCCACGGCGGTAAAGATGTCCAGCGGCGAATCGATCGTGCCGCTGCCCGTGGATTTGCCGTCGGGAGCCGCGAAGATCACCTGTCCCTCCGAGGATCGGGGGTCGTCGTTCAGGGCCCTTTCGTCGGCGCATCCCGCCGAGAGCGAAAACAGCAGATAGCCTGCTGTCAGGGCCGCTACGGAAAAGAGTTTGTTTTTCATAGGTATATAAAATTAATGTTTTTCATTGAATTCGAAAGCGCCCAAATCCGGAGCCTTCCCCGCGAAGGGACGGAACGGCAGGTCGATGATATCCCGGGGAGACAGGACCGCTTTCCCGGGAACTCCCGCATCGACGGCGCGGCATCCCCTCCTGAGGCGGCCGAATCTCTCCGGCAGCGACCCGTCCTTCCTTCGGGGGGCCGCCGCATCGGCTGCACTGAGGGAGAGGAAATCCTCCCGTGAGAAGGTCAGCTCCAGGTCCCAGGAGTTGTTTTCCGAGACGTATCCGACATCCATAACCGGCCGTTCGCCGCCTTTTCCGAAAATGATGTTGTTGCGCAGCACGTTGGTCCTGCCCGCGTCAGGTTCCTTCCTGTAACAGATGTTCTGACCATTGTCGAAAGCGAGACAGTGTTCTACGACCGTTCCCCCCTGGTGGTTGTTCTGATCGATCCCTTTCACTCTGTTGCCGAAGGAAATACAGCCGCGCAACACATTCATCCCCACCGACCGGTTGGCACGTGCTTCGGACTCTCCTGCCCAGGCTTGGTTGCCTCCCAGTTTGAATCCGTTGCCATTGCCGGCGAACAGCTCTTCAGTCAGCGTCTCTCCGGTCTTTTCCCGGTGCATTCCGGCGAAATCACTCCACACTCCCGCATTCCAGCTCCAGCAGTCCACGATCTCCACACCTCCTCCGCTTTCGGACAGGTCCCAGTTGTCGTCCGAATTGCTCCAGGCCCGGCAGCCGTAAAACTTGTTTCCCCTGCCCGACCACAGTTTGCAGCCGAAACCGTCGGCATGCATCCCGGGACTGTGTTCTCCCCGGTGTGTCGCCCACCAGTCGTAGTTCATGTAGGCGTCACAGTTGACGAAGAGGTTGTGGGCGGCTTTTTCGCCCGAATCATTCTCCGAACCGAGCTCCAGTCCCACGCTGAAACCCGTGCTGCCGGTATGGTGTGCGCTGCAACGTTCGAAACGGTTGTACGATCCCGTAATGAATGCCCCGCCCCCGGCAGCTCCCGTCAGCTCGATCTCCTTCAATTGCCAGAAACTTCCCGTCAGCCGGATACAGGGATCCTTGTCCTCTCCGTCGATCCCGCTGCCGTCCAATACGGCCCGGCCCTTGCCGAAGACCTCCAGGCGGATCGGTTGCGCTTCCGTGCCTTTAGCGTCCAGCATCAGCGTTTCGCGCAACCTGTACACCCCCGGTTCGAGACGGATGACCGTGCCGGGCACGGCGTTCTCCACGGCCACCACCAGCGACACGGGACTGCCGTGGGTGCCGGCTCCGGCGGGGCCGGCTTTCGGAGAGACATAGACGCCCTCCGGAAATTTCCGGCTCTCACTGCATCCCGTCAGCACCACACACAGCCAGAGGATGGCCGTCAGCATATTTTTGCCTGGATTCCGGTCGGTCATGGTTCGGTTTCCTTTTCTATTTCTCCCATCGGGGGTCGCCCACTCCGGCCACTCCCATATCGGGATCGATCGTATAGTCAAACTCGTCGCGTCCGGGAAACACTTCCTCCGCCTTGCTGCCGATGTTGGACGCACCCGTAAAGTCGGTGAAGTAACCGTTGGTGTCGGTTACCCGATATGTGTTCAGGAACACGCCCGTGGCGCTGTCGAAAGCTTTTCTCTTCAGCAACAGTTTGTCGTCCACCTTCATCTGGCCGAAGATACAGTTCGAAATGGACACTTTCGCATTGAATTTATTGAAATTCAAAAAGTTTCGTGAAGAGGTGCCGTCCGGTACGAACTCGTGCTTGTACGGCATGGCGAACTGGTCGAACGTACAGTTGGCGATCTCCACTTCGGGAACGATCGCCCCCTCGTCTTTACCCAGACGATGTTCGATCAGGCCCGTGTAGAGGTGGTGGAAAGTCGAGTTCTTGATGGAGTATTTCCCGCAGTAGATGTTGTTCCTCCCGTTTCCGCTGCTGCTCAGATGGATGAACGACTGTACGGCTCCGTTGTCGCTCCGCATGTCGTAGACAAGGGCGTCGTTCACGCTGATCTCCCCGATATGGATGGAGCAGGCGGCATTGGGTTCGAACCTCGGTTGCTGGATGACAGAGGCGGCGTAGTTGCGCAGCACGCAGTCTTCCATCGTCAGTTTGCCGATCGTGATGTTGTATATCACTTTGGTATCCAGAATGGGGAAGAAAAAGACGGCTTGTCCGGCCGGTTTCACCGAGGGGTCTTCCGTCTCTCCGTTGAGCGTCACTCCGGAGATTTCGAGGTGGCTGATCGTGATATGGTCCATGTTGTACGTACCCTGAGTGTTGCCGCCCATGACGAACTGTTTGAGATAGAGCACGGGAGAAGGGGCTCCCGGAGCTCCGGTGATCGTGACGGCCTTGGTCAGTTCGATCTCCTGTGTGGAATAGTTGTATTTCTGTCCGCCCGTCAACAGGATGACAGCTCCGTCGGGCGCGTTTTCGATCGTGCCCTTCAGATCGTCGTCCTTGTCCACCAGGATACCGTTTTCGGGCACCGAAGGCGTTTTGAAAGTAACATAGCTGATCGGACCACCGTCCTTTTTCATCGTGGCGCGATAGGAGACCCCTTCGCTCAGTCCTTCGACCTTCAGCGACCCAGCCGCGAGGATTTCAGGCGTGATCTCCACCGAACGGTCTTCGGCTCCGCTCGACGTAAGCACCAGTTCGTCGGCGTCGACGGGCACCATCACGCCATCTTCGTCGCCGGCCATTTCAGCTGTCCACCGCAGGGTGACGTACGTATAACCCAGCTCCTGATAGGTGGGCTCTGCGAAGATAGAGTACATCAGGTCCGTTTTACCCTGGGTATAGACATATTTGGAGTTCAGTTCCGCCTTGTCGGAGACGGCCCGCAGCCGCAGATAATATTGAGTTCTCTCCTCGAGGTTGGCGAATTTCGTGTTGAGCGAATCGGGGTGTACGAGGTTCGTCCGCTCGATGGGATCGAATTCGGCGTTCAAGGCCAGGTCCACTTCGTAGTGATGGACTCCGGGACTGCGCCGCCAGCTCGCCATCAACCCGTTGTAGCGGGCCTTGACGATGAAACTGTCCGGCATGAACAGGCGTGCGTTTTCGCGCGGATCGACGTCATCTTCGCAACTCTGCAGGAACAATGCCCCCACGATCAGGAAAAGGGCGGGCAAAAGTGTTTTATAGATGGTTTTCATTGGTATCTTCTGTATTGTGACGTTTTTACTTTCGCTCCCGCGAGGGTTATTTGCCGTAATAGTTTTTCAGGGAGCCCATGCTCTCGGCGATCACGTCCTTGTGGATGGGATAGAGATAGACCATGGGATCCTGGTTCAGCACCACATCGCGGTAGTAGTAGTTATACTCCTTTTTCAGAATGAACTCTCCGTTTTGGGTCTCCACCATCCGGCCGCACCATTGGTATCTCGTGTAACCTGTGGGGGTGCTGGTCATATTCTGATCGAGACCTTTGATATCGAGTGTCCCGTCGGAATTTTTCTTGTAATAGATATAGTTCGGAACGTTGGCGTATTTTCCGCCGCCGCTCGGATTCCGGGACTGTATACCCATGTCAAAGAGGTTCTGTTTCAGTTCGATCAGCTTTTCGCGCAGCAGATTCCAGCGGATCAGGTCGTATTTGCGGATCGACTCGCCGGCGAACTCCCAGGCCCGCTCGTTGACCAGTGCGTCGAAAAAGGTGTCATGGTCGGTCAGTCCGTCCACGTATTCATCCACCATGGTGGCGTGCAGGTCGGCCGGGAAAGCCCGTTTGCGCACCTCCTTCAGCGCCATGCGGGCCGAATCGGTCGGAGCGCCCTTGAGTTCGTTCTCCGCCTCGGCAAACATCAGCAGGACGTCCGCATAGCGGATGATCGGCCAGTTGATACCCGTGTTGTATTCGCCGTTGTAACCCTGCGGCGTTTTCATATCCAGTTTGCTCCATTTGCCGACACACACGCGTCTTACGGGGTCGGCGGGTTCCTGCTCCAGTCTGCCCGTCTCCTCGTTCCACTGCCACATGTAAGGTACGCAACTGATGTCGCGGCGCACGTCGCCCTGGGCGAAAGAGTACATGAAAGGCAGAGTCACGTTGTAGTAGACGTTGCTGAACCCGTAGATGCTGAAGGAGTTTTTTTCGATCCGCACACCGATATTATGTCCGACGGCGCTGTTGTAGTTGAGTGCCATGGCTACCTCGTAGAGCATGTCGTCGTTACCCGGGTAGATCTCCTGACACTGGTTGTAGAAGACCTCCCTGAAACTGCTCGCGAGCGTGTGGCGACCCGATTCGATCAGTTTCCGGCTGTAATCGGCGGCGATCTGATAGTACTTCAAATAGTCGGCGGGACGGTACATCTGGCCGGGTGCGCTCGGGTTGTTGAGGTCGGGCCTCAGCGACCAGCCGCCCCGGGTCAGCGCCAGCCGGGCAATCAGTCCCTGAACGGCACCGCGGTTGAGACGCTCCACCTTTTCGGTCAGTTCGCTCGCGTAGTACATGGTGGGTTCGACCTCTATCAGATCCTCGATGACATGGGCCTGGATGGTGTCGCGGTTCGTGGCACCGGGATAGAAGTTGTCGTCGAACCGGGTTTCCCGTGTCAGGAAGGGAACGTCGCCCCAGTTGCGGGTCAGCTCCAGGTACATCAGGGCCCGGATGGCCTTCGCCTCGCCGTACAGGTGGCGGATCATGCTGGGCTGGGTCGGGTCGAGACCCGGGGCGGGGAGATCGTGTCGGTTTCGCACGTGACCGATCCCCTGTTGCGCGAAGCCAAGATTCAGGCCATCATCGGCGATTCGGATGGCTGTCTCTGGCTCAACAGTAGTCAGGGACTCTATTCCTACGATCCACAGTCGCACATCGCCCGGCGGTATATCAGTGACAACGGCCTGCAAAGCAATACCTTCACCAATGCGGTCACGAAGACCCGCAGCGGATGGATACTGGTCGGGGGAATCAACGGCATCAACTATTTCAATCCCCGGCTTTTCCCGAAACGGAGTTACGCGGGAAGACCTGTCCTGACCCGTCTCCGGGTTTTCAACAAGACGATCCGGCCCGGCCAAAAATACGACAGCAGAGAGATTCTCTCGCGCGGCATCAACGTGACGGAACGGGTTACGCTTCATTACGAACACAACAACTTCGTACTGGAGTTTACCTCGGATCACTATGCGATTCCGCGGAGCAACCTGTTCCGCTACAAACTGGAACATTACGACCGCGACTGGATCGAAGTGGGCGCATCGCAACGTTTCGCCTCGTACGAGAACCTGCCGGCGGGCCGTTACACCTTCCTGCTGCAGTCGTCCAACAGCGACCGGCAGTGGAGCCGCGAGGTCAAACGGATCGAGTTCGTGATCCTTCCGCCACCCTGGGCCAGTTGGTGGGCCGTCCTGCTCTACCTGACGGGTGGGGTCCTGTTGATTACCGGCGTGATCTTCTATTTCCGTTCGCGTCAGCGGTGGCGCCAGGAGCTGTTCCGGCGTGAGATCGAACAGCAGAACCGAGAGGAACTGAACGAAATGAAACTCAACTTCTTCATGAACATCACTCACGAACTGCGTACACCGCTCACCCTCATCTCCGCCCCGCTGCGCGATCTGCGGGCCCGATACGACTCGGAGGAGTATGCGGGATTCCGGCTCGGGATCATCGACCGGAACGTCCGCAAGCTGCTCAAGCTCATCAATCAGCTGCTCGACATACGGCGTATATCTTCGCACACGCTGCCCATGGCCGTTTCGCTTTACGACGTGTACGGGGCGGTCAAGGGCGTGGTCGATTCATTCGCTTACCTGAGCAGCCAATCGGGCATTGCGTTGCATTTCGTCGCGACGGAAGAGCGGCCCGAAGGGTGGTTCGACCTCGACAAGATCGAGAAAGTGTTGCACAATCTGATTTCCAACGCCTTCAAATTCACGCCCCGGGGTGGCGACATCGAGGTCGGACTCCGATTCGAAACAGGCGATTCGAAAAGGTTCGCCATCGTTTCGGTACGGGATTCGGGGGTCGGGATTCCTCAGCGGGAACTTCCCCGCATTTTCGACATGTTCTATCACGGCACGCCGCTTCACGGACAGAGCAGCGGCGTGGGCCTTTCGCTGACCAAAGCCCTGATCGAACTGCACGGCGGCCGTGTGGAGGTCTCCAGCGTACCCCAGCAGGGTTCCGAGTTCACGGTCAGATTCCGGATAGACAGGGAGACCTACAAGCCCGAATATATCGTCGGCGGAGAGCTCTATGGACAGGAAAGGGAGGAGGCGCTTTCGGCCGGAACGGCCGAAAAGCCGCATCAGACCTATACCGTACTGGTCGTGGAGGACAATGCGGATATGCTGGACTATATTACGGAGTGTCTGAAAGGCGAGTTCACCATCGTCCGGGCTTCTGACGGGGAGCAGGGATTGGAAGCGGCCCGCACCCGGCATCCCGACATCGTCATCACCGATATGATGATGCCCGTCATGGACGGGTTGGAATTCATCCGGCGGATGAAAGCCGACAGTCGTACGGGACACATCCCGATTATCGTCCACAGCGTCAAGAACGACCGGGAGTCCATCCGCGAGGCGTTCGTGGCGGGTGCGTACGAGTACATCGTGAAACCGTTCGAACCGGAGACACTCGTTTTCCGCATGACGAATCTGCTCAACGCGAGGACGCAGTTCGCCCGCAAGATGCAGAACGAAAAGAATATGGAACCTTCCGACGTGCATGTGCCTTCGCAGGACGAGGAGCTGTTGGTAAGAATCCGGACCATCGTCGAGGAAAACATGTCGAACGTCGATTTCGGCGTGGATCAGATGGCTTCCGAACTGGGTATGAGCCGCACACAACTCTATCGCCGCACGAAGGCCATTCCTCCCGGCAGAAATCCGAACGAAATCATCCGCGATATCCGCATCCGACGGGCTGCCCAGCTGCTCGCTACGGGACAACTGCGGATCGCGGAGGTGCTGTACGAGATCGGAATGACCAATCACACCCGGTTCATCCGCTATTTCACGGAGGCTTACGGAATCACTCCGAAAGAGTATATCCGGAAGTTCAACTCCCGGCTGGACAATCCCGAATAGAACGGACGTGCGTTTCCCCTCCTGTTCCGCGGCACCCTTCCGTATGTCACAGCGGGGAATTACCGGTTCTCCCGCATGAACTCCTCGATCTGTTCGACAGTGACAGGGACCCTCCTCTTACCGAGCATGCGGTTGCCGTCGGGAGTGATGAGGATGTCATCTTCGATGCGGATACCACCGAAATCGTAGTAGGGTCTCAGCGCCTCGAAGTCGATGAACTCCCGGTTCAGCCCCTCGTGTTTCCACTTTTCGATATAAGCAGGAATGAAATAGATACCCGGTTCGACCGTCATCACGAAACCCGGTTTCAAACGGCGGCCCATGCGCAACGAGGAGAGGCCCAGTTGGGTGCTGCGTTCCGTCTCCAGATCGTAGCCCACATATTTTTCACCGATATCTTCCATATCGTGTACGTCGATTCCCATCTGATGGCCCAAGCCATGCGGCATGAAAAGAGCGTGTGCACCGGCAGCCACCGCTTCATCCACGTCACCACGCATCAATCCCAATCCCTTGAGACCCTCGACGATCACCCGAGCCGCCGCCAAATGAATCTCCTGATAGCGCAATCCCGGTTTCGATAACTCGAAAGCCCGGTCGTTGGCCGACAATACAATGTTATAGATCTCCTTTTGCTGTTCCGTGAACCGGCCATTCACGGGACAGGTCCGAGTAAAATCACTGCAATAGTTCATCGTGGTTTCGGCTCCGGCATCCACCAGCAGCAGGCGGCCCGATTCGAGCACTCCATCGTAACAGTGGTTATGGAGCGTCTCCCCATGTTGCGACACAATGGAGGTAAACGATACCCCTGCTCCGGACTGCATGGCGATTCCCTCGATGGCACCGGCGATCTCCCGTTCCACGACGCCCGGCCGGCACATGCGCATGGCCGTAGTGTGCATCTGATAACCGATTTCACAAGCCCGTTCGATCTCCTCGATCTCTTCGGCGCTTTTCGATTCACGCAGAGAAACCACTGCCAACGCCAGTTCCACTGAAATATAGTCAGCTACCGTCTCCGGTCTCAGACCCAGCAACGATGCGATCAGCAACCTGTTCTCCGCCCGATAGGGAGGTAAAAAATGGATTTTACGTCCACGACGTATGGCATCGGTCACCCGCTCGCCTAACCTGGACAGGGGGAAAGTCTGTTTTACTCCGACCCTCTCACCCAATTCGGCCACCGAAGGCTGGGGACCCGTCCAAATGATATCGTCCATCGACAAATCATCGCCATAGAGGGCCTCTTCGCCCGTATCGGCATCCAGTATCCCCACCATATCGGGATGATTCAACCCGAAGAAATAGAGGAACGTACTGTCCTGCCGGAAATGGAACGTATTCGAAGGATAATTGGCCGGAGCTTCACCGTTGCCGGGCAACAGAATCAGCCCCCCTTTGGTGACCCTTTCGCGCAACAAGGCACGACGACGGGAATAGGTTTCTGCTGAAAACATGATTATCTCTTTTTGGTTTGTAGTCAAAGATAGTAAAAAAAATCCGTCATTCTCCGACGACTGTAGCCACGATCCGACGGCCGCCGCCCCGGTTGCGGAATTCACAAAGCCAGATTCCTTGCCAGGTACCCAGATTAAGCCGGCCACCCGTGACGGGAATCGTGATCGAAACTCCTGCCAGTGTCGATTTCGCATGGGCAGGCATATCGTCGGCCCCCTCCAGTGTGTGTTCATAATAGGGTTCACGTTCGCGGACAAGTCGGTCAAATATGGCTGTCATGTCGCCGCGCACATCCGGATCGGCATTTTCATTAAGGGTAAGCGCCGCCGAAGTGTGCTGCAGGAAGAGGTGCAGCACACCCGTTTGGGGTAACGGGGAAAGATTTTGCAGAATTTCATCCGTAATCAGGTGACACCCTCGTCCCCGGGGGCGCAGTGTAAATTCGGTTTGTTGTACCATAATGGAAATTTTCAACGAAGATAGGATTTTTCACCGAGATAGAACTATGAATCCCTGACAGGATTGGGTTTTCCGTCGTAAAATTTTATCTTTGTCGCGGGTCGGAAACCCCATGGAAACACAACAAGACGATGATAGAACAAGAGAGACAGGAGGTGATCGGTCTGATCGCCCGGACACAGTCGCTTCCGGAACGAAGTGTGGAAGGAGTAGTCCGTCTGATAGACGAAGGGGCCACAGTTCCTTTCATCAGTCGTTACCGGAAAGAGGCCACAGGCGGACTCGACGAGGTTCGGGTGACAGAGGTAAAACAGGCCTACGAACGATTGACGGAATTGCTTCGAAGACGACAGACCGTATTGGCTTCGATCGCCGAACAGGGAAAATTGACCGGCGAATTACGACAACGAATCGAATCGTGTTACGACCCCGTACAGCTGGAGGATATTTACCTGCCTTTCAAGCCCAAACGGCGGACAAGGGCAACCATTGCCCGAGAACGGGGACTCGAACCCCTGGCCGCACTGCTGATGCGACAGGACGGGGGAATTCCGGAACGACTGGCCGCTCGTTTTGTACGCGGCGAAGTGGAGGATGAGAATCAGGCCCTGGAGGGCGCCCGCGACATCATCGCCGAATGGGTAAGCGAAAACGAACGAAGCCGGAACGCCATGCGCCGGCTATTCCAGCGCGAGGGGATGATCTCTTCACGGGTCGTAAAAGGGAAAGAGCAAGAAGGTGTAAAATATGCAGACTATTTCGACAGCGAAGAGTTGTTGCGTCGGATTCCTTCACACCGCCTACTGGCCCTTTTACGCGGAGAACGGGAAGGGATATTGCGGTTGACCGCTGCTCCCGACGAAAAACATGCCTTGGAACAACTCGAGCGGATTTTCGTACGGGGTAATTCTCCGGCACGGGAACAAGTGGAGACGGCTATCAGAGAAAGCTACAAACGATTGTTAAGACCCTCCATGGAGAGCGAAACCATCGCACAGGCCAGAGAACGGGCCGACATGGAGGCAATCAGGGTCTTTGCCACCAATCTGCGTCAATTATTACTCTCTCCGCCACTGGGTCAAAAACGTGTTCTGGCCGTCGATCCGGGTTTCAGAAGCGGCTGCAAAGTGGTTTGTCTCGACGAACAGGGATCTCTATTACACAATGAAACGCTCTATCCTCATCCGCCACAAAGTCGAATTCGAGAGGCTTCAGAACGGCTCGTATCGTTGGCCGAACGCTACCGGATCGAAGCGATCGCCGTGGGAGACGGAACAGCCGGCAGGGAAACGGAAACACTGTTGCGAGAGATCCATTTCCCACATCCGGTGGAGATATTCTCCGTCAGCGAGGACGGAGCCAGCGTCTATTCGGCTTCAGAAACAGCCCGGGAAGAGTTTCCCGATCAGGATGTCACCGTACGCGGAGCGGTCTCGATCGGTCGCCGGCTGATCGATCCCCTGGCCGAATTGGTCAAAATAGATCCCAAGGCTATCGGCGTAGGTCAGTATCAACACGATGTAGACCAAAAGCTTCTGAAAGAGAGCCTGGATGCCGTGGTGGAGAGTTGTGTGAATCATGTAGGGGTAAACCTCAACACGGCATCCCGTCATCTGCTGGCCTACGTATCGGGCGTAGGACCGGTACTGGCACAAAACATCGTGGCGTACCGGACAGCCAACGGACCATTCGCTTCCCGGGCCGATCTGCTCAAGGTGCCCAGACTCGGTCCCAAAGCATTCGAACAATGTGCAGGCTTCCTGCGAATCGACGGAGCCGAAAATCCGCTGGACAACAGTGCCGTACACCCGGAATCCTATCCCGTAGTGGAACGTATGGCAGCCGATCTCGGGACAGACGTACGACATCTGTTACAAGAGAAATCACTGCATGACAAAATCGACATCCTTCGCTACGTAACCGACAGGACAGGAATCCCTACACTGACAGATATTCTGACAGAGTTAGCCAAACCGAATCGGGATCCACGCAGCAAGATCCAGGTTTTTCGGTTTGCGGAAGGGGTACACTCCATAGACGACCTACACGAAGGCCTGTTGCTGCCCGGAATCGTCACCAACATCACCAATTTCGGAGCCTTCGTAGACATCGGAGTCAAACAGGACGGACTGGTACACATTTCGCAACTCTCCGACCGATATGTGAGTGATCCGAATCAGGCGGTGAGGCTGCACCAACAGGTGACCGTACGGGTGACGGGAATCGACCGGGTGCGGGGCCGGATCAGTCTGTCGATGAGGAACTGTTAACAAAACCCTTTGTCCAATCTACCCTTCTAAAGGCCTGTTTCCGGACAACAACCATTATTTGGTTTTATACCACTGTTGCATCACATAAAATGCCTGTTTCTTCTGGCCGTGCTCCGATACGAGGCCCTTCCGATTATAGCCGTCCTGCATATTAGGCATCACCCGACGTGGAGAACGATAGTCTTTTAACAACCATGGCGTAGTACCGGCCAATCCCGGAAGTCGTTCATCGAACATCCTGGCCGATTTGGCATACAGTTCGGCCTGATACTCTTCCGACCAAATTTTCTTCTCGGGAGAATGGTATCCGGCCACACATTCGCCACCATATTCGCTGACGATGATCGGCTTTCCATAAGGAATCTTCCAACTTACACGATCGATTTTATCGTTACGCCCCACATACCAGCCAACATATTGGTTGAAACTCACCACATCGACCAGTGCATGCAGATTATCCTGTACGGTCATTTCGTTCTCTGAAATATCATGACGCTCCATGGCCAGACTCACCAAACGTGTGGCATCCTTCGACCGGGTATAGGAGATCAGCCCCGAAAGAAACCTGTCCCGAGCATCGCTATGCGGAGTCTCATTAGCCACCGACCAAATAATGATATTACCGCGATTCTGGTCGCGTTCGATCATCTCGCCGAGCTGGTTCTTCGCATTGGCAAAAGTAGCCTCGCTTTCCCAATTGATCGTCCAATAGACCGGCACCTCCGACCATACCATGATCCCCATACGTTCAGCCTCGCGAATCATCTGTTCGCTGTGAGGATAATGAGCCAGACGAACAAAATTGCAATTCATCTCCTTGGCCCACTGAAGCAGTATATGCGCTTCGTCCGTAGAATAGATTCGACCTCCGCCATAAGCAGCTTCATCGTGGATACAGACACCTTTCAGAAAGATCGGTTGCCCGTTAAGCAATATCTCCTGACCTCGGGTAGCGATTGTCCGGAATGCAATCTGATCGGCTACACGATCGGTCGATGAAGAGATGACGACATCGTACAATTTGGGAACATCCGGATTCCAAAGGGTAGGAGTTGCTTCGATTGAGAACGAAGCGACTCCGTCGGCATCCGTCGTAGCTGTCCGAGAAATTTTCAATTCGGGAATCTCTACCGTAATCTTTTCTCCGGCCCTACGCTCGCTGAGTTTTGCCCGAGCCACAATCCGGCGGGTATTTCCCTTATCAAGCTGAATACGATAGGTTTGAATAAAACATGAGGGAACCTCCACCAACATGACGTCGCGAGTCAGACCTCCATAGTTGAACCAATCGAAATTGACAGTCGGCACGGCATCCAGCGAACGTTTATTGTCCACCTTCACGATGACGGAATTCTCTCCTTCACGAAGCAGATCGGTCACCTCGAAATTGAACGGAGTGAAACCGCCCACATGATCTCCGGCTTTTCGGCCGTTCACCCAGACTTTCGCGTCGTAGTTGGCAGCTCCGAAATAGAGGAAAACCCTTTTCCCGGATTTTTTATAAGGGAACTTTTTCTTGTACCAGAGGGTTCCCTCGTAATTGTAGAGTTCGGGTTTCTGCGTATTCCAATCTCCGGGGACACGCATTACGGGAGCCGAATCGAAATCGTACTCTTTCCAGGTTGTGACATTATCCACCTGAACATCCTTGAAGAATCCATCCTCGGAGGGCAGATTCCGGTAATTATAATACCCGATCTCCTGCTGATCCATCAGATAATTCCAATACCCGTTCAGGCTTTGTGTCTCCCGGGCATAGATATTCTGGATCAAGGGTGTGGATCCGGGTGTCTCCTGGGCACTCAACGTAATGGAACCCAGCAAGAGGGACAAAATAAAAAGTTGTTTTTTCATAGTTAGGGTAGTTGACCGGGGGCCGGTATTATTTATGTTCAGTTTTTGAGCAGGTCACTTTAACCGGGTTGTTATACTCCCGGTACATCTGTTCGGCATAGGCATTGAAGGTCTCCCTGGTATTGTAGCGCGGACCTTCGGCCCAACTGGCCATCACCATATATTCGTAGGCATTATCACTGTCGGCAGTCACACGGAAAGTATGATTACCGTCAAAGGCAGGAATATACTGGTACTGCGGACAATACAGGTCCTTCACCGCCAAGGCCATACCGATAAAAGGCACTTTCCAAGGCGGACGATTATCGATATTTTCCGGGTCACTGATATATTCCGGACCGGAAGTAATCACCAATCCTCCGTGCTGGATCAAATTATCCTGTTCGGGTTTCTGACGTACACCGCAACCCGGTTTGACGCCCTGTTTCCGTGGCTCGAAAGTGGTGAATTGGACCCGAGACGTACAATAGTTGGTATGGGCATAGATCGTATAATCCTGCACATACTCATAGAATCCGTTACCCGAATCCCAGTTCATCCCCTTGATACGAATCATCGAACGGATCGGACCATTGAATACCACATCGTAGGTATAACGCGTGTCGGACATCTGACCGGCATTCCATTTCGATTTGGGAGCCAGTTCAAAATGTTTCGGAGTGAATCGGGGTCTGGATGCCGAATCGGGACGTTCGGGAAATTCAAACAGGCAAACCGATCCGCCGCCAAAACTATTGGCCACACGCTGGATATCCGAACCATAATCGGGATCAATCTCCTGGATGCCATAGCCGTCGATATTATCCATATAGAGATGTTGTGACATCAGCACGGGTTTGCGTTTGCCGAAAACATCGCAACTGTTGGCGAACCAGATTTTCCAACCCACGTATTCATTCTCCCAAAAGGGCATCAGATGGCGACAATAGCTGCCGACATTGGCATGGGTGTAATGTTTGTTCCATCCGCGCGAATTTTCTCCCAGATAGATGTAAAAAGTCCTCTTCTCTCCCGCTTTCAGATCGGTCTGAAAAAAAATCTCATCCCAAATACCGTCTTTATCAATGTCATCCACCTGATGATAAACAGCGTGACCGTTGGTCTCCTGACGCAATTCGTGCCCCCCTTGTAAGGTCAGTCTCTCGGGAGTGGGCGCCGGAGCGGAAGGAAGGGTCGGATCGACCACCGTGACCCACATTTCATGCAGATCGGGAATCGGGAAATCGGCACGACGAATAATAACCGGACTATTTTCCCGATCAATATCAAGCGTATTTTCTACCGTACACTCCACGCGTACCTGCGGAGAAAAACTCCCCTGCGTATACCATCCGTCGTTCTGTGCCTGTCCCACACAAGTCCAAACGACCAAAACCCCTGTCAACAATCGTTTCATAAACATCTATTTTTCAGGATATTCCAAAGGATAGTCGTAAACAGAACCATAACCGCCTCCTTTGTTACGGGCAAGCCATAGGCGATAGTCTTGAGAAGAACGGGGGGTGACATACATCTTATCGACAGGCTTGGCAGCTGTGATGACGAATACGGCAGGACGTCCATCACTGTCGGTACCCGCTACAACCAACTCCTCCCGATAATCACCCCACAGATCGGCCGTCATGATCAAAGAACTGTTTTCAATCGTATTGGGCTTCTCTCCCTCGATCGGAACGATCTCCTTGCCGTTGAATCGACCGATCCTGCGTCCGTGATCGCTGATCAGATCACATATGCGTTCACCGCTCCACTTCACCGGATTATACCCGTAGGGGAATCCATCCATCAACAACTTGCCCTCTGCGGAGTAAAGCATCATATGATGATCCCGGTGTCCATTCCGATTGGAGACACATTCAATACCCTCCGAGTCCCGATAAATAACATAAACATGATTCAAACCCGAGCCATGATGGGCCGTTGAAATCTCCCGCAGTGTCGTTTTAACCTGCAAGGTTCGTTTATCGATCAACGTAGCGCCACAAGCGAATCCTCCCACCCAGATCTGGCCCTCCGAGGCCTCGCACAAAGCCAGAATCTTGTATCGGACATCATGATCGCTTCGGATATTGAGCAGATGATGCCATTTTCCGGTTCGGGAATCATACATACTCACTCCATCGTCCGTACCAAACCACATGTCTCCGTGGCGATCCTCCATAATCCCACAGACCAGGTTATTATGTAAGGAGTTGGGATTCCCTGCCTGATGACTGAAATAGGTGAAGTCCGGGACATTCTTGTCGAGAATACATATACCTCGGATATAGGTGGCAATCCACAAACGATTCTCCTCGTCAATATCTATATCATAGATAGAATTGGCACTCAGACCACTGGCATAATTTTCGATAGACAGATATCGACGAATAATCTTCTCCGTCCGAGTATCCAGGACCATAATGCCCATTCCATCCGTAGCGATATAGAGGGAATGATGCAATCCCTCGGTGATGTCGCGAATGGGGGTATTGGAAAAGAGAGTACCGATCTGTCTCAGAAGGCCCGAAGCAAGATCATACCGAAAAATTTTACCGTCGAACGTACCCAGATACAAACAGTCGAGTGAAGAACTATAATAAAGAGTCTGAATACGCGTATTGAGTCGTACGGGTTCGATTCGAGTAATACGGCAATCGGTTGGAGAACTAAAATCCAACAAGAAAAAACCTTCGGCTGCTCCCACAGCATACCGGGAGTCGGAAATGGACTGAATTTTCGTAACATAAATGCCGGGCATCAAATTCTCGCCGAAAATCTGATTGGACTTCCGATCATAACACTTAACACCGAAAGACCCATAAAGCAATGCCAGAGAATCTTTTGAAAAACAGACTCCCAACAATGATATATTATTAGAAGAGTGGGGAACTTCTATCACTCGTTCGAAAGCATCGCGCTGAGGCACATAACGGAAAAGAGACCCCTTGACATTGAATGCCCAGATATTCTGATCCGGATCGGCCACCACATAATTAAAACGGCCAATACGTTCACGTTCCTCACCCGAATCGAACAAGCGATAGTTCTTAATAGAGGTACCGTCGTAACGGTCGACTCCCACTCCCGTAGAAAACCACATCAATCCGTCACCGTCTCTGGCGATGGAATATACACCATTATGGCTTAACCCATTACGTGTAGTGAGATATTTAAAATCACGGGCCGTCACCGAATCGGACAGGACAATGCAGCCCATTGCCAACAACAGGAAAACCAACCGCTTTATCCCTATGGCATTCACTTTCATCACTTCTGCAGATTTTGTTCGACCGAACCTGTCATCTGGCTTTTTTGTCTGCAGTTGGGCGAACAGACCCCCGCCGGATCAGATATAAAATAATAGCAATATTTCGTTTTTTCCAAGGAAACAAAACTAATAAATTTATCCCGAAACCACAAACCGGTCCTCCCTTTCTGCTGTTACCCTCAACAAAACGGGGACCGAACGTGTAGTTCGGTCCCCGTTCATTTTTATCCCTAAATATTCTCGATTAAATCGACAAGATTTTGATCGTATTAAGCAGATCGCGATTGATCGGTTTATCGTTACGAATAGCCTTTGTAAAAGGCACATAAACCAATTCATCGTTCTGAATACCCACCATAATATTACGTTGTCCTTCGAGCAGGGCATTGATTGCCGCTTCCCCCATCCGACTGGCCAGAATCCGGTCGCTTGCCGTAGGAGAACCGCCTCGTTGGATATGGCCCAAAATGGTTACACGCACATCATACTGAGGATATTCATTCTTCACACGTTCGGCCAAACCCATAGCGCCACCCGTCAATTCGCTCTCGGCCACCAATACAATACTACTATTCTTCGATTTACGGAAACCGTTCTGAATCAACTCGGCCAACTGGTCGACCTCCGTTGCGATTTCAGGAATAATCGCCGCTTCGGCACCCGTAGCGATTGCCCCGTTCAACGCCAGAAATCCGGCATTACGCCCCATCACCTCGATAAAAAAGAGACGTTCGTGAGAAGATGCCGTATCACGAATCTTGTCGGTAGCCTCCATAATGGTATTGAGGGCCGTATCGTAACCGATCGTCGTATCGGTACCGTAAAGGTCATTGTCGATCGTTCCGGGCAAGCCCACGATCGGGATATTATATTCCGAAGCAAAAACACGGGCTCCCGTCAACGAACCGTCGCCGCCGATCACCACCAATGCATCGATTCCCTCTTTCTGCATGGTTTCATAGGCAACCTGACGGCCTTCGGGTGTAGTAAATTCCTTACACCGGGCTGTTTTGAGGATTGTTCCGCCCTGTTGGATAATATTGCTGACATTCTGAGTCTTCATCGGGAAAATCTCTCCGGTGATCAACCCCCGGTATCCGCGCATGATTCCCTTGACCTCGAAGCCATTGTATATAGCTGCACGCGTCACGGCCCGAATCGCAGCATTCATTGCGGGAGCATCGCCCCCGGAAGTCAGGATTCCCACACATTTAATCTCTGCCATACTCTTTTCCTATTAAAAACACTGCTGCAAATGTAGCAATAATTCACGAATTATATGCACACAGGCATATTCCCGTTACCTATCTTTTAGAAGTAAACAGAAAAATCAGACCGATTCCGATCACGATAAACGGAAGAGCCACCTTATCCAGCGGGATACAAATTGCGAAAAACCGACTCAATAAGAAGACAACACCCAAAGCCGTGACCACTCCTCCGGCCGCCCACCTGCGCAATACCAGCAGATAACCGCCCAACACGATCGTAAGCATCTGCCAGGAGAATAGCATATCAAACACCCGGGGGCCGATATGGCCGAAATTATAGAGCATCCAACAGATGCCCATGCCAATCAACAACAGACCGACATAGATGTTTCGTGCTTCGATGGTCGGTTTCCTATTCTGCTGTTTTGGAGAGATGATTTCCATAACTGTTTTTCTATTCAGATTTAAAGTGTACGAAGAGAATCCCCGTTCAAAGAGTCCGGCACGGCAATCTGTTCCCGAACGGCAGTGTCTGGCTGAAGAGTATCGTATTCACCAGGAGTTACGAGTTGTTTATCAAGAATCCGGATGGACACCCCCTTGCCGAAGGTCTCCACATTGCGAACGGCCATCACACAGACAAAAACCACCACCACGACCCAGATTCCGAACACGCTGGCCAGTACGGCACGACACGAGGGGAGTTGAAACACCAGTTTCAACAGTAAATAGAGCAGCAACAGCACCGGTAAAAATATAACGAGTACACATAAAGCCAAAAACAATCCCGGCGACATTCCCTGGAAAGCACCGAATGTCTCGACAAGATCGGGAACATGATCCCACGAGGTGAGCAGAACAAAAAATCCGACCATCAACGCAATCGATGCAACAATCAGAAACAGACTGAACGCCAACGCCACAGCCTTAATAACAAAAAGCGCCATCTGACCCAGCACCCAAACCACCTCAGCCCAAACGGTCGCCGTTTTCCGTGTGCGGGGAGAGTCATTGGTCACCGTAGCGAACTCCTCCTGAAAACTCTTCTCAATCGAGGAGACCGTAATGCGTTCTCCCCTCATTTCGAGCCTTTGCCGAGGCGTACGTGCCGTGGGTACCGCAAACCAAAGCAGCAAATAGAGTACAAAAAGTGCTGCCTGTACCATCGCCAACACTCCCGACAGCAATCCCCATCCCAACGTGGCTGTTAAAATCAGCAGAATCAACGGAGCAAAAGTCGCAAGACGCACCCAGACAGGATCGATTCCCAAAAAAGTAGCCAATCCGTTACAAACTCCGCCCAACCGGGCTCCGTCCGGATTCCGATAGAGCCGACGGGAAAAATTTTCCCGAAACCTTTTATCCGATTCCGGTCCCCTCTGTAAAGGCTCCATCCCCTCGGGAAAACCCAACCGGGAGATAATCTCCTGTATCAGTTCCAGACTCACAATCCGATCCGGCTCCTGCTTCCCGAGAATAATCTCTGCAATCCGAGCTTCGATGTCTGCCAGAATCTCTTTCCCGTCGGGATTATCTCGATAACCCTCCTCCAATCGGTTGAGATAGGCATTCAACGCCTGGTATGCCTCTTCGTCAAAGAAAAAAGCTATACCGGAAATACTGATTTGTACAGTCTCTTTCATCGCCCTATAATTTTTTACTGTTTATTGTCCGTTACGAATGGCACTTATTTGACCGATCAACTCTTCCCAGACCACATCCAACAAAGCCAGCGCCTCCTTTCCCCGAGGAGTAATCGTATAATACTTGCGGGGAGGCCCCTGCGAAGACTCTTCCCATCGATAAGAGAGCAGTCCCTGATTCTTCAGACGAGTCAGAATAGGATACAACGTCCCCTCCACAACGATCATCCGGGCATTCTTCAATTCCAAGATAATCTCTGAGGCATAGGCATCCTGGCGCGACAGAATCAAAAGAAGACAATATTCCAAGATTCCTTTACGCATCTGAGCCTGCATATTGTCCACATTCATGACCGACCGGATTTAAAGGAAGTACGACTTTCGGGTGCCAGCGGCATCACGATCCAAAGGATGATATAGATCCAGAGAGAGACCGAGGTGAAAAACAATACAGCAAAAAGAACCCTTACCAAGGTGACATCCACGTCGAAATAGCGAGCAATACCCCCGCATACACCGCCAATGATCCGGTCCCGACGTGACCGATACAGTTTTCGAGGCTCATGATAGGGAGGCGGAGTCTCTCTTCCCGTAAAAGAACCGTCTTCTTGCGGAGCCGATCTCCGTTCACCGAACATATCCGGTCGACCGATCACCTCCATGGCATGATGGGCCATCTCGATATTCACCACCTGATTCCGATGAGTGATCCGTTCAGAAAAAAGCTCCGCAATACGCGATTCGATATCCGCCATCACCTCTCCGGGATCGCTACCCTCCAACCGAGATCGCACATCCTGCAAGTACTGATCGAGAACCTGATAAGCATCTTCATCCACCGTGAAGGCCACGCCTCCTATATTTACATTCAACGTCCTTTTCATAAACAATCCTTTATGATGTTTGTATCACAAATATATAAACATTATTCAATACTATGCAATACATAATACTATTTTCTAAAAAATAATGCATTTTTCATGCCGCATCTTCCCTTCCGACCATTATCTTTGGTTGGCCGGAGAGGCTGCCCGGACATTGCGGGGCGAACGCCCGCTCTCGAAGCAATTACCGGAACGGAATTCGAAATAACCCGAACCATAACGACACAAAAAAATCCGGAAACGGATGGAGTGTTAAGGCTCCCCGTTTCCGGATTTTTACATGTACGAGGGAGCGATCCATTCCCCCGCCTCTTTTAATTCTTGTAAGTCAATCCCGAGGCATCGGCATCGATAACGATCGGTTTGTCACGATTAACCTTTCCGGCCAAAATCTGCTTCGAAAGATCGTTCACCACATAACTCTGGATAGCCCTCTTCACAGGCCGTGCACCGTACATCGGATCATATCCCTGATCGGCCAGCCACTCCTGTGCCTTATCGGTTACCTGGAGCACTATTCCATTCTCTTTCAACATCCGGGCAATGATACCGATCTGAATGCCCACGATACGGATCACATCCTTCTTGGTCAGAGGCGTGAACATCACAATCTCGTCGATACGGTTCAGGAACTCCGGTTTGAGATTCTGTTTCATCAACTCGATCACCTCTTCCCGCGTCTTTTCGACCACCTCGGCCGGAATTACTCCATCCTTGTTCTCCGCAGCGGCGAAATTATCCATGATCACATTCGATCCCATATTGGAAGTCATGATGATGATCGTATTGCGGAAATCCACCGTCCGACCCTTATTATCGGTCAACCGCCCGTCATCAAGCACCTGTAACAGGATATTGAATACATCCGGATGTGCCTTTTCAATCTCGTCGAGCAGTACTACCGAATAGGGTTTACGCCGCACGGCCTCGGTCAACTGACCACCTTCATCGTAACCAACATATCCGGGAGGCGCTCCAATCAGTCGAGAGACACTGTGACGTTCTTGATACTCGCTCATATCGATTCGCGTCATCATGTTCTCGTCGTTAAACAGGAACTCGGCCAACGCCTTAGCCAACTCCGTCTTACCGACACCGGTCGTACCCAGGAAGATGAACGATCCGATCGGCCGTCTGGGGTCCTGCAACCCGGCCCGACTACGCCGTACGGCATCCGAAATGGCCCGAATGGCCTCGTCCTGTCCGACTACCCGACGATGCAACTCCTCCTCCATGTGCAGCAGTTTCTCCCGCTCGCTGGCCAGCATCTTCTTGACCGGAATACCCGTCCACCGCGATACTACCTCGGCAATATCTTCGGCATCGACCTCTTCCTTGATCATCGCCCCATTGGCATTACTCATCTTCAACTCCTCGGTCAGATTGGCAATCTGGGTCTCCGCATCACGAATCTTACCATAACGGATCTCGGCCACCTGTCCGTAGTCACCCGAACGCTCAGCCTCGGCCGCCTGTACCTTCAACCGCTCGATCTCGTCCCGGTTGTGCTGGATCTTCTCCAGAATATCGCGTTCGTTCTGCCATTTGGCCCGTAGAGCGGTACGTTTCGAGTTCAGATCGTCGATCTCCTTGGTCAACATATCGATCCTCTCCTTATCGCCCTCACGACGAATTGCCTCGCGCTCGATCTCCAACTGACGCACCTTCCGGTCGAGCTGGTCTATCTCATCCGGCACGGAATTCATCTCCAACCGCAACCGAGCCGCTCCCTCATCAATCAAGTCAATCGCCTTATCGGGCAGGAACCGCGAAGTGATATACCGTTGAGAGAGTTCCACAGCGGCAATAATCGCCTCATCCTTGATCCGTACTTTATGATGGTGTTCGTAACGCTCTTTCAATCCACGCAGGATCGAAATGGCATCTACGGCCGACGGTTCATCCACCATCACCTTTTGGAACCGACGCTCCAAGGCCTTATCCTGTTCGAAATATTTCTGGAACTCATCCAGGGTCGTGGCACCAATCGTACGAAGTTCACCGCGGGCCAATGCCGGTTTCAGAATATTGGCAGCATCCATGGCACCCTCACCTTTGCCGGCACCAACCAGCGTGTGAATCTCATCGATAAAGAGAAGTATCTCTCCCTCGGAAGCGGTCACCTCCTGGACAACCGCTTTCAGACGCTCCTCGAACTCACCTTTATATTTGGCACCTGCGACCAAGGCACCCATATCCAGCGAGAAGATTTGTTTCGACTTCAAGTTTTCGGGCACATCGCCATTGACAATACGATGAGCAATACCTTCCGCTATGGCCGTCTTACCCACACCAGGTTCTCCGACCAAAATCGGGTTGTTTTTCGTACGCCGCGACAGAATCTGAAGTACCCGACGAATCTCCTCGTCCCGGCCGATCACCGGATCGAGTTTCCCGTTTCGGGCCATCTCATTCAAGTTCAAGGCATATTTACCCAATGCATCGAAAGTCTGATCGGCAGTCTGACTATCGATACTCGAACCCTTTCTCAGATCCTTGATAGCCGTCATCAACTCCTTCTCGCTCGCACCGCTCTGCTTGAGCAATTTGGCCGTATCACCTCCGTCGGCCACCAATCCCAATAACAGATGCTCTACCGAAGCATACTTGTCGCCAAAATTCTTGGTATAGTCGGTGGCACGCTGAATCACTTTCGAAGATTCCTGAGCAAAATATTGCTCTCCTCCGCCAGAAACCTGGGGCAGTCTATTCAGACGTGTCTGCACTTCATTGCGCAGCCCCCGTACATTGACTCCCACACGTCCCAGCAGGAAAGCTCCCAACGAATCATCATCCTCGATGATCGACGCCAGAATGTGCAACGGTTCCACCGCCTGATTATTATGGTTGGCGGCTATCTGGAAAGCCTGTTGCAGACACTCCTGAGCCTTGATCGTTAATGTGTTAATGTTCATATTTTGTTCTCCTTTCTTTTATCGTTTCCGTTTCGGAAAGAGAACGATACAAATTATCTGCCAAGCAAATAACAACTGACGTATTATCATTTCCCCGGGCATTGTGTCACCCGAGTTTTGCCAAAAAAACGACAGAATGACGTACAAATGTCCGTTTTAAAGGCAACAACCTGTCTGTTTGTCCAGGGAATTATCGGAATTATATTTGAATTCCGAGGAAAAGATGATACTTTTGTAGAGCTATGGAAAATTTCGTCGTCAGCGCTCGCAAATACCGTCCTGCCACCTTCGCTTCGGTCGTGGGACAATATCATATCACCTCCACCCTCAAAAATGCCATCAGCCGTGGACAATTAGCCCACGCTTACCTGTTCTGTGGACCGCGAGGTGTGGGAAAGACCACTTGCGCTCGTATCTTCGCCAAAGCCATCAACTGTCTTTCCCCCGTGGACGCCGAAGCCTGCAACCAATGCGAATCGTGTCGCGGATTCAATGAAGGCCGTTCATTCAATATCCACGAGCTGGATGCCGCCTCCAACAACTCGGTCGACGACATCCGTTCATTGACCGAACAGGTACGTATTCCGCCACAGATCGGCCGGTACAGCGTCTACATCATCGACGAGGTACATATGCTCTCCGCAGCGGCTTTCAACGCATTCCTCAAAACACTCGAGGAACCGCCCGCTCACGCCATCTTCATCCTGGCCACCACCGAAAAGCACAAGATACTGCCGACCATCCTCTCCCGTTGCCAGATTTTCGACTTCAATCGCATCCGGGTCGAAGACAGTGTCGCCTACCTCAAATATATCGCTTCGCAGGAGGGTATTACGGCCGACGACGAATCGCTTCATCTGATCGCCCAAAAAGCCGACGGAGGAATGCGCGACGCACTTTCGATGTTTGACAAAGCAGTCTCGTTCTGTGGAAACAACCTGAATTTCAAAGAGGTAGCCCAAACCCTCAACGTACTGGATTACGACACCTATTTCACTGTCACAAAACTGATCCTCGCAGGCGACTATCCCGGCGCACTCCTGTTGTTGGACGATGTACTGCGTAAGGGATTCTCGGGACAAACCTTTCTGACGGGATTGAACAGCCATTTCCGGGATATTCTGATGTGTAAATCGCCCGATACATTGAAACTGCTGGAAGTGACCGGATCATTATTGGATCGCTATAAACAGCAAGGGGCCGATTGCGACGTAGGATTCCTGTTCGAAGCGATCTCGCTACTGACAGCGCTCGACGGTTCGCTCCGCACCTCATCCAACCAGCGCTTGAGCGTGGAACTGGGCCTGATGAAACTCTGCGGGCTCGGTCAAAAAAAAAATGACTCAACCGGGCAGATAGCCTCTCCCGCACTTCCTCCTCTGCAAAGTAACCGGACCGCTACCGTATCGTCGGTTGAAATCGTCTCCACCCAACCACCGGTCGAACAGAAACCCTCTTCGCCGCCACAGCGCAACGAATCAACACCCACGATCACTCCGACCTCTCCTTCGCAAGAGAAACCCGCTACGCCCGCCGAAACGGCCTCCAAACCGAAACCGCCCGCACCCCATACGATCCGATCCATTTCGGGACTTCCGATCTCATCGATCATGAATGCCTCGCGTGGCAGTTATACCGGAGAACCAACTGCAGAAGAAAAACACTCTTCCCAGGAGACCGAAAAAACAGACCCGGACAGCGAAAATAAAATACGCAATGCCATGCCGGAATTGGTTCGTCGGATAGAAAAAGTACGTCCTCGAATAGCCATGGCCTTCCGAGAATTACAAACACAAGGGAATATATTGAAAATCAATGTTCCCAACGAATCTCTGCGTGAAGATATCCTCCGTAATCAATCGGAAATACTCTCGTTGCTGATCGACGTGGCTCATCTCGAAGGAACAGCCAAACTGGAGGTAACGGTTGTGGAAAAAGTGACCGGATTGAAACCGGTCCGTGTGGAAGATCGCCTGAAATTCCTGACCGAAAAAAATCCGCTCCTGACCGCTCTTCGAAAGGAGATGGATCTGGATGTGGAATAGCGAGCCAATTTCCTGACAGTGATTTCGCATAGCGGCGATTTTTTACTACATTTGCGCACTATGATGACTAATGATGTCCCGACACGGGACATTTAACCAAGATAACATAAGAAAATCAAACGATGAATTTTGTTGAAGAGCTTTCCTGGCGCGGCATGATCCACGACATGATGCCCGGAGCCAAGGAACAACTGGAAAAAGAGATGACAACGGCCTACGTGGGCATCGACCCCACGGCCGATTCGCTCCACATCGGACACCTGGTGAGCGTCATGATTCTCAAACATTTTCAACGATGCGGTCACAAACCTATCGCTTTGGTAGGCGGTGCTACGGGCATGATCGGCGACCCCTCCGGAAAATCGCTCGAACGGAATCTGCTCGACGAAAAAACCTTGAGACATAATCAGGAAGCCATCAAAAAACAACTTTCGAAACTGATCGACTTCAATTCCGATGCACCCAATGCCGCAGAAATGGTCAACAACTACGACTGGATGAAGGATTTCTCGTTTCTCGACTTCATCCGCGACGTAGGCAAGCTGATCACCGTCAACTACATGATGGCCAAGGATTCCGTCAAGAAGCGTTTCAACGGGGAAGGCGAAGGAATGTCTTTCACGGAGTTCACCTATCAGTTGGTTCAGGGATATGACTTCCTGCACCTGTACCAAACCAGGAATTGCAAAATCCAGTTGGGCGGTTCCGATCAGTGGGGCAACATCACCACGGGAACCGAATTGATCCGTCGTAAATTGGGTGGCGAAGCCTATGCCATTGTCTGCCCGCTGATCAAGAAAGCCGACGGCACGAAGTTCGGCAAGACCGAATCGGGTAATATCTGGCTCGATCCGCGCTATACGTCGCCGTATAAATTCTACCAGTTCTGGCTCAATACGAGCGACGAGGACGCCAAAAGCTATATCAAAATCTTCACCCTGCTCGACCGGGAGACAATCGAGGGACTGATCGCAGAACACGATCAGGCGCCCCATCTGCGTATTCTGCAAAAACGGCTGGCTCGTGAATTGACCTGCATGATCCACTCCGAAGATGAGTTCCACAAGGCCGAGGAGGCTTCCGCCATTCTGTTCGGCGGAGCCACAGCCGAAGCTCTTCGTCATTTGGACGAACAGACCCTTTTGCAGGTATTCGAAGGTGTTCCCCAGTTCACACTGCCCGCAGGAGCAATTACCCCGGCACAAGGGATCTCATTCGTCGATCTGTGCGGCGGGCAATTGCAGGTGTTCTCCTCGAAAGGAGAGACCCGTAAATTGATCCAGGGTGGGGGTGTATCGCTCAACAAAGAGAAGGTAACCTCTCCCGAGCAGATGGTAACGGAAAATGATCTGATCGCTGGAAAATACCTCGTGGTGCAGAAAGGGAAAAAGAACTATTACCTGATTATCCGTCAATAGGAGAGCGATGCCATTAATCAAGCCAAAAGATTACCGCAACCTGCTGGGATCGGCAGAGCAGACAGAAAAGGCGATCAAAAACCTGAAAGACATGTTTCAGGAGAATTTGTCCGCTCAGTTGGCTTTGTTGCGCGTTACTGCTCCGATGGTAGTGCTTCAGGGAACGGGTATCAATGATGATCTGAACAGCGTGGAGCGTGCCGTTACCTTCCCGATCCGGGACATGGGCGAACAAAAAGCCGAAGTGGTTCATTCGCTGGCCAAATGGAAACGACTCAAACTCGCCGAATTGGGTACCGATCCGGGACGCGGCATTTATACCGATATGAATGCCCTGCGCCCCGATGAGGAATTGGATAACATCCATTCGATTTACGTAGACCAGTGGGACTGGGAGAAGATAATTACGCCCGAACAGCGTAATATCGCCTTCCTGAAGCAGACCGTACGCCGTATCTACGAGTCGATCAAAGTGACCGAAAACAAACTCTACGTGGAATTCCCTCAATTAAAGCCCCGGTTGCCCGAAGAGATCTTTTTCATCCATTCGCAACAGTTGCTCGACATGTATCCGGATCTGAGTCCCAAAGAACGCGAAAACGAGATCGTACGCCAGCATAAGGCCGTATTTGTGATCGGAATCGGCAATCCTCTCTCGAACGGCAGCGCCCACGACGGCCGGGCCGCTGACTACGACGACTGGAGCACTCCCAACGACGAAGGATACTTCGGTTTAAACGGCGACATTCTGCTCTGGAACCCGATCCTCGAGAGCGCTTTCGAAGTATCGAGCATGGGAATCCGGGTCGATGCACCGGCATTGGAACGTCAACTGGCCATACGGGGTCAGGAATGGAAAAAAGAGCTCTATTTCCATCGTCGGTTACTTGCCGGAGAACTTCCTAACACAATCGGTGGAGGTATCGGTCAATCGCGTTTGTGCATGTTCCTGCTGCGTAAAGCCCATATCGGCGAAATACAAAGCAGCATTTGGCCCGAACAGATGCGTCAGGAATGTTTAAACGCCGGGATTGAATTGGTTTAATGCATTTCAAATAACGAAAGAGGAGTCCGAAAAACGGACTCCTCTTTCGTTTCACACACAAAATATCACTATTCGATCCGAATCAAAGAATTACGGGCAGGGACATTCCGCTCCACCGCTACTTCCGCAATCTTGAGGGGAAGTCCTGCCCACAATTTAAAATAATTCTCGTCGCCACAGATGATGGCATCCAAAAGAGATACAGGACGGACTAAAAGAGATCGAAATGAACACACCCGACAATTTTTGCCACTGCGGAGACAGATTCTTTCAAAGTAACCGACGAGATCTCCTCACCGACCTTTTCCCACTCCGACATGCTTCCCGGTAACAATTTCCCGACGACCAGTTCCTTTTTCCTCTCTTT
>CALVFY010000013.1 GCA_944326945.1 uncultured Rikenellaceae bacterium
TTGCATGTGTTAGGCCTGCCGCTAGCGTTTATCCTGAGCCAGGATCAAACTCTCCATTGTATAAATCTATCGTTATATCGTTAGAGTCCTGACTACTTATTTCCTCTAAAGGAATTGATAAATACTACATTTTCTTTTCTCTCTTTTTACCAGTAATTCAAAGAACCTCATTTGGTTTCAACGACTCTTTCCGAAAAATTCGCCGTTAAAAAATCGCTCAAATTTCGTGAGCGAAAGGACTACAAAGGTAAAACCTTTTTTTGTAATCTCCAAATTTATTTTTTCAAGAACTTAAACTGAATGTGCTATTGGAAACCGTTATTCTCATTCAGCGGGTGCAAATGTAGGGACTTTTTTTTACTCTGCAAATTTTTTCTCACTTTTTTTCACTTTTTCTCATCTTTCTTTTCACTCCCCAAAGAGCGTGAAAACAATAAATCATTAATTTAAAAACACTTACACGACCACACAATACACCGAACTTTTATCGCGAAAAAACGCCCTTTCATTTCTCCAATACCCGCAATTCCATTATAAAAACAAAGCCGTCCGAAAAATCAAATTCGGACGACCTGCTTTTCCGGCACAGAATTTTAATAGGAACGAGCAAACAATACCCGACGATGCGACGGCTTTCCCGAATAAATACAAACGCCCTCTTCTTCCGGAGCGTCCACTGGGATACAACGGATCGTAGCTTTGGTTTGCTCCTTAATAGCCACCTCCGTCTCCACGGTACCATCCCAATGTGCCAGGATGAAACCACCCTTCTCATCGAGAACCCGTTTAAATTCATCATAAGTATCCACCCGGGTAATCATACTCTCGCGGAACTTCAGTGCCTTATCGAATATGTTTTGTTGTATTTCGGTCATCAATCCTTCAATACGGTCAACCAATCCCTCTTGCGGAACAGTCACCTTCTCCAACGTATCTCGTCGCACCAGCTCGATCGTTCCTCCGGCCAAATCCCGAGGCCCCATCGCCAAACGAACAGGCACACCCTTCAATTCGTATTCGGCAAACTTGAATCCCGAACGGACATTATCCCGATCGTCCAACTTCACACTCATTCCGCGTGATTTAAGTTCATTGGCAATCGTTTCCAATTTTTCCCGGATTGCAACCAATTCCTCGGACCCTTTATATATAGGTATCATCACCACCTGGATCGGCGCCAGTTTCGGAGGCAGCACCAATCCGTTATTATCCGAATGAGCCATGATCAACGCACCCATCAGACGCGTGGAAACACCCCAGGATGTTGCCCAAACATAATCCAGTTTACCCTCTTTATTCACGAACTGCACATCGAATGCCTTGGCAAAATTCTGGCCCAGGAAATGCGACGTACCACTTTGCAATGCTTTTCCGTCCTGCATCAGGGCTTCGATCGTCAATGTATCTTCCGCCCCTGCAAACCGTTCGTTTTCACTCTTATGCCCCACGATCACCGGCAATCCCATCCAATTCTCCACGAAATCCCGATAGACATGAATCATCTTGAGAGCCTCCTGCTGAGCCTCTTCCCGTGTGGCATGAGCGGTGTGCCCCTCCTGCCAAAGGAACTCAGCCGTCCGGAGAAAGAGTCTGGTACGCATCTCCCAGCGCACCACATTGGCCCACTGGTTACACAATACGGGAAGATCCCGATAGGACTGAATCCAATTTTTATAGGTATTCCAAATGATAGTCTCCGAAGTAGGTCTTACGATCAGCTCCTCCTCCAATTTGGCATCCGGATCCACGATCACGCCCTTTCCTTCGGGATCGTTCTTCAAACGATAGTGAGTCACCACGGCACACTCCTTGGCAAACCCCTCCACGTGATGAGCCTCCTTACTGAAAAAAGACTTGGGAATGAACAACGGGAAATAGGCATTCTGATGACCGGTGTCTTTGAACATCTGATCCAGGACACGTTGCATCTTCTCCCAAATTGCATATCCATAGGGTTTTATCACCATACAACCCCTCACTGCCGAATTTTCGGCCAACCCAGCCTTCACCACCAGGTCGTTATACCATTGCGAATAGTTTTCTTCCCGGTTCGTCAGTTCTTTCAGCTCTTTTGCCATAATTGTATTAAATTTGTCTGGCAAAGGTAGAAATTTTTCAGAATTTCCCACAATTTGGTTACCTTTGATTGCTAAGGAATCCTTAATCGACACCCAACCCAGGGTGAAACGACAAAAACAGGCGTCCAAATATGCAACAAAATGTATTGTTTTTACGTCTTATATATAAAATAAGGAAAACTTCCGAACACAACTTTTCGGTACGGTTTTCGTTTAGAACATCATAAAACAGAACCATTATGAAAACAGCAGCATCTTATCTGGGAATGATCGCCGCGGGCATCGCGCTCATCGGGCTCAGCGGATGTGCGACGACCTTCTATTCATCCTCTGCCCGCCCTCTGACAGACGATCTGTATGCCATCCATGACAAACAGGCTATCGCTCAAAGAGAGGCCGCAGAACGAGAACAAGCCCGCAAGGCCGCAGAGGCCGCAGCTTTGACCGAGGCAAAACTCGAAGGCGAATATCTTCGCAAATATACGGGAAACCCCTATGAAGACGTATTGGCCGACACCTATGACGATGCCTATGCACGACGTCTGAGAGGATTCAATTCGCCCACCTACAAAATGCCCTCGAGCTACTACAACTTCAAAATCAGCGATGCCGCCCACTATGTATCGGCCTACGATCCTTCGTTCTATAACGTGATGGTCATGGGCGACGAAGTATGGGTGGAACCCAAATACATCACCTCGATGTTCGGATATTGGGGATCGCCGATCAATCTGAACATCAATTTAGGATGGGGCTATCCCTATTGGAGCAGTTATTGGGGTTGGTACGATCCGTGGTGGAGCTGGGGATCTCCCTGGTGGGGCTATCCCTATTGGGGAGCCTATTACAGCTGGGGTTATCCCTATTGGAACTGGGGCTATCCCTATTATTGGGGAGGTCATCACCATTGGGGAGGTGGCTACTATTCGCGTCCGGACATAACCTATCGGTCCAACTACCGTCCTTACAACAACCGATACGGCAACTCGACAGGCTATCGGTCCAACACACGCAACAGTGTCAGCGGATACAACAGCTACCGCAACCGCTACGACAAGGATAACTCCTCTTCCTCTTACAACTACCGGTACAGTCGTCCCAGCAACAGTGGCAGCACTTATCGTCCCAGTGGAGGATCGTCGGGCTCCTACGGCACACCCTCGGGCGGAGGCGGCAGCTATGGAGGCGGTTCACGTGGAGGAGGAGGCCGAGGCAGGTAATCCACGGCGACATAACACTATGTGTATCATTTAATGATCATCGAAGTATGAAAACAAAAATATGGATCGCAGGCGTCTTGTGTGCCGTCTCGATCACTACGGCAGGTGCGCAGGGAATCAGCAACGACGCTGTATTGGGTGGCAAATTGCTGGGAATGTCCTATTTCGACCTGACCACCATGAAACTTTTCTCGCAGCGGAACTACGCCTACGGGACAGCCCGCTCATCCGCCATGGCAGGAGCATTCACCTCTCTGGGAGGCGACCTTTCATCGATGGGAATCAATCCGGCCGGACTGGGAATGTACAGTTCTTCGGAATTCGGGCTTTCACTGGCCGTCGAGACCAACAGCACCCACGAGAACTATCCGGGAAATCTGTGGAAGGAGGACTATAACCGCACCAGTTTCGTACCGACCAATGTCAGTCTGGCCCTTAATCTCTATCAGGGATCGGGTTCATTGACCAGTTTCACGTTCGGTTTCGGCTACAACCGTCGGGCAGATTTCAATTACCGTTCAACCGTGGGACTTCCGCATGACAACTACTCTATCGGGCAGATCTTCGAACGGCAACTGGACGGATATGCCGAAAGCGGTCTGAGCCAAGACTATTCCTATGGAAATTACTCCTCTTCCTTATGGGGAGCCATCCTCGGATACAAAACCTATATGCTCGATCCATCGACCACCTTGGAAAACGATTACGATCTGACCACCATCAATCCCTATAACCCGTTCAATCCGGGATCGGGTCCGGGAGCATTGACCGACATCGACCATTTGATGGAAAGCCGCACGAAGGGATCCATCGGAGAGTATAACATTTCAGCAGGAATGAACTTCAACAACCGACTCTACATCGGTTTCGGAATGGGAATACAGGATATCTACTACCGTCAGGAGGAGATTTACAGCGAACAATACACCAACGACACCGAGCTGCCCAATTACGGAGGTTACCTTTATAATATGTACTATGGACAGTACGTGAAATATACAGGTACGGCCGTCGACTTCAAACTGGGCGTCATAGTTCGTCCGGTGGGTGGATTGCGGATCGGTGTTGCATTCCATACCCCATCGTTCGTTTCGCTCGAACACGAATATGGCGCCGATATGCAAACCAGATTTAACGACGGGAAAAGATATTCGGCCGAGAGCAATCTGCTGACTTACGACTATCGTTTCTCATCACCTCCACGATTATTGACCGGTATCTCCTATACGTTCGGCAATGTGGGCGTCATCTCGGCCGACTACGAACGGGTATGGTACAACGGAATGCGCATCAGCGACAAGGATGGCTGGAGAGATGACTATAAAGATGCCGCCAAAGAGATTTTCAAGGGTGCAGACAACGTCCGGGTGGGAGCGGAATTCAAACCGCTGCCTTCGCTGGCTCTCCGGGCCGGCTATGCATATTATGGCTCCATGCTCCAGGATAACGACCGGGTGTTCGATGGTCCGGTGGGAGAACACAGCTACAACATTTCGGCCGGTATCGGATACCGTACCAACGCTATCTCCGTGGACCTGGCCTACACCTACATGAATGAGAAGTTCACCTCTTACGATCTGTTCTATTACGGCGAACCGGGTTATGAAGCGATCACCCAAAGCGGCTATCTGACTCCGGAACGTACTCGTCATCTGGTAACCATGTCGTTCGGAGTACGCTTCTAAACCCCACCTTCATACCTGATAAAAAAACACCCCGGCCGTTACACCGGGGTGTTTTTTATCAGGTATATTTAAACTGTTGTGCAGACCTTCAGCAGGAAATGAGACTTTCGGGTCTCTCAAAACACATCACGAAGAATCGAAACCGACTGTACGTGATGAATCGCATCGAGGTGATACCCGAAATAGGCAAGCATGGCATTCAGAAATTCGGAACGCTGTCCCCGAACCAGAGGAATACTCTTCAGCTCCTGTACCGGACAATCCATCATACGAGACAAAATCGCCGTATGTTCCGGGGAGAGCATCAACCGGTGTTGGGGCATTAAAGGAGTAAACAGTCCCTCCCGAATATCGAACCATCCTCCGGGGATATAGTCATTCCCGGGATAAAATCCCAGAAAAGCACTCAATCGCACCAGAAACCACAGATGAAAATTGGCCACTCCCTCCTCCATGGAGTCGAGCGCCACCACCGCTCCCGAAACAAAATCAAACAGATGACTATTGGGTTCCACCTCTCGAATCAGCCTATACAACACCTCGGCCATAAACAGAGCGATGGTACTCTTGCGCACATCGAACGGAATCGACGAAAGCGGCACCAATGCCTGCACCTCCCGCATACGATGCATCTCCCCTCTCGGGGGCTCCACTCCTTCGAACTCCACCAGAAACATCGGCTGGAAAAAGGCAGCCTTATTTCCCTTGCTTCTGGCGCTACGGATACCTTGTATCAGATAGTTCTGGCGACCGAGCTGATCGGTAAGCAGATACACCACCAACGAACTGTCGCCGTATTTCACCGTATGAAGAACGACTCCCCGAGCCTTATAACTTTTCATCCGGTCTCCTCCTTTTCCCTATGCGAAACGCTCCTTCAGAAAAGCGGCCAGACGTGCCACAGCACGTCCCCGATGACTGATCGAATTCTTCGTATGCATATCCATCCGGGCGAAAGTCTGATCGTAGCCCTCGGGTAGAAATACCGGATCATAACCGAATCCGCCCTCACCATCGGGCGCACGAAGAATCTTTCCCCGCACCTCACCTTCGAACAAATATTCCTTTCCGTCGAGAATCAACGCAATCACCGTACGGAATCGGGCTGTTCGTTTCTCCTCCGGCACTTGCTCCATGTTTTTCAACAAAAGAGTTGTATTGGCCGCGAAATCATGTCCTTCTCCCGGAGCATAACGGGCCGAATGCACTCCGGGAGCGCCATCGAGGGCATCCACCTCCAGCCCCGTATCGTCGGCGAAGCAATCGGCACCTGTTTTCCGATACAGATAACGAGCCTTCTGAAGGGCATTCCCCTCCAAAGTCGGTTCGTTTTCCGGAATCTCTTCCGTCACGCCACACTCCCGAGGAGTAACCAACCGGAAACGATCGCCCAATATCTCCTGCACTTCGGAGAGTTTATGGGCATTATTCGTCGCAAAAACAATCTTCATCTCCGTTCATTTAAAAAAGCATCCCGGGCCCCGGCATCGGATTCTCCGTCCGGGTATCCTGCGGATCGTCATCGGGTTGCGTAACCAAGCGACTGAGCCGCAGATCGGCTTCGATCTTGTCGATAATAGTCTTCACAAGCGTATCGAGCGGACTGTCGGGCGAGTAATCGGCCGGACAGACATAACTCACCCGATTATCCCGGATCAGTCCCTCCATGGCAAACCGTTTGTCCCCGGAACAAGGATTATAAACAGCAATGGAGTGTCCGCCCTGTTGTTTCACCAGTTTCATACAGGGGATATCGGTGGTTCCGTCGCCGATGTAAATCATCCGGCTGAATGGCACCGGACGCTTCTCCTCCTCGATGAAACGATTCACCAAATGGCTGTCATACACCGACTCCACCCCCTTGTTGATTTTGAAAATAAACTGTGTTTTATTGGTATAATTCACCGCCACGGCCGGCCAATAAGCCACTCCGTCCACATCGTAGAGAAACGAACAGGCATAGATCTTACGGAATTCATGAGCGATAGGCGTCCCCTCGATCATCTCCTTCAGTCCCGACGAATTGATATAATGCTGCATATTGATTCCACGCTCGGCCGCATAACGATTCATCCGCCCGAACCACTCTCTCACACCTTTATAAAGAGTGATTTTGGCCCCCGAAGCCCGGAAAGCCTCCTTCCGCAACGAAAGTCCCTTTGCTTTGGCTTCATGAATCATCTTGAACATATAGGCAAGAATCGGATCGGCATCCTGCAAACGAGCCGTCTCGTTACTTTCCAGCCAAAACTCCTTGTTACTCTTACCCACGGCGGGAATAAAGTCGTACTCCTGCATATTCCCCGCGGAGAGCGTACCATCGAAATCGTAGATCAGAGCTACGGTCGGTTTCTGTTCCATATCCATTATTCTCGTTGTTGGCCTGTTCGGGTCACCAGGTTTCCCGGCAGGCATCCTGCGGCTAAAGGTACGAAATTTGAAATTATTTTTTTACTTTTACTTCGAAAAACACACTTTATCATGACATTCTCAGAACTGGTCAAACACCGGCGCAGCTGCCGGAAATTTACCGATAAACCCGTCAAAGAGGAGACTCTTCGCGCCATTCTTTCGGATGCGCTCACGGCACCCTCGTCGAAAAATGTCCGATCCACCCGTTTTATGGTCGTTCGCGATCCGGAAACACTGCAACGTATTTCCGAAATGCGAGACTTCGGCTCCTCCTTCGTCAAAGACGCCCCAGCGGCCATCATTGTAATGGGTGACACACAAGCCACCGACCTGTGGCGCGAAAATTGCGCCATCTCGGCGACCATTCTCCAACTTTCGGCCGAAGCCCGGGGATTGGGTTCCTGCTGGGTACACGTACACGGACGCCCCCGGCTGCACGACAACCCCGAAGGAGAACAAGCCGAAAAATATTTGGCACATTTGCTGGATATTCCCCAACAACTCGGCATTCTCTGCGTGGTAGCACTCGGCTATCCTGACGGGGAACCCCGACCTCATCGCGAACGGGACGATTCGGATATGATCATCTTCAAAAACTGATTTTCGGAGAAAACGAGTTCCGACACACTCCCGCCCCAAAACTAAAAGAAAAAGGGAACTTTCCGATAGAAAGTTCCCTTTTTTCTATTTTAGCCATATCCTATTCAATCCGTCGGATCGAAGCCCCGAGAGCATTGAGCCGGCCGTCTATATTCTGATATCCGCGGTCGATCTGCTCCACGTTCTGGATGACACTCACCCCGTCAGCAGACAAAGCCGCGATCAACAGTGCAACCCCGGCCCGAATATCGGGAGAAGACATCTTGGTAGCCCGAAGTCTCAGACGGTGATCGTGTCCGATCACCGTGGCCCGATGCGGATCACACAAGATGATCTGAGCTCCCATGTCGATCAACTTGTCCACAAAGAAAAGTCGGCTTTCGAACATCTTCTGATGAATCAGTACCGCCCCTTTGGCCTGTGTAGCTACCACCAGGAACACCGACAACAGATCCGGCGTCAGCCCGGGCCAGGGTGCATCGTCAATCTTCATGATCGAACCGTCCAGAAAACTCTCTATTTCGTAGTGCTCCTGCCGAGGCACGAAAATATCGTCGCCCCGCTGTTCGAAACGAATCCCCATCCGGGCAAACTGAGCCGGAATAATCCCCAGATTATCAAACGAAACATCCTTGATCGTAATCTCGGAACGAGTAATAGCTGCCATTCCGATAAAACTGCCCACTTCGATCATGTCGGGCAACAATGTGTGGTCCGTCCCGTGCAACTCCTTCACCCCCTCGATGGTAAGCAAATTGGAAGCGCATCCCGAAATGCGGGCCCCCATCCGGTTGAGCATCCGGCAAAGTTGCTGGATATAGGGTTCACAGGCAGCATTATAGATCGTGGTAGTTCCCTCGGCCAACACGGCAGCCATGATAATATTGGCCGTACCTGTCACCGAAGCCTCGTCGAGCAGCATATAACAGCCCTTGAGATGACGCCCCTCAACGGCGAAAAAGTTCTCATTCAAATCAAAATCGAGTGTCGCACCCAGTTTCCGGAATCCGATGAAATGGGTATCCAATCTCCGACGACCGATCTTGTCACCGCCGGGTTTGGGCAGATAACCGATCCCGAAACGAGCCAACAACGGTCCTACCACCATCACCGATCCACGAAGTCGAGCCCCACGCCGACGATAATCGTCGCTCCTGAGATACTCCATATCGATCTTCCGAGCCTGGAAAGTATAGGTACTCTCATCGAGTTTCTCCACCTCAACGCCCATACACTTGAGCAATTCGATGAGCTGAAGCACATCCACGATAGCCGGCACATTGCGTACCGTAACCTTTTCGGGTGTAAGCAGCGTAGCGCAGAGAATCTGCAACGCTTCATTCTTGGCCCCCTGAGGGGTAATTTCGCCGCAAAGCGGGCGGCCTCCGCATACTTCGAATGTTGCCATAGAATCGGATCCGATTTAAAGACGATTCGAAGATAGCAAAAAATGTCCGATTTACACAAGCCCTGCACCCTCTCACCGGATCATTTCGCTCCCCGAGGTACGGGAAGCGTAACCTTACGTATCAACATTCCGTAGTTGGTAATCGGCACTCCGGCAGCCACCGCCATACGGATCCGTCCCAGAATCTGGCTGCGTGTCACCATACATCCACCACACTGCACCACCAGCGCATAATCTGCCAAATCAGCAGGGAAGGGTTCCAACCCGGATACAAACGTAAAGTTCAAACGACAACCGGTATATGTCTCCAGCCAACGGGGAATCTTCACCCGACCGATATCTTCGCAACTGACTTGATGCGTACAGTTTTCGGCAATCAAGATCCGATCTCCCTCCTTCAAAGTATCGACTTTCGCCAACCCCTTTTTATAAGATTCGAAATCGCCTTTGGCGGCGGCCAGCAGAATACTGAACGAGGTGACCTCCACCTCCTGCGGCACCACGGCCCGTACCCGGGCGAACACCTGACTGTCGGTCACCACCAATTTTGGGCGGAACGCTCCCTCCGGGAACAAAACCGGCAAAGTTTCGTCCGCTTCTCCCCCATCGGCCACAAACAGCCCCTGCAACTCCTCCGGTTGTACCACGACAGGCACCGCATGGCGATCGAGCAACTCCCTGATGGCCTGCACTTGCGGCAAAATCAACCGACCCGCCGGAGCTTCGCTGTCGACCGGACAAACCAATACCACCCGATCATCCGCACTCACCCGTCCTTCGAACATCGAGGGAATCCGATAGGCCCGTTCCGGCAACGCTCTTTTCACCTCGGCCAACAACCGATCACGGACTCCAACCCCGGGACGAAACAGATCGACAGCCAACCATGGCCACCGTTTCCAGGGGATTGTTTCGCCAAGAATCGACTCCTCCGGGCCATTAAACACCAGCAAGAAAGGCAAGGCCAATCGTTCGAAACGATGTACCAATTCCTGTTCCGGTTCTCCCCAACTACGAAATACCAGCAGAGCTAAATCGACCTGCAAGAGCGTCTGCCAGGTACGCTCCACCCGTTTCCGACCCAATTCCGAGAAGTCGTCCACCCCCGCCGTGTCGAGCCAGATCACGGGCGCGAAATCGAGTATTTCATAACTCTTTCGTACCACATCGGTCGTCGTACCTGCTTCGGACGAGACAATGGCCGTATCGGCTCCCGTAATAAAATTAAGCAACGAACTCTTGCCGGCATTACACCGTCCATAGATACCGATATGGGGCTTATTCTCTCTTCCTGTCTGCATGATCCGTACGTTTCGGGCACCGGGACAATCTCTCCCCCGGGACAAGTCATACCGCAACTCCGACAACGGCGTTTCGTCCCGCAGGGATCAAATCACCCCCAGCGCATAGGTTCTAACATCGTCCAAAGTTATATCTTTTCCACTAAGAATAATCAATCGTTCGATCACATTATGCAATTCACGGATATTTCCCGTCCATGCCATCTTCTTCAACTCCTCCACGGCTATCGGATCCATTCTCTTCCGAGAGATACCGTACTCCTCGCATATCTTCTCCACAAAATAGTCCACCAGCAGCGGAATATCCTCCAGCCGATCGACCAACGGAGGAACCGAAATCACAATCACACTCAACCGATGGTAAAGATCCTCCCTGAAATTGCCCTTGAAAATCTCCTCCTGCAAATTCTTATTGGTAGCAGCCACCACACGTACATTTACCTCCATATCCCGGTCGCTCCCCACCCGACTGATCCTGTTCTCCTGCAGGGCACGAAGCACCTTGGCCTGAGCCGAAAGACTCATATCCCCTATCTCATCCATAAAGAGTGTACCGCCATTGGCCTGTTCGAATTTCCCCTTGCGTTGCTTGATGGCCGAAGTAAAAGCCCCTTTCTCATGACCGAACAGTTCGCTTTCGATCAGCTCCGAAGGAATTGCCGCACAATTCACCTCGACGAAAGGTCCCGATGCCCGGTGACTCTTCTCGTGCAGCCAACGTGCGACCAACTCCTTTCCCGTTCCGTTAGCCCCGGTGATGAGTACCCGAGCTTCAGACGGAGCAACTTTTTCGATAAGACGCTTCACATGGACAATCTGTTTGGAATTGCCTATGATCTCCTCCGCTTTCGCACTATGCCGACGTATTTTCACCTGAGCCACTCCCGGAGCATCGTCTCCACGCTCGCCCTCACTCTCTTGACGTTGAAATATATCCCGAATCACACCCAAAAGCCGATTCATATCGATCGGTTCGACAATAAAATCAACCGCTCCGGCTCTCATGCAATGAACAACCGTCTCCACATCCGACTCATGGGAGAGGGCTACGACAGGAATCTGCCGACGAAAACCACAGGAGGACGTTGATCCAAACGTACTTTCCAGAAACCGGGCGGCATCACACAGAATCAGATCAAACGGCTCGGCACGACACATCGCCATCCCTTGTCCATAATCTTCGGATGCTTCCACCCGGTAACCCTCATATTCCAACCGCTCTTTCAACGTATTGCGAATACTCCTTTGCGGATCAATAATCAATAGTTTTTTCATAGATATTTAAATAAGTGTATCGGGATAATAATTTTGTATAGTTTTTGTTTTTCTAAAAATTCAGTGTAGCTTTGTCCCAAAGTTACGAATTACTTACGGTATCTCAAGTTGTAACAAGGCCGGACCAAAGTTGTTCCAAGGCCGGATTCGAAACATCATTTCCATCACGTTTTCAGTCTTACTCCGATAAAGGAAAGACTCCAGTGATGATTACAAAAAACAAACGGAACAGAAAAGATCCGAACGTTTCATTACTTTATGGAAAAAAATTATAATTACGAGCGCAAAAAATTGCTGCTGCCCGAATATGGACGACACATCCATGAAATGATCGACTACCTTTCGACCATCGAAGATCGTGATCTTCGCAACCGCCAGGCCCGAGCCGTCATCGCCGTGATGGCCAATATCAATCCCATGTTGCGCGACAGCACCGATTTCTATCACAAACTTTGGGATCATCTGTTCATCATGTCGGACTTCAAACTGGATGTCGATTCGCCCTATCCGATCCCCACATCGGCCCAGTTGTATCCTGTCCCCGAAAAACTCCCCTATCCCGCCAAACAGATCGCCCGCAAACAATACGGGAAAATCGTACAGCGAATGATTCGTTCGTTAGAGAGCATGAAAGATCATCCAGACTTCGAAGAGACGATCGGAAACATCGCCCGTTATATGCGAACCAAATCGTACGAATATAACCAAGAGCATCCGAACAACGAGAATATCATAAAGGAGATAAAAAACATGTCCGAAAATGGTATAGATGTAGACGAAGTTGCTCTCAACAACCTCAAAAGCGATTATAAACAACACTTTTCGGCCCGTCCACAAAAAGGAAATTATCCCAACCGGAACGGAAAAAACAAAAACAACAAGAAAAACAACGGCAGACAGCGCTATATGCGTCCTAAGCAACAATAATGCCTCTCAGGAGAAGGGTCTCCCCGGCAGACAAAAAACAGACTATTTACGAAACGCCCGGTCCATTTCACGGCGGGCGTCTTTCTCTTTAATATACTCCCGTTTGTCGTAGTTTTTACGTCCCCGAGCCAACCCGATCTGCAATTTGGCCAGACCCTTCTCATTGATGAAGAGCTTGAGGCCAACCACCGTCAATCCCTTATCCTGAAGAGCACGCTCCAATTTCACGAGTTCCCTCTTTTGCAACAGCAGTTTACGGTCACGCCGGGGCTGGTGGTTATTATAAGTGCCCCAATGATATTCGGCGATGTTCATGCCCCGCACATAGAGTTCTCCCCGATCGAAATAGCAGTAACAATCCACGAGCGAAGCCTTTCCGAGCCGAAGCGACTTGATCTCGGTACCGGACAAAACGATCCCTGCCACATACGTATCCAGGATTTCATAGTCGTACGTGGCCCGTTTGTTACGGATATTTATGTTCTTATAGTCAGTCATCGGATGCAAAGGTAAAAATAACTTTTCAAATCCGCCTGTCTGCAGGACAAGAATTTATTCGAAGCAAGGTCGTATCACTCCGGGGAAAATTCGTACCTTTGCGAAAACAAAACGAAAACTCAACCCTATGAACAATCTGTTTTTGACTGTCATGTGGAATTTCGATCCGGTATTTTTCCGGATCGGGTCGGTCGAGATACGCTACTACGGAGTAATGTGGGCCATAGGCTTCGCCATCAGTATGTGGCTTTTCATCCGTTTCGTCAAACGGGAAGGGTACCCCGACAAGGTGTTCGATTCGATCTTCTGGTTCGGGACCCTCTCCACGATTATCGGTGCCCGACTGGGACATTGCCTTTTCTACGAGACGGACTACTACCTGACAAATCCCATCCAGATTCTCAACATACGCCAGGGAGGACTGGCCAGCCACGGTGCAGCTATCGGATTGCTCATCGGTCTGTGGCTCTTCTCCCGGAAGAATAAAATGCCTTATCTCTGGTCTCTCGACCGCATCATGATCGCCGTAGCGATCACCGGAGCGATCGTCCGCCTGGGAAATCTCTTCAATTCAGAGATTTATGGCATCGAGACCTCCGCTCCGTGGGGATTCGTATTCCTCCGGGCCGGAGAAACCGTACCCAAACACCCCACCCAGATCTATGAAGCCATCTGCTACCTGATCACCTTCTTCATCCTGCTATGGCTCTATTTCGGACGCGATCTGGCCCGCAAGAGGCCGGGATTCATGTTCGGGTTGGGCGTTTTTCTGATCTTCATCTCGCGCTTCTTCATCGAATACATCAAGAATCCTCAGGAGGAATTCGAATTGAACATGTCACTGCTGATGGGCCAGTGGCTCAGTATTCCATTCATCCTGTTGGGCATCGTCATGATGGTCTGGGCTCTGCGCCGTCCGGCCCTGCAACCCGAACCGTTGGATCGGATCCGTGAACGTATGGAACGGGAACAAAAGAAAAACACCCCCAAGAAGAGACGATGAAAGCGATCGACAAATTAATATTCAACCTGCTGGCCACCCGTAGAGGATTCAATCTTCCGATGGTAGGGAGTCTTTCCGTCGAACGACGAGCGGCTCGAGCTACCGAACGGCATCGGATCGAACCGCCCCAGAATCGGATTGTCTTCTCAAAAAAAGAGAACCCGGGACAACCGACCCTCTGCGAGTTGATTGCCCGAGCGGCGGAAGTCGACATCCGGGAAGCACAGCGACTTTACAATGGTTGGCTCGACCAAGCCCGTAGCGAAACGGGGATCCTGATCGAAGGCACAGGTGAGATTCGGCAGGATTTTTTCAGGCCCTCCTCAGAACTGAACCAACTCCTCAATCCGGCAGGGAAAGAGAGCCTCACGCTCAAACGCCGGAAACAGACCGGAAAAACGGCTCTCATCGGAGTTTCAATTCTGGCATGTGGAGGTATTGTCGCAGCCCTTCTGTCGGGCGATTTCACTTCACCCAAACCCGCTTCATCCGAGACAATCTCTTCGGGACCTCCGACGACTTCAGCCAGGCCTGCTCTTCCTGCAGACACAGCCCTCACAAACCAACCGGCCACATCTGGCAGTAAAATCGACACCTTACGACAGGACTCCATTCGTTCCGACTCAAATCCAAGCCGGAAAAATGATACGGATCCGAACGGAATCGTTCCCGTATCGTCCGAATTATATTATGTCGTGGCAGGAGTGTACAGTACCGAGAAGAATGCGGAGACATTCATTGCCAAAGCTCAAGATCAACACCCCAATATGCATTTCACTAAAGTACGCATGAGAAACGGGAAGATCATTGTCAGTGTCTTCTCTTCTGCCGACCAGACAGAAGCCGAACGCGAACGGGCCAGACTCTCCTCCCAGGATCCGGACCTGTGGATCTATAAACGCAAGCAATAGTTTCCGAAATCCATAAAAAAAAACCTCTCGGTGTTGATGCCGAGAGGTTTTTGTTTCTTATTAAGGTCCCTACCCCATTAATTCTTGGTGGGCAGGAAAGAATAGTTCTTCGAATAGTCCATCATCTGAGCCGCATAATCGGTCGGATACTCAATCTTGATGTCGATGATCTGTCCGTTCTCCATCACGGGTTTATAGACAGGATTGATAAATCCGGCATAGGGTTCCAGGTGCAGTTTTTCGTAACGAGCCAACACCTCGGCATGCAGTTTCGGGTCAACTTTCACTCCATAGGTCTCCACCAAATCCTTACCGGCGTCAAAATCACCTTCCGATTTGATACGTTGAATCTCTCGCAGCAAATCGCCGAACAACGTACGCAGTTTATCGAAGTCGTTCACCACCACATAGGTCTTGCCGTTCTGCTGGATCATTTCGATCACCTTATCGGCCTTCCCCTTCTCGTAGCACCACTCCGAGATCAGTTTCCGGTTACGCATATGAGCCTCTTCCACATCCTTCCCGGGCTTGATCCGAGTCAACTGAGTCATCAAACCATTCATGATATAGCTGGCATACTCGGCCTTGGCCACTTCATCCGAAGGAACAACTCCCAATTCGATGAGTTTCGGATCGGCCAGATAGTAGAGCGCAAAGAGATCGGCACGGGCCTCTTCCAGCGTAGAACCGTAATTCTTCAATTCATCGCCCTTCACTCCGGGTGCCAACTGACCCGAACCGTGTCCCAGACACTCATGCAGATCGGTATGCAGATTATCGCCCAGATTTCCGTACTGTCTCATCCGCTCGCGATCCTCCTCTCTCAGCACGAATTCTTCCTGGAATCCGTTACCTTTGGCCGCCTCGTCATAAGCATCGGTAATATTCTGGATGGTGACGGACTTCGAACCATAGTCTTTCCGAATCCAGTCGGCATTGGGCAAATTGATTCCGATCGGAGTGGCCGGATAACAGTCGCCTCCCAGAATAGCTGCCGTAATCACTTTTGCCGACACACCTTTCACCCTCTCCTTCTTGTATTTGTCATCCACCGGCGAGTGATCTTCGAACCATTGGGCCGCCTCGCTGATCACCTGTGTACGCTTGGTAGCCTCTTCGTTACGGAAGTTAACCAAACCCTCCCAGGAAGCTTTATATCCCAGCGGATCGCCATAAGTTTCGGTAAATCCGTTGACGAAATCTATCCGAGACACCGTATCTTGTACCCAAAGGATATTGAAACGGTCAAACTCTTTCAGATCCCCCGAACGATAATAGGAGATCAGGGCTTCGATCGTCTCCTTCTGATGAGGTTCGGCCACCTCGGCAGCCTTTTCCAACCAGAAAACGATCTTTTCAATGGCGGGCGAATAGAGCCCTCCCACACGCCATACTTTTTCGACCAACTTGCCATTCTCTTTCACCAGACGGCTGTTCAGTCCATAAGAGATCGGCGTCGTATCGCCCGGAACCGCCATGGCCGCATAGAACTCTTCGGCCTCCTTCTGCGTAACCCCCTGGTAATAATTCATGGAGGAGGCTGCCAGCATATCCTGACCGGCCGACTGATCGAGTCGTTTCTGATACAGCGCCGGATTAAACATAACGGGTTTGACCACCTTCATCAATTCACCCATCGAGCCGAAATCCTGGGGAAAATTCTCGGTCGGGGTAACCATCACCAGCGAATCGAAATAGTCCTCGCTGAATTCGGGCGTAAACTTATCATTAGAATAGTGGTGGTGTACGCCATTGGCAAACCACACCTTTTTAAGATATTTCTCGAAAGCGGCCCACTGCGGAGTGGAACGATCACCCGGGAAATCGGCATAAATAGCCTCCAGTGTCCGACGCACCGGCAAATTATATTTGAAATTCTGATCGAAAAGGATATCCCGTCCACACAAAGCGGCTTCGTTCAGGTAGTAGACGAGCATCTTCTCCTGCAGAGTCAGCGCCTCGAATCCCGGAACCTCATACCTCAGAATCTTGATATCGTCGAATCGGTCGACCACCCAGTCGTTAGCCTTTTGGGTCGTACGCGCCTTCTCACCACAGGCCGTCATTCCCACCACCAGTGCACTCATAACGAACAATATTGCTGTTTTTTTCATGGATTAAAATTTTGCATTTGACGCAAAGTTACATGATTTTTGCCTAAAAAATTAGTAATTTGTAATCTAATTTCTAACTTTGCCCTGCCGAAAAATAACATTTTTGTCGAACCAAAACCTTGTTCATGAAAGTTTTCAGCAAGAGTTCCGACCTCAGAGCCTTTCTGAACGGCGTTTCCGCTCACACTCTGGGATTTGTGCCGACAATGGGGGCCTTACACGCAGGCCATCTTTCGTTGGTTGCCCGAGCACGCAGGGAGTGTGCTACGGTCGTGGTGAGTGTTTTCGTAAATCCCACCCAGTTCAATGATAAAAACGATCTGAAGAGCTACCCCCGTACACCGGAAGCCGACATCGCCCTTTTGGAGAAAGCCGGAGCCGATGCCGTATTTATGCCTTCAGTCGAGGAGATCTATCCCGAACCGGATACCCGGGTATTCGATTTCGGACAGATCGATAAAGTGATGGAGGGCGCTTTCCGTCCGGGCCATTTCAACGGTGTGGCACAGGTGGTAAGCCGTCTGTTCGATCTGGTTCGTCCGGCCAAAGCCTTCTTCGGAGAGAAAGATTTCCAACAGATCGCCGTAATCCGGGCCATGGTCGCTCAACTCAACCTGCCGGTAGAGATCGTTCCCTGCCCGATTGTCCGCGGAGAGGACGGCCTGGCTCTCAGTTCGCGCAATACGCTGTTGGATGCCGAACACCGTGCCGCAGCCCCTCACATCTACGCCACGCTGAAAGAAGCCCTCAATATGCGAGGGGAAATGACTCCTCGGGAACTGGAGGAGTGGGTTGTAAAACGGATCAACGAGAATCCGGCCCTTGAAACCGTCTATTTTGAAATCGTAAACGCCGACACCATGCAACCTGTACAAAGCTGGAATGAATCTTGTGGCAAACAAGGTTGTGTAGCCGTACAGGCAGGTTCGGTACGTCTGATCGACAACATTTGTTTCGAATAATCATGCAAATTGAAGTTCTCAAATCGAAAATCCACCGGGTCTCGATCACCGAAGCCAATCTTCAGTATGTGGGCAGCATCACCATCGACGAAGCCCTGCTCGAAGCAGCCAACATGATCCCCGGAGAGAAGGTACAGATCGTCAACGCCAACAACGGCGAACGACTGGAAACTTACATCATCAAGGGTGAACGGGGCAGCGGATGTATCTGTCTGAACGGACCGGCAGCCCGTAAATGCGCCGTAGGAGACGTGATCATCATCATCTCCTATGCCTTGATGGATTTCGAAGAGGCCAAGAATTTCACCCCATGGGTGATCTTCCCCGATACGGCCACCAATCAACTTGTTCGGTAGATCGACCGCCTTCGAGCATCGACTTTCAACGGCCGGAACTCCAATCCGGCCGTTTTTCAATCTTATCATCCATGAAAATCTATCTCCGCGGAGCCGTAGCCCGCTTCCCTGAATTCCGTTTCACCCACCCCGTCGACTGGACAATCAACCAGGGGGAGAATTGGGCCGTAACGGGTCCCAACGGTGCCGGCAAAACCCTGCTCACCGATCTGTTACAAAGCCGCATTGTCTTGCGCGAAGGTGAGGCTGGCACCGACTCGCCCGATCTGCCACTGTACGAAGCAGTACGATCGATCTCTTTCCGAGACATCTATTCCCTGTCGGACTGTCGGAAAAGTTACTATCAACAACGATGGAACGCTTCGGACGCCGAACAATCGCCAGCGGCAGGCTCTCTATTGGCAAAGTTCCCGACCGAAAAGATCGGCCGGTATGCAAACCTGCTCGGCATCCGGGACCTACTCGACAAACGGCTCGTCTCGCTTTCCAGCGGAGAATTGCGTAAATTCCTCATCACGCGCATCTTGCTGACGAAACCCCGCGTGCTGATTCTCGACAATCCGTTTATCGGACTGGATGCCGCCTCGCGCAAAACACTCGACCGAACGCTGCATACACTCTCTCTCAATGGAGTACAAATCATCCTGGTCGTCTCCAATCCGAAAGAGATCCCCCCTTGGGTCGACCATATACTTCCTGTTCGAGAACGCACCTGTCTTCCACCGATGACACGTGAAGCATTCCTGTCCGATCCGACCTTACTGGCAAAACTTTTCCCGGAACAATACAATATCGGTTATCTCCCCGACCTTCCCGTACAAGAGGAGACCGAGAGTTCTCCCTATGAGGAAGCAATCCGTATGGAGAAGATCCTTGTACGATATGACGGTCGACCCATTTTGGAGGGAGTGGACTGGACCGTACACCGCGGCGAAAAATGGGCATTACTCGGAGCCAACGGCAGCGGAAAATCCACCCTGCTCAGCCTCGTATGCGGCGACAATCCGCAAGCCTATGCCAACCGACTTTTCCTGTTCGGCCGCCGACGGGGAACGGGAGAAAGCATCTGGGACATCAAACGTCGTATCGGATATCTTTCGCCGGATGTACACACCTACTATTTACAGGATATCCCCTGCCTGCAGGTAGCGGCATCGGGTTTCTACGACTCAGTAGGACTCTACAACAAATGCACCCCCCAACAGAAAGAAATGGCCATCCGCTGGCTCGAAACTTTCGGAGCTGATCATCTGGCCGAACGCTCTTTTGTCAAAATCTCCTACGGAGAGCAACGACTGGTATTGTTGGCCCGTGCCCTGGTCAAAAATCCCGAACTGCTCATCCTGGACGAACCTCTCCACGGACTGGATGCCGGAAAAAAACAACGGGTAAAGAAAATCGTGGAAGAGTTCTGTGCCCGCCCGGGGAAAACTCTAATCTATGTCACTCACTATCCGGAGGAGATTCCCTCCTGCGTGACCCAATATAAAAGATTGGAAAAAAGAGGCTAATCTGAAATACTTTTTCTCTCTTTCTCCCCGTTTTTATGCCTGCAACAAAACAGATTCCGTACGGATTTATGTATCTTTGTTTTTCGAATCAAATATAGGTAATGACATGAAAAAGATCAGAGCAGCCGTCGTGGGATACGGCAATATCGGGAAATACGTGGTCGAAGCATTGGAAACCGCCCCGGACTTCGAAATAGCAGGTATCGTACGGCGAGATCCGTCCAATCCGCCCGCCGAACTGGCCGCCTATCCGGTCAAGGCCACGATCGAAGAGTTGGATACCGCAGATGTGGCCATCCTCTGCACTCCGACCCGTAAAGTGGAGGAATTCGCCATGCAGATGCTGGCCAAAGGGATCAATACCGTAGACAGTTTCGACATCCATACCGACATTGCAGGATTGCGTAGTCGGTTGGACGGAGCCGCCCGCAAACACGGAGCCGTTTCGGTAATTTCGGCCGGATGGGATCCGGGAAGCGATTCGATCGTACGTGCCCTGCTCGAAATGTGTGCTCCGAAAGGAATCACCTACACCAATTTCGGCCCCGGAATGAGTATGGGCCACACCGTGGCCGTCAAGGCGATCGAAGGTGTGAAAGCGGCCCTTTCGATGACCATTCCCACCGGAACGGGAATCCATCGACGCATGGTTTATATCGAATTGGAAGAGGATTATGAATACGCCGATGTAGCCGCCCGGATCAAGGCCGACGACTATTTCGCCCACGACGAAACACACGTAATGCAGGTGGAGAGCGTAGATGCCCTGCTGGACATGGGACACGGAGTAAACCTTATCCGCAAAGGTGTCTCCGGGAAGACCCAAAACCAACGGTTCGAATTCAATATGAGCATCAACAACCCCGCCCTTACGGCCCAAATACTCGTGTCCACGGCCCGCGCCGCTCTTCGCCAGCAACCCGGAGCCTATACCATGATCGAGATTCCACTGATCGACTATCTTTACGGAGAAAAGGAAGAGTTGGTCAGAAGACTTGTCTAAACTCGTAACCGACAACAAACTACATTAAATGCAAGAAAACATGAATACGAAGTACTATTTACCGGTGCTCGTGTTGGCCGTAGCGGCCGCCGGATGCGGTAACTCCGGGAAAAAGAGTGCCGAAGGAGGTATCCGGCTCGAAAACATGGATACCACCGTATCTCCCCGTGCAGACTTTTATCAATATGCCTGCGGAGGATGGATCAAAAACAATCCGCTCAAACCCGAATATTCACGATTCGGATCGTTCGATCAATTGGCCGAAAACAATCGGGAGCAGATGCATGGTCTGATCGAAGAGCTGGCAGCCCAACAGGCTGATAAAGGAAGTATTGCCGACAAGATCGGCACCCTCTACAACATTGCCATGGACAGCGCCAAACTCAATGCCGACGGAGCCGCTCCTATTGCCGGACAATTGAAAGCCATCGACGATCTTACGGATAAAAACGGACTGACCGGTCTGATCGCCTCGATGAGAAGAGAAGGATTCGACCCCTATTTTGCTCTCTACGTTGGTCCGGACGACAAAAACAGTACGGTAAATATCGTACATACGTACCAAAGCGGATTGAGTCTGGGTCAAAAGGACTACTATCTCGAAAACGATTCGGCAACAACAGCCATCCGGGAACAATTCCGCGACCATGTAGTCAAAATGTTCCAATTGGCCGGCTATACTCCGGAGGATGCCACGAAAGCCATGGAGGATGTGATGCGGATCGAAACCCGCCTGGCCAAGGCATTCTTCTCAAAAGTAGAACTCCGTGACCCCCAGGCCAACTACCACAAGATGACTCTGGATGAGGTTCAGAAAACCGTCCCGGGCATCGACTGGAAACTCTATCTCGATACGCTGAAACTGGGTGGAACGACCGAATTGAACATGAGCCAGGTCGCTCCCGTCCAGGAATCGGCCGCCATCCTGTCCGACGAACCTCTGGATGCTCAAAAATCCTATCTGAAATGGAAAGTGATCGATGCAGCCGCCCCCTATCTGAGCGACGCCTTCGTGGCTCAGAATTTCGAATTCTACGGCAAGACTCTCTCCGGAAAGAAAGAGATGCAACCTCGCTGGAAGAGAGCCGTAAGTACCGTGAACGGAGTAATGGGCGAAGCCGTAGGACAAATGTACGTGCAGAAATACTTCCCGGCCGAAGCCAAAGAGCGCATGACAAAACTGGTGAACAATCTGCAACAGGCACTGGGTGAACGAATCGACGCACTCACCTGGATGAGCGACACGACCAAGGCCAAAGCCCGCGAAAAACTGGCATCGATCCTGGTCAAAATAGGTTATCCCGACAAATGGCGTGACTATTCGGGTCTGGAAATCAACAAGGATTCTTATTGGGACAATATCATTCGTTCGAATCGATTCGACATGGACTACATGACCGCCAAAGCCGGCAAACCGGTCGATCGCAGCGAATGGCTGATGACTCCTCAGACCGTAAACGCTTACTACAATCCGGCTACCAACGAAATCTGTTTCCCGGCCGGGATTCTCCAGCCGCCGTTCTTCGACATGAATGCCGACGATGCCTGCAACTACGGAGCCATCGGCGTGGTGATCGGCCACGAAATGACGCACGGATTCGACGACCAGGGTCGTCAGTTCGACAAGGAAGGCAATCTGAAAGACTGGTGGACCGCCCAGGATGCCAAGAACTTCGAAGAACGTGCTCAAGTATTGGTAGACTGGTTCGACGCAATCGAGGTATTGCCCGGTCTGCACGCCAACGGACAGTTGACACTCGGGGAAAACATTGCGGATTACGGCGGTTTACAGGTGGCATTCCAGGCATTCAAAAACGCTGCGGCCGGAGAAACTCAACAACCTATAGACGGATTTACTCCCGAACAACGTTTCTTCCTCTCCTATGCCAACGTCTGGGCCGGCAACATCCGCGACGAACAAATCCGGGTATATACCAAGTCCGATCCCCACTCTTTGGGTCGCTGGAGAGTAAACGGGGCCCTGCCCCACATCAATGCCTGGTACGAGGCATTCGGAGTGGAAGAGGGTGACCCGATGTACCTGGCTCCAGAAAAACGAGCCGTTATCTGGTAGCAGAAACAGAACAGGTATTCCCGTTGCCACAGAGGGGAGATGGTTTCAGCCATCCCCCCCCCCTTTTTTTATTATACAGGAATTTCACTATCTTTACCTGACCGAACGACAAAATTATCATCATAACAATATGGAAAACTTTATTTTTCAGAACCCGACCAAATTGATCTTCGGCCGGGGAATGATCGAAAAATTAGGCGGACAGATTCCGCAGGGAAAACGGATCATGGTCACCTTCGGTGGCGGCAGCGTACGGCGTAATGGCGTCTACGACCAGGTAGTGGCAAGTCTGCGGGCAGCCGGACACACTTTCTCCGAATTCTGGGGCATCGAGGCCAATCCTACCGTAGAGACCCTTCGTAAGGCAATCACCCAAGGCAAAGCCGAAGGGACCGACTTTCTGCTGGCCGTAGGAGGGGGGTCGGTTATCGACGGAACGAAACTGATCTCGGCCGGTCTTCGTTATGAAGGCGATCCCTGGGAAATCGTACTCTCGGGTAAGGCCAAAGGCGAAACCGTTCCGCTGGCTACGGTCCTCACCCTGCCCGCCACAGGCTCCGAAATGAACTCGGGTGCCGTGATCTCCCGCAGCGAAACGCATGAAAAATTCGCATTCTACAACCGGAATCCGGAATTTTCGATTCTCGATCCGGAAGTAACCTTCTCGCTACCGGCCAATCAGATTGCCAACGGTCTTTCAGATACTTTCGTCCACATCATGGAACAGTACATGACCCGTCCGGGACAATCGCGTGTTATGGATCGTTGGGCCGAAGGTCTGCTACTGACGCTCATCGACATTGCGCCGAAAATCAAGGCCGATCCGAAAAACTACGACCTGATGGCCGATTTCATGCTGACAGCTACCATGGGTCTCAACGGATTCATTGCCATGGGCGTGGAACAGGATTGGGCAACCCACCAGATCGGTCATGAACTCACCGCCCTGCACGGCCTGGCCCACGGAGCTACATTAGCAATCGTATTACCCGCCCTGTTGCGGACGCTCCGCGAACAAAAAGGAGACAAACTGGTACAATACGGAGAACGAGTTTGGGGTGTCGTTTCCGGCAGCCGTGAAGAGCGGATCGACCGTACCATCGAATGCACGGAACAATTCTTCCGTAGTCTGGGTCTGGCTACTCGCCTGTCAGAAGCAGGAATCGGGAAAGAGACTCGTGATGAAATCGTCCGCCGTTTCACCGAACGAGGTGTCCACTTCGGCGAACGACAAAACGTCGACGGCGAAATGGCCGGTCGTATCTTAGACAACGCCATGTAATTCTCCGGCTATAAATCATAACAAAAAAGACATTCCTGAAACTTGGGAATGTCTTTTTTATTATCTCATACCCCCTACACTATCCACAAAAAACAACATAACCAATCCATTAGATCGATGTCTGTCCACAAACAAACACCCCTCATCCCGGTATGTATCCAGTGGTGTATTGCGATTCTATCAAAAAATAAGTAATTTTAGCACCGACAATTCTTCGATTACAACCTGTTTTCGAAATACAAATTCTTCTATGATAGAGATCCGAAAAGTCGTCATTGCGGCCGATTCCTTCAAGGGATCATTGACCTCGGAAGAGGTGGCCAAAAGTGTCGAAGAGGGAATACACTGTGTTTATCCCAACTGCCAGGCCATAAAAACCTATATCGCCGACGGAGGCGAAGGAACTGCCAGTGCATTGACTCGCACCTTAGGGGGAGAAATGATCGAAATAGAGGTGAATGATCCGCTTATGCGTCCCGTGAAAGCCTCCTATGGTCTGGTAGACAACGGAAAAACAGCCGTCATCGAAATGGCTTCGGCCAGCGGACTGCCCCTGGTAGAGCCCGAACTGCGCAATCCGATGAAAACCACAACCTTTGGTACGGGAGAATTGATCCATGATGCTCTTCGAAGAGGTTGCCGTCGATTCTTGATCGGCATCGGAGGCAGTGCCACCAACGACGCAGGAACCGGAATGCTTCAAGCACTGGGCTATCGTTTTCTGGACGCTGTCGGCGCAGAACTGGGGCACGGAGGAGAGATCCTCTCCCGAATCGCCTCGGTAGATGATTCCGATCGACTGCCGGAATTATCCCAAGCCGAATTTATCGTAGCCTGCGACGTATCCAATCCCTTCTCCGGTCCCACGGGTGCCGCCTACGTCTTCGCTCCACAAAAGGGAGCCGACCCAACAATGGTCCAACTACTGGATCAGGGATTGAAAAGTTTTGCCGGCGTGATTCACTCTTATACGGGCATAGACGTGGAACAGTGTCCCGGATCGGGTGCGGCCGGAGGACTCGGCGGAGGATTAGTGGCTTTTCTGAAGGCCAAACTGACTTCGGGAATTGATATGGTACTGCAAACCATCGGATTCGACCGATTGATCGACCAGGCAGATCTGATCATCACCGGCGAAGGAAAATTGGATGGACAGACAGCCATGGGCAAGGCTCCTCGCGGAGTACTCGATGCGGCAAGCAAACGACAAATTCCGGTTATCGCCATCGGAGGAGCCGTGGAGAGTGTCGATGAATTGAATCGACAAGGATTTGCCGCCGTATTCCCCATTCTACCCGGACCAGCTTCTTTGGTTCAAGCCATGGAACGGGACTATGCGCAGCAAAACATTCGGCGTACCGTGGAACAACTAATGAGAACAATTCATTTTATAAAACAATAGAGAGATGAGTGCATTGGGAGCATTGTTGGGATTATTACTGTCCATCATATTAATTGTAAAGAAAATATCTCCGATATACAGTCTGATGATCGGAGCCGTGGTCGGCGGATTGGCCGGCGGATTTTCACTGGTCGAAACGGTCGGATACATGGTAGAGGGAACTCAGGAAATCGTTCCGGCCATTGTCCGGATCCTTGCGGCAGGCGTACTCTCCGGAGTACTGATCAAAACCGGTGCCGCTTCGTCCATCTCCCACACCATTATCCGGAAACTGGGCGAACGGCATGTCTATCTGGCCCTGGCCCTCTCGACACTGTTGCTAACCGGAATCGGAGTATTCATCGACGTGGCAGTCATCACTGTCGCTCCGATCGCTCTGAATATCGGTTGGAGACTCTCGATTCCCAAACTCAAACTGCTGCTGGTGATGATCGGAGGAGGCAAGTGCGGCAATATCATCTCGCCCAATCCCAACACGATTATCGCAGCGGAAAATTTCGACGCCTCTCTATGGTCGGTGATGACCGTGAACGTATTGCCGGCTATCGTAGGTCTGCTGGTCACGGTCTATATCGTCAGCCGACTGCTGCCCTCGAACGGAGAGTTGGTAGGTGCCGGAAGTGCCGAACCCGAAGAGAAGGAACTGCCTCCGTTCTGGGCCAGCATTACGGCTCCGGTAGTGACTATCGTATTGCTGGCACTCCGTCCCATCTGTAACGTCGTGATCGATCCGATGATCGCCCTGCCAGCAGGAGGATTGGCAGGTATCGTGGCCATGCGCAAATGGCGCGACCTGATTCCGGGAATCCACTACGGACTGGAAAAAATGTCCGTGGTAGCGGTTCTGCTGGTCGGCACGGGAACCATTGCGGGAATCATCAAGGCCTCCTCCATTAAAGATGTGGTCATTGACCTGCTGGCTCACTGGGATGTCAGCGGAATACTTATCGCGCCGCTCTCCGGGGCCCTCATGTCGGCTGCTACGGCATCCACCACCGCCGGGGCTACGATCGCCTCGTCGTCGTTCGCCCAAACGATCCTCGCAGCCGGAGTCAGCGCCGTATGGGGTGCCGCCATGATCAATTCAAGCGCCACCGTACTCGATCATCTGCCCCATGGTTCATTTTTCCACTCCACGGGAGGATCCGTCGAAATGAAAATGAAGGAGCGGCTCCGGCTGATTCCCTATGAAACCCTTATCGGTCTCGTACTGGCAGCCGGTACGGTCGTAGGCTATCTGATCTCGGGGAGTCACTAAACGCTACCGGTCGATACCGTCCCGAGAGAGAACCCCCTGTGTATAATAGTGTTTGATCTCTCGCATCTCGGTTACCAAGTCGGCCCGGGCAATCAACTCCTCGGGAGCATATCGTCCGGTGATGACGACTTCCGTGGCCGGATTCCGTCCATCGAGTACAGCAAGCACTTCGGCCGTCTCCAACAGACCGTAATGAAGGGCAATGGTCACCTCATCCATGACCACCAGATCGTATTCCCCGCCGGAGATCATGGCCGCACATCGAGCCAAACCTTCGTGGGCCATACGGATATCAACCGGATCGGGATTCCGATCCAGGAAACAACCCCGTCCCAGTTGCTCGATCTTGACACGACCGTACCTCCCGCCGGTTTCCTCAAAAAGAGCCTCGATCCGGGTCTCATGGTATTGCATACTCTTGACAAACTGTCCGATATAGACATTCTTCTCGGCACAAAGCGCCCGTACGGCCAATCCAAATGCTGCCGTAGTCTTTCCCTTTCCGTTACCCGTATAGATGTGAATATACCCTCTGTTTTCCATCAGGACAATTGTTTTTCACAAAAATAAGCAATATTTTCGGGCTGCATATCGCAAAAGACATGAACTATCAGAGTACAGACACGAGTGTGGTCCTGTCGGCCACAGACTATATTTCCCACTACCGCAATGCAGAACATTTCATTGCCTTCTGTCGGGAATGTAACCGCTACGGCCATTGCTGGTCCTGTCCGCCATTCGCTTTCGATCCGGACGAGTACTTGTCCGGCTACCGGTCGGTACTGATCGTCGGGACGAAAATCGTACCCGACGACTCCTTACATAACTGCCAGGATAGCGAACACTGCAGACAAATCGGCCGAGAGATGCTCGCCCGGGAACGAACCAGACTCGATGCCCATCTGCTGGAGCTGGAACAAAGGTATCCGGACAGTCGCGCATTCTATGCCGGGACCTGTGTTCTCTGTCCGGAAGAGAGATGTACCCGTCGGACAGGCTTGCCCTGTCGACACTCCGACCGGATCCGGCCCTCGCTCGAAGCACTCGGATTCGACATCGGCCGAACCGCTTCGGAATTGCTGCACATCGAACTGAAATGGAGCGACAACGGGTTTCTTCCGGAATACTTTACCCTGGTCAGCGGACTATTCTCCCACCAAAATCCAAATGAAATCGTATGGGAAGCAACCACTCAAAAATAAGAGCCGTATTCAACTGGAGCGGAGGAAAAGATTCGGCATTGGCCCTGTATAAAATTCTCCAAGAGGGTCGATTCGAGGTGATCGCTCTGCTGACCACCATTAATCGGGATACCCGTCGTTCCACCATGCACGGTATTCCTCTGACACTGCTCCAACGACAAGCTGAAAGTATAGGGATCCCGCTCCATGTGGTGGATCTGACACCACAGGGAGGCATGACAGATTATGAATCGGCCATGTCGAAAGCCGTGAAACATTTTCAGGAGAAAGGTGTCCGACACTTCATCTTCGGCGACATTTTCCTGCACGACGTCCGCTCCTATCGCGAAAAGAAACTGTCTCCCTACGGAATCGAAGTGGTCGAACCACTGTGGAACAAAACTTCGGAAGAGATCATGGAAGAGTTTCTCGCCTCCGGACTGCGGACGATCGTCATAACCACCACCGCCGAAATATTGGACGAACGTTTCCTGGGACGTCATATCGACCGCGATTTCATCCACGATCTGCCTCCGGAAGCAGACGTATGTGGAGAAAACGGAGAATACCATACTTTTTGTTACGCAGGAGGGATATTCCATTCGCCAATTCCCTATCGTTTGGGCGATCCCATCAGGGCCACTTACCCCGTCAAACTCGACGACGGTACGGTGAAAGAGTACACTTACTGCTTTGCCAATCTCCAAGCAATCGATTAGTACCCGTCCCCGGAGGTTACTCCTTTCGCCCGGAGATCTCCCGCAGGCACCTCTCCAATGCCTCGAACGAATCGAATAGTTCCATATGCGCAGTCTCCGTATCCGAAAATTCCAGATTATCGGCGGCCCGAACCCGGATCCGACAACGACAATTCTCTTCGAGAGAGACTCCGAATCCATTTCGAGTCAACAGATTCTCCGTCCAGTAGCGTAATGCCCCCTCCGCGTCGAGCCTCACTCTCCATTGGGGCCGACTACGCAACAGGAATTTGCCCCGAACGGGGTCGAAAGCAATCGCTTCGCTGTCGAAGAACCGACCGATTTCTCCCCGAAAGACCATATCTTCGGTCGTACCGCACACCATACCTCGCGAAGGAGAGAGCAGCCACAGACGATCGGCCAACATAAGCGCCTGCTCGATGTCGTGCGTCGAAAGCAGAATCGTCCGTCCGCCACGCGCCAGATCATGCAGCAGATTCATCACCTCGATCCGGCTGGAGACATCCAAAAACGCGGTAGGCTCGTCCAATACCACCACCGGACACTCCTGAGCCAGGGCCTTGGCAATCATCACCTTCTGACGTTCCCCGTCGGAGAGTTCCGCCATATAGCTGTCGGCCTTGTGAGATACCCCCGCCATCGACAGTGCCTGCTCGACTATCTGTAAATCCTGTGCGGAAAGCCGTCCGAAAAACCCCGAATGAGGATATCGCCCCAAGGCAATCACTTCGCGTACCCGCAAACCTCCGGCATGGGTCCGATCAGTAAGCACCAATCCAAGTGTCCGAGAAAGTTCGGTTCGGGAATAGGATTCCAGCGGACGCCCCTCCAGCATCAGCTTTCCAGAAAGAAGAGGCTGCGAACCCGACAACGTTCGTAACAAGGTCGACTTACCGGCTCCGTTAGGCCCAATCAAACAGGTGAGAGTTCCCCGTCTCAGACCGAAATGGAGACCCTCATAGAGTCTCTTCTCCCGCTTTGTAGCCCGATCGTATCCGATGGCAAGTCCTTCGGCCGAGAAAACATACCGTTCCATGTCAGTTGAAATATTGGATACGTTTCTGATTGACGATTACATAGAGAATTACCGGCACCCCGAGTACGGGAGTAATCACGTTCAGAGGCAAAATGGAGGCTCCTCCGGGCAGCGTACAACACAAGTTACAGAAGAGGGACACTGCCCCTCCGAGCAACAGAGTGACCGGCAGCAAAATCGTGTGGTTGGAGGATCCAAGCAACAGACGAGCCATGTGGGGAACCGCCAATCCGATAAACGAGATCGGCCCACAAAAAGCCGTCGTCACGGCCGTCATCAATCCCGTAGCTGCCAGCATCCACACACGCACCCTGCGTACACGGACCCCCAGATTCTCCGCATATCGCTCCCCGAGCAGCAGGGCATTCATCGGCTTGACCAACAACAACGAAATGATCAATCCCAACATAATAAGCGTTCCGAAACAGGGCATCTGCTCCATGGATACGCCCGAAAAATCACCCATTCCCCACATCGTATAGGAAAATACGCCTTCGGCTGTCGCAAAAAAATTGAGCAACGAAATCAACGACGAAGTGATATAGCCCACCATCAATCCGATGATCAGCAGCATGACATTGCTGCGTACCAGCGTCGAGAAAAAGATAATCACGGCCAGCACCAAGGCCGCGCCCAGAAAAGCCCCCACCACTATGGCCACATAGCCTCCCAAAGGAGTCCCGGTAAACGATCCTCCCACGCTGCCCCCCAAAAGAAGCATCACAATGGCCACCCCCAGGCTCGCCCCGGCATTGATTCCGAGAATCGAAGGCCCTGCCAACGGATTGTTGAATACCGTCTGCAGCATCAGACCCGAAACGGCCAATGCCGCACCGGCCATCACAGCCGTCATGGATTGCGGCAGACGTGATTGCAGCACGATATAGTCCCAGGTCTCCCGTCCCGAAGAGCCTCCCAGCAGAATCCGGACGACCTTCTCCACGGGAATAGTGACCGATCCCCAGAAAAGATTGGCTAAAAACAGCACGAAAACTCCGATACACAGCAGTGTAAAAAACAGTATGGCTGAATGTTCACGTCTCATCGGCTACTCCTCCATCCGAATAAAATAGCGTGGCGCATAACCCGGCATCAGTTCCGGATGAAAAACCCGAATCAGATCTTTCAGCACATAATCCGGATGAATAACCAGATCCTCATAATAGGTCGTATGACCGGTATTGCAGGCGTAGACCTCTCCCCGACGGTAGGCATCGAACAAGGCATAACCGGCATAATCACTCTTCAAGTCGGACAAAGTCTTATCCACCGGTCGATTATATTTCATCACCCAGACATCGGCCTTGGCCGCCCGCTCAAACACATGTTCGAACGACAGCGACAAAGAACCCGTCTCCGGTGTGTCGGCCCACAGGTAATCCGCCCCCGCATCCCGATAGATTGTCGCCATATAACTCTCTCCTCCTGGCAGATACCATACCGATCCAAGTCGGGCCTCGGCCAATAAGGTAGGCCTCGTTTTTACACTGTCGGCCAACTCCCGGGCCTGACAATAGGCATCAGCCGTAGTTCGGAACAACGAATCGGCCTCTTGTTCCCGCCCGAACAGCAGCCCGAAAAATTTAAGCCACTCGGATCGGCCCAACGGATGAGGTTCCATATAATCGGCACACTCGATGACCGGAATACCGATCTTTTCCAACTTGCCGTACCCCGTCTGATCATCGATCGGCGAGGTAAAAACCGCGTCGGGCGAGATCTCAATCATACGCTCCATATCGGGCTGTACCGATTCGCCCAGATCGGCAATCCGCCCTTCGGACAATCCCTTCTTTACAAAACCGACATCCACATACCGGGACCCGCACACTCCGACAACCTCATCGTGTACCCCCAGACAGTCCATCATACTGCAATGAATCGAAGTATAGACCACCACCCGGCGCAACGGCGTACGGATCAGCGTTCCTTCGGGCAGGTCCGAAGGCAACGGATCCGACGAAGGTACCAGTACATAACGATGGAGCACCCGTCCCGAATCCCACGGGTTGGCAATTTCCACACAGGTATACCCTTCCCCCGATTCGACGCTGAATCCATGGGCATACTCCACACTGTCGGCTCCTGTTGCAATCCGTCCTCCGGGAGCGTGGCCCGAACGGCAGGAGATCATACAAACCGACACGATCAACAGACAGGAAAACAAGTTTCTCATTCTTTTCTACTTCATTCAGCCTTTCTTCCGAGGCATTCACTGAAACCTAAGGCATCCGGCAGGTCTTCTGACTTGTTCCTCGTTCCGACGCCTTCCCGATCTCGATCAGTGGCAAAGATTGCCGAAACGCATTCACACCCTCCTCGGGCAGGAACTCACAGCAGCGGAAACTGTCGCCGATTCTCACGGCATTCCCTTTTCATCCGATCGCATCCACTCACAGGATCCGATCTGCGAACCGTTGCACAGACAAAGGTAATGTTTTGTTTTGAAATCAGATCAATGATCCCGTCGAGAAATTACAAATTCACGCATTTCGTCAGAATTCGACAGTGATTCCGATCGACGGAACGAGCGATCCGCTCACCTGTTCGATATATTTCATCCGATAACGCTGTTCAGAGACCGGAGCCGAAGGATTTTCCACCTCGCCTGTACTCATCAATACATCGGGTTGTTTGAGTTCACTACCTGTCACGTTCTGCAGGTCGACGTAGATTCCCAACATGCAACGACGGAAATAGAAGGTTTTGTCTACCCTCACATCCAACTGGGCGAATGCATCAAGTCGTCCCTGATTATAGAGAGAGTAGTCGTAATAGGGCCTTCCCGCGGCATCCCACGCCTCCTTCAACGACGATTTGTCGACATCATAAGGCGTGTAGGGGGTCTTGCCCACAGCACTCAGTTTGGCACCGATACTCCATGCGTGCGGCAGATCGTAGGTACCGCTCAGATTGACCACAAATCGATTATCCCACGCCGAAGGCATATACTCCGCATGACGATCCCTGCGGAATTCACTCCGGTAAAGAGTGGCCGAACCCACCAGACTAATCTTCCCGGGGATTCTCCACCGCACCATCGCCTCCACCCCGTAGGCACGTCCCTCGGCCGAGGAGACCAGTTGTTCGTCACCCACCGAACCATAGTCGTTACCCTTGCAGGTCAGGGGGATCCCATCCGCCACAGAGAGCGGTATATTCGTATAATATTTATAAAAGCCTTCGATGGAAACCACCATGCGGTCGCGCAGTCGCCAATCAAGTCCCAAAGCGCTCTGAGCTACCCGCATATAATCCAAATCACGGTTGACCAATACCCCCTCACTGTCTTTAAAACCCAATGCCGTAAGCGGAGGCAACTGATAGTAGAGTCCGGCACTGGCTCCCACCGACCACTGGTCGCTCAAGGCATAGGAGGCCGAAAGCCGTGGCGAAAACTGTTCCCAGAAACGGAGGGTACGCGCCGAATAGTCGCATCCGTCGAATCGCACTCCGCCCGAAACCGACAGACGATTGTCCGACGACTTGTAATTGGCTCCGACAAAGGCTCCCCACCCGACAATACCCAACAAGGTCCGATAGTTCAACATCTCGGACTCCTGCGTATAGAGACGGCGCAACGTCTGATCGGAATAGTTCAAATAATTGGCCTCGATCCCCTCGCGCAGGGTCCAACGTCCCAGATAGGAACTGTTTTCGGCCCGCAAGGTCGACTTCTGTTCCACCGCCCGCGACCGCAACGTCAGATTATCCTCAGACGATTCGTCGTTATTGAGATACTTGATATTGCGATTATTCAAATAGTTATGACTCAGGGTCACCGTCTGAACGTGCCGTCCCGCAAAATGACGATAGGAAGCTCCCAACGTAAAGGTTTCCTGTTTCAACCGAGGCAGATAGCTGAGCAGATACTCGGCGCTCTCCCCCTCTTCGTCGGTATTCAGCTTCATGTCGTCGATACCGGCCAACCCCAACAGGATCAGTTCGTCATGATCCGAAAGCCGTATCTTGAACTTCGCCTGTCCGTCGATATAGTTCGGCAAAAACGGCAGCCCGAGCATCTTGAACAGAAACTGAAGATACGACTGGCGCAACGAAAACACATAGGTGGTCTTTTCTCCGATATGTCCGCTTCCGCTCACTCCCGCCTCCGAAGCACCGAGAGTAGCCTTGAAGGTCTGTTTTTCCGGATCGCCATCACGCAATTTGAAGTCCAGCACCGAACTCAATGCCCCGGCCCTATCGGCAGGGAAGGCTCCCGTATAGAAATTGATCTCCCGGATCAGATCGGCATTGACGATACTCACGGGTCCTCCCGAGGCCCCTTGTGTGGCAAAATGGTTGATGTTGGGGATTTCGATCCCGTCCATGAAGAAACGATTTTCGGAAGGCCCCCCTCCTCGGACAATCAGATCGTTGCGATAACCGATCGGCGAAAATGCCACCCCAGGATAGGAACGCACAATACGCGAAATATCCCGATTCGATCCGGGACTCTTTTCAATCTCGCCCAATCCGATGATTTTCACGCTTACAGGACTCTCCGCGATCTTCCGAAAAGGTGACGGTTGCACGGATATGGCCTCGACCTGCATCACATCGGGTTCCATTTCGATCTCCACGAAAGGCGTGTTGGCCGAAATAATATACTCGGGGGTCTGAAGATCCTTATAACCCAACGACGAAACGGCGAGACGATAGATTCCAGGAGCGACATCCTCGAGCGTAAAATGGCCCGTAGAATCAGTCGACACACCCTTTTGTTCCTGTCCGGCAATGACCACCGCCGCATAAGGAATTCCTTGTCGGGTCCGCCCATCGATCACACGGCCCCGCACCGAATAGTGCTGAGCAACAGCCGGCCACGCCGACAGTATTCCGCACACAACACAAATCAATATCCTCGCGATATTCATGACTCTGTTTTTAATCTTACAAAATAAGAATTATCAGGTCAAATTACAAAACAAAGCCTTCCAAAGATCATTTTCCCATCCTCCCCCGACGGTATTTTTCCACAACTATCCGGCAAACAAACGAGGCAGCCGTAAAATGCCGCCCCGTTTCGACCTTCAATATTTTTTAATGAACATCTGTCAATTCGTGCCAAATGCCCAGCATCTCTTCACACTCTTCTCGTGTGGGAGGAACAATCAACGGACGCATCACCACACGTGCTCCCGTCTCGGCGACCATTCGTCCTATCCGGAGAGTATAATCCCGCCAATGTTCCCCCTCCTGACCGGGTATCCGACAATAAAATACCGTATCGGTTTGCGCACAACGCTTCAGCAGATACTCCAGATCATATTTCTCCGGATTCCCGAGATCCACCGCCTTAATGCAGGAAAGACCGGTCAACTGATCGAAAATCGTGGGATGTAACCCACAATAATGCAGGAAGGCTCCTCCGAACGGTTCAACCGACCGTTCCACATAGGGAAGAATCGTCTCTTCGATCATCTCCGGAGAGAGTAACGTAGCCGTATCCTCGGATATACGGATCCCGGCCTGAGGAAAATAGAGTCCCTGTGGAGTACCATGTCCATGTATCATGGTCCCGTCTGACTCATGATTGAACTTCTTCATCGCCCACGAAGCCCGTAAAAACAGATCGAGCGAAACCTCCATGATCTCTTTCACCTCACCTGCCTTATCGGGATCCATCAACGAATAAAAGATATCATCGCCATACAACAAATGAGCAATATCGAATACCCCCTGATTATCGGCCATATAAGCTTTTATCTCCGGATCAGCATGCAGATCGTTGTAACGGTAAAAGCCCTCCAACAATGCATACACCGGAGAAGAAGTCATATCCTTCGACCTGATCGAACAAATCTCTTCGAACGACATAGGATGCCCCGGCCAAGGCATACTCTCTGCCGTCACCTCAAAATCCTGCCCGCCCAATGCCGGCACGACAATCACCCCCAAATTGGGTCGAATGGCTGGAATCCCATCCGTAGGCCAATCCACGGCACTACGAGAACGATCCATCTCACCTTCCCACATCAAACAAGGATCATTAAACCGACTCTTATAATCAGTCATGTCGTAAAGAGGGCCATCATTCTGAGGAATAAACAAAAGGCTGGGACCATTGCCCCTCCAGAATGCGTCATGCGACACAATCTTATCCGCTGTCTTCATAAGCACAAACGTTTATTTAAGTTCAATCAGATTATGCGATCATCATCACCCAAACGGCTTAATCGTTTTAACAAAAGAGCGTAAATAAAGTGACTTTCCCCTTAAATTGCCCCTTTATTTTCTCGACACAAAGCAAAAGTAGAGATATTTTTTTGCAAAATAAAATTTTTTTCATACTTTTAGCGCAAACGATTGTGCGAAATAACAAAACTGTATCGACAAGAACATCAGATACTACCATCAAAAATCCTTGGTTTAAATTATATGGTATAATTAATTACTCTAACTGACAATTACTTTTATGAACCGACTTTTACTTCAAAAGTTCCAAACAAATCCAAAGACCTTCACCTCGCCTTTAAGAGAGTGATCTTCTCTCCCTGAAACCTCTTTACAAAATCAACAACTGGCAATAAGTCAGCACATTAATTATTCACCAATAGCTAAAACGATATAACAAATCAACCCATACTCACCTTTTATGAACAACCTGAAATACCTTGTTTGGAGTGTATTCTTAACCTCTTCGTTCCATATCTACGCCAAGACTCCGGACTTAGTACCTGAAACGGCAGAAATCCCGGCAGGATTTTTCTATATGGGTTCTAACGGTCTTGGTTACGACTACGATGAGGCTCCGATTCATCGTGTAGAAATCACACAACCGTTCCGGATGGGAGTGACCGAGGTGACGAACATTCAATATGAACAGTTCGACCCCTCACACAAACAACTCCGGGGCAAATACGGTTTTTCCAAGGAGGACGACGAAGCCGTAGTATTCGTCTCCTGGTACGAAGCAATGGCCTATTGCCGATGGCTTTCTGAAAAAGAAGGAAAAACCTATCGCCTGCCCACCGAAGCCGAGTGGGAGTATGCTGCACGAGCAGGAAATTATTACGCCTACAGTTGGGGTGGCGTATTCCCCGACAATATGAAGAAAAACAATTTCGACACCCATCACAATAACACCACCTTCGAATCTGTCGACCTTCACAGTGTGCGCAACGGTCGTCGCCAAGCCTATGGGCTGTACGACATACACGGCAATGTAGAAGAGTGGTGTCTGGACTGGTACGGGCCCTATCTTCCCGACAACCAAACAGATCCCACAGGGTATGAAGACGGGGAATTTAAGGTGACCCGCGGAGGCAGCCACAGTACACCTGTCGAATTTCTTCGTTCGGCCAATCGCTCTGCCATGCTTCCCGAAGACAAACATTACCTGACCGGATTCCGGGTCGTCCAGGCAGACTATCCGCAAAGTACCCCCATTGAACGTATCGCTCAATCCGACAAAAGCATCTCACAAGAGCCTTACGTGTGGCAAAAAGTAGATACGGCGGTATTCATGGATCCCATCGAATTTGTCAGGCCACCGAAATGCGGAAGCGGAGTGCCTTTTTATAAACACAATCATCAACCAGCCATTACATGGTGTCCAAACGGCGACCTGCTGGCCATCTGGTTCAGTACGGACAGTGAATTCGGACGAGAAATGACCGTATTGAGTTCCCGTCTGACTCCCGGAACCAATCAATGGCAACGGGCCAAGGAGTTCTACAAAGTTCCCGACCGGAACATGACTGGAGCCGCTCTCTTCTACGACGAACGAAACAAAACGCTGATCCATATGAACGGCGTAGAGGCAGCCGGATGGTGGCGCAATCTGGCGGTAGTGATGCGTAAGAGCCAGGACAACGGCGCCACATGGACCAAGGGGAAGTTGGTGTTGCCGGAACACACCTTAGGCCACCAGATTATTGCGGGTACTTTCTGTACCTCCGACGGGACCCTCGTACAGGTATGCGATGCGATGCCTTTCATGGAGGGAGGCAGTATCATTCACACCAGTGATGACGGAGGCGAAACATGGCGCACACGGGGGGAAGTCGCCAAAGGCGATTTTGCTGCCGGAAAAACCGGATCTTCAATTGCAGGAATCCATGCAGGAGTGGTAGAACTCAAAAACGGCAATTTGCTTGCCCTGGGACGCGGCAATAACATTCGTGACAAAGAGGGCATTGAACGGATGCCCGTCTCCATTTCAAAAGACGGAGGAGAAACCTGGAGTTATTCTGCTTCAGCATTTCCGCCTATCCGAGGAGGTCAACGCCTCGTACTCAAACGACTCAACGAGGGTCCTATCCTCTTGATCAGCTTCACTCCTGTGAGCAAGGACAACTCCAAGCCTCAAGGCATGTATGCCTCGCTCTCCTACGACGAAGGAAAAACCTGGACCCCAAAGAAATTCATCTCCGACGGCAAACATCGTTTCCTGGACGGAGGCGCCTGGACCGGACATTTCATCATGGATGCGCTTCATGCCGAACCCAAAGGTTATCTTGCCGCCACTCAGACTCCGGACGGAATCATACACCTGATCTCCAGCAAAAACCACTATCGGTTCAATCTGCAATGGCTTGAACAATAGCATACCGACACAAAAAAAACAACTTCATAACTACAACTTAAACGATCATGAAAAAAAATCACTTCACTCATTCTCTTTTCTGTTTAAAGATCGTACTATCGCTTTTCCTCCTCACATCCTGTACGGCTCAACCCGCGAAAGTCGACAAAAACCCGATCAAGGTGATTTTCGACAACGATATGGGTAACGACATCGACGATGCCCTGGCCATCGACATGCTCTATAAATATGCCGACGACGGAATCGTCGACATCATCGGTATCACATCCAACAAAGTAGAACCTGCCAGTGTCGAATATCTTGACATTCTGAACAATTTCTACGGCTATCCCGACATTCCGATCGGTCGGCTCACCGGAGTCGAACAATACGACCGTCCAAACAGTTACGCCTTACAAACCATAGCGGATCCGACCTATCGAAGAAGCATCGGGAACTACGACTCCCTGCCCGAAAGCGTCGACCTGCTGAGAAAATTGTTGGCAGCCGAGGAAGACAGTTCGGTGGTTATCATCGCAACGGGATTTTCCACGAATCTTGCCCGCCTCATGTCATCGAAAGCCGACTCCTATTCCCCATTGGAAGGCATGGATCTTATTCGCAAAAAAGTGAAACACCTGCATATGATGGCCGGAGACTTCCGTCAGAAAAATCCTATTCAGGAACATAATGTCGTATTCGACATACCGGCCGCCCAGCAAGTCTACAACAGCTGGCCCACACCGATCACTACCAGTCCTTTCGACGTGGGAGAAAAGATCCTCTATCCCGTCACGTCCATCCTCAACGACTTTAAATTCACGGACAAACATCCCGTGGTAGAAGCCTACAAAGTGTATAAAAAGATGCCTTACAATCGCCCAACCTGGGACCTGACCTCCGTATTGTATGCCATAGAACCCGACAGCGGATATTTCCAGGTTATCGGGCCGGGCAGGGTACAGGTGACCGACGACGGAACTACCACATTCTCTCCGGATCCTCAAGGAACTCACTTCTATCTGTCCGTAGACAGTCTGCAACGGGAACAAATCCGGAATCGTTTCCTCGAAATCATTACCAGAGAACCTGCCGTAATCTCCGAAAACACGAACAAATAACCTAAAAACTTCATTTATGAGCAAGTTAATTCGACAACTACTGCTTTTTATATGGTTGCCGCTCATTCCCCTTTCGATATTGGCACAAAACGTAACAGTGAAAGGGAAAGTGGTCGATTCCAAAGGTACACCGATCACCGGAGCTACCGTCCTGGTCAAAGAGACCAATAAAGGAACCATTACAGACACCAAAGGATTGTTCAGCCTCAGTGCGCCCAAAAACGCCAATCTCGAAATCTCTTTCCTCGGCTACAAGAAGACGACCATACCGATCGGAGGGAAAACTTATCTCGAGATTAAACTCGAAGAGGAGACCACCGCACTCGACGAGGTGATCGTCGTGGGATACGGTACTCAAAAGAAAATCAATCTGACAGGAGCGGTTGCCCAGATCAAAGGAGATCAAATCTCCAACAAACCCAGTGTCAACGTACTGTCTGCCTTACAGGGAGAGATGCCCGGTCTATTGGTCACCCAACAAAGCGGACAACCCGGAGAGGAGGGCCTGCAGCTCCAAATCCGTGGTTACTCTTCGGCCAATAACGTAGAGACACTGGTGTTGATCGACGGTATCGAGGGTTCGCTGGAGACATTAAACCCCAATGACATTGAATCGATTTCCGTATTGAAAGATGCCGCCTCGGCTTCCATCTACGGCTACAAAGCTGCCGGAGGTGTCATCTTGGTAACCACCAAACAGGCCAAAGAAGGAGAAGTAAAAATTTCATACAACGGCTCTTACAGCATCACAATGCAGGGACGCATGCCGCAACGGCTCGACTCGTGGGAAGAGTATGAAATCGTCACCCGTTCCAGCGACGGCAGTGTACTCGACTATCAACTGATGGAGTACTACAAAAACCCCAATCTCGAGGCCCTCATTACCGACGACACAAAATTGGGTTACTACGCCAACACCGACTGGGTGGATATCGGGCTCAAGTCGATCAGCAATATGCAACGCCACTCTCTCTCGTTGCAGGGAGGAACCAAACAGTTGAGTTATATTCTGTCGATGGGCTATTACAAGCGGGACGGATTCATCAAATACGGTCCGGATAGCAACAATCGGGCCGACATGCGTCTGAACATGAGATCGCAACTGAACCGTTATCTTACGGTCGACCTGAAGATCACGGGCAACCGCTCCGAAGTGAAGGAAAATGCCTTCACCTCCAAAGGAATCATGGCGAAAATATACCGTAGCCGCACCCGGTCTACCATCTACTTCCCTCAGGATGAGGATCCCATTCCCAACGGGAATATCTATGCCGGACAAGACGCCGACAATCCCATCGACATCATGCGAAACGCCGGTAGCCGAAATACCATCAACAACGACTTTACCGGACAGTTGGCACTGACAGTCAGAAATGTTCTCCCCGGGCTCAAGGGTACGTTCAGCGCATCAAGAAAATATCGGGCAGCGTTGCATGACCGAAAAACACATCAGATCAACTGGTACAGCCGTGGAACGATCCTTCACAGGCAATCCCAGACAATCCCCAACGGAGTACTCAAACAACGTGACAATACCTATACGGATCTGTTTCGCGGGGTATTGGACTACAATCACTCCATCCGCAAACGCCATAATTTCCAGATAATGGCCGGTGTGGAATACGAACACTATCTCTTGAATCGGATGAACGCCAGCAAGGATTATCAACCCGACGGCATCTACTCGCTCAACTTCGGCAATGCCGACTCAGCAAAAGCCGCCGACGACATACGGGAATCCAAAACACAATCGGTATTCGGCCGGTTCAACTACAACTATCGCGAAAAATATCTGGTAGAGGCCAATCTCCGCTACGATGGCAGCTCACGTCTGGCTCCGGAAAATCGCTGGAAACTCTTTCCTTCGGTCTCTCTGGGCTGGGTCGTCAACAAAGAACGTTTCTTCCGAAACGTAAAGGCCATCGACATGCTGAAATTGCGTGCCTCTTGGGGACAACTGGGTAATGCCACAGCCATCGGATATTACGACTACATTCCGGTGGTTGAAGGAGGAAGTGCACTGTTTGGCGGAGGTATGGAATCCACGAGCTACATCGAGACACTCGCTTCTTTGCAAAAAACCTGGGAGACCATCGAAATCCAAAACATAGGTCTGGATGTAGCCCTGCTGAACCAACGGCTTCAACTGACCGGCGACTACTACATCAAACGCAACAAAAACATGCTCTCCCAAACCAAATGGGTTCCGTCGCTGATCGGTGTCAACGTACCTTACCTCAACGTAGGAGAGTTGAAGACCTGGGGTTGGGAATTCGAAATCAGTTGGAAAGACCGTATCGGCAAGGATTTCAACTATTTCGTATCATTCAATCTGTCCGACAGCCAGAATAAACTCGTAAAATACGAGGGAGAAAATATTATCGGGGAAGGAATCGTACAACTATTGCAAGGATATCCCATGAACACTATCTGGGGTTACCATACCAACGGACTATTTCAGGAAACCCCCTCGAGTGAAGTTGCCAATTATCAACCCGGAAAGAGTCTGACCAGTGCCGGCGACGTAATCTATGTCAATCGGGACGAGGATCCCAACATCACCATCGGCGACGGTACTCCGGCCAATCCGGGCGATCTGGTCGTATTGGGCACGACCGATCCTCGCTATACCTTCGGACTCCATTTAGGATTCGAATGGAAACGGTTCAACTTCTCGGTCATGTTCCAGGGAGTCGGAAAACGGAAATTCCTGTTAGACGAGGGGACGCTGAATCCCACTGCCGGATCGCTCTATCAGGCTGTGGATTTCCATCGCGACTACTGGACTACGGACAATCGCGATGCATTCTTTCCCCGCCCTGTGTATAAAGGAGGATCGTACAATTACAAACCTTCGGACCGATGGATCCAGGACGGATCGTATATCCGGCTGAAAAACATCCAAATCGGTTATACCATTCCTCTCAAAAAGAGTTTCATAGACAACCTCAATGTCTATGTATCCGGAGACAACCTCTACGAATGGACCAACACATGGAAATCATTCGATCCGGAAGCTCCGGCCATCGCCAGCAGTCAAGAATGGTATGCCTTCTTCCGATCCATATCGTTCGGACTCAATCTCACCTTTTAAAACCGATCCGACATGAAAAAAATAGTATATAAAATCTCTGTTTTATGCGCATGTCTCCCTCTGCTTTCGGCATGCGACCTGGATGTACTTCCCGAAACTTCGTTAAGCGAGCCCCTGTTCTGGAAAAGCGAATCCGATTTCAAAAATGCAGCCAATCGACTGTACAGTCTGCTGGGGCCCACCTTCGGCGATACCCGGGGGGACGATTTCTATCGCAATGCAGTGCCCAACGACATAAGTTCCGGTACCTGGATCGTGCCGGCAACCAGCAGTGACTGGACCACTCCCTACAAATCGATCTTCACTGCCAACCGGATCATCGAAAATGCGCCTGCAGAGGAGAGTGCCACGGGCGAAATCAATCGATTCGTAGCTGAAGCGCGTTTTTTTCGAGCCTACAACTATTTCCTGTTAATGAGCAAGTACGGTGACGTCCCCTATATGGACCACACGGCTGGTGACATTGACGATCCCGTATTGTATCTGCCACGTACTCCCCGCGCCCAGGTCACTCAAAAAATCTACGAAGATCTGGAGTGGGCCGCCCATTATCTGCCTAAACCTTCGGAACTCGATTCCAAACAATATGGACGTGTCACCTGGAGTGCAGCCAAAGCGCTGAAAGCAAGAGTGGCCCTTTACGAAGGAACCCGAGCCAAATTTCACGGCTACGGAACTCCTGAAGCTGATCTAAAAATTGCCTACGAGAGTGCATGGGAAGTTATGGACAGCCAACAACACAATTTGTACAAAAAAGGCACTACTCCCTACAAGGACCTGTTCGTATACGAAGGAGAAGGTCCTCAAAACACCGAAAACATTTTCGTCAAGGTATACGGTTTTCCCGACAATCTGCTTCTGACTCACAACTATGCCTACAACTATTTCACGAATTACGGAGTCACACGTAACTTTCTGAATCTTTACCTCACGGACGAGGGTCTTCCCTATGTAGACAACCCTGCCAACGAGGTAACCTACAACGATTATATGGATCACCGAGATCCGCGCCTTACCCAAACGATGGTCCGTCGGGGAGAACTCTTCTACCACAACTACACGTTCACTCCCTATGCACAATCCAAAACTGGGTTCAGCACCCATAAATTCGTTATCCGGACCGGCGAACAGGATCAACCGTCCACCCTTGACTGTCCGATCATCCGTTATGCAGAAGTTCTGCTGATCTATGCAGAAGCCAAATTCGAACACGACGGAACCATCTCGGACGAAGACCTGGATCTTTCGATCAATCTGTTACGTGACAGAGTCGGTTTCAATGTAAAGTTATCCAACACCTTCGTCTCGGACCATCAGCTCGACATGCGAACTGAAATCCGCCGGGAACGTTCGGTTGAACTGGCGTTCGAAGGTTTCCGCTACGACGATCTGATCCGTTGGAAAACGGCAGAAGATCTGCTGCCTCAGGAACTCTATGGTGCAAAATTCATCGAGGGGGAATGGGGTTCGCGAACCGAGGAGACTCTCGAAGGAGTTCTTTCGCCTGAGAAACTGGTCGTTGTACAGGAAGGAACGGGTCGCTTCTTCGATCCGGAAAGAGACTACCTCTATCCCATTCCGACCAATGACATCGCCCAAAGCAAACAGGTCATCAAACAAAATCCGAACTGGAAATAACTCATCGCATCGTCATGAAAAAGAATATATTTTTGCCATTGATAATCGCTCTTCTCTTCGCATCCTGCGACAAAGACGACCAAAGCTATCCGGACGGCTACGACACACACTACTACGTAGCCTACAACTACAACACCTCTTCGACCGGTTCACTGGTGTTGCAAAACTCGTCGCACACCATCGACAAGAACACCTCTACCCCGCTCGAACTGCAGATCAAATTCATGTCTGAGAATCCCCGAGACTTCGACGTCAAAGCCAGACTATACGTTCGCAACAGCCATTATTTTCTGCGTGCGATCGGCGTAACGGCCCCACCCGAAAACTATTTCGTCACGGAAGATTCATTGGCCGTTCCGGGTGTAGATTTCCAGCTGCTCGACAAAAACATGAATGTCATGACTCCCGTCCGCGGCGATTCGGTCACCTATTACGAGATCGTATTCCCCAACGCCCAGAAAACTGTCGAAACGATCTACCTGCAACCACTCAACAACGAAGACTACAACCACATTCGTTGTGTGTGGCTGAGTTTCGCACTGCATAAAATTGAAACCAGGATCTCGGAAGAGATGGTCAAGTACACCTCGTTGAACACCGACGCCGGCCAGTACAAGGTAAGTACCATATCCAACTCCTACTATCGACGTATCAACATACGATAAGATTATGAAAAACGGAAATTTCATCCGAATCTGCCCATTGGTATTGTGTACGATCTTCCTTCTATGGGAAGTATCGGCCCGAGGATCTGCCCCGGAGAAGATAGATCTCTCCCAGGCACGGGTTCTCTGCACACAAACCGATCCTATCGTGGCCAAAAGCGCAGAGATACTCCGAGACGAGGTTGCCTCTCGCACCGGATTGCAACTGGACGGTTCTCAGAGTGACAACTCCACTATCGTCATCGGCACGGAGACCTATTTACTCGAAAACGATCCCTCCACCGCTACTTTTCTGGGGAAACTCAAACCAACCGGAGCAGATGGATTCAAAATCGCTTTCGATCCGACTCAAAAAAGACTTCTGATTGCCGGACACGATCCTCGAAGCACGATCTACGGTATAGGATGGCTCCTGAGGAAATCTATTCTGCGCCAAGGATCAATGACTTTAACCTATCCGGGAGATATCTCCGTAACCCCTGCCGAATCTATTCGGGGCATCGACCTGAATCCGCCTCATCCGAAGGCCAAGGATCCGAATGATCCGAAAGTGATCGCCCAATTCGAACAAAGCATCAGAGATCTGATGATTTTCGGCATGAACAGCGTGGGTGTACTCAGACGGGTCCCTCCTCGCTACGTAGAATTGATGAAATCGTACGGACTCGAAATCTGGCTTGTGAACTTCTATAACGGCAATGTCTATTCCGAAGAGGAGAGTCTGAGCAGAGAACTCGAGGGTCGAGAAAAGGTATTTCAATCTTTTCCTGCAATAGATCACCTCTGCACGAAAAGCGGCGACCCCGGAGAACTCGATCTTGCCACCTTCTTCAAGGTACAGGAACGGGAGGTGAAACTGCTGAAAAAATATCATCCTCAGGCACGCGTATGGGTCGTACCGCAACACGTAACCCGTGCACCCGAAGAGTATTTTGAAGATTTTTATCGACGGGTCAACCAAGCTTCCTATATCGACGGTGTGGCTTTCGGACCCTGGACACGGACTCCGTTGCCCGAACTTCGGAAAAAAATCCGTGCAGAACTTCCCATCAGACGATTCCCCGACATCGGTCACTTGTACAGCAGCCAATATCCGCTCCGCAATCTGGATCTTCCCATGGCTATCTGTTACGGACGTGTAGCGATCAATCCTTCGCCCCAAGCCCACAAGCACATTCACAATCTCTACAAAGACATGGTGATAGGATTCACCGCCTACACCGAAGGCTACAACGACGATGTGAATAAGTTCGTATGGCTCATGCAGAGTTGGGACTCCTCCTCTTCGGCTGAAGAGATGATGTGCGAATATGGCCGGTTTTTCATCGGACCCGAATACGAAAAAGATTTCTCACGGGGAGTTCTCGGACTCGAGGAGAATCTCGACGGGGCAATCGAATCTAAAGAGAGCATCAATCAGACACTCGAAATATGGAAAGCGATGGAGAATCGAGCCGATCCACAGGTCAAATCCAATCCTCGTTTCCAGATGTGTCTATTGAGAGCCTTCTACGACGCCTATGTACGGGAACGATATCTGTACGAAAAAAGATTGGAGAAGGAAGCCCTCGCAATATTGTCGTCCGCAGACAAAAAAAATCTCGACGAAGCGATCGGCAAAGCACGGCAAACACTTCGCAAAGCACGACTCGAACCGGTTCGGCCCGACTTGAAACAGCGTATCGACGAACTCTACGACAAGGTGTATGTGACAGAAAATGCCCATTGGACCCACGAATATCAGAAATGTATGCTGCAAAGTCAGGTGGATGCCCCCCTAAACAACAGTCCCTGGATCCATCAGTGTCTGGCCGAGGCTCAACGCACCAAATCGGCTAAAAAGAAACAGGAGATTATCGACGGATTGCTTCACCGCACCGATCCGGGAGAAGGTGGGCTCTATTTCGACCTGGGTTCTCTGCAAACTGACGACATTCTTCGATCCGGAGAGAATTGGGCAAATGATCCCTATTATCTCTCCTCACCTTTCCGTAATTTCGGGGTAAAAGTCAACCGATTCACCCTCACTCCCCGCGATTTCAAAGGAAGAGCGATTCCCGTAGAATGGCTCACCCAAGCCGCCATTTACTACGATCAACCCATGAAGTTGACTTTCCGGGGATTGGATCCCCAGGCGACTTATACGATGAGAATCGTCTATATGGGAAATTTCAACACCATCCGCAACTACACCGTCACACTGAAGGCCGGCGAAGACACTCCCGTACACGAAGCTATCGCGCCCAACGAAAAGCCCATAGTCGAATGTCAGCTACCGTCAGGAGCCATCCAAGCCGACGGAAGTGTCACACTGACCTGGCAATGCAATCGAGGTGGCCGTGGAGTCAACGTTGCAGAGATATTCTTTATTCGGAATGATAAAAAATAAATAAAACTACAACCAAATGAAAAAGGAATTGTTACAGCGCATCTGTTTTTTCACGATGCTGGCCGGAACGGTCGTAGCCTGCAAGGATTCAGAACAGGAGGATCTCTCTGCAAGCGTCGACATTCGTGTGACAGCTCAAGCCGAGCCATTACAGATCGAAGGCGCCACCGGAACGGATAAAATCGACATCCTATGGGAAAAGGGAGATTCCCTCAGTGTGTGGGCCCTCTGTCAGGCTGGCAACAGCGGCAACAGCAAATTCACGCTCGATCCTTCTACGGCCGGAACCCCGCAAGGACTATTCAGGGGTATGGTATCCACTCCCAACTACCAACAGCCTCAACGTCTTTTCGCCGTATATCCTTACAGTGAAACCCGAGGAAACGACATCACCTACATTTCGATGAAGATTCCCGCCACACAAACCCAAAACGGATCCGATCCGCAACTGAAACAAAAAGGAGTTTTCATCGGCAAAGCCGACATCAACAATCTCAACACGGAAGAGGCCGTATTCAATCTGGACTATTCGTGCGCCGGATTGCAATTCTCACTCGATTGTAAGGGCACCGAGCTGGAAAACAAGCAACTCGCCTCAATCACCCTGACGGCCGACATTCCCTTTATCGGCAACATGGTCTATGATCTGAAAAACGACCAGGTCGTTGTAACGAGTGCCGGAAAAACGGGAACCCTGCAATTTGCAGATTCACCCCAACTCTCTTCGGAAGTAAAAGGCTGGATGGCTATCAAGCCTACCGATCTGAGCCAATCAGCCTTGCAAATCGAAGTCCGGACAACAGACCAATGGACCGCAGAGATCGAATACACTCCATCTTCGACTTACGAAGTAGACAAGATCTACCCCATTAATTTAAACATTAAAGAACTGACAGACGAAGGTCAGGCCACCATCAACGAGCCGGTTACCGATCTGAGCAGTTCCGGAACCGCCAACTGCTACATCGTGACCACCCAAGCCAAATACAAATTCAAAGCCACCAAGGGCAACAGCAACGAATCGCCCGGTGACATCAATAAAGTAGACTGGTTATGGATGAGCAAAGCGGATCTGATCCACTCAATCTCCTATGACGACGGAGAGATCATCTTCAAAGCGACCGGAGAAAAAGGAAATGTTCTGTTGGCGGCATTCGACGCCTCCGGCAATATTCTCTGGAGTTGGCACATTTGGATCACCGACGATCCCCGCACCAACACCCATTACGTGGCCAGCAACAGATACGTATTATTGGATCGGCATCTGGGCGCTACGACAGCCGACGCAGACAATGTCTCCTCTTACGGATTGCTTTATCAGTGGGGAAGAAAAGATCCTTTCATCGGCGCACTTAACGATGGCAACTACACTGCCGCCGGTTATCGGGAGAGTGCGGGATTCACGACAGCCACTGCCGAATATGTCAAGAATCCGACCTACAACAAGGCATTCCAGGTAGTCAACAATACGGATGTCAGCGTCGATCCGGAACTTTTTGAGATACCGTATACGGTACAAAACCCGATGAACTACATCCAATACTCCTCGAACTCAAACGACAGTGGAACCTCCTGGTTCAACTCTCCGTGTGACACCGATTTCCATAAAGATCTGTGGGGCGGGAAAGCAACCAATTCGTATCGCAAAACGATCTACGATCCCTGTCCTCCCGGATATAAAGTACCGAACTTCACCGGTGATACGTGGACAGGTCTGGCATGGGACAACACCCTTTCAAAAGAGAGCTATCTCTATATTGCAAAATACACCAGTGCAGACCAAACAGGTTATTATCCCGCTTCGGGAAGTCGTCCGGGAACCAGAAACGGAAGATTGGCAGACACAGGTACCAAATCCGTTCTGTGGGGATCTCTATGGTATATGAACGGCACCAATCTGACCGGAAGGACGATGACCATCGACTTCCTCAACAAGTCGGTGAACACGAACTCCAAGACGAATGTTTGCGATGCCGCTTCCGTACGTTGTCAAAAAGAGTAATGCCATGAAACGTATAATAAAATCGTTTGTTCTCATTTGCATGCTGTGCCTCGGCGCACGGTATGCAAATGCCCAAACGGATTTGAGTGCGGAAGGGACCGCCAATTGTTACATCGTAACCCGAGCCGGAAACTATTCTTTCAAAGCCACGATCGGCAACTCCGACAAACCCATTGCAAAAATGGTATCGGCACAATGGCTCTGGCAAACCGACAAAAAACTGATCTCTGAAGTCGCCTATGCCAATGGCATAGTATCCTTTCATGCGGGAGACATGAAAGGGAATGCCGTTATTGCAGGACTAAACGCAGAAGGGGATATCCTCTGGAGCTGGCATATCTGGGCGACAGACGATCCCCGTATCGACACCCATTTCGTATACGAAGAAAGGTTGAGTTTCATGGATCGGAACTTAGGAGCCACTTCGACGGCCGTAGATGATGTGGCCTCCTACGGTCTATTCTATCAATGGGGCCGCAAGGATCCCTTTATCGGAGCGGAATTTACCGGCTCGTTCGATCTTTCCCAACGGTACGAAGACGTAGGTTTTACCGAAGGGACTGCTCTTGCCTTCTTCAATCCTGAAGTCAAAGGGCCGAAATGGTTCTCTGTCGTCCCCAACAACAGCAATCAGATCGAACCCGGGAAATGTGTGGACTATGCCTTTATGAATCCGACCGTTTTCATCAGTTTCGCTGCGGAAACCTACGAAAGCGGCATTGGCAGTTGGTTCAACGACACCTATCAAAAGTTCGACCGGCTGTGGGGTTTTTACTCTTCGCGACGACCGATCCTCAAGACGATCCACGATCCTTGTCCTCCCGGCTGGAAAGTCCCTTCGAACAGTTCCGAAGCGTGGTTTGGAATCGAGACGGCCGAACCCACAGGCGAACTGGCCGGACAGACCTATTATTTCAATGCCCGGCCATATTACTACCCGGCACCCGGCACCCGTCGACAGACCAATGGCAAAGTACAATATGTCGGAGCTGTCGGACTCTATTGGTCGGCCATGCCTAATGGAGCGAATGCAATGGCCCTCCGCATCGAAGAAGACAAGATACAAATCAACCTCAGAGCTCCCAGAGCCATGGGAGGGAATGTCCGATGTGTTCGCGAATAACAGACAAAAAGGCCCGCCATAAATGCGGGCCTTTTTTCCAAACGGCCAACAGTTGCCGTGTAACATATTCCTCTCGGTTCGACATTCGTCTATTCTGTTCGAAAAACTCTCAGACATATCGTTTCATCGCCGCATTAAATCCGACCTTCTCCATCTTGAGACACCAAGACATTATCTCTCCGTTCAGAAACCTTGGAGGCATGTTTCGTAGCATTGCCGGAGAGCTGAAGCCATCGAGAATAATAAAACCTTATTTCCGATCGTTGAGTATTTACTCAAAATGGTTAATCCTGTTTTATAGTATTTTGTCGAAACATAATTTATGAAATTCCCTTGAAAGAATTCCAAACACGACTCTCCGCCCATCTCTTTCTCAACAAAGATTTCCTTAAAAAATTAAATGTCACTATTTTTGTTTCGATATTATTCAGGAGAGTTTTCCAGAATAAGCCCACTTTAAACACACTTATATGAAAAAAGTTCTAATAGTATCTTTAACATTTTTGATGGGTAGCGGCCTCTTTTTGGAAACTTCAGCCCAACAATCCTCCGACATCTATCATGATGGATGGATGGATTTCAACAAAAACGGGAAAAAAGATCTCTATGAAGATTCGACTCGCCCCATATCGGAACGGGTCGAAGATCTGCTCTCTCAGATGACCCTCGAGGAGAAGAGTTGCCAGCTGGCCACACTCTACGGCTTCGGTCGGGTGCTGAAAGATTCGCTGCCTACCTCCGCATGGAAAAACGAGGTGTGGAAAGACGGTATCGCCAATATCGACGAAATGCTCAATGGCGTGGGCTCCGGTCTGGAACGTACACCGGAGTTGATTTTGGACTACACCGCTCATGTCAAAGCGAAAAATGCCATCCAGCGTTGGTTTATCGAGGAGACCCGACTCGGAATCCCGGTCGAATTCACCAACGAAGGCATTCATGGACTCACCCACAGTAAAGCCACCTCACTGCCGGCCCCCATCGGAATCGGTTCGACCTGGAATCGGGAACTGGTCCGACAGGCCGGAGAGATTGTCGGTAAGGAGGCCAAAGCTCTGGGGTATAAAAATATCTACGCTCCCATTCTGGACGTGGCACGTGATCCCCGTTGGGGTCGTACACTGGAGTGTTACGGAGAGGATCCCTATTTGATCGCCGAACTCGGTATCCAGATGGTCAAAGGCATCCAATCCCAGGGGACTGCGGCCACACTGAAACACTTCGCCGTATATAGCGTTCCCAAAGGAGGCCGGGACGGATATGCCCGAACGGATCCGCATGTCGCTCCGCGCGAACTCCACGAGATGTATCTATATCCATTCCGCAGAGTCATCCAGGAGGCCAAACCTCTGGGCGTGATGAGCAGCTACAACGACTGGAACGGCGAACCGATCTCCTCCAGCCACTATTTTCTCACCGAACTGCTGCGTCAGCAATACGGATTCGACGGCTATGTGGTGAGTGACAGTGAAGCCGTAGAGTTCGTCCAGACGAAACACCAGGTGGCAGACACCTACGACGAGGCCGTTCGTCAGGTATTGGAGGCCGGTCTGAATGTCCGTACCCATTTCACTCCGCCAGCCGACTTCATCATGCCGATCCGTCGTCTGGTGCAATCGGGCAAATTGTCGCAAGAGGTGCTCGACCAGCGCGTACGGGAGGTGTTGACCGTGAAATTCCGTCTCGGACTCTTCGACACGCCCTACACCGACGAATCACCCGAATCCGTCAACGTGGCCGGGATGGACAAACATCTCGATTTTGCCAAGGAGATGCAACGCCAATCCATGGTACTGCTCAAAAACAAAAACAATACCCTGCCGCTGGATAAGAACAAAGTAAAACGGATCCTCGTAGCCGGACCGCTGGCCGACGAAGGTGACTTCATGATCAGCCGCTACGGACCGAATTCGCTGACTCCGGTCACCGTTCTGGAAGGAGTCCGCAAGCTGGTGGGCGACAAAGTTGTGGTCAACTATGCCAAAGGATGTGATGCGGCAGACGCCAACTGGCCCAATTCGGAACTGGTAAATGATCCGCTGACAGCCAAAGAACGTAACATGATCCAGGAGGCGGTTCGTCAGGCCCGCAAGAGCGATGTGATCATTGCCGTACTGGGAGAAGATGTGAAACATACCGGCGAATGGCATTCACGTACCTCGCTGGAATTGCCCGGACGTCAGGAACAACTGCTCGAAGCGCTTCATGCCACGGGAGTTCCCGTCGTATTGGTACTGGTCAACGGCCAGCCCCTGACCATTAACTGGGCCGACCAACACGTTCCGGCCATTCTGGAGGCCTGGTTCCCGTCGGTAGAGGGTGGCGAGGTGATCGCCGAAACGCTTTTCGGAGAGAATAATCCCGGAGGCAAGCTGACCATCACCTTCCCGAAAACAACCGGACAGATCGAGCTGAATTTCCCCTACAAGAAAGGGTCCCACGGAGCACAACCCTCCAATGGGCTCAAAGGAGCAGGTTCAACCCGCGTATTGGGTCCGATCTACCCCTTCGGCCACGGATTGAGCTACACCACCTTTGCCTATTCCGATCTGCAAATCACACCTAAGGAAAATAATCCGGGAGGCTCTTTCACCGTCAGCTGCAAAGTGACCAATACGGGTACCCGCCAAGGAGACGAGGTGGTACAGTTCTATGTGACCGACAAGGTGAGCAGCGTCATCACCTATACCTCCGTATTGCGTGGATTCGAACGCATCTCGCTGGCTCCGGGAGAGACCAAAACCGTCACCTTCCAACTGAATCCCTCCCATCTCCAGCTGCTCGACAAAAATATGAACTGGACGGTAGAACCGGGAGAATTCGACATCATGATCGGAGCCTCGAGCGAAGACATTCGCCTGAAAGATACGATCCGGATTTTATAGGACCCACTCTTTGCAATAAAAAAACTCCGCGAAATTTCGCGGAGTTTTTTTATTAAAACAATGTTGCCGTCCACAACCCTGTTCCACCACTTTTTCATTTTTCCCTATTTTATTGGTTATATTTGTGTATCATTTATTCACTTTCGACCACTAACCTATTCATTCGTGAAGCATATACTTTCAATATTGCTACTAACATACAGCTGGTTGTGCTACGGCAATTTCTCCAAAGAGATCAATATTCAACGAATAAATATCGAGGAGGGATTATCTCAATACACCATCAACTCCATCTACCAGGACGAATTCGGATTCGTCTGGATCGGGACACTCGACGGTCTGAATCGCTACGACGGATCTCGTATCGACGTATTCAAGCCCAATAAAAAAGATTCCCTGGGCATCCACGAAAACAATATCCGACACATTTGCGGCGACCGGAACGGGCACCTTTTTATCAAAGGATTGGAAAGCGTCTCTTTGTACGACATCGAGACCAATACCTTCAAAACCATTCTGGAACACGGGGTAAGAGCCATCTGTTGGGAAAACGGTGTATTATGGATAGCCCTGGGATCGGATATCTATACGTATGATCTCAGCTCCGAAAAACTGACACCCTATTTCTCTTTCCCCGACCGAAAAACAAAACGAGTCATTTCGTCCCTCTGGGTCACCGACTCCGATGAACTCTGTTTTTCAACCGTTTTCCACGGATTTTATCGGATAGGCCGCGAAAAAAACATACTTCAACATATTCCCATGGTCGAAGCCAACTCCATCTCCGGCGACTCCAAAGGGAATATTTGGATTGCCAGTCGCGGCGAAGGTCTCTATCGGATTCTTCCCGACGGAACGGTAAAAAGATACAAAATGGATCCGGTTGCGTTCCTCGCTCGAAGCCGAAAAACGCGAGAAAAAACACATCGAAGAGGTCAATCAATCCAAATTTCGATTCTTTACCAACATCTCCCACGAATTCCGTACGCCGTTAACCCTCATAGACGCTCAATTGGAGCTACTGTTGATGCACAACGACATGAAACCATCCATCTATTCCAGCATTCTAAGCGTGTACAAGAACTCGAAACGGATGAGACGACTGGTTGACGAAGTGATCGACATGCGCCGTCAGGAGCAGGGTTTCATGAAACTAAAGGTTCACAGACAAAACATAGTCGATTTTATTCGGGAAATTTTCCTCTCCTTCGAAGATCTGGCCAAACAAAAGTCGATCGAATTCAATTTCTTTTCCAACTCCGAAACCGCAGAAGCAATGTTCGATCCCGATCAAATGGAGAAGGTGATTTGCAACCTACTCTCCAATGCTTTCAAATACACTCCCGAAAGAGGCAAGATCTCGCTCACGATTACCGATCAAACCGACATGATCGAAATTGCCATCTCCGACACCGGACCGGGGATTTCCGAACAAGATCTTCCATTCATATTCGATCGTTTCTATCAAGTAGCCGAAACGAATGAAAAACTTCCGATTCACGGCTCCGGAATCGGATTATCATTGGCCAAAGGTATCGTCGAAATGCACGGAGGGACTATTTCCACCCAAAGCACACCGAACCAAGGAGCCTGCTTTACCCTCACTCTTCCCAAAGAGCTATCCGCCACCGATCCCCATATCGAAGTGATAAAATCATCAGCAGAGGAGCAAGTCATCGCCCATTTCAATCACAACATCAGTTTGACAAACATTTCCGAATCAGATCAAAACAAAAAACCCAAACAAGCCACAATCCTCCTTGTGGAAGACAACAAAGAGGTACGGGAAATTCTGGTTCGAATCTTCTCGCCCACCTACGAAATACTCACCGCAGAAGACGGCAAAAAGGGTATCGAATTGGCTCGGAAACGAATGCCCGATATCATTTTGAGTGATATCATGATGCCTCGGATGTTCGGAACGGAGATGTGCCGGATTCTCAAAAGCGACTATGCCACCTGTCATATTCCAGTGGTACTGTTGACAGCTCGCCGGGCCGAAGAGCATGAGATAGAGGGTCTGATGACCGGTGCCGATGATTATATCACCAAACCTTTCGAAGTAAAATTACTGCTGGCACGCTGCAACAATCTGGTCTCAGGACGTCAACGGCTGCAACAGAAATACCGTAACGAACCGACTTTTACGGTCGATATGCTTTCATCCAATCCGATGGACAGCGAATTGCTTCATAAAGCCACGTCTGTGGTAGAGTCGAATCTCGATAATCCGGATTTCGACATTCAAACCTTCGCCCGGGAAATGGGGTTGAGCCGGACCTATCTTTTCTCCAAAATCAAAGGTCTTTCCGGCATGACTCCTAATGAGTTTATCATCGATGTCAGGTTGAAACGATCGGTTTCCCTTCTACTGGCCAATCCCCAGATGAGCATTTCCGAGATAGCATACCGAACAGGATTCAACACCCTGAGCTATTTCATCAAATGCTTCAAAGACCGATACAGCAAATCGCCCAACGTATATCGCAAAGAGTACTTCGCCTAAACACGTTTTCGGCCCGGGACCCTCAAAACAGTCCCGAAGAGTACCCTTGTCCGACTTTCTGATGTATTGTATGATTTTGAAACTTATTTGTACGCGGGAGATGCCCCGCGTAGAGGAAATTTTGTCTCTTTGTTTCGGTAGACCGCTAAAAATATCAACCTAAAACCAACCATATGATGAAGAAATTTACTCTGTTCTTATCGTTAGGGATTGTATCGCTTCTCCTTGCCTCCTGCAAGGACGACGATGGGAAAACAACACGACAACCAACCTTTATCGAATCCGACCAAAAAATCCCGGGAGAAGAGGAAGATATCGGTTTCGTCGAGAATCTTCCTCCTTCGTTGACAGCCGTCAATTTCACCCCGTCACAAAGGCCTCGCCTGTATCGTCCCATTCTGGTGGAACGAGCCACCTCACCCAGTGGACCTTGGACGACCGAACTGACTCGTGTATTACGCAACATGTCGGACTTCATGCCCGACTACCGCAGCGAGGTGTACAAAGCCAAGACCAACAAATACGGCAGCAATACTCAAATGCCCAATCAAGGTGCTACCGGACGTTATTATGTAAAGAAAGTAGACGGTCGCTGGTGGATCATCGATCCCGAAGGATATATCCATTACGAGCGTTCCATTACCTCCGTACGCCGAGGCAGTTCGGATCGCAACATCGCCGCATGGAACGAAAAATACGGCAGCGACGAAGAGTGGATCCGTCAACTCCAGGCCGAATTGGCGTTTCTGGGGATCCATGGCACAGGAGCCTTCTGCACAGGCCCCGAACCCGGCGGTTATAAAGCCATACAGAATCACAACGCGGCACATCCCGAAGCACCTCTCTCCCTGTCGCCCTCATTCGGTACGCTGGGCAATTTCAAGAACCAACGGGGTTTGGAATATCCCGGAGGTCTGGAGGCCAACAAAGCCGGTTTGGTATTCTACGAGGGATGGGAAGAGTTCGTCAAAGGATATATCAACTACGAACTCACCCCCTACAAAGACGACCCCAATATTCTGGGTTTCTACTCCGACAACGAAATCGACTTCAGTTCGATGAATTCACGCATTCTGGACCGGTTTCTGGCCGTGAGTGACCATGAAAATCCGGCCTACCTGGCTGCCCATGCGTTCATGGAGTCGAAAAACACCCAGACCGTCACGGACGAACTCAACAGCGAATTTGCAGGTATCGTAGCCGAAAAATACTATAAAGCCGTGAAAGAGGCCCGCGACGAAGTGGCTCCCGGCGTAATGTTCATGGGCTCAAGACTGCACGGCACTCCCAAGTATCTGGAAGGAGTGATCCGCGCCGCCGGCAAATATTGCGACGTGATCTCCATCAACTACTATTCTCGTTGGACTCCCGAACTGACCGACTGGATCCCCAATTGGGAACGTTGGGCTCCCAACACACCCTTTATCGTCACCGAATTCTATACTAAAGCCCTGGACAACGACCTGTCGAACGACTCGGGAGCAGGATTTGCTGTCCGAACCGAAAAAGACAAAGCCTACGCCTTCCAACACTTTGCACTGGGACTGCTCGAAGCCAAGAATTGTATCGGTTGGCAATGGTTCCGCTACCAGGACGAAGACGGCGACGACGCCGGTGGAAAACCGGCCAACAAAGGCCTTTATGACAACTACTACGAATTGTATCCCTATTTTGCCGCCTACATGCGACGCTTCAATTACAATGTGTACGAACTGGCTGCCTATTTCGACGCCGAGTAAACACTGCAGCCCACAAATCACAACTTTCAGCCATGGAAAAATTATTCATTTGCCTTATTTGCCTCGTCACGCTCTCCCTCTGTTGCACCTTTACCGCCTGCAACAAGGAGATGGTGGTAGTCAACTACGAAGACCCCAACTACGGAAATGACGACGACGATGAATCGACTGCTCCCGAAGAGGCTAATGTAGCCGTTTCAGCAAAATCATTCAACATATCAGCCATTGCGGGCAAGATCAAAAATATCGTGATCATATCCAATCAGACTCAATTCACGATTGCTCCCTCGGAAACGGATTGGTACTCCACCGAATTCGTAGGGAAAGCGCTTATCATCACCACCAAAACCACCAATGATGGAGAGGAACAAAAAAGCCAGGAGGTCACTCTGACTGCCGGAGAGAGCGGCAATACGGCAGAAACCACATTCGTCATTCTACAAAATACCATGAAAGACGAACCCGCAGAGATCTCCGTAGGTCAAACGGCCTATACGCTCGGAGGGAAACAGGGTGATGAACTACGCATTCCATTGGTGTCCAACCAGGCTACCTTTACCTCTACCCCCACAGCCTCCTGGTACACCACTTCGTTCGACGGCAGCACGCTGGTCATTACCTCCACGGAGGCCAACACCACCGGAGCATTGCGTTCGGCAGAGGTTACCGTCACCGCCGGTACCGACGAAAATACCGCCGATGTAACCTTCACTCTCAACCAAGCCCTCAAACCAGAAGTAGATCCGCTGATCGGTACCATTCGCGACGGAGGCATCATCTACTATGTCAATCGGATCACGGGCAAATACAAAGCTGCAGCATTGATCGACGGTAACCCGAATTTCTCCGTCTACTGGCAACAGAAAGACTCGGAACGCGTACTGGTCGGCGCCGACGACACGAATGACGGTCGGAACAATGTTCCCATCTACAAGGCTACCCCCAATTTCTCGATCTACGTTGCTGTGAAATACTGCGACGACAAGGCTCCTGCCGGCACCTGGTATCTACCCGCCAAGAACGAGGTACAGCAACTCTACGAGAACATCGACGAATACGGCCGGGAAGCCTTCAATGCGACCATCGCTTCCAACAACGGACACACGTTCAACTACGAGGGCAAGACCTACTGGACCAGCACCGAACGGACCGCAACCAATGTCTACTGCCTGCGCTTCTCCGACGGGAAATGGATGGATCAGAGCAAAACCAGTGCCGCACGCCACATCCGGTGTATCATGGAAGGAGACATCGAATAACCCGGAATTAAATAAGAAGTGATTTAAACTTTTCTTTTCCTTACCCATTTTCTCAATAGCATAACAGAAAAAGCAATATAGTTCCATGATG